>JAEEKX010000042.1 GCA_016288655.1 Bacteroidales bacterium
ACCCACACCAGATTAGGATCCACCTGCAGGGTGTCCCAATGATGTCCGCCATCGGCAGTTCGCAACACAAATTTGCCGGGTTGCAAATAACCGGCTGCTACAGCTATATCTGATCCGAAAGTGGCCACGCGCTCAAAGGTGGCGCCTGCAGTAAAATCCTCATTTATCGGACTCAAGACGGTGCGCCACGTGGCGCCTATGCTGTCGGCCACCCAGATATGCCCGCACCGGTCGGACATCCACAACTTGCCGGTGGGGGATAGGTCGATTTGATAGCCGCACTCTATTTTTAAGTCTGCACGCCGGTCGCGCTGCTGCGCTTGCACGCTTATAGCCAACTGAAAAATGATGAGGAGAAGGAATATCTTTTTCATGCTTGATGGGGATCTGGGAATTTGGGAATATGGGCTGACGATGATTTCGAAGGCAAAAATACAACTTTTATCTATTTTATGGTAGATTAATGAATTGTTTGTAGGATAACGTTTCTTGTTGATTTTATAATTCAACTAAAAAGCACTGTCCTTGTCGCCTCAAATATTGATTATAGCGAGTGTATAAAGTCCCATATTCAACCGTTTGAACCTGCTTTTGGGCGGTGAGACACATAAGTGAGCGTGTCATCATTTTTGGCATGGGGGGCGTAGGAGGCTGGTGTGCCGAGAGCATTGTGCGAAACGGCATCAGTCATCTTACCATAGTGGACAGCGACTGCGTGTGCATCACCAATGTCAACCGGCAGTTGCAGGCCACTACCAAGACGGTGGACAAGTTGAGCGAACGAGGGAAGTACCTCTCACATCCACTTTCGTTTTCCCCATCAGCCGCACGATGCCGTCCCACCAGCGGGTAGGCAGCAGCCAGTGGAAGAACACCATTGTCGAGGAGAGACGCCCGATGCGGTAGCGCGTGCGGGGACGGCGGGCATTCACGGCACGGCAGATGGCCTTCCGGACCACGGAGGGGTCGGAAATGCTCGACGACTCGTACATGCCCCGCAGGTTCTGCGCCATCACCGCGCCTGTTTCGGCGTAGGCGGTACCCTTGGAGGTCTCCTCGAGGTGGTCGGCGGCGATGATGCCCCAGTTGGTCTTGATGGCCCCGGGCTCGATGATGACCACGTCGATGCCGAAGGGCTGCATCTCGATGCGGAGCGCGTCGCTCAGTGCCTCGACCGCGTATTTCGACACGTGGTACCAGCCGCCATAGTAAATCACCGATTTGCCCGCCACCGACGCGATGTTGACGATGCGGCCGCTGTGCTGCTCGCGCATCGTGGGCAGCACCAACTGGCAGAGCCGCGCCAAGCCGAAGATGTTGACTTCAAGCTGGTTGCGTGCATCTTCCATCGGCACGTTCTCCACTGCACCGAAGTAACCGTAGCCGGCATTGTTGATGAGCACGTCGATGCGTCCCTCGCGGTCGAGCAGGGTCTGCACCCCTTGCCGCATCGACGCTTCGTCGGTGACATCCATCTGTATCGGCACGACGCCCCACTCGCGGAGCGGTTCCATACGTTCCACACGGCGGGCGGCGGCATACACCTTGTGCCCCTGTTTCGCCAGGGCCACGGCCGTGTCGTATCCGATACCGCTGCTCGCCCCGGTCAAGAGAATGACTTGTTTGTTCTTATTCATTGTTTTTTTTGTTAACTGAATTCAAGTTATAAATGTAATGGTTGATTGGTGAATTAGCATCCAACATTTCAAAGGATGGAATTTGCGAAAATTCATGATTCAATTCACTGTCTTCCAATATCTTTTTCTCATGAAGACGAAAAGTATGACGGCGGTCACGGCGCAGGCGCAGAGGTCGGCGGCGGGGGTGGCGTACCATGCGCCCATCACACCGAAGGCAGGCGGGAGCAGCCATAGGAAGGGGAGCAGGAAGATGATTTGGCGTGAGAGGGAGAGGAAGATGGCGATCCGCGCCTTGCCGATGGATTGGAAAAAGTTGGATGTAACCACTTGAAAGCCAAGTGTCAACATCATGGCGCAACAGAGGCGTAGGGCGACGGTGGTGCCGGCAGTGAGTACGGGGTCGTCGGTGAAGGCGCTGGCGATGTCAGTGGGGGCGAGTTCGACGGCGGCGAAGCAGAGGGCGCACAGGATCGTGGCGCACAGCACGGTCAGCCGGTAGGTCTGGAGGGCGCGGTCGCGGTGCCCGGCGCCGTAGTTGAAGCCGACGATGGGCTGCATGCCGTGGGTGAGGCCGAGGATCATGCTGATGACTAAGGAGTTGATGGCGGCCACGATGCCGTAAGAGGCGATGGCAGGCGTGCCTCCGTGGGTTTTCAGTTGCCAGTTCATCAGGATGGTGACCACGCTGGCGCAGACGTGGATGAAGAAGGGTGCGAGGCCGATGGCGAACATCTCGCCGGCGAGACGCAGGTGCAGTCGCATCTCCTGCTTCTCGAAATGGATATAGGATCTCTTGCGGCAGAAGTGGGCGATCACCCAGCAGGCGCCGACGAGTTGCGAGAGCACGGTGGCGAGCGCGGCGCCGCGGATGCCCCAATGGAAGGCAAAGATGAAGAGCGGCGCAAGGATGAGGTTGCAGAACACCGTGATGAGCACCGAGATCATCGCCTTGATGGGATAGCCGGAGGCGCGCATGACGCTGTTGAGCCCGAAGAAGATGTGGGTGACCACGTTGCCGATGAGGATGATCCGCAGGAACTCGCGGGCGTAGGGGAGCGTGTCGCGGTCGGCGCCGAACAGCAGCAGGATCGGATCCAAGAAGGCGAGCATGAGGATGGTGAAGGCGATGCTGATGATGATGTTGAGCAGCAGCGCGTTGCAGAGGATGCGGGTGGCCTCCTCGCGCCGCCGCTCGCCGATGCGGAGCGACACGAGCGCGGCGGCGCCGGCACCGACGAGCGTGCCCAGCGCGGTCGATAGGTTCATCACGGGCAGCGTGATGCCGAGTCCGGCGAGGGCGTTGGTGCCGACGCCGTTGCCGATGAACATGCGGTCGATGATGTTGTAACAGGATGTCGCCGCCGTGGCGATGATGGCCGGCAGCGCGAAAGTGAGCAGCAACGGCCCGATTCTTCCATTCTCCAGTTGTTGGGTGCGGTCGTCCATCTGCCGTCAGTTGAAGTCGCCCCTCAACTCGCGGTAACGCTTGCGGGCGTCGATGGTGTACAGACTGTCGGGGTAGTCCGTGAGAATCTTCTGGTAATACCCCATGGCCTGTCCGCTGTCTTTCAGGTAATAGTCGTAAACTTGCGCCATCAGGTAGGTGGCGTCGTCGCCCAAAAGGTCGTAGGAGTAGGCGGAAAGGATCTTGTCGAGCAGTTGCTGGGCGCCGAGGTAGTCGCCGCGCTTGATGGCGATCTTCGCTTTCTGATAATAGACGTCGTCGGCCAATTTGCCGTAGGGATCTACAATCAGCACGGAATCAAGCATTTGAGAAGCTTCTTCCTCTTTGTTCTGGAAAAGCAGGAAGTCCGCCTTGGCATAGTAGCGCAGGGATTGGTTCCCCTCTGCGCCGTCGGCGAAGAGACCGGCGTCCTCTTCACTCTCCTCTTCGTTGTCGGTGATGAGGAGCGAGAAGTACATGGCGTCGTTGGCGATGAGTTTGGAGGTGGCGGCACGCAGCACGTCCAGTTGGCTCTTCGCCCATTCGAATTCGCCGATGTAGAACGAGAGTTTCGCGTTCTTGTACTTGGCGGTCTGCCCGATGATGTCGGTGGGCAAGTCCTTGTCAACCTGGGAGTAAAGGAGCGAGGCCTCCCAGACATCCCCCATGTATAGTTGGATGTCGGCGAGATCGACCTTGTACTGGGCGCGTTCCTTGACGTCGCGGTTGGCTTGCGCGATGGCCTGGTTGAGCAACGCCTTCGCCTCCTCGGGCTTCTCGACGTAGAAAGCGAGCAGGTGAGCGTACTTGCGGGTCCACTCGGCCGTGCCTTCATGCAGGCCATAGACCTCCAGAATGCGGGCGAACTCCTTCTCCAACTCGCTGGCCTGCTGTTTGTCAATAGGGGAGGTGGAGGATAGTTTCTCGTATTTCACATCGAGCAGCAGGAACTGGGCGTTGGTGAAATAGGGATTCGACTCGCCCTTTTCGATGATGTACTGCAGGGCGGCGATGGCGGCGTCGAAGCTCTTGTTGGCGTTGGCCTCCTTGGCGAGGGCATAGACGCGCTGGCCGTCGCCTTTCAACTTGCGGTCGATGGCCTTGGCCAGCAGCAGGGCGTCGTCGTAGTTCTTGTCGAGTTGATAGGCCCATTGCAGGATGATCTCGTAGGCGATGTTGCCGGGATTCTCCTGCGTTTTCCGCTGCAAGACAGCGAGTGTGGTCCTCAATTTCTGCCGGTCCTCGTCGCCGGAGAGCAGTTTCTGGATGATCTTCTGTACTTCAGGAATGCGCCCTTGTCCGCCGTCGCTTACCAGTAGCAGGGCCTCTTCCACGACGAGGTCGGTGCGGTTGGTCTGGATATAGACGGAGGTCATCTCGTTGACGAACAGCATGTTGTTGTTGAGCAACCTGCGTCCGCGCTCAATGGTGGTGATGGCATATTCGTACTGTCGGCGCGCGAGGAAGGCGTTGTACAACTCTCGGATGGTGTGCTCGTTGGCGGGCAACTCCTTGATGGCGTTGGCATAGACGAGGTTGGCCTTCTCTTGTTCGCCCGCGCTCTCATAGACGTATCCCAAGTCGGTCTTGTAACGCTGGGTGTTGGGGAATTTCTTCTGTTGCTTCTTCACCACCTTCTCCGCCTCTTTGAAATCCCCGAGTTGCAGTAGTGTTTGGTAATAATAATAGTAAATGTAGGAGTTGGGGTTGGCGTTGAAGACCTTCTCAAACATGGGCGCGGCCTTCTCGTACTCTCCGTTTTGGTAATACTGGATGCCCAGTTGTTCCTCTTGGGAGCGCTGGTTTTGCGCCGACGCGAACAGGGTGGCGCAAAGGATGAGCAGGAAGGCGAGCAGCCGCTTCATTACGAGATGATGTCGAAGTGGGTGTAGGGACGTAGCACTTCGGGCACGATGATGCCGTCGGGCGTCTGGTTGTTCTCGATGAGCGCAGCCATGACGCGGGGCAGGGCGAGGGCGCTGCCGTTGAGGGTGTGGGCGAGGCGCATCTTGCCGTCGGCGTCCTTGAAACGCAGGTGCAGGCGGTTGGCCTGGTAACTTTCGAAATTGGATATCGAACTGACTTCCAACCACTTCTCTTGGGCTTTCGAAAAGACTTCGAGGTCGTAGGTGAGGGCGGAGGTGAAACTGATGTCGCCGCCGCAGAGGCGCAGCACGCGGAAGGGCAGCCCCAGACGTTGGAGCAGCGACATGCCGTACTGCTTCATCTGTTCGAGCGTCTCGTAGGATCTGTCGGGGTGTTCCACTTGCACGATTTCCACCTTGTCGAACTGGTGCAGACGGTTGAGCCCGCGCACGTCCTTGCCGTAGGAACCCGCCTCGCGACGGAAGCAGGCGGAGTAGGCGCAGTGCTTGACGGGAAAGTCGCTCTCCTTGAGGATGACGTCGCGGTAGATGTTGGTGACGGGCACCTCGGCAGTGGGGATGAGGTAGAAGTTGTCGAGCGGAGCATGGTACATCTGGCCCTCTTTGTCGGGCAGTTGACCGGTGGCGTAAGCGGATGCGGCGTTGACCATGTAGGGCGGCTGCACCTCCAAGTAACCTTCGGCGGTGGCGCTGTCGAGGAAGAAGTTGATGAGCGCGCGCTGCATCTTGGCGCCCTTGCCTTTGTAAACGGGGAACCCGGCGCCGGTGATCTTGCTGCCGAGGTCGAAGTCGATGATGTCGTATTTCTTCACCAATTCCCAGTGGGGTAGGCAGTTGCTGCCCATCGGGGAGGCGTCGCCCTCTTGATAGACCACCTCGTTGTCCTCGGCACCCTTGCCGAGCGGCACGGAGATGTGCGGCATGTTGGGCAGCAGCACCATGGTCTCGTTGAGCGTCTTGACGGTGCTGTCGTATTCCGCCTGCAACTCCTTCTCCTGGGCCTTCAACTCCGCGGTTTGCGCCTTCATCTGCTCGGCCTCCTCGCGCTTGCCCTCGCGGAACAGTTGCCCGATGGATTTGGCCATCTTGCCCTGCTCCATCAAATTGTTGTCAAGGTTGCGTTTCACTTGCCGCGAACGGCTGTCGAGGTCGAGGATATTTTGGATTAATTCCGTGGCATCGAAGTTTTTAACTTTCAGTCTTTCAATGACTTTTTCGGGATTTTCCCGGATGGTTTGTATCTGTAGCATGGTTTTTATAATTAGCCCGCAAAGTTACATGAATTTTCCCGATTTTTCGCCGTGTGCGGTTCTGTTTTGACAAGTTTTTCATCCCTGCTTGAAAAGCACGTGGATATACTCCGTCGTATTGTGGGCGTGATGGGCGCGATTGAGGTCGTTGTCGGCCTTGAAACGCTGGTGCCGCATGGAGATGCAGTCGTAACGGCCGTACTTCTCCATTGTCTTGCGGATGAGCTCTGGCGAGAGCAGTCCTTCGTTGTTGTATGAGAGGCAGATGTAGGGGAATTGCGCCTGCGCGATCAACTCCTCGAAGGCGGGGAACACCTTCACGCGGCTGCAATAGCGGGAGCGACGGTAACGGTGAATGCCGGTCTTCCCTTTGAAAACCAAGGGTTTGTATTCTGATATAATGTTGAGTATGTGATAGTTGGCACCGTATTGGCGGACGTTGTAGGGTGGGTCCAAATAGAGGATGTCGCCCGTGATGTGTCCGATGAGGTCGTTGGCGTCGGCGTGGTGGACGGGATTCTGCTGCGATGTGCAGATGAAGTCGGCAGGGGAGAGGATCAGCTTCTTTTGCGCCATGGGCTTCAGGCGCTTGAGGAAGGCCCCATAGACGGAGGCCGTGTTGGCCAACCGGTCTGCGCATTCCAACAAACTGCAAATCAAGAAGTAATAGCAGTCATCGTCGATTTCTGACTGTTGATGCCATCGTTCGATGGCTTGTCGCATGGCGTCGATTTTCTGTCCGTTCTCATCGGAGAAGTACTGTCGCCCGGAGCCGCTGCCCAGGCAGAAGTTCTGGTAGATGAGACCGTCTTGTACGGGCGGCAGGTCGTTGAGCTCGCTGATGAGGAACTTGGCATCGGGGATGGGGGTGCAGTTGCCGATGTAGTTGCGGTTGAGGACGAAACTGTAGTGTTCAAGGTCGTTGGCGATGACTTGGCGCACGTGGGGTTTGAGGGCGTTGCCGACGGCGCCGGTGCCCGCGAAGAGGTCGCAGAAGGTCTTGCCGGACAGGTCGTCGCCCACGATGTCGCGGACGGTGCCCAGCAAGAAGCCCGACATCCTGTTTTTCGACCCGATGTAATTCATCTCTCCCGATTATCTCACGCGCAGTTTCCGCCCGATCTGCAGGATGGTGGTCTCCTTGATCTTGTTGAGTTTGCAGATTTTGCTGACGGTGGTGTGGTATTTGCGCGCGATGGCGCTGAGGGTGTCCCCCTTCTTGACTGTGTGGTATTTCGCCGAGGCGGTTGACGTCTTGCTCGTGTTGTCGGTACTCACCGTGGTGGTGGGCTCCACTTGGCCGGTGGCGCCATTGACGACGGTGAAATGCGACGTGGAGCGGTCGATGTTGGTGTAGGCCTTGGAGAAGGTGGATACGTTGATGACGACATCGCGGTTGACGGGACGGCCGGGATCCTGCAGGTTGTGGGAGAAGAGCCATTCGTAGGCCTCTTCAAGGTAGAACACTTTGGCGAGGGCACCGTGGCTCTGTCCGGGCAACTTGGTGAATATGAGGCGGGAAGTGTCGCCGCAAGCCGCCATGGCGTTGACGATCTTCTGGGATTCGGAGAGCGAGATGGCGCGGTCGGCAGTGCCGTGCATGATCCAAAGGGGCACCTGGCAGAGCGAACAGTGGTCTTTCAAGTTGCTGCCGCCGCAAAGTTCGATGGCCGCGGCCACCTTGTCGGGATATGCTGCCGTGAAGTGGATCGTGCCGTAGCCGCCCAGACTCATCCCTATGACATACAGCCGGTTGGTATCTACGCTGAATCTCTCTTCCACCCATTGCACCACGTTCATGATCTTGGTGGGCTGCCAGGATCCGCCCGGATTCTGCGGAGCCACCACCACGGCATCAACTTGACGCCCCATGCCGAGCGCGTCCAACGTGCCGTACCGACGGACACGGTTCAAGTCGTTGCCGCACAGACTGTTGCCGTGTAGGAAAAGCACGATGGGCTTGTCGGCTTTCGTGGAGTCGTAGTCGGCGGGGGTATAGACCCAGAAATTATAGCCGTCGTTCACCATGTTGCGGTAGGATGCCAGCTTCTGCGCGGTAGCGAAAAACGGGAGCAACAGGGCGACGATGAGGATGATTTTCTTCATAATTAGAGGTTTGGTAAGAAATAAAATGCAAAAATACGACTTTTTCTCGTTGTGGCAAAAAAAATGAAAAATTCCCCCGTTTATCCATCCGCCATTCTGATGAAAAATAGTAACTTTGCAGCGCAAAAATCCATACTCATGAGAAAGTACATCTTCCGGATGCTGTTGCCCGTTTTGGCGTGTTTATTCCTGACTTCCTGTCACAAGGATTGTGTGTGTAAGTACTATAGAAACAATAAGTTATATGATATCAAGACTTGGGATGACAAACATCTGACGGAAAAGGATTGCGACGATATGAACGATGAGTTCACGTTGTCGATCCCGCTGGATCAGGTGAGCGACATCCCTGTCGGCGACGTGGAGTTGGTCGATATGCGCGTGGTCTGTGAGCAGGACTGATGACTTCAACTATCAATATTGAATCAAATTAAAAAACATAAGAGATGAAAAAATTATTTTCCGTAGCCGCTGTGGCGTTGTTGTTGGCTTTCGTTTTCGGGGCCTGTGAGCATAGTGATTGCTTGTGCAAATATTATAGTGAGAACGATGAACTCATCGGGTATGACAGTTGGGATGGTGCCGAGGTGAACGCCACCGAGTGCGCCAACATGGAAAACGACAACACGGTGGAGGTCAACGGCGACGAGGTCGTGGCCGCTAACGTAGCCTGCTCGACTTCATGGTAGAAGGCGGTTTTGAGACAGCGCTGCACGAGCGCGAGGGCGTGGAACAGCCGGTGCAGGTGAACCCGTATCTGCGGAAGCACCGCCGCCGTGAACTCGCGGTGGACGACTATGTCGAGGGCATCCGCCGGGGCGACCGCGTCGTGCTGAGCCGTGCCATCACCCTGATCGAGAGTCTCAATCCGGAGCACCAGCGGGTGGCCCAGCAGGTGATCGAGCGCTGCCTGCCCTATGCGGGCAACTCGTTGCGCCTCGGCATCACCGGCGTGCCCGGCGTGGGCAAGAGCACCTTCATCGAGTCTTTCGGCAAGTACCTGACCTCCATGGGCAAGAACATCGCCGTGCTGGCCATCGACCCCAGCAGCGAGCGCTCCAAAGGGAGCATCCTGGGCGACAAGACCCGCATGGAACTGCTGTCGTGCGACCCGCACGCCTTCATCCGTCCTTCCCCGTCGGGACTGACCCTCGGCGGCGTGGCCCGCAAGACCCGCGAGACCATCATCCTCTGCGAGGCCGCCGGCTTCGACACCATCATCGTCGAGACCGTCGGCGTCGGCCAGTCCGAGACCGTCGTCAAGTCCATGGTCGATTTCTTCCTTCTGCTGATGCTCGCCGGCGCCGGCGACGAACTGCAGGGCATTAAGCGCGGCATCATGGAGATGGCCGACGGCTTGGTCATCAACAAGGCCGACGGCGACAACGTCCACGCCGCCGAACTGGCCCGCACCCGCTACCAGTCCGCCCTCCACCTCTTCCCGATGAACGACAATGGCTGGGCGGTGCCGGTGCTCACCTGCTCTGCCCTCGAACATACCTCCATCGACAAGGTGTGGCAGACCATCCTCGAGTTCGAGGTGCTCACCAAAGGGAACGGCTCGTTTGTGCGCAACCGCAACGAACAGAATGTCAAGATTTTTTACGATTGGATGGATTTCACCATCAAAAACAACTTCTTTAACAACCCTGCTGTTCAGTCCTCCATCGAGGAGATGCTGCCCAAGGTGCTGGCGGGTGAGATCACCCCTTATCAGGCGGGCAGCACCGTGGTCGGCGAACTGCAGTCCCCAGCATGAAACTACATCGACTTTTGAAAATCGGATCTGCTGTCACCTTTCTCACAATGCTGACAGTCAGTGTTTGGGCACAGAATGTCACGGTCAGTGGCTATGTGCTCGAACGTGGCAGCATGGAACAACTGCCCGGCGTAACGGTCTATGATCCCGTATCTCGTTCCGCCACCGTCACCAACGCCTATGGCTTCTATACGCTCACGCTGCCCGTCGCCGACACCCTTCGGGTCGCCTTCTCGGGCTTCGGCTATGCGCCCGACACCCTCGTGTTGCCGCATCCTTCCGGAGAGTACAGCCACAATCCCGAATTAGCCAAGATCACTCAGTTGGAGGGTGTGCGGATTACGGCCGAGCGACGCAATTCCGAGCAGACGCAGATGAGCGTGGTCTCCGTCAGTGCGCAGGAGGTGAAGAACATCCCCGTGCTGTTGGGCGAGAAGGACGTCTTCAAGACCTTCATGCTCAAGCCGGGCGTGCAGTCGGCCACCGAGGGCACCTCCGGCATCTACGTGCGCGGCGGCGGCCCCGACCAGAACCTCATCATTCTCGATGAGGCCACCATCTACAATGCCAACCACCTTCTCGGCTTCTTCTCCATCTTCAATGGCGATGCCATCAAGTCGGCGGAGTTGGTCAAGGGTGGGTTCCCTGCCCGTTACGGCGGCCGTCTCTCCTCCGTTATCGATATGAAGATGAAGGAGGGACATAAGGAGGAGTACCACGGCCAGGGCGGCATCGGCATCATCTCCTCCAACATCATGGTCGAAGGCCCCATTTTGAAGAACAAGTCCTCGTTCATGATCTCCGGCCGCACCACCTATTTCGACCTGCTCGCCCGCCCCGTCATGAAGATTCTCTCTCCGGGGAGCTCTGTCGGCTACTATTTTTTCGACCTCAACGGCAAGTTCAACTACGACTTCGGCGACAAGAACAAACTATACATCAGCGCCTACTTCGGGCGGGATCAGTTCCACATGAAGGAGACCGACAGGGAATATGGCGACAAGTACAAGATGGGTCTTTTTTGGCAGAACGCCACGGCCAGCGCCCGCTGGAACCACCTTTTCAACAGCCGGCTCTTCTCCAACCTATCCTTCGTTTTCAGCGACTACACTATGGACGTTTACGACAAGTTCAAGTCGCCTGATTACACCTTCAGCTCGACCTACAACTCCGGCATCCGTGACTATACCCTGAAGTACGACTTGACTTACGTGCCCAATCCGGTGCACCACCTGTATGCCGGTGCGGCCGTCACCTATCACGAGTCGCGTCCGAGCGCCTTCACCCTCACCGAGGATACCTTTTACAACAAAAGGGTGCAGAAGGAGTTGGGACTTGAGTACTCACTCTATGTGGAGGATGAGATCAATATCCGCAACCGTTTCCGCATCAATCCGGGCATCCGGCTCACCTGCTTCTCTGTGCCGCGCAAGACTTACTTCTCGCCGGAGCCGCGCCTTTCGATGAGTTACAACATTCTGCCCACGCTTGCCGTCAAGGCCTCTTACGCCATGATGAGCCAGAGCATGCTGCTGCTGAGCACCAGCACCATCGGTCTGCCCACCGACCTCTGGGTGCCGGTCACCGCCAACGTGCGCCCGCAGCGGTCGCAGCAGGTCGCGCTCGGCGTCCACTACGACCTGACGAACCCCAGCATGTTCTTCTCCGTGGAGGGCTACTACAAGAAAATGGACCACGTCATCGCTTACAAACAGGGCGCCTCCTTCTTCTTGGACGCCTTGGCGGGTATCATCGACGATTCGGAGTTCGAGCACATCTGGAGCGACAATGTCACTGCCGGCGAGGCCTGGTCGTACGGCGTCGAGTTCCTCGTGCAGAAGACCGCCGGCAAGTTCACCGGCTGGATCGGCTACACCCTCTCCTGGACCCAGCAGCGGTTCGACGACCTCAACTTCGGCCGCAAGTTCTTCGCCCGCTACGACCGCCGCCACGACGTCTCCATCGTGCTGATGTACAGTCCGACCAAACGCATCAACCTCTCCTTGGCATGGGTCTTCGCCACTGGCAACGCGGTCACCCTGCCCACGTCGGTCTATGTCAACGAGGACCTCTCCTCCAGCATCGGCAATGACCTCTATGCCGCCTATTTAAGCGAGCACGACAACTACTTCTCCTACGTCGAAAACTACAGCGACAAGAACAACCTGCGCATGAAGCCCTTCCACCATCTCGACGTCGGAGTCCAGTTCATCGTGCCGCATAAGCGCAACTGGACCAGCATCTTCGAAGTCAGCATATACAATCTGTATAACCACAAGAACGCCTTCTTCTATTTTGTCGATTACTCCACCGATATGTCTGTCGGGGGAACTCCCACACAGGTGCTCAAACAGGTATGCATCTTCCCCATCATCCCGTCTTTCACCTATCGTTTTGAATTTTAACCGACCATGAAAACATCTCCTCTATTCCATATTCTTCTCCTGTCATGGCTGACCCTTGGCATGAGCGGTTGCATCTCCGATGTCAATCTGGAGGACCAACTGCACGAAACAAGGAAGCTGGTGCTCTTCTGCCGCATCGCCCCGCAGATGGACACGCTGGGTGTCTCCCTCTCGCACACGCAGTTGCTGTATGGCTCCGGCTCGCGCGACGATATCCAGCCCATCGCCGACGGCTTCGTAGAGTTCTCCGCCGATGGGGAACATTGGGTGACTGCCCCGTACGACCCCGTATGGCAGCGCTATCGGCTCGCCACCGCCGACTTTCCCATTCTGGAAGGCCACACCTACTATGTGCGCGCCATGGCGGAGGGCTTCGAGCCCGTGTCGGCTTCCTGCACCGTCCCCTACGCCCGCGAGGTGGGACTGCACTCCGAACATGATCTTTCCCAAGGGGATGTCCACTACGGCGAGCTGTACGCTTACGACCATTACGACACCTACCTCTGCTGGCAGGATCCCGCGGGCGAGGAGAACTACTACGCCTTCGGGCAGGTGAGCACGTGGGAAGACGAGGAGGAGGAAGAAGAGTGGCGGACGACGCACCTGTATTTCTCCTTGGCCTATTTGGGCGACGACGGCCGTGAGGGGAAGGTGTTCTCCGATGAGGGCCGCGACGGCACCCGGATGCGCCTTCTCTACGACTACGACACCGATCCCGAGGATTGGGGCGCGGAGGACCTCTCTCTGATGTTCTTCCTCGATCGCAACAACTACCTCTACGAGACCACCTATTCGGATGCCTCCGGCATAGATCTGATCCTGCTGGAGCCGACACAGACCTACAGCAACATCCAGGGCGGCTTCGGACTCTTCGCGGCCTATTCCGTCGTTGACCTCAGCGCCACTTTGACGAAGACCGGCAGGTGATCGGCGTAGCCGCCGATGTACTGTGGTCCGGAGTAGGTGCGATAGGTGCGGTACCCGCCGAACTTCTCGTCCGGCTCCACCATGAAGTCGGCGACGAAGATGTGCGCCTCTCGGTTCGCGATGTGCGTCCCGGAATCGTCTAATAGGGCAGGGGAGACGATGATCTGGTCGAGGCAGCCCCAGAAGTCCTCGTGCTTGTGGCTTCCGATGTTGTCCATCTTCAAGAATCTGTCCATCAAGTCAAAGAGCGTGCAGCCGGCGTCTGCTGGATTGTCGATGTCGCCCGCCCGGAGCACCTCGGTGATGCTCTCATCGGTGGGGTAGTCGTTGAAGTCGCCGCCGGCGATGAAGTTGGCCCCCGGCTCGGCGGCCATGATCGAGTCGGCCAGTCGCCGCAACACGGCGGCATAGTGGTTGCGCTTGGGGATGGTGGCCGCGTAGCCGCTGTAGCGGGAAGTCCAGTGGTTGACCACCACGTGCAGCGAGTCGCCCGACGGCAGCCGCGCCACCACATACAGCAGGTCGCGGTTGCGGCTGGCACTGTCGAAAGGGAAGACGACTGGCACCGGGTGGCTGCGCAGGATCCGAACCCTGTCTGTACGGTACAGCAGCGCCACATCCACCCCGCGCGCGTCCGGCGAGTCGTAGTGCACGTACCGATAGCCGTACTTCCGCAACGGCGAGTCGTAGCAAAGCCGCCGCAACACCGAGGCCTCCTCGATCTCCTCCAGCCCGATGAGGTCCGGCGGCTCCCACCCGTTCATCGCCAACAACACCTTCCCGATGTTGTTCACCTTCCTTATGTATTTCTTATAGGTCCAATGGTTGAACCCCTCCGGCGTGAATGCGTCGTCGTTCTTTAAACTGTCGTCGTTCGGATTGAACAGGTTCTCCACATTGTAAAAGGCCACGACCACACTATCCAGCCCCTGCGCCTCTATCGACAGGGCGCTCAACAGCAGGCAGAAGGTCATCAAAACGGTTCTTCTCATATTCATCACGTCGCCTTTTTTAGTGGATGCGACATTGCAAATATACTGCTATCAAATCCCCGAATCCAAACGAATTAAGGTTTTTTAAGAAAACAATTTTGCTAATTGTAATTGTTTAACTATTAAATAATTACTAAAAACTATGAAAATAGTTGGCGGAGTCTTTCTGCTACAATTTGGCACCTTCTACCCGCCGCAACGCCTCCAGCACATTTCCGGCGTCGCGTTTTTGGACGGAAAAGAGAATCGTACACCTCTCGTCATACTGCTGACCTGTGATCCGCACGGTGTCGCGCTTCAACACCTGCATCACCTTGTTCATTCCCAACGGCGGAAAACTCACCTGATGCGCCTCTTCCACCTGCCGTTCCACAATGTCGGCATGCTCCAGAGCATCTTTCGCCGCCGTCTTGTACGCATTGAGCAATCCGCTGACACCCAGTTTGATGCCGCCGAAGTACCGCACCACGATGATGAGCGTGTCGGTGACATCTTTCGACAGCAGTTGACCGTGGATGGGACGCCCCGCCGTGCCCGACGGCTCGCCGTCGTCGTTGAGGCGGTACTGCTCCCGCTCTGGCCCCAGCGCGTAAGCGTAGCAGTGGTGCCGCGCGTCGTGGTACGCTCGCTTCACCTCGGCTATATGCCGCTTCACATCCTCTTCATTATGAACGGGATAGGCCAAGGCGATGAACTTGCTGCCCTTCTCCTTGTACAACCCTTCCGCGTTTCCGGCAATCGTTTTGTACGTGAACTCTCCCATTATTTGGCACTGTTGAGGATGAGATGTCCCGTCCCGATGTTGTAGCCCTCGCTCTTGAATACGATGGTGCCGTCGGGCTGGATGAGATAAACCACGGGGTAGTTGTCCCGGAAATATTGGTCGGTGGAGGTGATGATCTCGTTGAACCATCGGTCGTTGACGTCTTCGATCATCACCGACTGCCGGGGCAGATTCCACGCCTTGAAGTCGAAGTCGGCGGCCATGCGGCTGGTCGGCACCATGAAGAGGATGCTGCCGCCCCAGGCCTCGAACTCGCCGCGGAGGGCGACGATCTCGTTCAGCAGGTGCTTCGTCGGCTCCCGTGTGGGGTCGATGAAGCAGACCAACATCTCCTTGCCTTTCATCAACTCGCTGACCTTCACCTGCTTGCCATTCCGACTGAGTTCGTAGTCGGTGCGGATGGTGCCGTAGGTCACGTCTCGTTTCACCAACGGCAGGATGGTGAGTTGCTTCTTCACCTCTTTCCCGGCGGGCAGGTTGAAGAACTCCAGCCGCGAGCGGGTGGTGCCGTCGCTGTAACGGTTGCCGGTGGAGAGCATGTAGTACCCCGCGTCAAGGGTCAGCGAGAAGGGGAACTTCGCCACCCGCGGGTCGTTTTCGTAGTCGAAGGTCACGAAATCGCCGTTCTCGTACTTGGCGATCGTGTAGTGGGTCCAGTAGGTCGGCGTTACTTCGCCGTCGCCGTCGTAACTGAGCGTGAGCGTGCCGGTGGCGTGGCTCTCCGGCTCGCTGGCGGTCGGATCCACGACATCGACGGCGTGCCACTCGCCGTTGCCCCACACGTACATCTGCCCCGAGGCCCCGTCGATATAGGCCGGGATGTCGAGCGCGCGGCAGCAGGCCACAGCGAAGATGTCGCGCGAGTTCCGGTCTGCACGGCGCAGTTCGTACACCCCCATCGGCGAGATGGGACAGTTGTAGTAGTTGCCCTCGTCGTCAAGCGTGATGTTGTTGCTGATCCACAGACAGATGGTCGGCCAGGAGAGGTTCCCTTTCAGCTCCGACATCATGTTCTTGCGCAGCGGATTGCGCCACGCGCGGATGCCCTCGTTGGAGATGCGCGCCGGCAATATCCCCTTCAGATAGACGTCGAGCGGGTATGCTTGGGGATTGTAGGTGGTGATGTGTTGTTGGATGATGTCGGCGTCGAAATCACGCAAGTCTTTGTCCGACAGTGATGTGAGAAATTCGTACAGGTAGAGCCCGTCGCGTTTCCCGGCGTTCCGCTCCAACAGGCGGACCAGTTCGGCGTGGTTGCCCTCCGCCTTGGTCAGCAGTTCGCCGATTTGCGCTGGGGTGAGGTTGTCGTTGCGGATGCCGGCGGCGTCGGCGGCTCCCTTGAAGGTGGCGTGGTAGGCGTTGCGCAGCGAGTCCTCGTACTGCAGACGGCGGGCGTTGGCGGCGGCGCGCTCGGGCGTGGCCGTCACCACGTCGTGGCGTTCCGCGGGTGGCACGATCGTCAACTCCTCCACATACTCGCGCCCCGCCTCGCGGTCGAGGGTGACGGTGAGCCGCGTGGCCTCGCGCACGTCGATCTTGCGGTAGCCGTAACGCGTGCCGTCGGTCGCCCAGATGAGCAGGTCGCCCAGACCCGTGGTGATGGAGGCCTCCCCGTTGCGGTCGCTCTTCCGCGACGCAATCGGATAGTACTCAGCGTAGTTGTAGAGCTTGAACCGTACGGTGGCGCCCTCCACGGGACGGCCGGCGGCATCGTGTACCGTGATCGTGACCTTGCGGGTGTCGGTGTAGTTCGGCAGCATGTTCACGCGCGAGAAGAGGTCTGTCTCATGGGTCGTCTCCTCGCTGCCGGCATATTTGCCGAAGCAGTTCGAGTGCACCATCATCGTGCGCGTGGAGGGGATGGCGAACCAGCCCATGTCGAGTTCCGGGTCGGGTTCGCAGGCGCCGAGGAAGTACCAGCGGCCATCGATCCAGACCTCCACCCAGGCGTGGTTGTCGTCGGTGTGCGCCCAGCGCGGGGTGTAGCACTGACGCGCCGGGATGCCGACCGCACGCAAGGCCGTCACCGTCAGCGTCGATTCCTCGCCGCAGCGTCCCGTCGAGGTCCGCACTGTCGCCAACGGCGAGGAGGTGCGTGTGTCGCTCGGACGGTAGGTCACCTTCTCATGGCACCAGTGGTTGACCTCCAACGCGGCCTCGTACATGGAGAGCTTCTCCACGCGCGGCGCGATCTCTTGGAAGAACACCTCCCGGGCGTTGTCGAGGTTCTCGTTGTTCACCCGGTAGGCCAGCACGTACGGGCGGAAGATCTCCTCCGGGATGCGCTTGCCCCAAGAGAAACGGTCGCGGGCGGCTATCGACAGCCGCACCTGCTTCAGGAAGAACTCCCCGTCGTAGTCGGCCAAGTCGCTCAAAGGCATGTAGGCCAGCAGGAACTGCAGGCCCTCCGTCTCCTCCGTCGTGATCTCCTCCTCGAAGATGCGCAGCAACGGCTCCGTGCGCGCATTCAGCATGTCGATCCGTTTGAGGTAGTCCTGTTGCACCTGTTGCCGCACGGCCGCGTTGTTGATGAGGTGCTGTCCGCGCAGCCCGCACAAGGCGCCCAGCAGCAGGAATAGGGTGATGTATTTCTTCATATCGCGTTCGATTTCTTGTCGTTGCATGTGTGCGTCGGCCCCGCCGATTTCCACCTGCAAAAATAGCATTTTTTCTCCATCTGCTACTCCTTTCCTTCAAATTCTTCAGGGCGCCCCGGCGGGCACAGCCCGCCGGCCGGGCTGTGCGCTTTACTCCACTTCGCAGCTCCCGCGGCCGTAGGCGGGCGGTCGGCTTCCGCTGGTCGCCCCCCGCCCCCCACGACCGCAGGTCGCCGCGTGCGTTCCGTGCCCGCTCCCATCCCTGGCGCGCGCTCTTCCGACTATCATCGTGAAATGGCACTCCAAATGCCCCGCCTACCTCCATCGGGAAATGCCCTATAACTTGACACCTGAAACATGTAACCCTTTAATGTTGTCCATAAATGTCTATAAATGAAATATTTACTAAAGTATTCCCTGCCAAAATTCTGCGAACGTGAATTTGACGCTCTGTTTTTGGAGAATAAGTTGTAATTTTGCCGACAAATCATTCAAAAATCACACTATGAAACACCCTGTCTTCTTATCCGTTTTCACGTTGGCACTCATGTTCTTGACTGGATGCGACGAAGACCCCATCATCTTCCCGGACGATGATGATGTGCGGTATGACGACGGTATCATGCCCGCCGCAGTGACCGACATCGACGGCAACACCTACGATGCCGTGCGCTTGGGCGAACAGGTGTGGATGGCCGAGAACCTGCGTGTGACGCGCCTGCCCAACGGCACCCCCATCGGTCCCGACACTACCTCCGCTGTCTGCGGCAACCGCTTCTGCCCCGACGGCGACTCCGCCAACATTGAGACCTTCGGCTACCTCTACGATTGGTCCGCCGCCATCGGAGGCCACCCCAACTATGGCAACCCGATGGCCCGTCTCCAGGGCATCTGCCCCGACGGCTGGCACCTGCCTTCCGATGCCGAGTGGACCCAACTGACCGACTATCTCTCCACCTGCCGCAACTACGTCAGCGGCTACAACACGGAGAACATCGCCAAGGCATTGGCATCCACCGAACAGTGGTCTGTCAGCAACGAGGACTACGCCGTGGGCAACAACCCCGCCCAGAACAACGCCACCGGCTTCGGCGCCCTGCCCGCCGGCGACTACGCTTACGGCACCTATGCCAACACTCACGACGCCACGGCCTTCTGGTCCAGCACCCAGCAGGATTCACAAAACAGTTACGCCTACGGCCGCAACCTGTCATTCCACTGCCCGGTTGTGAATCGCAATGTCTATTATAGGGACAACGGGTGTTCGGTACGGTGCGTGCGGGATTAGGGTTGAAAGGTTAAAGTTGAGAGTGATAATGGGAAAGAACATGCTACATTTCGACAGCGACTATACAGCCGGGGCGCATCCGGAGGTGATGCGGCGGCTGATGGAGACCAACCTCGAACACACGGTCGGCTACGGGTTGGACGAATACAGCGAGCAGGCGCGGCGGCTCATCCGCGAGGCCTGCGCCGCCCCCGACGCGCTGGTGCAGTTCCTCGTGGGCGGCACTCAGGCCAACGCCACCGTCATCGACGCCCTGCTGCGCCCGCATGAGGGCGTGCTCGCCGCCGACACCGGCCACATCAACGTGCACGAGAGCGGCGCCATTGAACGCGGCGGTCACAAGGTGCTCGCCCTGCCGCACTGCGACGGCAAGGTGGCCGCCGATACAGTCGATCGCTACATCACCGATTTCTATAGCGACGACACCTACGAGCACATGGTGGCACCTGGACTGCTCTACATCACCCAGCCGACGGAGTTGGGCGCCCTCTACTCGCTGGCCGAACTGGAGGCGCTGAGCGCGGTCTGCCACGCCCACCACATTCCCCTCTACCTCGACGGTGCCCGCCTCGCCTACGCTCTGGCCGCCGACGGCGCCGACTTCACCCTCCCCGACATCGCCCGCATCGCCGACGTCTTCTACATCGGCGGCACCAAGTGTGGCGCGCTCTTCGGCGAGGCGGTCGTGGCCGCCGACCCCGCGCGGCTGCCCCACTTCTTCCCGCTGGTGAAACAACACGGTGCCCTGCTCGCCAAAGGCCGCCTGCAGGGCGTGCAGTTCGCCGCGCTCTTCAGCGACGGACTGTACCTGCGCGCCGCCCGACACGCCGTCGCCTTGGCTCTGCGCCTCCGCGCCGCCTTCACCGCCCACGGCTTTCCCCCCGCCATTGATTCCCCCACCAACCAACAGTTTTTCCGCCTCCCCAATACCCTGATCGACAAGTTGCTGCAATACGCCTCCTTCGAGTACTGGGGGCCGCGCGGCGAACACGACAGCACCGTACGCTTCGTCACCAGTTGGGCCACCACCGACAACGACATCGACCGACTGTCCGCCCTGCTGCAACAGTGGGCATAAAACCGAAATCACCCCCAAACAATGAAACTGCCTTCACGCCTTCTCCCCCTTGTCTGTCTTCTCCTGCTCACGCTTGCCGCTCCGGCTCAAGATGACGCGCGAGTCACCTTCTACCGCTGGACGATGACCTGTCCCGACCCCGCCGACACGGTCTTCTCCGTCTCCGTGGATGCGACGGTGCCCGGCTGTCTCCACACCGACCTGCTCGCCCATGGGCTGATCCCGGATCCGTACTACGGCACCAACGAAGATTCACTGCAGTGGCTCTCGTACGTGCCCTGCACCTACCGTACCGACTTCTGGCGCAGCGAACTGCCTCGGGGCAACGACCCGGAACTGGTGCTGGAGGGCGTGGTCGGCTATGGCGAGGTCTTCCTCAACGGACAGCCGCTGCCGCATCAGGATGGCAACAACGTGATGGACAACGCCTACCGCACCTGGCACTTCCCGCTCAAAGGACGGGTGCGCAAGTACAATGAACTGGAAATCCGCTTCACGCCCGCCCAGGAGATCATCGACCGACGCAAGGCAACCGTGCCCTACACGCTGCCCGACGAGCGCGCTTGGCTCCGCACACCGCCCTACCAGTCCGGCTGGGACTGGGGCCCGAAACTGACCACCTGCGGCATCACCGGAAACGCTTATATCGTCAACCGCCCCCTGGGCTGCCACTCCATCTACTTCATTGTCGATAAGAATCCTCTGCCGAAGAGCACGCACATGCGGCTTTGTGAGGTTTTTGTACATAGAACGTTCCGCATCAACTTCAATATGCATGTCCGCTTCGCCCGCCCCACGCGGCATGGGCCATACAGCGTGCCGATCACCCTGGATTCGAAAAGCTACACCTATCGGTTCGGACGCTCCCCTGATAAAGTTGTGGGGTTGGGATTCGGTGTTGTAGGACATACAGCCGTCACCTCCGATGGCTTATGGTGGCCTAACGGGATGGGACAACCGCTGTTGCACGATTTCTCAGGTGAGGTGAGATCAGGGATGAAACGGGAACAGACGCATTGCCGGGTGGGCTATCGCACTGTCGAACTGCAACGGGAGCGCGACTCCATCGGCGAGACGTTCACCTTCGTCATCAACGGCATCCCCACCTTCGTCAAGGGTGCCAACTGGATTCCCGCCGACTTCTTCACCCATCGGATGACGGAAGAGCGGTACCGCGAGTTGCTGCTGGCCTGCAAGGAGGCGAACATCAACATGTTGCGGGTCTGGGGCGGCGGAATCTACGAACCGGACATCTTCTACGACCTTTGCGATGAACTGGGTATCATGGTGTGGCAGGACTTCATGTTCTCGTGTGCCCTCTACCCGGGCGATTCGAATTTCCTTTATAAGGTGGCGCAGGAGGCCGTTGATCAGCTGATGCGGTTGCGCCGTCATCCGTGCATTGTGGCATGGTGCGGCAACAACGAAGTGAAGAACGGTTGGGAAGATTGGGGCTGGCAGCAGAACTATACCGCCGAGCAGCGCGCCGTGTTGGAACACGACATGCACTTCCTTTTCGATACGCTGTTGGCGCGCGTGGTCAGTGACTATGCGCCCGGCACCCCCTACATCGCCTCTTCGCCGCTGTGGGGCTGGGGACACCCCGAGTGCTGCACCGAAGGCGACTCCCACTACTGGGGCGTCTGGTGGGGCGAGCAGCCCTTCGAAGCTTGGTACGACAAGACCGGCCGCTTCATGTCGGAATATGGCTTCCAAAGTTACCCCGACCTCCGCACCCTACAGACGGTGATGCCCGACACGGCGCTGCATCTTGGAAGTCCCGAACTGAACAACCACCAGAAGCATGCCCGCGGTGTTCAGATCATCGACCAGGCGCTGGAGCGGTACTTCTACCGTCCCGACTCGCTGGCCGACTACGTCTATCTCAGCCAGTTGACGCAGGCCTACGGCGTGGGGATGGCGCTGGAAGAACACCTTCGCCGCATGCCCTACTGTATGGGCACGCTCTTCTGGCAACTCAACGACTGCTGGCCTGTGGCTTCGTGGAGCTGCATCGACTATTACGGTCGCCGCAAGGCACTTTACTACGAGGTCAAGCGGCAATTTGCCCCGGTGATCCTCGCCTGCGACACGCTGCACGGTGACCAACTGCCCATCTACGTGGTGAATGACAGGTCGGAACCCATCGCTGATGGGATGTTGGAACTTTCGTTGCGCGATTTCTGCGGGAACGTGCTGGATACGCAGCGCATAGAAGGGCTCAAGGCGGCCGCGAACAGCTCGACATTTATCGTCCACTATGCGGTGCCGGACGATCCGGTGCTGCGCCGCACCACTTTTCTGCAGATGACGCTGCGCGACGGCTTCGGTGACGTGGTGGCGGAGAAGTGCCGATTCTTCGATGTGCCCGGCCGGTTGGAACTGCCTGCAGCCGCCATCACTGTCCGCGCCCTCGGCGACGGAGTGGTGGAGGTGAGCAGTCCGACGTTGCAGTATGGGGTGGAGTTGTGCGCGGACGTCCCCGGCGCTTTCTCCGACAACTATTTCACTCTGCTCCCCGGCACCCCCAAGTGGGTGACCTTCCGCGCGAGTGATGCTACCACGCCCCCGACATCGTTCTCCGCGCGGGCGCTGGTGCTGTCGGTGCATCATCCATAACCTATAACCTATAACCTATAACCTGTCCCCTCATCTCTTCACCACCTTCTCGGTGCTCACGGTGCGGCCGGATTCCAACACTCGTAGGAAATATATGCCGGAGGTGAAGCCGGAAAAGTCGATGGCGGTCTCTTCGTCTGAGATCGGCTTGCTGGTCAACAACTTGCCGGCGAGGTCATACACACGCACTTCCGCGCTCTCCTGGGCGGCGTAGCGCACATGGCAGATGTTTGTGACGGGGTTGGGATATACTTGCGGCGCCTGGCTGGCGGCCTGCTCCTCGATGTCGTTGGGGTAGGTGACCGTGAGGTCGAGGATGAAAATGCTGTCGCAGCCGTTGGCTGCGGTGTAGGTGAACGTGGTGATGCTATGGGCCGGCGTGCCGATGGGGAAGACCGTGTCCATGAAGGTGTAGGGAAGTTGCTCAGGTGCGATGGTCATGGCGGCCATGGTGTTGGAGACGGGCAGGATGGTGACATGGACGGGCATGCGGGGATAGCTCTCCGCGTCGCGGGTGGTGTCGTAGGTGGTCACATAGTAGGTGACATCGACGGAACTCATGGTCACTAACAGGGTGTCGGTGAGGATGGGGATGGAGTCGGTGATGCTGGCATACCAGCGGCAGGTCTGACCGCCGAAGCCCGGGGTGGCATAGAGCACCACGTTGTCGTTGGCGCAGAAGGAGGTGTTGGGGGCGTAGGGGGAGGACATGTTGGTCTGGGCGAGTGTGCCGTTGCCGGCGCTGGCGATGAGGGATGCGTAGCCGTCGGCGCCGTTCTCGCCGTTGCCGCCGCGACCGCCGTTGCCGCCGCGACCGCCGTTGCCGCCCGCGCCGGCGTTGCTGGTGCTGGCATAGTCGC
>JAEEKX010000043.1 GCA_016288655.1 Bacteroidales bacterium
GATTTATTAAGCTTTGCTAGTTGTGTTTGCGGGTGCAAAGGTACAAGATTTAATGCAACTCACAACTTGTCTTATATCCTCTTCGCTTAAATTGCTGTTGTGTTTGCGGGTGCAAAGGTACAAGATTTAATGCAACTCACAACAAGTTTGACCTCGCAATCACCACGGCCAAGGTTGTGTTTGCGGGTGCAAAGGTACAAGATTTAATGCAACTCACAACCAAGTTGTCAGACACAATTTATAAGAGGAGTTGTGTTTGCGGGTGCAAAGGAATATCACGCAAGACTGAAATCCTGCCCAAAAACGGAAATCTAACCCCTGAAACCAAACCCCTCGAATTTCTAAGCTATAACCCTTACCTTCTCTTCCGCGTGCTCAACGCCGCCATCAGGTTCTTCGCCTTGCCGGAGTTCACCATCTTCATCATCTTGCGGGTGTCGTAGAACTGCTTGAGCAGACGGTTCACCTCCTGGATGTCGGTGCCGCTGCCTTCGGCGATGCGCTTCTTGCGGCTGCCGTTGATGATGTCGGGGTTCTGGCGCTCGGCGGGCGTCATCGAGAGGATGATCGCCTCCACTCCCTTGAAAGCGGTGTCGTCGATGTCGAGGTCGCGGATGGCTTTGCCCATGCCCGGAATCATCCCCATCAACTCCTTCACGTTCCCCATCTTCTTGATCTGCTGGATCTGATTGAGGAAGTCGTTGAAGTCGAACTGGTTCTTGGCGAGTTTCTTCTGCAACTTGGCGGCCTCTTCCTCGTCGAACTGCGCCTGGGCGGTCTCGACGAACGAGCGGATGTCGCCCATGCCGAGGATGCGTTCGGCCATGCGGTCGGGATGGAAGACGTCCAATGCCTCCATCTTCTCGCCGGTGCCGATGAACTTGATGGGCTTGTTGACCACCGCCTTGATGGTGAGCGCCGCACCACCGCGGGTGTCGCCATCCATCTTGGTGAGGATCACACCGTCGAAGTTGAGTTTGTCGTTGAAGGCCTTGGCGGTATTCACCGCATCCTGACCGGTCATGGCATCCACCACGAACAGGATCTCATGAGGGTTGACCGCCTCCTTGATGTTGCCGATCTCGTCCATCATCTCCTCATCCACGGCCAATCGGCCGGCGGTATCGACGATGACCACGTCGAAGCCGTTGGCTTTGGCATAGGCGACGGCGTTCTTGGCGATTTCGACGGGCTTTTGAGAGTCTGGCTCGGTATAGACGGGAATCTCGAGTTGCTCGCCCAGCACCTTCAACTGGTCGATGGCGGCGGGACGATAGACGTCGCCGGCCACCAGGAGGGGCTTGCGGCGGCGCTTGTTCTTCAACATGTTGGCCAGCTTGGCGGCGTGCGTGGTTTTACCGGAACCCTGCAGACCGGCCATCAGGATGACGGCGGGGTTGGCGTTGATATTGATGTCCTCGGCGGTGGTGCCCATCAGGGCAATCAGTTCGTCGTAGGTGATCTTCACCATCATCTGACTGGGAGACACGGCCTTCAGCACGTTCATGCCGAGCGCCTTGTTCTTCACCGTGTCGGTGAACTCCTTGGCGATCTTGTAACTGACGTCGGCGTCGAGAAGCGCCTTGCGCACCTCCTTCATGGTCTCCGCCACGTTGATGTCGGTGATTTTGCCTTGTCCCTTCAGGACCTTGAATGCCCGTTCTAATCTATCGCTTAAACTGTCAAACATGATATTTCGTTCTGGTTATAATCGTAAAAAAAGTTAAATCGCTCTTGTTTTTATAGGGTGAGGATGATGTAGATCATGGCGGCGACGAGGGCGATGCCGACGGCGATGAGGAGGATCTGGTTCCAGATGCCTTTGGTGCTTCTCTTCTTGCGTTGGCTGTCCCAGGAGTTGTGCAGGCGACGGCCGAAGTCGCTGTTATTGGGCTTGTTCGCGGGTTCGCTCATACTCTTCGTTTAGTTGGTCCATTCTTCTCTTTACTATAGGATATTCGTTGCCGAGGGCCTGTTGCATCTGTTCGTCGTTGCCGAACTCGCCGCGGAAGGCGAGGATGGCGAGGGAGTCGATGCGGTCGGCGAAGATGCCGCCGATGTTGCCCTGGGTGAGGGTGTCGCGGCGGCCGGTGGAGTCGGTGACGACCCAGCGCTGGGGTTGCCCGTCGGTGACGATGCCGCTATTCTCGGGTTTGGATCCGAAGACCTCGAACATCCGGGTGAAGGCTTTCGAACTGATAAACAGCACGATGAGGGCGACAACGGCGACCAAGATGAGGATGGAGCGGTTGCCGCCGCGACGGGTCTGCGCCGAACGCCGGTTGCCCCATGCATGATCCAACTTCTGGGCCAATTTCTCCCCTTCAGTGCGTTCGTTCCCCTGCTCGTCCTTGTCGTTCTCAGGGCGATAGAAGCGCGGCTCGTAGTTGAACTGGCGCGGTTTCTCGGGGTGGAAGAAGGGGAATGCCATGACGGTTAGAGGGTTGCTTTTTCTTCGTACTCTTCGTATCCTTCGATGATGTCACCGACCTTGATGTCGTTGAAGTTCTCGATGTTCAAGCCGCAGTCCTGACCGGAAACGACCTCCTTGACGTCATCCTTGAAACGTTTGAGGGAGCCGAGTTTGCCGGTATAGATGACGATGCCGTCGCGGATGAGGCGCACCTTGGTGCTGCGTTGCAACTTGCCGTCGAGGACGATACAGCCGGCGACGTTGCCGACCTTGGAGATCTTGAAGATCTCTTTGATCTCGATGTTGCAGACGACCTTCTCTCGGATCTGCGGAGCGAGCATGCTCTCCATAGCCGCCTTGATCTCTTCGATGGCGTCGTAGATGATGGAGTAGGTACGGATATCAATCTGCTCTTTCTCCGCAAGTTTGCGGGCACCGATGGAGGGACGCACCTGGAAGGCCACGATGACGGCGTCGGAGGCGGAGGCCAGCATGACATCGCTCTCGGTGACCTGGCCGACCGACTTGTGGATGACGTTGACCTGAATCTTGTCGGTGGAGAGTTTCATCAAGCTGTCGGAGAGGGCTTCCACGGATCCATCGACGTCGCCCTTGACGATGACGTTGAGTTCGCGGAAGTTGCCGATGGCGATACGGCGGCCGATCTCGTCGAGGGTAATGTGCTTCTGGGTGCGGAGACCCTGCTCACGGAGCAGGCGGGCGCGCTTGTCGGCGGTGGTGCGGGCTTCCTGTTCAGTCTCGCATACCTTGAAGGAGTCGCCGGCCTGCGGGGCGCCGTTGAGACCGAGCAGCAGCACGGGAGAGGCGGGGCCGACCGACTTGACCGGTTGGTTACGTTCGTTGTAAAGGGCTTTCACCTTGCCGTAGCAACTGCCGGCGAGGATGGGATCGCCCACCTTGAGGGTGCCGTTCTGCACGAGCAGTTTGGCCACGTAGCCCTTGCCCTTGTCGAGCGAAGACTCGATGACGGTGCCGATGCCGGGACGGTTGGGGTTGGCCTTCAGGTCGAGCATCTCCGCCTCCAGCAACACCTTCTCCAACAGTTCGTTGACGTTGGTGCCGTGTTTGGCGTCAATCTCTTGGCACTGGTATTTTCCACCCCACTCCTCCACGAGGATGTTCATGTTGGCCAAGCCCTCCTTGATCTTTTCGGGGGCGGCGTGGGGCTTGTCGATCTTGGTGATGGCGAAAACCATGGGCACGCCGGCCGCCTGGGCATGGTTGATGGCCTCGACGGTCTGCGGCATGATGGCGTCGTCGGCGGCGATGACGATGATACACAAGTCGGTGATTCTCGCTCCGCGGGCACGCATGGCGGTGAAGGCCTCGTGGCCCGGGGTGTCGAGGAAGGTGATCTTGCGGCCGTCGGCGAGGGTGACCTCGTATGCGCCGATGTGCTGGGTGATGCCGCCCGCCTCGCCCGCGATCACGTTGGATTTGCGGATGTAGTCGAGCAGCGAGGTCTTACCATGGTCCACATGTCCCATGACGGTGATGATGGGATGGCGCGGCTGCAGGTCTTCGGGCTTGTCGGTGTCGGCGGCCTCCTTGTTGTCCTCGCCGTCATCAACACCCACGAACTCCACTTCAAAGCCGAACTCCTCGGCCAGCAGGGAGATGGTCTCCGCGCTCAATCGTTGGTTGATGGAGACGAAAAGGCCGACGCTCATGCAGGTGGAGATGATCTGGGTGACGGGGATGCCCATCAGGGTGGAGAGTTCGTTAGCAGTGATGAACTCGGTGACTTTCAACACTTTCTGTTGTGCCAACTCGGCCTGCTCCTGCTGCATCATCTCTTCGTGGATGTGCTGGCGTTTCTCTCTTCTGCGCTTGGACGCCTTGGTCTTGCCCAGCGGCTCGAGGCGCAGCATGGTCTCCTTGATCTGGCGCTGGATGTCCTCTTCGGAGATCTCCACCTTCGGCTCGTTCTTCTTGGCCGGTCGGGTGTTGCTGTCCGCGCCCTTGGTGGGAACCTGCTGGATGCGTCTGCGTCTGCGTCTGTGGCTGGAAGAGTTGCCGGAAGGCGCGTTGTTGTTCTTGGAGGGATCCTTGATGGCAGACAGGTCGATGGTGCCGATGACCTTCGGGGCCTGGAGTTTCTCCACCACCAGTTCCACCTTTTCCGGGACGGGTGCGCTGGTTTTCTTCTCTTCCGTGGGCTTCTCGGGTTCCGGGGCGGGGGCCTCATCCTGGGTGACGGGAGTGGGCTCGGGTTCCGGCGCCGGTGCCGGCTCGCTCTTCTTGGGTGCCGACAGGTCGATCTTGCCGACGACCTTGGGCTTGTAGTCCTCGACGTCGATGCCGATGTGTTCGGCTTCGGGCTTGGCCTCCTTCTTGGGCGCCTCGGCCTCCTGGGGCTGTTCCGGCTCCTTCGACAGGGGCTGCGGTTCCGGCTGCGGCTCCGGCACGACTTCGGGCTGGGGTTCCGCTTTCGGCTCCGCTTTCTTGGTCGTCTTGGCCTTTCCCGTGGCGGACGGAGTCTTCGGTGTCAGGTCGATCTTGCCCACCACTTTGGGCTTGTTGACTTCGATCTTCACCTCCTCTTTTTCGATGGTGTTTCCCTTGATTAGAATCACCTCGGGTTCCTCTTCCACCGGCTTTGGACGGCTCTCGGGTTCGGTCTTGTTGGCGCCGGGCTTGTTGTAGGTAAAGTCCATGTCCAACTTCTGGGAATCCTCCTTGACCTTCTTCTCGCCACTTAACTTCTTTACCAGCAACTCATACATCTCGGGCGTGAGTTTGGCGTTGCGGTTGTCTTCAATGGGCATGTTCGCCTTTTGCAGAAGTTCCACAATGGATCCCGTGGCGACGTTGAACTCCTTCGCGGCCGCGCCTAATCTCGGTATTTTCTTTTCTTTTTCTTCACCCATAGTAAAAAATTAGTTTTAATATTTGAAAACCCACGGACCAACTTCACAGGGGGGGGATTAGTTCCCGGCTTCCGTCGCCGGCTCCTCCGCAGCGGGTTCCGCGGGGGCTTCGGCTGCAGGTGCGGGCGTCTCGGTGGCCGCCGGCTCATCCTCGATCTCCAACTCCTCCTTGACGGCGGCGATGACATCGTCAACGGTCTCCTCCTCCAAGTCGGTGCGCTGGATCAACTCATCGCGGTCGAGTTTCAACACGCTCTTGGCGGTGTCGCAACCGATCTTCTTGAAGGCGTCGATGACCCACTGGTCGAACACGTCGTTGAACTCCTGCAGGTCAACATCGTCCTCCTCGGTGATGTCGTCGCGGAACACGTCGATCTCGTAGCCGGAGAGCTTGCCGGCGAGTTTGATGTTGTAACCGCCCTTGCCGATGGCGAGGGAGACCTGGTCGGGTTTCATATAGACATTGGCCATCTTGGCCTCCTCGTCGAGTTCGATAGAAGTGATCTTGGCAGGGCTGAGTGCTCTGGTGATCAACAACTTCGGATTGGAGGTGTAGTTGATGATGTCGATGTTCTCGTTGCGCAGTTCGCGGATGATGCCGTGGATACGGCTGCCCTTCAGACCGACGCAGGCGCCGACGGGGTCGATGCGGTCGTCGTAGGACTCCACCAAAACCTTGGCTCTTTCACCAGGGGAGCGGACCACATTGCGGATGGAAATGAGCCCGTCATAGACTTCGGGAATCTCATTTTCCATGAGGCGTTCCAAGAAACGCGGGGAGGTACGGGAGATGGTGATGCGCGGGGTGGAGGAGATGATCTCGACACGCTCGACCACGGCCGACAGATTGTCGCCCTTCTTGTAATGGTCGGCGGGAATCTGCTCGCTCTTCGGCAGCACTAATTCCACGCCCTCTTCGTCGGCCACCAGGATCTCCTTGCGCCACACCTGCGTCACCTCGCCGGTGACCAGTTCGCCGATGCGGTTCTCGTATTTCTTATAGATGAGGTCCTTTTCGTACTCCATGATCTTGGAGATGAGGTTCTGACGCAAGGCCAAAATCTCGCGGCGCTGGAAGTCCTCCAGACGGATGGTCTCCATCACCTCTTCTCCGACCTCGAAGTCGGGCTCGATCTTGATAGCGTCCGAGAGCGCGATCTGGGTGAACTCGTTCTCCACCTCACCGTCTTCCACAATCTCACGGTAACGTTGGATCTCCAAGTCTCCACGGTCAACGTTCACGATGACGTCGAAGTTGGCGTCTGCCCCGTATTTCTTTGTCAGTACGGCACGGAAAATATCTATCAAGATACGCATCAGCGTCTCCCTGTCGATATTTTTGAAATCTTTGAACTCTGCAAAGGTTTCAATCAAATTTAAGCGTTCTTCCATTTTTATTGCTTTTGTTTGTTGTTGTTTGTTCGTTTGTTATAAAATAAAAACTCCCACTTAGAGCCAGTGAGAGTTTTTTAGATTGTTGTCCAACCTGGATTCGAACCAAGACAGACAGTACCAAAAACTGTAGTGCTACCGTTACACCATTGGACATTTTGAGACTGCAAAAATACATGATTTTTTAATAGATGTACCGAATCTCCTCAATTTTTTTTCTTTTTTCTGTAAATATCTAATTTATAAATGATTAAAATAAAGGAGTGGAGGTTGGAAGTGGTTGAAAAAGAGGAACATCTTCCATCATTTTCAATGAATTATGGGAAAAAAAGGAAGATGGAAGCGTTTTATTGTTCATCCATCAGGTCGCGGATGACGACGCTGGCGGCCACGAGACCGAAGATGGCGGGCATATAAGATATGGTGCCGACGGTGGAGAGTTTGTTGGTTTCGGTGGTGGATTCGATGCGGACGCTGCCCTCGCGCACCGGCTCCGGCGAGAAGACGGCCTTGAAGCCCGTGCGCACCCCCAGCCGGTGCAGGTACTTGCGCACGATGTGTGCCAGCCGGCAGTGATAACTTTTGGCGATGTCGGTGACTTGCACCTGCGTCGGGTCGAGTTTTCCGCCTGCACCCATCGCCGACACCACGCGAAGCCCTTGCTGCACCGCATGGAAAAGCAGGAAGACCTTGGGTGAAAGCGTGTCGATGGCATCCACAACATATTGATAGTCTGCTTCTTTCAACAGTTCGATGGTGCGGTCGTCGCGTAGGAACTCCTGCACGCAATGCAGTTTGATGTCGGGGTTGATTTGCAGCAGCCGCTCCGCCATCACCGCCGTTTTGGGACGGCCTACAGTAGTGGTGAGGGCCAGCAACTGGCGGTTGCGGTTGGTGTCATCCACGCAGTCGGCATCCACCAAGGTCATCTCCCCGATGCCGGCGCGGCAGAGACTTTCCGCCGCATACGCGCCCACACCGCCCAAGCCGACCACTAACACGTGCGCGTGTTTCAACTTGTCGAGCCCGTCGGCTCCTAAAAGCAGTTCGGTGCGTTTTGTCCACTCCATCTATCGGGTTTTTCGTTGGTTGGAATTGCCGATATTCAACTGTTCGCGGTATTTGACCACCGTGCGTCGCGAGATGTTAAATCCCTTTTCCTTAAGTAGTTGTGCGAGTCTTTCGTCGGTGTAGGGATGCTTCTTGTCTTCCGATTCGATCAACTCCTTCAACTCTTCACGCACGACCAATGCGGACACGTTCTCCTCCTCACTTTCGCCGCCTACGCCTTCGGAAAAGAGACTTTTGAGCAGGATGGTGCCGAAAGGGGTGAGGGCATATCGGTGCGAGGTGACACGCGACATGGTGGAGATGTCCAAATGGGTCTTTTCCCCGATGTCCTTGAGTACCATGGGCCGCAGGTCTTTGGGGTTTCCGGAAAGAAAGTAGGCCTTCTGATATCTTATGATCTCGTTCATTACCAAATACATCGTCCTTTCCCTTTCGGGCAGCAACTCAATGAAGAGTTTGGCCTTGTCGATATTGTCGCGAATGAATTTCTTGGCCTCGGCGTTGCGTTTGCTGGTGAGGTGGGCGAGCATCTCCTCATACTCGCGGTTCACGCGCAGTCGCGGATGATAGGCGTTGGCTATCGACAGCACGGGCTCGTTGTTTTCGATGGTGACGATGAAGTCGGGCGTGACTTGGTTGTTGACTTCGGAGCCGCCGCCGGGCTTGGGGTTGAGGTTGGTGATGACCGCGAGCGCATCCTCCAAGTCCTGCTGTGTAACTCTCTCTTTCCGAATGATTTGACTAAACCTTTTGGTGGTGAAAAGTTCAAAATGGTATTGGATGATCCGTTCGGCAAGGTGTAGGGCAGGGGAGTCGTGTGGGGTGAGAAGGGCCCGGATTTGCAGCAACAAGCACTCTTGGAGGTCGCGGGCGCCGATGCCGGCAGGGTCGAGTTTCTGCACGATTTGAACCAGCACCTGTTCCACTTCGGCGGAGGTGGTCTCCACGTTCTCGTTGATTAACAGTCGGTTGGCGATGGATTTGCTGTCGCTGTCCAAATACCCGTCATCGTTCAGGCACCCGATGATGTATTTGGCGATGAGGTTCTCCTTTTCCGTGATGTTGAGAAAATTGACCTGAAACACCAAGTTTTCGCGAAAGGAGAGGGTGGTGGGGATGGTCGGTTCGAGGCGGTCGTTGGCGGCCTCCCAGTTGTAGTCGTTGGGTTCCCAGTCGTCGGCGTTGCTGTCGAAGTCAACGTCTTCGCGGGTGGTTTCGCTGCGTTCGCGTGCCTCCTCGATGGAGACCTCTTCGGGGAGATCGTCGGTATCGCACTCCTCGTCGCGGTTGTCCGAGGAAAAGTCGTTCTCGTCGTTGCCGTCGATTTCTAAGGCGGGATTTTCTTCTATCTCCTTGTGTATGAGTTCGTTCAATTCGTCTCCACTAGCTTCGATCAACCGCGTCAACGTAATCTGCCGTTGGGACAGACGCTGTTGCTGTTTTTGTTCCAAACTCTGACGGAGGGCCATGGCGGATGGGTTTACACGTTGAAGCGGATGTGGAGGATGTCGCCGTCTTCCACGATGTAGTTCTTGCCTTCGATGGCGATCTTGCCGGCCTCTTTGCATTTGAGTTCGGAGCCGAGGGCGACGAGGTCGTCGTATTTGATGACTTCGGCGCGGATGAAACCGCGTTCGAGGTCGCTGTGGATGACGCCTGCGGCTTGCGGGGCGGTGAGTCCCTTGCGGATGGTCCAAGCGCGGTTCTCTTTGCCGCCTACGGTGAAGAACGAGATGAGATTCAACAACTTATAGGCCGCGCGAATCACTTTGTTGACGCCCGGTTCGGTCAGCCCGACATCTTCGAGGAAGGCCATGCGGTCGGCTTCGTCCTCTAATTCCGCGATCTCCGACTCCAGTTTGCCGGCAATCGTCAGGATCTCGCAGTCCTGGTCCTTCAACGCCTCGCGCACCGCGTTCACGTAAGCGTTGTTCTCGATGGCGTTGTCGTTGACGTTGCAGACGAAGAGCACCGGCTTGTCGGTGAGCAGCATCATGTCGGCCACGACCGCCTTCTCTTCGGGTGTCACCTCGAGTGTGCGCACGTTCTGGAAGTTCTCCAGATGATGCTTGTATTTGGTCAAGACCTCCAGATCGCGCTTGGCGTTCTTGTCGCCCACCTTGGCGGCTTTCTCCACCTTCTGGATCTTGCGGTCGATCTGCTCCATGTCCTTGACTTGCAGTTCAAACTCCACGATTTCGATGTCGCGTACGGGGTCGATGGAACCTTCCACATGGGGCAGGTTCTCGTTGTCGAAGCAGCGCAGCACGTGGATGAGCGCGTCGCACTGGCGCACGTCGGCGAGGAAACTGTTGCCGATGCCTTCGCCCTGACTGGCGCCCTTCGCCAAACCGGGTACATCGACCACATCGACGGTGGCGTAAATCAACTTGTCAGCCGCGATGAAGGTGTTGATCTTCGCCAGGCGATCGTCAGGAACGTTGCACACACCGATGTTGGACTTGTTGGTGCTATAGGCGAAGTCGGTGATGGCCGCCTTCGTGTTGGAGATGCAATTGAACATCGTGGTCTTTCCGCAGTTGGTCAGACCGATGATACCACATTTTAAGCTCATAATCAGGAAATTAGAAACCCAACACTACATCTTCCACGGATTTTACTTCCGGGACATATTTTTTGAGGGTGGCTTCGACGCCCTGCTTGAGGGTGAGTTTGGCGTGGGGGCAGGAACCGCAGGCACCCTGCAATTTCACCTTCACCACATTTTCGTCGGTCATTTCCACGTATTCCAAGTCGCCACCGTCGCCCTGCAAATAGGGGCGAAGTTGGTTGATGACGGCGATAACTTTCTGTTCAATCGTTGCTTTCTCTTGATTTTCCATAGTTTTTACGATTTAATTTGACGCTGCAAAGGTACAGCATTTTTTCATAATTCACACATCTTTTTCTTTTATTGAAAGAAATCTGTTGCAATAAATCGTACTTTTGCAAACTGAAAAAATGAATCCGCATCCACGAAATATGAAGGAAATGCAGACCTATTTTGCCGACATTTTGCTCCCGCTTCCCCTGCCAGGAACTTTCACATACCGAGTGCCGCAGGCCCTGAATGGTATGCTGGATTTTGGCATGCGCGTGGTGGTCCCCTTCGGTAAGAACAAGTTGCGTTCCGGATTGGTAGTGAAGATGCATCAGAATGTGCCACAGCAGGTTAACATCAAATACATTGTGGATGTCATCGACCGCGAACCGATTGTTTCAGAGCGGCAGTTCAAACTGTGGCAGTGGATTGCCGACTACTATCTCTGTACTTTGGGCGAGGTGATGGCCTGTGCGCTGCCGTCCGCGCTCAAATTGGCCGGCGAGACGCGCGTGCTTCTGCATCCCCACTTCGACGGCGATATTTCCGGTCTGACAGAGAATGAGTTGCGCATTGTGGAGACGGTCGCCAACCAGAAAAAGTCCGTCGTCAGCGAGTTGTCCCGCACGCTTGACTTGCCCAAAATCTTGCCGATTATCAAGACTTTGGTGGAAAAACAGGTGATTGTGACGGAGGAGGAGATCAGCGACCCATACAAACCCAAACACGAGACCTATCTCACTTTGGCAGAGCCGTACGCCCACGACGAGAAGCAACTTTACGCCCTTCTGGATGAGTTGGAACGTTCGAAACGAACCGCCAAACAAGCCGAAGTAATTCTGTTTTTCCTTACAATTCTGCAAAAAAATGGCATAGTCAATAATTTTTCTCAAAGGATAAAAAAGAAGGATTTGACTGAAAGTGAGCGAATTTCAAAATCGTCATTTCAAAAGTTGATTGAAAAACAGGTCATCATACAACACGAGGAGGTAATCAGCCGGTTGGTGGATTACGACGCCCAATTGGATGCCGCTTCCATTGAACTTTCGGAGGCGCAGCAGACGGCGCACGACAGCATCTTGCGCTCTTTCGAGCAACATCCTACGGTGTTGTTGCATGGCGTGACGGGCAGCGGCAAGACGGAGATCTACATCAAGTTGATTGACGAGGTCTTGAAGTCGGGAAAACAGGTGTTGTACCTATTGCCGGAGATTGCGCTTACTTCGCAGATTGTCAATAGATTGCGAAAATATTTCGGGGATAAGGTCGGGGTCTATCACTCCCGTTTCAATGAGTATGAGCGGGTGGAGATTTGGGAGCGGGTGTTGAACAATGACAAATACGGCAGCACATCGGGCAAGTACCAATTGATTTTGGGTGCCCGTTCCGCTTTGTTGTTGCCTTTCAATAATTTAGGACTTATTATCGTGGATGAGGAGCATGACTCTTCCTACAAGCAGATGGATCCTGCGCCGCGCTACCATGCCCGCGACTGTGCCATTATTCTGTCACATCTCCATCAGGCGAAGACGTTGCTGGGGACGGCCACGCCTTCGTTGGAGAGTTTTTTCAATGTCAAGCAGAATAAGTTTGGTTATGTACTTCTGAACCAGCGATATGCGAAAAGTGTCCTGCCCGATGTCTGGGTCGTCGATATGGCCGAAAGTGTCCGACAGCGGAAGGTAAACGGGCTGTTTTCTAATTTTCTGATTGAAAAGATCGGGGCGGCTCTCGACAGGCACGAGCAGGTGATTCTTTTCCAGAACCGTCGGGGGTTCTCCCCACGGCTGCACTGCAACTCCTGCCAGACGTCCCCCACCTGCAAGTATTGTGATGTAACGCTCACCTACCACAAACGGCTGAATCTGCTGAAGTGCCACTATTGTGGGTATGCCATCGAGGTGCCGCGCGAGTGCCCGACCTGCCACAGCTTAGACATCGAGATGCGTGGCTTCGGCACTGAGAAGGTGGAGGAGCAACTGGCGGAGATTTTCCCGAACGCTGTCATCCAGCGCATGGACTTGGATACCACGCGCCAAAAGACTGCATATCAACAAATTATCTCGGATTTTGAAACTCATCGAACAGATATCTTGGTCGGGACACAGATGGTTACCAAAGGGTTGGACTTCGACCGCGTTTCGGTGGTGGGCGTGCTGAATGCCGACAACCTGATCAGTTTCCCGGATTTCCGTTCGTTCGAGCGGGCATTCCAGACGATGGCGCAGGTGAGCGGTCGCGCTGGCCGAAAGGAGGTGCCGGGTACGGTGGTCATTCAGAGTTACCAACCCAATCATCCTGCACTCAAGTACGTGGTTAGCAATGATTTCAATGCCATGTACAACACTCAAATCGCGGAGAGGAAACAGTTTTTCTATCCGCCTGTTTGCCGTCTTATCAAACTGACGTTGAAGCATCAGGATGAGCATTTGCTCAACCGTGCTTCCCAGGAGTTGGCGACTGCTCTGCGCCAAAGTTTCGCCAATCGCGTGTTGGGGCCGGAATATCCGCTCGTGTCGCGCGTGCAGACCTACTATCTGAAAGACATCTGGCTGAAGTTTGATAAGGATGCGCAACTCGCTGTGCAAAAGGATGTTCTGCGCAGGATTTTGGCAGATTTCCGTACCCATACGGAGTTTCGCAATGTGCATGTGGTGGTCAATGTGGATGCGTAGTTTGGGCTTTTTGTCATCACGAAATTTTTATTATTTTTGCTGACGTTTCCGTCAATAACCCAATGAGTTGTAAATCAGTGATTTATTGGGTGTTGGAATTTCAAAAAACTGGATATATGAGTGATACCGTACATTTTCCTCCCTATTTGAAACCAGGTGATTGCATTGGAATCGTTGCGCCTGCTAGAAAGATTTCGCCGCAGGAACTGAAGGCGGGTATCGACTTCTTGGAAGGCCAGGGCTTTCGTGTGGCGATGGGGAAGAACTTGTTTGCCAAGAACTACCAGTTTGCGGGCACCGATGACGAGCGTGCGGAGGATTTCCAGTCCATGATGGATGATCCGGAAATCAGTGCAATCTGGTGTGCCAGAGGTGGTTATGGCTCTGTAAGAATCATCGACAAACTCGATTTCTCCCGTTTTTTGCAGAAACCCAAATGGATTTGCGGCTACAGTGACGTTACGGTCTTTCATTCGCACCTACACACATTGGGTATCGGTACTTTGCACTGCACAATGCCGGTGTCGATGGCGGGTGACCCTGTAGAGAGTCTCAATCACCGTTCTATGATACAGGCACTTACGGGTGGGATCTTGGCCTATACGATTCCTGCGAGTCCGCTCAATCGTCCTGGTATGGCCACGGGCGAAGTGGTGGGTGGCAACCTCTCCATCCTCTATTCCTTGCTGGGGTCCTGTTCGGATATCGATGCTCGCGGAAAGATTCTCTTCATCGAGGACATCGACGAGCATTTGTACCATATCGACCGCATGATGCAGGCCTTGAAGCGGTCCGGGAAGTTGGATGGGCTGGCAGCCATGATCGTTGGTGGCATGGAGGACATGCACAACAACGATCCGAGCAATCCTTTTGGGCAAACTGCTGAGGAGATCATCGTCAGTTGTTGTGCCGATCACGACTATCCTGTCTGTTTCCACTTCCCGACAGGGCATGGAGCCGACAATGTGGCGCTCAAGATGGGGGCGAAAGCTACGGTTTCCGTCTCTTCGCATGGTTCGACGTTGATATTCAATGAATAATAGGTTGAAAACAAAATAGTTATGAGAAAATTCAATGCGTTCATACTCAAGGTTTTAGGATATAAGATTGACTGCGTAAACCTCCCGCCGGAGTTGAAGAAGTGTGTATTGCTTTTTGCTCCACATACCAGTTATTATGATTTTTTAATAGGAGTGATGGCGATTAGTGCCATGGGGTTCAAGGCGTCGTTGTTGATCAAGAAGGAAGCTTTTTTCTGGCCGTTGGGCCCGATTTTGCGCAGGTGTGGCGGTATTCCCATTGACCGCAAGCATGTGAAGAAGTTTCCGGTATATGCGGCCAACTATATCAAGGAGCAGGATGAGATTGCATTTCTGATTTCCCCTGAAGGCACCCGCGCGTTGAATAAGAATTGGAAAAAGGGATTTTATTTCATTGCATGCGAGGCCGGCGTTCCCATTGTGCCGGGCTACCTCGATTTTAGAACCAAGCGAGGCGGTGTCCTGCCTGCCTACTATCCCACGGGCGATTACGAAAAGGACTTGGCGGAGTTGGAAAAAAGATATTACGGGATGCATGGCTTACATAAAGGGAAGTTCAATTTGGAGGACAAACCATACGCTTTTCCGGAATGGCTTAGCGAGAAGGAACGGAAAAAGGAGCAGGAGCGCTTTGGCCCCCGCCCTTAGTTTCAGTCTTTGAAGATTTTTTCAACGGCAATGCGTTCTCCGTCAGCATAGAGTTGCAGGATGTACATTCCCGACGACCAGTTGCTGGCATTGATTTCCAAAGAACTGTCGGTTAATGTTCTTTCCATGATTTTCCGTCCGTAAGCGTCGTAGATACAAGCCCTTATTCCTCTTGCTGCCATCTGTTCCTCGTCTGTCGGCGATGTCGCTTCGGATGTGTTCTCTAGATTCTCATGTACTTCGGAGACGAAGATGGTAAACCGGTCGTGAGCAGGGTTGGGGGCCACAGAGGTCACGAGGTTACGTCTTGTTGGGCTGTCGGACATTCTATTTGACGAGGGACAAGAGAACATTCTGGAAAAGATGTATCCAGAGGGGAGCCCTGCCTGGTTGAAAGCCCGCACCTGTGCGATGTAGGATCTTCTTTCTCCCATAGGGGCGGGAATGGAGACTTCGGTCCTTTGGGTGCTTCCCCTTCGGATAATTGTATTTGGTTGATTGCTGGGATGGATGATGTATTCGTAAGAGGCGATGTTGGAGTTCGGGTCTGTGGCTTGTGGCCAGCGCAATGTTAGCCTGGGGGTGGTAGTACTCAACTCTTGGATTGGCCAAAAGGGTTCCACATTTCCTGAAAGCAGCGGTGTGCTCACGTCGATTTTAACTTTTTTTTCGACAATAGGTGAGAATTGTCCGGCATCATCCATCACGATGGACTTGATTTTGGCTCCAGCGTTGCCGTTGGATGCTTCCCAAGGGGCGTCGCTGATGTCGCCAGTGCCTACGTTGATCTCTATTTCTCGGAGACGAGAGCGATAGACGCGCCAGTTGTCGAAGGAGGCGGACAAGCCCGAGGTGGACAGCATGGCATACATTCCGCAGTGTGCGAGGGGGACGGGATCTTGCCATTGGAGCAGTCGTTGAGAATCACGATACAGTATCAGAATGCCGTTGGCGTGGTCATGGAGGATGCGGTAGTGGTGGTTGATGTTGGACTCAGTGGAGATCCCTCCTATGCTGTCGGTGGCCACGATATCACCATTTATCCACCTGTATATCAGTGCTTTTTGAGATGTTGGGTGGATGCGGATGGAATAGGCGGATCCATTGTGCAAGGGATTCATCCTATCGGCACCGAGGATCAGTTCCATATAGGAGTCCTCGTTCTCACCGTTGCCGACAGCGGCGTAAAAGTCGTATAGGTAGGCCTCGCTCAAATCTCCTCTCAGTGGGGTGGAGATCACAGCGTGTCCGCTGCCCGCTTGTGTCAGTCGATGGTTGAGGACACTCCACTGCCCGCTCTGGACGTTCCAGACTTGGGGGTTGAAGTCGTCGAAGTTGTCGCAGGCGAAACCGCGAGCCCCTTGTGCTGTCCATCGGATGCCGTCGTTGCCCATCACCTGGTAAAAACGATAATCCACACCATGGTCGTCATTGTCATCGAAACTGACGTTGAAGGATTCTGTCACCCAGTCCGTCTCATCGTGCAAGATGGCAGTGGTTGGGGGATTGTCGGTGATGGGAAGGTGGGCACTCCATTGAGCGATCCAGCCGGCGGCGGTGGTGGCGCAGTCGGAGCGGAACTCGATGGTGAGGGCATTGCCCGAGGATGTGACGGTTCTCGGAGAGGTGGTGTTCCACCGACCGATCAATGGTGCAAAGACAGAGTTTCCGTCGTAAATCCAGAGAAAATCGTAATTGTCTTCCAAATCGAACTGGGAAAATGAAAGTGTAATATCCTCGGCATCAGGAACTTGTATAGTGACGATGCGCCGTTCGTCGTTGCCGTAGTTGCCCTGTTCTCCACCGGAATCGGTGAATGTTCCTGTGGAGGTGTGCAGTTCCTCCACGGGGGTGTCGTGGTTGACGAGTTTGAAGTAGTAATTCCAGTTCCAGAATCTGCCCGGATCGGTGTGGCTCTGCCCGGGAAAGTGCTGATGCCCTTTGATCTTGATGCAGGAGGTTTCCCCGCCGAGGTCGTGGGTGCCATAGTTGAGAACGGTGCCGTCGTCGAGGGTGTCGCGGTAGAACATTCGGGTAGGCGGGATTCCGTTGCGCTCGCAGATGTCGCGGGTGAGGGCGGCGGAGGATTCATACATGGCGGAGGTGAAGAAACTGGCGACGTCGCCGTAGGCCTCGTGCTCTATGCCGATGGTGTAGGGGTTGCAGTTGCCCACGTGCCAGGCCTTGTCGGTTTCGCGCACCATCTGCGTCACCTGCCCGTCAATGGATCGGAGTACGTAATGCGCTGAAACCCTTGATCCTACGCCGTTGTACGTGCAGTTCTGAAACCAGGAGATGGATCCCGCGTATGTTCCATCCGTATAGTGGATAGTGATGGCTGAGATGTCCCGCCCGTTCCGACTGGAGTAGTTGCACGTACCTGCAGGATTCCATATCGCATTGGAATAATCCGTATTTTCATCCCTAAAATCCTCTTTTTTATAATCTATTACACTGTTATTCAAATTTTTATGATGAATTTCCTGCAGCGGAAGAATGAGGTAAGGTGCGTGCAAAAGTGGCAACATTCTGCCAAAAACTTGCACAGTGTCAACCTTTGGAATCGAGCAATCTATCATCTCACGATAGAAATCGTCATTGATGAAAAGGCAGTAGGCGTAGTGCTGGCTTTGAAGGACGAAATCGTTGAAGGAGGAGGACTCCTTTGGCAGTTCTGACAGTTCATCCAAAATGGGAAACTGGTCGGGTAGGTGGTTGCTGTAGATCCCTAATTCTTTTTGCAACACCGCGTATGCACAAGCGTATGCAAGGATGTTGTCGCGTGCGGATTGTATGATTTTATCCATTTGTGTTCCAGATAGTTGAGATATAAGTTTCATGTTATCTCGGAAGTAGCCCTTCCCATCCAATGTCAACCCCATCACGCCATACGTGGCAGGAATATCCCCCTCAGGAGCATGATCTTTCTCAGGAATCAGGTGATGAAAACGGGAGTAGGAGAATGCCACGGCTTCCAAAACCCCTCGTGGAATGGTCGGATACAGCCCGTAAGCTTCTAAAAAATAGGATTTTACTTTTTCATATTCTTGCAGGACAAGTTTCTCAGTCTGATCGTCAAGACTTTTTTTATAGTCGAGATAGTTGTTTTGAGCAGGTGTGAGATAGCCGAAGAGGCAGAGTGTGATAAAAATGCAAATTTGTTTCATAGCATCGGTTTTAGTGGTTGGAGCATTTGTGAACACCGCAAAGATACTATAGCACCCTATCGATTTCCAAGGGTTTTAAAACGAATTAACTTTTTTTAAGAAATTGATTTTTGATGCTTATTTAACTGATTATCAATATAATATAATTTTATCAAAAAGACGATTCTGCTACTATTTTTCACAGTTTTTTTAGAAGCACAATTTTTTTGGAAGAAAAATGGGGCAATCTCAAAATATGTTGTAACTTTGCACCCGCAAAGGAAAAGAGGCGTTTGGAACGAAAATCACATTTATTACAATTTAAAATACATAAAGATGAAAAAATTTGATCCTGCAACGAACATTCAGTTCTCCAGTTCACTGGGCGACAAGCGCGGTGTCAATCCTGCGATTTGCGACAGCGCCACGTTTACTTTCAACAAAGCCAAGGAGATGACGGACACCTTCCATGGTGAAACCGAGGGAATGTTCTTGTATTCAAGACATTGGAATCCCAGCAATCTGGCCCTTTGCACCGCTTTGGCTGCAATGGAAGGCACGGAGTTGGCATGGGCTACTGGTTCCGGCATGGCCGCTATCACCTGCGCTTTGCTTCATGAGGTCAAGTCGGGCGACCACATCGTCTCCAGCATGACTACCTACGGCGGCACCTTCGCCTTCATGAATAACTACCTCAAGAAATTCAACGTGGATGTCACCTTCGTGAACTTCCAGGACCTCGAGGCCGTCAAGAAAGCCATCCGTCCGAATACTAAAGTTTTATATACGGAGACGATGAACAACCCGTTGCTGCGCATCGCCAACATCCCCGAATTGTCGAAGATTGCCCACGCTCATGGTGCTAAATTATTGGTTGACAACACGTTCACACCGATGATTTTCTCCCCCTACCGTTTGGGTGCCGATGTCGTCATCTACAGCATGACCAAATTCGTCAACGGCAAGAACGATTGCACGGCAGGTTGCATCTGTGGCTCAGCCGATTACATCAACTCCCTGATTGACGTCAACGATGGTACCGCCATGCTGCTGGGCCCCGTCCTCGACCCGATGCGTTCCACCAGCATCCTCAAGAACCTCAGCACTTTGCACATCCGTATGAAACAGCACAGTGCCAATGCGATGTATCTGGCCAAACGTTTCAAAGAGACTGGTTTGAAGTATAACTATCCTGGTTTGCCGGAACATCCTGATTATAAACTATTTACTGAAATGATGAACGAAGGTTACGGTTACGGTGGCATGATTTCCATCGACATGGGCACCGCCGACCGCGCCAGCGCCATCATGGAGAAGATGCAGGAACTTGGCGTGGGTTACCTCGCTGTCAGTTTGGGCTACTTCAAGACCCTCTTCAGCAACTCCGGAAAGTCCACATCCTCCGAAGTTCCGGAAGACCTCCAACGCGAAATGGGTATGAGCGAGGGACTTATCCGCTTCTCCGTCGGTTTGGACAACGATATCGAGAACACTTTCAACCTGATTGTGGAGGCCATCAAAGCCACCAAGTAATCGGTTTTTTCCAGATTTTCGAAAAGCGTAGGGTGACCTACGCTTTTTTTATTTCCGTTGCAAACACTTTGTTTGTAAATAGTTGCAATTACAAACAAGATTGTGGCTTGCACATCCAATAAAAATCGTAATTTTGCACAATCTTTATTTTTGGATATTATGGGAAAATTTAAAGACAAAGTAGTGTGTATCACCGGCGCCTCTTCGGGCATCGGCGAGGCCACTGCCTATCGGTTTGCCGAGGAGAATGCCACTTTGTTGTTGATTGCGTTAGAGGAAGATAGGTTGGCAGAGGTATCGCAACAGTGCCTGAACATCGGCGCTCCCGAAGTGGCCACATTTCCATACGACCTGTCTGATTTGGAGAATCTGCCGGACCTGATGGAGACCGCGTGGGACCGTTTTGGACGTATTGACGTGATGTACAACAATGCGGGCATCAGTCAGCGCACTACCACGGTCGATACGGACATGTCGATGTTCCGCAAGATCATTGACATCGACTTTTATGCTCCTGTTATCATAACTAAAACGTTGTTGCCCAAGATGTTGGAATCGGGTGGCGGGCAATTTGTCGTCACTACGAGCATCGCGGGCTGCTTCGGATTCCCGCTCCGTTGCGCATACAGTTCGGCCAAACACGCCCTTTATGGCTTCTTTGAGACTGTCCATGCGGAGAATTATGCTCAGAATGTGCGTGTTACGCTCGTCTGTCCCGGTCGTGTGCGCACCAATATTTCCCTGTATGCCTTAGATAAGGGAGGAAAGCGTCATGGCAAGATGGATGCGGGACAAGCCGGGGGTATTACTCCGGAAAAAGCTGCAAAACAGATTGTTAGAGCGGTTTATAAACGGAAACGCGAAATCCGAGTGGGCAGCACGGAACTGCTGATGGCCTACATCAAACGTTTCTTCCCCGGACTGTGCGCCAAGATCGCTCGCAAAATCAAACCCATGTAGTCCGCTACATTCAAAACGAATTTTATTACCTAATTTAATATGGAACCTTTTTATATTTCTGGAATACAACAAGTTGGAGTCGGTACGGAGAATTTCACCGAATCTTGGAAATGGTATGCTGAGATGTTCCAAATGAATATCCGCATTTTGGAAGATGACACGGTGGCGGAGAGGATGCTCCCATATACGGGCGGGCAGCCGCATCGTCGTCATGCCTGTGTGGCCGTGAATCTGCAGGGCGGCGGCGGCTTCGAGATTTGGCAATATTCCGAGCGCAAGCCCCTGCCGATTCCTTTTCAGGTCCAGATTGGCGATTTGGGCATTTTTGCCATGAAAATCAAATGCAGGGATGTCCAGGCCTTTTATGAGGAAATTCGTGCTAAGTACAATAATATCAGTGCGGTAGAAGAAGCACCCGACGGAACAAAAACCTTCTGGATTGAGGATCCGTGGGGCAATTTCTTCCAAGTAGTGGAGTATGGTTACGTGTATCGCGACATGAAACGTCTTTCCGGCGGTTCCTTCGGCGTGATGATCGGGGTCACTGACATCGAAAAATCGCTGACCGTCTATCGCGATATCCTTGGTTATGACCAAGTTGTGTATGACAAAACGGGCGTTTTCGATGATTGGGGCTTCATGGACGGCAGCGAAGAGACCTATCGTCGCGTTCTGCTCACTCACAGCGAAACACGCAAAGGGCCTTTCTCAGAGATATTTGGAAAGAGTTACATCGAGTTGGTGGTCGCTTTGGATCGTGAGCCGAAAAAGATTTTCGAGGGACGCTATTGGGGTGACCCCGGCTTCATCCAACTTTGTATGGATGTGGTGAATATGAGAGAGTTGGAGAAATTCTGTATTTCAAAAGGACATCCTTTCACCGTGGATAGTTGCCCTGCCGGAGTGCAATTCGACATGGGCGACGCTTCCGGCCATTTCACCTACATTGAAGATCCAGACGGCACGCTCATCGAGTTTGTTGAGGCATATAAAATACCGATTGTGAAGAAGTTAGGATGGTTTTTGGATTTGCGTAAACGGGATCCTGCCAAACCGTTGCCGAAGTGGTTGTTGGGCTGTTTACGTTGGAGCAAGGTCAAATTTGATTAAAAAGAGGGCGCGTAGGCATGAAATTCAAACAGTATATTATTGAAAATCTTGAGATTATAGATGCAGGTGCCGAAGGAAAAGCAGTGGCCAAGCACGATGGACTGACGGTTTTTGTCGAAGGTGCCGTGCCCGGAGATATCGTCGATGCCCTAGTTTTCAAGAAGAAAAAGAATTATGCCAATGCTCGTTGCCAGCGCATCGTCACCCCATCGCCATATCGGGTGGAACCCTGTTGCAAACACTTTGGAACATGTGGGGGGTGTAAATGGCAAATGCTTGATTATCAACAACAACTATTCTATAAACAGAAGCAGGTCATTGATAATTTCCAGCATCTCGGACACTTCGATTTTCCAGCTCCGCAGCCGATATTGGCATCCGAAAAACAGTATGGCTACCGCAACAAGTTGGAATATACTTTCACCCACCAGCGTTGGCTCTCCATTGAGGATATGCAGGCCCAACAGGAGGGTAAAGAAATAGAAATCAGAGGGTTGGGATTTCATGTTCCTTCGCGTTTCGACAAGGTGTTGGGTATCAACGAGTGTCATCTTCAGCCAGAACCCAGCAACCGCCTGCGTCGCGCCGTCCAGGATTTTGCCATCCAACATGACATTCCTTTTCAGAATCTGCGCAACCATGAGGGGCTGCTCCGCAACTTGATCATACGCATGTCTTCAACGGGAGAGATGATGGTCATTCTTGTGGCTACGGATTACAATGAACAGGTAATAGGGCTGCTGGATTTCATCGCTGAACAATTTCCGGAGATCACTTCCCTGCAATATGTCATCAACCAGAAGTTGAATGACAGCATTTCCGACCTGGAGTTTCATACATACAAAGGCAAGGATTTCATGATGGAGCGGATGGGTGATTTGGACTTCAAGGTGGGGCCGGCTTCCTTCTATCAGACCAACAGCCAACAGGCCTACCGACTTTACAGCGTGGCCAAGGAGTTTGCTGCGGTTTCGGCCGATGATGTCGTTTACGACCTCTATACGGGTACGGGCACCATTGCCAATTTTTTGGCCCGAGATGCCAAGAAAGTGGTTGGAATAGAGTATGTTGAATCGGCCATTGAGGATGCCAAGGTCAATTCCGAGATCAATCATATTGAAAATACGGAATTTTATGCGGGCGACATGGCCAAGGTTTTGACCGCGGATTTCATCCGGATGCACGGCATGCCGGATATCGTCGTCACTGACCCGCCTCGCAATGGAATGCACCCTGATGTCGTTGATCAACTGTTACTTGCGTCGCCGAAACGGATCGTCTATGTCAGTTGTAATCCGGCCACCCAGGCCCGCGACTTGACCTTGTTAACGGAACGATATAACATCTTGAAAATCCAGCCGGTAGATATGTTCCCCCACACGCAGCACGTGGAGAACGTGGTCCTGCTTGAGCTCAAATGATTCTACAATATAATATATAGCACTATGATAAAAGTTTCAATTCTCGGTTATGGCAAGATGGGCAAGGAGATAGAGAAGGTCGTCATTCGCGAAGGGATGAACATTGTAGCCAAAATCGACAATGAGGATGACTGGAAGGCCCAAAACGAGGCCTTTCTGGGCAGCGATGTCGCCATTGAGTTTTCCACGCCCGGCACAGTGGTCAAGAACCTCTCCCGCTGTTTCAATGCGGGAATCCCAGTTGTCTGTGGGACAACGGGTTGGACCAATGTTGAAAAAGATATGCTGGATCAGTGCGCACGCACTTCCAATGCGATGGTATATGGTTCCAATTTCTCCATCGGTGCCAATATGTTCTTCAAAATCAATGAGATGATGGCCCAGTTGATGAACAATCAGGAGCAATACGATGTCATGATTGAGGAGACGCATCATGCCACGAAAAAGGATGCCCCGAGCGGTACGGCCATCACCATCGCGAATATTATTCTGAATCAATTAGATAGAAAGAAAGAGTGGACGTTGGAAGATGACAGTGACGCCGCATCCATCAATATCGTCGCCCACCGTTTCGGAGAAGAAACAGGCACCCATGCGGTAAGGTACCAATCCGACGATGATTGTATCATCCTCTGCCACAAGGCGTACAACCGTGCGATATTTGCGCAGGGGGCTGTCCGTGCGGCCCGTTGGTTAGTCAAAAACAAGGGGATTCATCAGTTCCAGGACATTTTCCTGCAAGTATAACCATTCCTTTTATGAAAAAAATAGTATTGGTATTCAGTATCTTACTGTGCATTTTGGCTGTTGATGCGCAGCGTTTGGAATTGCGTTTCAACAAGGAGTTTTCCAATGATGCCGTGGTGACCAAGGGTATGGGCGCCGGCGGGTCATTCATCATAGATGGCTGGAAGGAACATCTTGATTTTCAGATCAATTTCGATTATGCAGGGCACAGGGAAGAGGTTGACTACACAGGCATTTCATACAAATTCGCCAAGTTCAAAGGCGGGGTTTCCGCGCTTTATACCCGTCCGTTGGGCAATTTTTTCCATCTTCGTCTTGGCGGTGATGTTTCCTACAATTTTTTAAGGAAAATCGTTACGAATCAAGCAGATACGACAACCCAAACCGGTTATTCCATGGTGGCGCATCGTGGACAGATGATCGGTATCGGTGCCATTGCCCAAATTCAAGCACAGTTGGGAAAGGTCATCAGAATCGGAGTCGGGCTTCTTCCGACTTACTTGATTCCCGTTGCGGCCAAAACCAACCGACCGGAGGTGGAATGCGACTTCAAAAAGGGTATTTTTGTCTTTCAGTTGCAAGTGGGAATTGAAATCAAGTTAAATAACTCAAACGATAACAATCAGTAACTATGGCACTTATCAAATCTATTTCAGGAATCCGCGGAACCATTGGCGGTAGGGTAGGGGACAATCTTACTCCTATCGACATCGTGCAGTTTGTCTCTGCATTCATTACTTTTCTAAAAAAAGATGAGCGTCCGCTCTCCATTATCGTTGGACGTGATGCCCGTATCTCCGGGAAAATTGTCAGTGACTTGACTTGCAGTACGTTACAAGCATTGGGGGTGAATGTGACCGATATTGGTCTGACGACGACTCCGACCACGGAAATGGCTGTGATCCAGCAACATGCTGATGGCGGTATCATCTTGACGGCCAGCCATAACCCGATGCAGTGGAACGCCTTGAAACTATTAAATGCGCAAGGCGAGTTCATCTCTGCTGCTGATGGTGCAAAAATATTGGAAATTATTGAAAAACAAGAATTTACCTATGCGGATGTAGAACATTTGGGAAGCTACCGTTGCTACGAAAATGCTATTTCCGACCATATCGACAAGATTTTGGGTTTAAAATTGGTGGATGTGGATGCCATTCGAGCGGCTCATCTGTCCGTTGCCCTTGACTGTGTAAATTCGACAGGTGGAATCGCGTTACCGATGTTGTTGAAACGTCTTGGTGTACAGAAAGTTGAAGTCTTGAACAGCGAGCCGACGGGACGCTTTGCCCACAATCCGGAGCCGTTGCCACAACATCTCCATGACATTTCGGAAATGATGGCGAATGGCAAGTTTGATGTCGGCTTTGTTGTTGATCCTGACGTAGATAGGTTGGCGTTGCTCAACGAAGACGGTAGTATGTTCGGCGAGGAGTACACTTTGGTGTCCGTTGCCGACTACATTTTGCAACACACGCCCGGAAATACGGTTTCCAATCTTTCTTCAACCCGTGCATTGCGTGATGTAAGTAAAAGATATGGAGTTAGTTATAATGCTGCTGCGGTAGGGGAGGTGAATGTCGTGGAGAAGATGAAAGCGACTGATGCGGTCATTGGCGGCGAAGGCAATGGCGGAGTGATCTACCCTGAACTGCATTATGGACGCGACGCGCTGGTGGGCATCGCCCTTTTCCTGACCTACATGGCCAAAAGCGGAAAAAAGTGCAGCGAAATCCGTTCTCTTTATCCTAAGTATGTGATTTCCAAAAATAAAATAGAACTCCGTCCGGGAATGAATGTGCCGGTGATTTTGAAAAAGATGGCAGATAAGTATGCTTCTGAGGAGGTGAATACCATTGATGGCGTGAAGATTGACTTTGCTGAGGGTTGGGTCCATTTGCGCACTTCCAACACTGAACCCATCATTCGTGTATATGCCGAAGGAGAGTCCGAACAATATGCCGAAACGTTGGCTTCGCGCGTTATGAAGGACCTCCAGGAAATGATGTGTTAACAGATATTAAACCAAAATATGGCAGATTCTCCGTATTGTCGGCGATCTGCTATTTTTTTGTTTTACCGTGATTTCATGACAAAATTTTGAAAATAATTATGCTAAAATTCAGCATAGTTAATAAGTTTAATCGTGAAAATTAGTTATATTTTGTTGGTTTTTAGCCGTTTGTGGAAATTTAAATATTTTTATTAACATAGGAGTTGTTTTTGTTTTGTATATGTATCTTTGCAATGCTTTCAGACAGGCACTCAAACATAACTGCATTTGCTATGAGAAGGTACAAAAAAACAAACAAGAGAGCATCCACATCCCAACTTTGTCAGGTACAATGGCTCTGGCAGATTGTGACTACGACTCTACTATGGGTCTTTATCGTTGGAAAGAGCGCAGGACAAACGGGCTTCTCTGCTTTGCATGGGAATATAGGTAACAGTTCATATACTTCCGGGCAGGTTTTTTACCGGCAGTTTGCTGCGAGTTTGGCTGTTTCGGAAGGTGTAGAGCAGGGATATCTTATTAGTACACAGATTGTTGATGAATATTGTGAGGGATACCCGTACTTGAATTTCGGTTTTGAATATGGAGATACCCTGTTGCCGGGAGAATACCACATGCAGCGTTACTTTCATGCTGCTTCCTTGCATTACGATAGTGTTGTCAATCTCACCTTGCAAGTACATCCTCGGTGGGTGACCTCGGATACCCTGTTGGCACACGTCGGCGAGATTCACGAAAGTTTGACGGGGCTTCATGTTGATACATTGCACTCACAATACGGATGCGACAGCATTGTCGCTCGAATGACCTACACCGTCACTTGTCCTGACGACTATAATGATACAGCCGCCTATGGCGTTGAAAATGTACCGCTGGTTTTGACATCACCGCAACTGACCCCGTCCGCATCTGAATTGGTAGTTTTCTCGGATGCCCCCGCTACCTTGACCGTAGGGACTTTGCAAACAATTCATTGGTCGGTAGCAACAAGTAGCGATACCTTGCTGTGCACACAAAACGCAGTCGTACATTTTCCGCCTTGCGGTGATGACCTATCTGTCATGGACAGAGACAGTAATGTTTATGCAACCATACGTGTCGGCGCCAATTGTTGGATGAAAGATAATCTGCGCTCTACACACTACCCCGATGGCGATTCCATAGCAATCGCACTCGTCTATATTGACGGGGCCGACACTCTTTTCAATTGGGAATCATACGGCAGACTATACAGTTGGTATTCTGCGGTGAACTTGCCGGAGGGGAGCATAGCCAGCCCTTCTACCAATGCTGACGGCGAGGTGCAGGGGGCCTGTCCCGCGGGATGGCACCTGCCCACCCTCGCTGAAATGTCCTCTGTGTCCCTCTTTGCCGCCCATGAACTAAAGACACCGGAGGAGTGGCTTGTCCCTGGCGACAACAGCAGCGGGTTCTCTGGTATGCCTGGTGGTTATTATGCCGCATCTACGACGTCCTTCGAATCGTTACGCACCTTGGGCCGATGGTGGATCGCCGCCGAGGAAAACTCCAGTCGAGCGATGATGGGAAACCTCCCCAACCTCTGCTCCGATATGGAAATTAAAATAAGTCCAAAGAGGAACGGACTCAGTATCAGATGTATCAAAGACTAATAACCTGCAAAACCAATACTCATGAGAAATTTGTTTGAAATGTTGATGCTTGTGGCCCTTTGGACTACCTCGGCCGCTCAGAATCCACCTGTATTCTCCTATCAAGCAGTGGTGAGAAACCAGCATAACGAATTGGTAGTCAATGAGGAGATCTCCGTGCAAGTCGCTTTGTACAATGACGCTCCTTCCGGTTCGGCAATTTATATGGAGCAACATCAAGTTACCAGCAACTCCAACGGACTGATCAGTATGTTGATAGGAGAAGGGAATTCTCCGGCGGGCGATATCCTCGCCGTCGTCTGGAGTCATGCCTATATGACGACCACCCTCACATTGGCCGGCGGTTACACGGCTACGGACACTTGCCGTGTCACGGCAGCACCATACGCCTATTATGCCGACCACATCTCGCTTGCCGCCATCGAGGAGCAGTTGGGAGATGTTGACATCGTGACGACGGCGGCGCTGACGGACTCGCTCGCCCGCTACGAGCCGCGGGCGCACCTGCGCGACACGCTGGCGCTGTTCCTGCAGCGCGGGGAGTTGTCCGACTCGCTGGATGCCGCACTGCAGAACATCATCACGCCAGCGACACTGCATGACTCTCTACAACCTTACCTCACGCGGGAAGAGTTCAACAACAGCACGTTCACACAGCAGCAAATGCAGGATGCACTTGCCCCGTACGTCACCCAAACTGATCTGACAGTCGCATTGACCGACCTGCAAAACACCCTCGCCGATCTACTCTCCATCCGAAGTTTCGTTGACGAATTTACGGTTCCGGCATCTCCCTCTTCCAATTTCGACCTCTCTTTTACGCCCATGAATGGCCGTACTGTCTTGATGTATATCAATGGCGTGTGTGTCAGCACTTCCTGTTTTAGTATAACCAACAAGACGTTGACCTATCGCCCAGCCAACAATGGCAACAAGCCACTGGTGAGTGGCGACCGCATCCAATTATACTACTTCTACCAGAATTAGGCCATGAACAAAAAAATACTACTTATATTATTTCTTGCGATTGTCACTATGGCAATGGAAGCTCAGCCAGTAGGGGTGGGGTGGGAAGGTAGCAGCGCCGCACAGGACATTCCGTTTGTTGACCATTACGGCCAATCGCAGGAGTATCCACGTCTCAATTCGAATGGGCACATCTTGTACTATGCTCCGCTCGTCCATACGGACTCTGTGGTTCCCGACCTTGTGACAGGACAGCGTGCCATGCTGTATGCCAACGTTGTCTTCGATGGATGGCAGGAAGTGTTGGAAAGAGGATTCGAAATATCGACCAATAGTAGTTTTTCCACAAACACACGTGTCTTGGCGGGTGCGGGGAGCGGTGCATTTAGTGCGGAGAAGACGGGGTTGAACAACAACACACAATATTATGTAAGGGCATACGCGCGCAATGGATCCGGTACATCATACGGGGGCTCGGTGCCCTTGCGCACCCCCGTAGGGGAATTGGTTTTGAGGGAACTCAATACCCCAGTCGTCAATACGAATAGCATTACTGCGGAAGCGGTCATCGAGTCCAATGGGGGTGGAACGGTGAGCGGGACCATTTGCGCCTACCAAGATGCGGATTTCACGGATCTGGTCTCCTGCCAGAATATTTCCCCGACGAACAATTACCTGCCACGGGCACAATTCACCAACCTTATGCCGGGGACTCTGTACTACTTCCGTGCCATACTTCATAACGACCATAATGCCGATACGGCTATGGCGTCCACGTGGACAAAGACGGATCTTCGACTTGAGGTCTCTATGGATGATCCCTTTTTAACCTTCCCCTGCAATCCTGACACGGGGAAGTGGATCAACTATAGGGTTCACATGACGGGGACGGATGCCCGACGTGATTCTTTTCGGATAGGGTGGCAGTGTAACCTCAACGGTGAGGCGGTTAATGACAGCGCTTATCGAGTTCTCATTTTCGAACCCTACACAATCCGGCTGAGGGCATACGCATACTATGATGGGGATACGATATGGTCGCCTGAGTTCAATGCGACAGGGAGTGGTTCGGCCAGATCACCCGTGAAGTACTACCTGTGTGAGAGAGAGTGGCTTAACGAGGTGACGGTGAACGTGACTCAGGGGGAGGCAACCCTGCGATGGGAAACGCTTGCGGAGGAACCGGTTTCTGCGGACAACCCTGCGGTGTTGCCTACAGGCACTTATCTGCTTAACGTTACGGACAGATATGGATGTGTTCATAAAAAAGAGGTGTATTTTGGAAACAAGTTCCGTACGTGTGCGTTGTCTGGACCACCATTGCCCAACGAAAGCGCCCATTGGGATGGCGAGATGTGGATCTTGGATTCCGTGGCTGATGAAGAAGGCAACTGGTATGCCATCAAGCAACTCGGCTCCCAATGTTGGATGCGACAGAATCTGCGCGCAAGATTCACCCCGTCCGGTTTTGACTTGCTCAATTCGTCCAGTTCGTTCATGAAAGCCGGTTATAAAGACAATGTGGTGAACACCGCAGAACTTCCATACGAGGGATTTTTTTATACCAGAGCCGCCGCCGTGGATACCAACTCCTTATACGCATACGCGGTAGCAAATCCAAGAAGAGGAATCTGTCCACAAGGATGGCACATTCCTACCTGGGAGGAGTGCTGCGTGATGGTGGAATGGTCGGTGCACGACTATGATCCGACGATGGTTATCACTCCAGCCCCAGTGCCGTCCAACAGTAATATAGGGTCCAGCACTCCCATTACGTACATGGTCTCTGCAATATGTAGTGCGACGCCACCAGATTACTTGAATTATACGGAACTCTCCATGGTTTTAAGAGTGGGACGGGCTGATTTTTGGGTGTCCGACGCGGATTCTTCGCTTCTACCGATGTTCCTGCGTTGCAGTACGACTAGCCATAGTGGCCTTCAACGTTTGTCACATGCGCGGGATGCGAAGGTGCCAGTGCGGTGCCTGCGAGACCCCTGAGGCAAGTTTTTTGAACACCCACGCTATATTCAATATTTTAACGTAAATTTGCAGCTTGTAAAAATGTTCTGAAACTATGAAAAAAACTTTCTTATTTCTTTTCCTGTTCCTGGCAGCAAGCTGTGCCTTTTGTCAATCTACAACCATTGACCTACAGGGTGTTTTCACGGGTAAATATCGCTATGACAGAGTGCGTTCCCTCTCCTGGCGTCCGCAAACACTTCAATATACTTACTATGACAGTGAGAACTCTGCCATCAAGGTCGTGGATCTGAAAAACGGCAAGGAGAGCGTCCTGCTCACTTACGATCAAATCTGCGAATTTGCGATGGATAAGAAAGGTGCGACAAAAGCCGATTTTTCCAGTGCAGGGGGAAGAATATCCACCGCATGGCAGTGGAAAGATAAGGACCACCTCGCCATCTATGCCATCCTGCCGAATGAAAAAGAGGGCTATATCAACTGCGACGTGGCTGCCAAGAAGTTCTCTTTCCTTCCGGATCCTACCAGCGGCATTGAAGTCGTGGACCAGGATGCCAACAATGCTCTTTACATCTATACCAGAGAAAAAGCTAACGGATTTTATGTCAATGATATGCGCAATCCTTCTTCCGCACAGATCATTCTCTGTCCTGACACGGCAAAGGATGTCGTCTTCGGCGAACCTGTCCACCGCAGCGAATGGGGCATCGAAGAGGGGTGGTACTTCTCTCCCAACAGCAACTATATCGCCTTCTACCGCATGGACCAGTCCATGGTGGAGGACTACCCGCTGCTCCAGACGAGCGAGGGAGAAGGCGCATCCCACATCGCCTACTTCAAGAACATCAAATACCCCATGGCCGGGCGCACTAGCCATCAGGTGAAAGTCGGCATCTTCGATGCCCGGAAATCCTTCCAACAGAAAAAGTGCGACTATCACTACATCCAAACTGACCCCGCTGACGGAGAGTTTTTGACCAATGTGACCTTCTCTCCCGATGAGAAATATCTCTATATCACGCACTTGAATCGGGAGCAAAACCATTCCAAACTTATTCGTTATGATGTTGCCACGGGCAAGAAATTGGCCGTGTTGATCGAAGAGCAGGATGCCCGCTACGTGGAACCGTTGCATAGAATCCTTTTCCTGAAAAACGGGAACTTCATATACCAAAGCGACCGCGACGGCTGGAACCACTTTTACCTCTATACCTTTGATGGCAAATTGGTGAAACAGATTACGAAAGGCAACTGGCCCGTTATCAGCGACTTCGGGCTGGACGCTTCCGAACAGAACATCTTGTTCATGACCAACAAGGACTGCCCGGTCGATCAATATCTTTATTCAGTCAACATCGCCTCCGGCAAACTGACCAACCTCACCCCCAAGTCGGGAACGCACACCATCATGATGTCGGATGACAAGAGTTGCTTCTTCGACTATTTCAGCAATTTGCACACTCCGATGGAAATCTACGCCGGCAGCACCGATGGCAAATATCAACGTCTGATCCAAACCGTCAAGAATCCTTACGGCGACGTCGAATTGGGTCGCGATACCATCTTCTCCCTCAAGAACAGTCATGGAGACGATCTCTATTGCGAGATGATTTTCCCACCGCACTTCAACAAGAACGAGCAGTATCCGTGCTTGGTCTATGTCTATGGCGGTCCGCACTCCCAACTGGTCACCAACACTTTCATGACGGCGGGCGTCTTCCTTAACTACATGGCACAGAAGGGATACGTCATCTTTGTGCTTGACAACCGCGGCACCAGCAACCGCGGCGCCGAATTCGAGAAGTGCATCCACCGTCAACTGGGCGTGTTGGAGAGTGAAGACCAAATGGTCGGCATCAACTACCTGCATTCCCTGCCCTTCATCGACAAGAAACGCATGGGCATCGACGGCTGGAGCTTCGGCGGCTTCATGACCCTCACCATGGTGACCGAACACCCCGACATCTTCGCATCAGCCACTTGCGGCGGACCGGTGGTCAATTGGGAGTGGTACGAAATCATGTATGGCGAACGCTATATGGACACCCCGCAGGAAAACCCCGATGGGTATGAGCACGCCAACATTATCAACAAGATTTACAAACTGAAATGCCCGCTGCTCATCATGCACGGACAGCAAGACAATACCGTCGTCCAGCAACATAGTCTGGAACTCCTCCATCAGTCTGTACTCGACGATGTCCAAATCAACTACTTCCCCTATACGACCCATGAGCACAACGTGATGGGAAGCAACCGCGTGCAGATGTGGCACAAAATAGAACAATTTCACGGACAATACTTGCTCAAATAACCATCATAATCTCCCAAACAATGAACAAATCCTCTATTGACCGCAGCATTTGGCTCCTTAACACACTCTACCAGGCCGGTTCCGAAGGACTTTCCTTTGAAGAAATCCGCGACAGATGGAAGCTGTCCCCGCTTTCCAAAGGGGCGGAATATCCATTGCGCTCATTCCACAACCATCGGAACGAAATCCGAGAATCGTTCAATGTCTATATCAAATGCCGGAAAAGTTCCAATCGCTACTATATTGCTATCAATGAGGGTAATTCATCTATCGTAGCGCAGTTGATCGGGGTGCTCAATTTGAGTAGGATCGTATCGACAGGGAATGCGCTCCATGCCATCTCCATGCCCCATGTCAAGGGCGGTGGAGAGGCCTTCCTTCCCATGATAATGCAAGCTATTGAGCATTATAATTTTCTGGAAATCATATACTTGAGCCAACATAACGCCAAAGATCCCAATGGGGAGAGAGTCGCTCCGCTTGGATTGAAAAACTATAAGGGTTGCTGGTCCCTGCTCTGCCAACGGGAAGACGGTCAATACGTGATGATAGATTTGCGCACCATCAAAGAGGTGCGACCTACCGTGAGGATATTCAAAGCAGTTGACAAACAGTTGGTAGATGAACTTCTGGTGGAGAACTACGGTTTGACGTTGGAGAATATCCCCACGCAGGAGATTACCGTCAAGGTGGAGGAAGAAGTGGCCAAGCGATTGACGGATTTCCCGCTTCATTCTTCCCAACGATTGATTGAGAGCAAAAAGCCCTACTCCATTTTCTATTATAACCTTAAACCCACTATGGAGTTCGTTTGCGATTTGATGACATTGGGTGCGGGATTGGAGATTCTTACCCCCACCAACCTTCGCACAGCGCTGGCCAAAGAAGCCAGAAAAATTGCAAGGCAAAATGTTTAATAATCTGAAATACAATTGAATAAATTATAATTTTTTATCATGAAATACAAACTTGTTTGTAAAAAATGTGGGCGAGAAATCGCAACTTTCAAAGAGTGGTTCGACCATAACCAATCCTGTCCGCAGTGTGGCGGCAACTATGTGGAAGTCCAGTACAGTGCTGACTATACCAAACTCAAAGACTATTTCCAGGGAACGCCGAAGAGTTTTTGGCACTATTTCGATTTCCTTCCCCTGATGGACAAGGCCAACGCCATCACTTGCGGAGAGGGTGCCATCCCGGTGGAACACTGGAGTTTTTTAGACGATTATGCCCGTGAAAAATATGGAATTTCTTGTAAAGCAATGGTTTACAGGAACGACCTCAACGGCGGAACCAACACTTTCAAGGATGTTGCCGCAGCATTGGGCGCTTCTATCATGAAAGAAAATGGCATCAAGGAGTACTGCATCGCTTCGACGGGCAACACGGCCACCGCATTCAGCAAGTACCTCGCGTTGGCGGGCATCAAACTGAATGTGTTCGTTCCCAACTGTGTCTGCCAGGATACGGTGGACGAGATCCGTGGGTACGGGCAGAATCTGGTTATCTCTTCCGGCGACTACGGCGCCGCGAAGAAGGAAGCCGCTGAGTATCAGAAGGCCCACAATCTGCTCATCTCCATCGGCAACATCGACCCGATTCGCGTAGAGGCCAAGAAGACCATGGTCTTCGAGTTCCTGCGTCAAATGGGCCAGATGCCTGATGTATATGTTCAGGCCGTCAGCGGCGGTACGGGCCCGATTGCCTTGGAGAAGGGCGTCCGCGAGGTGCAGTCCGCCTTCCCCGAAGTGAAGTTGCCGAAAATCATTCTGGTACAGCAAGATACATGCGACCCTATGGTGCAAGGTTGGGAAAATGCCGAAAAGGCCGGCTTCCCCGAAGGATATCAGACACAGTTCCCATCCATTCCCAATCCGCAGACCAAGGTCTCCATCCTCTCCACCGGCACGCCGGGCATGTTTCCTATCGTGGCTCCCATCGTGCGCAAGAGCGGCGGCGGATTCGTGCGCGTCAAGGAGAGCGAACTCGTCGATTATGCCAAAATCGCCAAGCGCGAGCGTAATGTGGTCCTCGGCCCCGCCGCCGCTGTCTGCTTCGCCGGCTTCTACCAGGCCCTCGCCGAAGGGAAGATCCAAGACGGACAGACCGTGCTCATCAACACCGGCGAAGGTGCCGCCCGTGCCAAGGAGTTCGCAAAGGCCGTCAGCGAGTAGCACTACTGCTTTTCATCTTCGACATACCCTCTCCTCACCTCCTATAAGTGAGGGTGGGAATGTTGGCATTAACAAATTGATTGATAATCGGTTGTAATTTCAAAAATGAAATTATATGCCGAATGATGGGGCGTATTGAGAATAGAGCACTTTTTTATTCCGTAGCAGGGAGAAAGTCATCGGAAAATGACAGTGGCACTAACGATTCTATCGAAGGTGCCTGCCAGATCTCACCCTGCTGGCCGGCCATCAACACGATGATGGGCTGGCCGTTGCGCTGCTCGTACTCCAACAGCGACTGGCGGCAAGCCCCGCACGGTGGAATCGGGCGAGCAAGCACGGCCTTCGGGTTGATGGCGCTGATGAACAACTTCTTGAAAGCCACGCCGGGAAAACGCGACGAGGCATAGAACGCCGCCGTCCGTTCGGCACACAATCCCGACGGGTAGGCGGAATTCTCTTGGTTGTTGCCCGTTACGATCTCGCCGTTCTCCAACAGCAATGCCGCCCCGACCTGAAAGTGAGAGTAGGCCGCGTAGGCACGCGTCGCCGCCTCGCGCGACAACGCCAACAGCCGCCGATCCTCTGCCGAAAGTTCAGATTCGTTTTCGTAAACAATGATCGTGGCCTTAGTCTGAAACTTCTTCATTATAACTTGATTACCTTTTGGGTCGTCCGTTCTCCTTCCCCGCGCACCTCTATCAAATAGAGACCTGCGGTCCATCCCTCCATGTTGATTACACTTCTACGACCTTCCACGGGATATGTTTCAACCAATTTCCCGTGCATGTCATAGACGCGGATCTCGTTGGCCGTGCCATCCAGTGTGACCGTGCATTGGCTGTGGACTGGGTTGGGGAAGACGGTAAGCCCGATCTCATTCTCCCCGATGCCGACGTTGCCGACCGCAATGCGGTAGTGGACCATGCTGTCGCAGCCAAATTCCGACGTTAATTCCTTGTCAATAGTGTAAATGTCGTCTTCCAGGGCATAAAAGTCATAATCGCCGATCAGCAGGTGCTCGCCGATAGCCAGCGACGTGTCGATGGTGATGTCGTATGAAGGATGTAAAGTCAAATGAACCAGTAGGATGCTGTCTTCTCCGTAGGAGCCGGCACCCTCGTAGGTGAAGATGTAGTCGCCGTCGTTGATGAGCACTTCGCCCTCGTAGATGAAGGGCGAGCAACCATCAAGGTCGATTTCTCCATATACCACGTCGGAGGGGGCAACGATGCAGGTGTAGTTCACCGTGCTGTCGCAACCGAAGGCGCTCGGATAGGTGTAGGTGTACGTGAAAGTACCCACCTGCGTGGCAATATGAAGATCCGAGCCAATGTAGAAGATGTCTCCAACCACGTAGTTGGCCGTAACGTCGATCTCATAGGTCGGGTGAACGATGAGGTTGAGCAGCAGGATGCTGTCGGCGTAGTTGTAGGCGCCGTGGGGGAAGAAGAAAGAGTAGCAGCCGGAGATGGTGAGCGTCTGGCCGTTGATTTCATAAGGTCCGCACGATTCGACGGTGAGATGCCCGTATGCGGTGTCGAGTTCGACCTCGTTGACGAAGACGATGGCTTCTGTCCGCTCGCTCTCGCAGACGACGTTGCCGGAGATGACGCGCTCGGAAGCGTAGTAGGCGGTGGTTTGAGTCAGCACGGGAGTGGTGAAAGTGGCGCCGGTGGCGAGTGGCGTGGTGGCCGTGGCCGACGCATACCACCGCGTGTTGGCAGAACTGGAGGTCAGCGTGGCCGTCTGCCCAGCCATAATGTGCTGGTCGGACACTTGCGGTGCGGAGACCAGCGGCTGCAGTTGCACGTCGAGCCGCAAGCCCGCCCCGTCGGTGGTGGTGATGTTGAAGGTCTGCGTCTCATAGCAGTCGGCCGACACCTCCACGGTGTACGAACCGGCCTTGATGGGACGGTAGTAGGTGCCTAACGGCAGGTGCGAATAGACCTCGGAGTTGAAGTCGTCGTGGCCAACCACCCAGATCTTGGCCTCGTCAATCGGGTCGCCGGTCACCGCATCGGTGACGATACCGCGGAATCCGTAAGAAGACTCCATGATGTAACCGAGAAGGGCGTCCTTGCTGTTGGTCCAGTAGGTCGGCAGTTCGCTGGAGGAAGTGCACACCTTGTCGAAGTGCGCCTCTATGGTCACCTCGCGGCAGTGTTGGTAGTAGTTCATGTAGTCCTGGCGTGATCCGGTGATGACGTACCAGTCGCCGCCTTCGGTCACGGAGCCGCACCCGGGTTGGTAGGCGGTTTCGCCCACCATATAGGTTGGGTCAACGGCCTGGCAGGCATCGACGTAGTTCTGGCAGACATATTGGAACCAGTTGGCATCGGGGTGGCTGCGTTGCGCCGAGGTCCAGGAGTCCCACGGGTAGTTGGTGAGTTCCGCGCCGCCGTGGAAGTTGGCCGACATCACGAAGTGCTTGTCCTCCACCCAGTTCATGTAGGCCTGGCTCTCGGGCTGCACGTTCGCGCTGCCCGACACGCCCGGAAGGAACGGATAGTTGCGGTTCATGTCAACATTGTTGTAGTTGTATCGGCGGGAATAGTTGGAACTGATTTGCGTGTCGCTGGTGTAGTAGGTGCCGTCGGGGTTCTCAAGCGGGCAGATCCACAGGTCGATGTTGTTGAGCACGGCGGCTACGGCGGGATCCGTCGGGTTGTTGAGGATGTAGTCGATGAGACGCAGCATCATGTAGTAGCAAACCACCTCGTCGCCGTGCATGGTGGAGGTGTAGAGGAAGGCAGGCTTGTCGGTCGCCTGTCCGAGCGTATTGCTGATGTGGACGGCTAAGATGGAGTGGTGGTTGGAATGCGGGGTGTCCTCGAGAATCGTGTCGAGGCGGCAGATATCAGGGTGTTGCGCGGCGAAGTTCTGCATCAACTGCACATAGACGGCATAGGAGGGGTACTTGTTCCAGTTGGTGGTGAAGTCGTTGATGTCGGTGGTGACCATGCTGCTGGGCGGGCGCTCTGGCGTGATGATCTCAAAGGGCAGTTGGCGGGCGAGAAAACCTTCATACTCGTGGCGCCCCAAAGCCACGCGCACTTTGTACATTCCCGTGCGCTCGTCGCGGGTGTACCCATCTACCGAAAAGCCGAGCGACAACTCGTTGATGGCATCCTTGCTGTCGAGCCAAGTGTTGATGTACAGGAAATCACGCGCTTCGTTGCGCAGGTCGTCGGGCGTGTTCTGTGCCCAAACCGACATGCCTGCAAAGAGGCAAATGCACAAAAAGGTAAAGATTTTTTTCATATTGGGTTGGAATTTTTTAGACGGAAAGAAGTTCCCGAAATTGGTCGATGAGTTTGTCGGAGACGGGCACTTGAGGAAGGCGGAGGATATTTTGGATTTTGCCTTGTAGCGACAGCAGGGCCTTGATTCCGCCGGGGTTGCCCTCGCGGAAGCAGGCCTGGGTGAAGTCGAGCAGGCGGAGGTGGAGTTTCTGGGCACTGTAGAAATCGTTGGCGCGGGCGAAGCGCACCATCGTGCTCACCTCTTTCGGAAAAGCGTTGGCAACCACGGAGATGACACCGTCGGCACCCGCGGCCAACAACGGCAGCGTGATGGCATCGTCGCCCGAGATCACGGAAAATCCTTCCGGCTTGTGGGCGATGATCCGCATGATCTGGTTCATGAACCCCGATGCCTCCTTGACCGCCACGATATTGGGGCAGTCGGCGGCGAGGCGGAGCGTCGTGTCGGCTTCGATGTTGCATCCGGTGCGTCCAGGCACGTTGTAAAGGATCAAGGGAAGGGGAGTGTTCTGGGCTAAGGTTTTATAGTGTTGATATACACCATTTTGCGATGGCTTGTTGTAGAAAGGCGTTACGGAAAGAATGGCATCCACGCCCGTGAAGTCGCAGGTGTGCAACTGGTGGACCAACCCCATCGTGTCGGGACCGCCCACGCCGCGGACTACGCCCACACGTCCGGCATTCTTCGAAACGACGCATCGCACGATCTCGTCCTTCTCCTCTTCCGAAAGCGTCGGTACCTCGCTGGTGGTACACACCGTCACGAGATAGTCAACACCCTGGTTGATAAGGTCTTCTACTAAATTTTGCAGACTGTCGAAATCTACTTTTCCATCGGGGAGAAAAGGTGTTACCAATGCGACGCCAGTCCCTTTCAAACGGTTTATCATGACTGTTTCCCTGCTAGTTGATTTGTATAATGAGTGATGTTCTTGAGTAATTCCATGTTGGAAATGGTGTGTTCGGATTGGATGAGCAAATCGTAGAATTCCACGTTTTGTTTCTCGGAACCGATGATGAATTTGGCCGGCGACAAGCTCATAATGAGGCGGATAGGATCAAATACATCGTGCGAAAAGTCAATCAACACGTCAAAATCGGTGTTGATGAAATCGTGAATCTGCACCTTCTCCGGCTTGCCGTACCAGTTGAGGTCCTTGTTGCAGAAATAGTCGGCCGAAAGTTGCTGCAGACAGTAGAAAGGAATGGCCTTGTCGTCGATATAGCCCATGAGCCAGACGGAACGTTTTGCACTCTGGAGGTGCGAAAAAACGGCGTAAATGTCCTTGTAAGAGTCTTCTGTGGTGATGTTGCAAAGGATTCCTACGTTCTTGGCATCCCGCAAGGAAATCACTTCCGGCTTTCTAACGTTCTTGTTATCAGCAATATATCTTTTCAGAAAAAATCTTTGGATAAAATTCATTTTCTGTTTTTTTACATCATGTATTTAAAACTGCAAAAGTAATCATTTTTTTTATTTTTTGGATGAATAATGAGGAAATAATGTTGTAATTTTGCGCCTCTTTTTTTCAAATCTTCAATGGAGACAGAAAATATACAAAAAACTGAGAAAAAATCCTTTTTCAGGTCGTGGAAAACACTCAAGGTCAGGTCGAAAATCTACCAAATTTTCGTACACCTGTTCGCGCTGATGGCATTGGGCATGATCGGCGCGTGGGCAATCTATAAAATCGGTTTGACCAATGATGAGGGAAGCGTCGATCCGCACAATCGCTACCTCGCCGACTACAAGTCGATGGGGGCGCTGACGGATTCTTCCAAGATTTACGATGCCAAATTGCAGAATTACATCGACTTGGCGATCCTCAATCGCGTTTTTCCCACCAATGCGCACCTCATTTACGAGGCCTGCCACGAGGGCACCGATCCCGAGCGCGTGAACCAGATGATTTACGCCTGCAACATGTACTTGCAGGAGACTGACAACGGCAAGCGCTTTGAGGAGATGCGCAAGGAGGTGAACAGTCTGCTGGCGCGCTATCCCGCCTCCACCTCCACCGACAACGCCATCCCGTGGATGAACGACCCGGGTTGGCCGGCCTTGAAACGGGCCATGGTCAATGATGCCGACAAGATCCGCAAGGCCGCCGAGATCACCGGTGTCGATGCCCGCCTCATTGCCGCCTGCACCGTCGGCGAGCAGATCCGCCTTTTCAACTCCCACCGCGAGGACGTGAAACGCTACCTCGGCCCCGCCATCATGAGTGTGCAGTCGCAGTTCTCTCTCGGCGTCAACGGCATCAAGGACTTTACCGCCGCCGCCGTGGAAGCCCACCTAAAAGATCCCACATCAGTCTATTACATGGGAGAAGAGTACGAGCACATCCTCGATTACGACACCGCCCAAATGCATGACATCACCAATGCGCGTTTCAACCGTCTGGTTGATTACCACAACCACCTCTACTCCTTCATCTATACGGGATGTATCCTTCACCAAACCATGTTGCAGTGGAAACGCGCCGGCTACGACATCTCCGACCGTCCCGACGTGCTCTGCACCCTCTTCAATCTCGGCTTCGTCGCCTCCAAGCCCAACCCGGAACCCCGTTGCGGCGGCTCCCACGTCTCCGTCGGCGGCCGCATCTATACCTTCGGCGTCCTCGGAAACGACTTCTTCTACTCCGGCGAACTCTCCGACGAGTTCCCCATGCCCACCAAAATCTTCCGGGATTGAGCGGTCAGGTATCCACATCCGACGTTTCGTAAAACTCATTTTCACCTGGCTTGAAAGTCAGGAAAAATATGTACATTTGCACCCTCGAAAATTATAACTGTTTATCAATCATAATCATCAAAAAAACACTCCATCATGGCACTTATTTCGAACAGAGTTAGCAGTATGGCCCAATCCGAAACTTTGGCGATGACCCAAATCGCCCGCGAGTTGAAAGAGGCCGGCAAAGACGTCATCAGCTTGAGCATCGGCGAACCCGACTTCAACACCCCCGAGGAGGTGAAGGAGGCCGCCAAGCAAGCCATTGACGAAAACTGGACCCACTATCCGCCAGTACCCGGTTATCCCGAACTCAAGAAAGCCATCTGCGCCAAGTTCAAAAGAGACAACAACCTCGACTATACCCCCGATCAGATTGTGGTCTCTACTGGTGCAAAACAGTCTTTGTACCAAGTAGTTATGGCCACAATTGACCCTGAAGACGAGGTCATCATCCCCGCTCCTTTCTGGGTCTCCTACAAGGCGATCGTGCAACTCGCCGAGGGCAAGTCGGTCTATATCCAGACCCGTCTGGAAGACGATTTCAAGGTGACGCCTGCGCAACTCCGCGCCGCCATCACCCCGAAGACCAAGATGTTGATTTTCAGCAGCCCGTCCAATCCTACCGGCATGCTCTACTCCCACGACGAGTTGAAGGCCCTGGCCGAGGTGCTGCGCGAATACCCCGACATCCTCGTCGTCGCCGATGAGATCTACGAGCACATCAACTTTGAGGGGCATCACGAGAGCATGGCCCAGTTCGATTGGATGAAGGAGCGCACCATCACCGTCAACGGCGTGGCCAAGGGCTTCGCCATGACCGGCTGGCGTATCGGCTTCATCGGCGCGCCCGTCGCCATCGCCAAGGCGTGCAACAAGTTGCAAGGCCAGGTGACTTCCGCCACCTGCTCCATCGCGCAACGCGCCACCATCAAGGCCATGGAGATGGATCCCCGCACTTCGCAGGATATCATCCGGATGCGCGAGATTTTCCGCACCCGCCGCGACATGGTCTATGAACTCCTGCAGCAGGTGCCCGGCTTCAAGGTCCGCCTGCCCAAGGGCGCCTTCTACTTCTTCCCCGAAGTCTGCTCGCTCTACGGCAAGCACGTGCCCGCCGCCTCTATCTTCGCCCAGAAGTACCACAAGACCACCATCGACAACTCCACCGACCTCTGCATGTACATCCTCTATGATGCGAATGTGGCTTTGGTACAGGGTGTTGCCTTCGGCGATGACCGCTGCGTCCGTCTCTCCTACGCCACTTCCGAGGAGAAACTCCGCGAGGCCGTCCGCAGAATCAAGGTCGCCGTGGAGGCCATGAACTAAGAACCAATCCCGAAAACTGTGGCACTTTTCACCAAATGGCGGGAATTTTGGAAGCGCGTTCGCGACAACTGGAGCGTCAAGTTCCAGTTGGCTGTCCGCAACGAACGCACCGGGCGCGACAGTTTTTCGTTCCGGCTCAGTCCGCGTAATGTCTTCGTCACCGTGATGTTGACGGCCGTGGCGCTCATTGCCCTCACCGCCGTCATCATCGCCTTTACGCCACTCCGCTACTACATTCCCGGCTACACCACTCCCGACGAACGGAGAAAGTACGAGGCGTTGTCGAAAGAGATGGAGGATTTACAGGCGCAATATGCTAAGAATGAGCAGTATATGGTGCACATGGAGCGTGTTCTCGACGAGACTTTCATGGATACCATGGGCCAGGCACCGGAGCAAGCTCAGGCATTGGAGGGAGAAGCCGCGCTGGTCGAGGCCGCCGAGCCGTCGGAAAGCGAGATGACCCTCCGCGAAGAGGCCGGCGACCTCTTGCAGGCCGTCGCCAATCGCCAGTACAGCGACGCGATCACCGTCAACCAACGCGCTGACATCCAGAACCTTTTCCTGCTGTCTCCCACCACCGGCACCATTGTCACCGCTTACAGCGTCGCCCAAAACCAGTACGGCATCGACGTCGCCAACCACGCCGGCACACTCGTCACCGCCGCCGCCGACGGCATGGTCATCTTCTCCGGCTACGACGCCTACGACGGCAACGTCATTATCCTCCAACATCACGACAACGTGTTGACCATCTATAAGCACAACCGCGTGCTGCTCAAGGACAAAGGCGCGAAAGTCACCGCCGGCGAGCCCATCGCCACCATGGGACATAGCGGCATTTCCGACAAGGGCGACCACCTCCACTTCGAACTGTGGCACAACGGTTTCCCCCTTAATCCCTTGGATTACTTGACCTTAAAATGATTTTTTAACCCGATATGAGTACAGACCATTCAAGAATTTGTCAACTGCTGATTAACAAAGGCGAACTGAAGCAGCAAATCTACACCAGTACGCTCGAAACCATGGAACTCTTCAAGGAGTGCGCCAAGGAGTTTGAGGACTATTATGAGGAAAACTACGCCGAGCAACACCCGCGGGTGACCGTCGATTACAACGGCAAAAACCTCCACGAGTTCAAACTCAAGTTCGCTGGTGACGTGCTTATCTTCCTGATGCACACCAACATCTTCGAGTTTCCCCGCGACCACGAGGTGATGAAGACGCCTTACATTAAGGAAGACAAGACCCGTTCCTACTGCGGCGTCATCCACATCTTCAACTTCCTCGCCGACTCCTTCCGATACAACCGCATCAACGACAGCGGTTACATGATCGGCCGTATTTTCATCAACAAGGATAAGCATTTCTACGTGGAGGGAAAGCACGAACTCGCCACCGTGCTCAACAACTTCAACGACAAGGAACTCGACCGCGATGCCGTCGTCGAAATCCTCCAGTCAGCCATCGAATATACCGTCAATTTCGACCTTTTGGTGCCGGAATATTCCAATTTGGTGGAGATTTCCGTGAACGATATCCTTCAAATTGAAGATCAGAACATGATCCTGAAGACAGGTAAACGCCTGGGTTTCAGGTTTGAACCCGATAGAGCGTAGTCAAAAAAATTTTTTTTCAAAAAAAGATTTTTGTAACGAAAAAAGTTGTATTTTTGCCGCTCTATTTGAGGAATGCTGGATTCGTCTAGTTGGCCCAGGACGTCAGGTTTTCATCCTGAAAATCGGGGGTTCGAATCCCCCATCCAGTACATAAATTATCAAGCAGTTATGACAAATGACTGCTTTTTTTGTTTTTACCCCCATCTGCCAACGCTGACATTTTGTCACTTTTCCCCGATTTGTCTGTGAAAAACAGCAGAAAAGAGGGCTCATTTTCAGTGGTTTTCCAACTTTGGCACGATGATTGCTGCTTATGAGGGTGTCTTGCAAAGTGTCAAGACAAAACCGAATTAGAAAATCAAAAAACATACAATCATGGGAAAAATTATTGGAATTGACTTAGGAACCACGAATTCATGCGTTGCCGTGATGGAAGGCAGCGAACCCGTTGTGATCCCCAACTCTGAAGGCAAGCGCACCACCCCGTCTGTGGTGGCCTTCGTGGGCAACAACGAACGTAAGATTGGCGACCCGGCCAAACGTCAGGCCATCACCAACCCCACCAAAACCATTTACTCCATCAAGCGTTTCATGGGAGAGACCTACGACCTCGTCACCAACGAAGTCGCCCGCATGCCTTACAAGGTGGAGAAGGCGGGCAACCTGCCCAAGATCATGATCGACGACCGCGGCTACACCCCGCAGGAGATTTCGGCCATGATCCTCCAGAAGCTGACGAAGACCGCGGAGGACTACCTCGGCACCGAGGTCACCGAAGCCGTCATCACTGTGCCGGCCTACTTCAGCGACTCGCAGCGGCAGGCCACCAAGGAGGCGGGTGAGATCGCCGGACTCAACGTCAAGCGTATCATCAACGAACCCACCGCCGCGGCCCTCGCCTACGGGCTCGACAAGAAAAAATCGGAGTCCAAGGTGGCTGTCTTCGACCTCGGCGGCGGCACCTTCGATATCTCCATTCTCGAACTCGGCGATGGCGTCTTCGAAGTGAAATCCACCAACGGTGACACCCACCTCGGCGGCGACGACTTCGACCAGGCCATCATCGACTGGCTCGCCGAAGAGTTCAAAAAAGACTACAACGTTGACCTCCGCAAGGATGCCATGGCCCTTCAGCGTCTGAAAGAGGCCGCTGAGAAGGCGAAGATCGAACTCTCCAGCTCCAGTTCCACCGAGATCAACCTGCCCTACATCATGCCGATCGACGGCGTGCCGCAGCACCTGGTGCGCACCCTCACCCGCGCCCAGTTCGAGCAACTCACCGACCGACTGATCCAGGCCACCCTCGAGCCCTGCCGTAAGGCCCTCGCCGACGCCGGACTCAAGACTTCCGACATTGACGAAATCATCCTCGTCGGCGGCTCCACCCGTATCCCCGCCATTCAGGAAGTCGTCGCCAAGTTCTTCGGCAAGACCCCTTCCAAGGGCGTCAACCCCGATGAGGTCGTGGCCGTGGGCGCTGCCATCCAGGGCGGCGTGCTCACCGGCGAAATCCACGACGTGCTGTTGCTTGACGTCACCCCGCTCTCCCTTGGTATCGAGACCCTCGGCGGCGTGATGACCAAACTCATCGACGCCAACACCACCATCCCGACCAAGAAGAGCGAGACCTTCTCTACGGCCTCCGACAACCAGCCCGCCGTCACCATCACGGTGCTTCAGGGTGAGCGTCCGATGGCCCGCGACAACAAAAAGGTCGGCGAGTTCAACCTCGACGGCATCATGCCCGCCCCGCGTGGCGTGCCGCAGATTGAGGTTACCTTCGACATCGACTCCAACGGCATCCTCAAGGTGACCGCTATCGACAAGGCCACCGGCAAGGAGCAGCATATCACCATCACCGCTTCGTCCGGACTTTCCGAAGACGAGATCAAGCGTATGAAAGCCGAGGCCGAGGCCAACGCCGACGCCGACAAGAAGGCCAAGGAGGAGATCGACAAGTTGAACCAGGCCGACTCGATGGTCTTCAACACCGAGAAGCAGTTGAAAGAGGTGGGCGACAAGCTCCCCGCAGACAAGAAGTCGGCCATCGAAGACGCCTGCAAGCGGTTGAAAGAGGCCCACGACAAGAAGGACCTCGCCGCCATCGACACGCACCTTGCAGCTCTCACCGCCGCCTGGCAGGCCGCTTCGCAGGAAATGTATCAGCAGGCTGGCGCCGGCCAGCAGGGTCCCACCGGCGGCAATCCCTTCGGCGGCCAGCAAGGTCCTACCGGCAGTGCTACCGGCAACGGCGGCTCCACCGGCAACAATCCGAAGGATCCCGACGTCACCGACGTGGACTTCGAAGAAGTGAAGTAATTCACTGAAATACAACTAAATAGAAACGGGTGCTGGATAGATTTCAGCATCCGTTTTTTTTGCGAGGGCTTGCTTCTATATTGGTCTCGAATTCCACCCACGTGCAAACATACCGCGACTCGCCGCCGACCACCGTCTGAAAGGAGTGGCGGCACCCGACGAGAAGTCCCTTCAGGTCGTGGCGCAACCCTTCCCCCGTCAACTTCAACAGGCACTCCTTCCGGGTCCAGAGGATCGTGAAGGTCAGCGCGGGATCGGCAGCCCGCCTCACCATGTCGAGTTCCTCCTCGTTCAAAACGTACGCCGCCAACATCTCGTTGAACGGCCGGATCCGCTCGATGTCAACCCCTACGGGACGTGTGCCTACCGCACAGGCCACGCCGGTGGCGCAGTGGCTCAGCGAGAAGAAGATGTCGGGACGGCTGGGAAAATAGGGCTTGCCGTGCTCTGCGACCGCCACCTCCGGCGCATCCGCCAGACCGAATTCCGTCCGCAACGCCTCGCGCAGCAACAGCCAAACGGCCACGCATTGCCGTCGGCCGGTGTCGTGCTTGAAATCCAGACACTTCTCCTGCCGCACCTTCGGAAGTTCCGAAAGCCGTGCCTTCCAATCCAATGTTTCGATGTGGTCGTTGATATAGAGCATTTTACAAGTTTCTGTCAACCCATCCGGCCCCGCAAGGACAAGGGCCGTATCGCTTTCGCCTCCTGGAATGCCGGATTCGTCGTCTTCGATGAATACCAAGGTGCAAAAGTAAGAAAAAAGTGGAAGAAATATACCCACTTTTCTATTTTGCGAGAAGATTGCCGGAAATCCCCCCCCATTGGGGCTGGTTAGGAGTGGGTGGAAACCGCCCGCAAACAGAAACGCCCTGCGATGGGCTCGCAAGGCGTTGTCGGATGTTGGAGCGGTAAACGGGTCTCGAACCCGCGACCTGCAGCTTGGGAAGCTGCCGCTCTACCAACTGAGCTATTACCGCTTTCGGGCTGCAAAAATACAACTTTTTTGCCATCCCATCAAAAAAAATCACTAATTTTGCCCATTCTTTTTTCTCCCCATTAAACCTTTTACTGTGTGAAGAGGTTAAATAAAAGATGTAATTCGTTGCTAAGATGCTGATTAAAGAAGTAAAAACCAAAAGAGAGATGCGGAAATTCGTCCAGTTCCCGCGGAAACTCTACCATGCCTGCCCCCATTACGTGCCGCCCCTCGACGCCGCTGAGCTGACCGACCTCACCCGACACCCCGCCCTCGACTTCTGCACGCTCAAACTCTGGCTCGCTTACAACGACCAGAACGAGATCGTGGGCCGCATCGCTGGCATCATCAACTACCGCTGCAACGAACTCAAAGACCAGAAACGGGTCCGCTTCGGCTGGTTCGACGTCATCGACGACTTCTCCGTCGCCCAGGCCCTTCTCAATACCGTCGAACAGTGGGGAAAAGCCAATGGCCTCGACACCATCTGCGGCCCGTCGCGCTTCTCCAATATGCAGAAACAGGCCATGCTCGTCGATGGCTTCGACCAAACCGGCTCCATCGAAGCCGACTACAACTACCCCTACTACCCGCAGTTCGTGGAGCGTCTCGGCTTCGAGAAAGAGGTCGATTACATCCAGTACAAGGTCCAGGTGCGCGAGGTGCCGCCCGCCATCGAACGGATGGCCGAACATGTCGCCGCCCGCTCCAAAATCACCATCCGACAGTATAAAAACAAACTCGAACTGAAACGAATCGGTACGGAGTTCTTTCATGTCCTCAACAAGAGTTATCTCAATATCTACAACTTTATCCCACTGACAGAGAAAGAGATAGAGTGGGTGGTAAAAGGCAATTTCGGCGTCGCCGTCACCAACCTCGTCTCTGTTTTGGAAGACGAGAACGGCAAGATGGTCGGCATCTCCTTCTGCCTGCCCTCCCTTAGCGCCGCCTTCCAAAAGGCCAACGGCAAACTCTTCCCCTTCGGAGTCTTCCACATCCTGCGCGCCCTCAGGAAGAACAAGTATGTCGATATGTACCTCACCGGCGTCATCCCCGAATATGCCAATTCCGGGATTCATCTTCTCTACCACAAGCAGTTGAACGAGGCATTCATCCAGAATGGCTACGAGTACGCCTTCACCTCGCAGCAACTGGAGGAGAACCCCGCCAACCACATCTGGAGCAAATACTACGCCTCCGAACCGATGTGCCGCCGCAGATGCTACAAAAAGGCGATACAATAGTCATGAGTAAAGAGCTATCTTCCAGATTTGCAGGAAAATACGCGGTTGTCACAGGAGCCAGCCGCGGACTCGGTCGTGCCTTCGCCTTAGAACTCTCCCAACGCGGCTTCAATACAGTTTTGTTGAGTTCAAACTGCCAAATTTTGGCACAGTGTGAGGAAATACGAAAAAAATACCATGTTGACAGTCAGGGAATTGTCGTAAATTTGATGGAGAAAAATGCGATATACTCCGCCGCTGCGGAAATCAATGCCCGCTACCCCGTTTTCCTCCTGATCAACAATGCTGGGCTCGGCGGGTCGCAACCCTTCGAGCAGGCAACTCCTGAACGGTTGGAAAACATCCTCCAACTCAATGTGGTGGCCACTTCGTTATTAACCAAATTGTTGATAGATAATCTTTTAAATCAAGATAAAAGTTTCATTCTCAACGTGTCGAGCATGGCGGCGCTCGCCCCCGTGGGCTACAAAATGGTCTATCCCGCCAGCAAGGCCTTCGTGCGCCACTTTTCCCTCGGACTCCGTGCGGAGTACAAAGGTAAAGGACTATCCGTCAGTGTAGTATGCCCCGGTGCTATGGCCACCAGCCCCGAAATCGTTGGGCGCATCGAAAAGCAGGGCTTCTTCGGCAAACTTACCCTCGTCACCCCGGAACGGGTGGCCCGCAAGTGCGTGCGACAAATTTTGAAAGGGAAAAAGGAGATCCTCGTCAACCCGTGGAGTTTCATCCTCTCCTCGCTCGTGCCCAACTGCATCCAGACGCCCCTGCTCACTCACATCGTGCGCCGCGAGACACAAAATCCGTCACCCAACACCTGAACTCATCCTTATCCCAAAGGAACTTGACTCGCACGGGAAGGCAGAAAACAGGCAGCGTCGAAAGCACCTCCCAGGCAGCCGTTCCCCGCATCCGAGCCGCATCTTTTTCTGTCGTTACAATGATGGAATTGGGGGGAGATGATGCCAATTTTTTGCATACTCTTTGGGCCTCTTTTTTAGAGATTTCGTGATGGTCGGAAAATGCAATTAGTTTTGTTTCAATATTTTGTAAATGAAAATAATGCAAAATATGTTCGGGGTGCGCGATGCCCGTTACCAAAAAAGTAGTCGCATGTTTTTCGATGGCGATTTTTTCGGCGGCGGGGGTCAACGGCCGGATATTTTCATAGTGCAACGTGGTGAAGAAGCAGCGTTGTCCTTCGTGGAGGTGCAGGCGTTGGCGGAGTTCCGCGGCGCTGTCGGCATCCAAGTCGGGTGGGCACTTGGTCACGACGACGGCATCGGCCTCGGCGGCGGCACGCGCAAACTCGCGCAGATTGCCCGCCGGCAGCGGGAAGTCGTCGCAGTAGGGCGCTGCGTAGTCGGTCAGTACCAACTGCAACCCGCCGCGCACGGCCAAATGCTGGTAGGCATCGTCGAGAATGACCACGTCGGGCGGTTCGGGAAGGGCGGAAAGTTGCTGCAACCCTACGGCGCGTTGCTCGCAAACCGCTACAACTGTGCCGGGAAATTTCAACTTCATCTGCAACGGCTCATCCCCGATGGTGCGCGCCGTAGCATGCGCATCTGCCAAAATGTAGCCGGTTGTCGCCCGCCCATACCCTCGGCTCAGTGTCGCGACACTGCATGTTTCTGACAGCATCTGCACCAAATATTCCGTGTGCGGAGTCTTTCCCGTTCCCCCGACAGCCAAGTTGCCTATGCAAATTGTTGGCATAGTGGAGGTGGTGTCGCGCTTGCCCTTTCTATTATACAAAGCCCTACGTATCAGCGCAATAAGTCCGAATATTGCACCGATAGGGTAGAGGAGGATGAGTCGTATTTTTTTCAATTCAAAACTGATTGATCCAATCTGCTACCTCATAAGAGGAGATGAGGTTCATACATTTGAAATGTCGGAGCGGACAGTGTTCGAAACCTAATTTCGAGCAGGGGCGGCACTTGAGATAGGGCACTTCGAAGATGCGGCCTTCAGGAGCGCCGGGGGCGATGTAGGGATACATGCCTAATTCTGGCACGGTGTTGCCCCATAACGAGGCAATGGGCTTGTGCAGTGCCGCCGCAATGTGCATGATGCCCGTATCGGCCGTCAAAACGCAGTCGCTCTGCTCCACGATGGAGGCCGTGGAGAGGATCGAGTGTTGCCCGCAGGCATTCAGCACCTTGACGTTCAACCGCGCGGCAATCTCTTCCGCCGCCGCCCGGTCGTGCTGGTCTCCCAACAGGATCATCGGCTTGAACACCAAACTGCCGATCTCGATGATCTTGCTGACCGGAATCCGCTTGGTGCCATGTTTCGCGCCGACCGAAACGGCAATGTAGCCATCCTCAAATCCGGCGGGAAGTTCTTGAACATCAAATTTTTCCGATTCGGGAATGAAGAAGTCCAACCCCTGCCCGTCATTGGACACCTGCAACGGCTTCACCGCCTCGAAATAGCGATCTACAATGTGCCACTCCGGCAGGAAGTTCATCTTGGTGCCCACCAGGACGGCCTTGCGGAAGTTGCATTTCGGGAAAGTCACTCGCTCGCATCCCAATTTCTTCAATAGTTTCCGCGACCGTCGGCTCTTCTGCAAGTCCGCGATGTAATCGAAGTTCTCTTGCTTCAACTCGTTGATTAACAACTCCTTGTTGCCGTCATAAACGTGCAGTTTATCTACGTATGGGTTGTGCTGAAGCAGGGGCTCATTGCCCTTTTTCACTAAAAAATGAACTTCGGCGTGGGGGACTTGTTGCTTTACGCAACGGATCACGGGGGTGGTGAGTACGATGTCTCCGATAGAACTCAACCTGACTATCAGTATTTTAGGGGCCGAGGGAGGTTGTATATCATTCATTTTACCAATCGTTTTCTTCAGTATGGGACAATTCGAGACCGTAGTGGGTCTTGACCGAATTGGAGTAGATTTGAAGCAGGTAGGACTTCATCTTTGTAGGGTCAACATCTTTTGTAATAGATTGTCTGTCAATATATTGTAGAAAATCCTCCCGCTGTTTCTCGGTGTAATGGTCTGCAAATTTCTGGCACTTTTCAAGGTAGTCGTAAGCGATGTAGTTGGTGGCGTATAGTTTGTAGTTGGCGTAGATTTGCTGGTCGATGATCTTGCCCAAGGCCGTCAACTTATCGTTTTTGCGCAGGCCGTCGGGAATTTGCGCGAACTCTTCGTCGATGCACTTCCCGATGACGAGGTTGACTTCCCCCTTGAAGCCGAAAATCCCCTGACACACGCTGTTGAAGTCCTCATCGGGCTGCTTGACGTATTTTTGATTTTCTGAAAGTGCCAACTCCCTGGCTTTCAGACTGTCGCAGGGTTCATACTCGTAGGAAATAGTCACCGGTGTGATGCGCATGTCGTGCAGGGTCTCCAGTACATCGTGTCCCTCGTCGAAGTAGGTGAGCATCTTCAGCAGTCCCTGTTGGGTGTGGTCAATGCCGTCCTTCGTTCTGCCATTTCTTTGCGCAATCCAGACGGATTCGTGCTCGTCGGCCATGCTGACGTGGATGTACTCCGACAGTTCGCGGGAGTTGAGGATCTTCTCTCGGAGGGAGGAACTCCGCTTCACGATAAACATCTTGTTCATCTTAGCGATGTTGAGCAGCAGGGGAGTGGAGACGAGGTTGTCGCCGATGGCTATCTTGGTGGTATTGATGTTGTTATTGAAAAAATAGAGTTGTACGTAGGCGGCATCCATGATAATGTCGCGGTGGTTGGCGATGAAGAGTTGCGGCCGATCGGGAGTCACGTTTTCCAATCCGCTATAATGAACATGAGTGGCGGTTTTGTCGGAATAATATTGCAGAAAACGTCCGGCAAACTCCCTCTGGAAGATGTAATGGGAGCCGAAAGTGTGGCGGTCGCGGAGCAGTCCTTCAGCGGTCATGCCCATGTTGAGCGTCTTGAGGGCTTGTGTAAATATCTCATTATGAAACACTTCCTCTTGCGCTGCAAAGGATTCTTCTGGAGTAAAATGCCGAATGGAGTCAAATTTCCCTGTCATAGAATGCACCAAAATACAAGGTGCAAAGATACGACTTTTTTATGGAAATCTAAAAAAATCAAAAATCGTTATTCGGAATGGTGTCCGTGTTGATTTCATAAATGTGGCGAACGCGCCCCTCCTGTTGCGTTGACGGGCGGCGCGGCTTCGTCGGCTCGGTCGCCGCAGGCGCGGGCGTGGTTGCGGGCGCAGCGGTCGTGTCCACCTTGGCGGCTGGCCGGACTGGCATCGGCTGGACTAGTGCCGTCGTCGTCGAACCCACTGGCTCCACCGTGTCCGGGGCAACCACCGGCGCGATCTCCTCCGGACTTGCCTCCTCCGCCACTGTCACTGTCTGTTCCACCGGCGCGGAAACTTTCTCGATCTTCGGAGTGATGTCGTATCCAAGCCAACATCCCAAAACCGCCATTACGGTGCTAATCGTCACTGCCAAAGTAGTTTGCAGCAATCCAGCACCAGCGGACCACCCCGCTTTTTGCTTGAAACTGCGCCATTTTTTGGCAGAGTACGGGTACTCTTTTTCTGCGATTTTTTCCTTGAATAGTTGGTCGAATTCCGACATTTTATCTTTGGATTGCGTTGATCATTTCTTTCAGTTTGGTGCGGGCGTGATTGAGGTGCCAGTGCGACGTTCCCTCTTTCATGTCCAACATCTTGGCGATTTCGGCGTGGCTGTAGTCCTCGAAGACGTACAGGTTGAAGACGGCGCGGGTGGTGGCGGGCAGCCGTTGGATGAGGGCCGTCAACTCGTCGGCGCTCATCTTGGCGATGGCGGTGTTTTCGGTCGTGTTATGCAACTCAACCTCAGGCACATCCTCGTAGTTGGCACTCACTACCAACGTCTTGTATTTGCGTTGGTAGTCGATGGCCGCGTTCACCATCACCTTTTTCACCCAAGCGTCGAAAGAACCTTCCTCTTCGTACATTCCGATGTTCGCGAAGATCTTGATAAACCCCTCGTTCAACATGTCTTCCGCCTCCTCTTCACTCTTGGCATACCGCATACAGGTGGCCATCGCCCGCCCGTAATACAGCTTGAACAACTGGTGCTGTGCCTTCCTTTTTCCGGCCTTGCATCCAGCGATCATCTGCCTGGTTTCTTCTGCTGTCGTTGGCTTAGACATCTATCAAAACGGAATTGAGTTTAAAAATCTTGGGTTGAAATGTTGTTTTTTTAGAAATTTTCTCTGAAGTCTTTCTTTTTGTTCCACTTAAGATCTTGCAGTACAGATGCTTTCACGTTGATGGTGAAACTCCAACCGCGGCGGTTGCCGAAGGGAATCCAGTTGAACCGCATCTCCCAACAGTGCAGGTCGCGGTAGATGTCGAAGGAGGTGTAGGAGAACGACTTCTGGGCAAAGTCATAGCCAGTGGTGAAGCCGATCTTCCATTTCTTGGTGATATTGAAGTCGCCGCTGATGTTCAAGGTCTGCACGATCCGGCCGGTGTGTGCTCGGGCGGCGTCCTCTTCGTAAATGCCGTACAGACTGTAGTAGGTGGGGTCGAAATAGAAGTAGGGGTTGTCTTTCACTGTGTAAGCAAATGTGTAACTGAGGGTTACCGACCAGGGGCTGGAAAAGTCCGGGCGTTTGTTGGGCATGCCGAGCGAGTTCTCCGTGAAGAGTTGCTCCTGCTCCTGCTGCTTCTTTTCACGTTTCTCCTTCTGTCCTTTGAAATAATCCTGGTTGATGGTCCAGTTCAGACTGATGCTGAGGTCGGAGTTGGAGAAGCGCATGAGCCGGTGGTTGGCCTTCCATTCGGTGACGTTGATGCGGCGCCCCTGATCGTTGTAGCAGTAGGGGTCGAAGCCGATGCTGAAGGTGATGTAGAGTTGCTTGAACAGGGTGGTACGGCCGGAGATGGTGAGCATCGACCAGTTGAGCGAGTCGGCGGCGAAGTCGTAATAGCAGCCGACGGTGAGGTTGTCGAGCAGCACGATCTTCTTCATGCCGGTGATGGTGTCCTTGCGCGAACGCACCTTCATCTCCACGTTGTTGGCGATGCTGAGGCGGGCGATGGCGGAGGAGCGGTTGCTCACACCGCCGAACAATGAGGAGGCAAAGTAGGAGTAAGGAACCATCTCGCCCGTCAGCGTGTTGAAGTACTCGCCATAGGTGTTGCCGCTCAGGTTCGGGGTGTAAGTGAAACTCAACGACGGCGTCATGACGTGCCGCAACGCCAGCCCCCGCTCCTTTTTCACCTGATACAGGAAGTATATCTTCGTGGTGAGCGTGGTCGCCAGACTGATGTCGTGCAGGGCGTAGAAGTTGCGCTCCATGATGCGGTTGATGTTCGAGGTGATGACGTTCTCGCTGATGGTCGTGTCGAACTCCTGCCGCTCGCGTTGCAGGTACCACTTCTCCGTCAGGTTGATGGTGGTGTTCCAGTTGATCCGTTTCGCGATCTTGATGGGGATGGTGATGGGGATGGAGTGCCGCATGCCCAACTGCATGTTGCGCCAGGTCTCCGCCCGGAGGATCATGCTGTCTTGCGTGGAAATTTGGTTGATGAGTTGCGACGACCACTGCATCGAGATGTTGTCGTACCACTTCAGATTGCTCTTGTTCTTCTTGCGGAATGGGTAGAATTGCGCCACCGACATGCTGACATCCGGCAGCGCGATCTCCACCTGCCCCGTGTTGGTGTTCTGGGTGTATGAAGCCGTCATATCAACGAAAAACACCCCCTTGGCACTCGTGGAGAGGTTGAGTTTGGAGACGTATTGGTTGGAGAGGTAGTCCTCCACGCTGGAGAGGTTGTACTTGTTGAAAGTGCTGCTCATGATGTCAATGTGGGCCGAGAAGCGCGTTGTCGGGTGCGACTTGGCGTCTTGTTTGTGCTCCCAATGGATCTTGAAATCGTTGGTCGTGTAACGGCTCGGGGTGAACCGCTCGCCGAAGAAGTTCTGGGCGAAACTGAGGTTGATGTTGCCGGTGCACTTGTAGCGGAAGACGTAGTTGGAACGCAGTTTGACGGCCCAACTTCCGTTGGTGAAGATGTCGCCGCCGATGAACATGTCGAAGTGCTCGCCGATGCCGAAATAATAGCCGAAGTTCTCAAGGTAGAAGCCGCGGTTGGTGGATTGCCCGAAAGTGGGCATGATGATGCCGTTGCGCCGCCCTTTTTGGATGGGGAAGTAGCCGAAGGGAATGGCCAATGGCGTGGGTACCCCGCCGAAACTAAGGTATGCCGGCCCCATCACGATCTTGTCGTCCGGGATGACCTTGGCACGGGTGAAGGCGATCTCGAAATGCGGATCGTCGAGTTCGCACGTGGTGTATTTGCCCCGACGGATGAAGGAGGTGTTGTCGTCTAGTTTCTTGACTTTTTCCCCGTGGATATAACCTTCGCCTTCCACTGTAATCACGTGACTGATAATGCCTTTAGTGGTTTTAAAGTTGTATTTGATTTCATGTGCCTTGAAGAAGGTCTCGCCCTGCTTGAAGGTGGGATAGCCGGTGACGCGGCCGGAGGAGTCGGCGATGCCAGTGGCGTACAACTCCTGATTGTCGAACCCGAGTTGGATGAAGTCGGCGCGCAGTTCGAGGTCGTCATAATAGACCACCGCGTCACCGAAAAGGTAGGTGGTGCGCTGACGCAGGTCAACGACAATGGAGTCGCGGGCCTCGTAAGTGACCCGCTTTTCAATGGCGCCGTCGGAGATTTTCTTGTAAATTGTGTCGCCAACGACGACGGAATCGCGCGCGGGCAGCGTGTCAGCCGACGGTTGCACAGCGGTCGTCAACAGCACAGAATCGCCCGCCAAAGTGCTGTCTATGGGCGTTTCCGGCACGTCCTGGGCCTTTCCAAATACGCATAACAAACTGAAAATCATGGCTATGAAGAGCCGTGACTTAAATAACAAACGACCGTTGATTATTAATGTCATCTGTGGTTATGCGATTGTCCTTTTTATAATATCTTTGTACGTTGAAAAAATCTCCAAAATTACACAAAATTCGCCCATTATGAACAAAAAAATTTGGTTTTTATTATTTGCGATCTCCGCTTTCTTCATCACGGCCGCCTATCCGCAGGCCAAGGATGGCATCAAGAAGGTGGTCATCGACGCCGGACACGGCGGCAAAGACGCCGGCGCCATCGGCAGCAAGGGCAAGGAGAAAGACGTCACCCTCGCCGTCGCCCTCGAAGTGGGCAAGCGAATCAAGGAAAAATGTCCCGATGTGGAGGTCTATTATACCCGCACTGCCGACACCTACCCCAAACTTGAAGAACGGAGCAAGTTCGCCAACAGCAAACACGCCGATCTCTTCATCTCCATCCACTGCAACTCCAACACCAACCACGCCGCCCACGGCGTCGAGACCTACGTTATGGGCCTCCACAAGACCGAGAGCAACCTCGCCGTCGCCCGCCGTGAGAACGCCTCCATGCTCCTCGAGGACGACTACAAGACCACCTACGGCAACTTCGACCCCAACTCGCCCGAATCCTACATCATCTTCTCCCTCTACTCCAACGCCTACCTTGACCGCTCCGCCAAACTCGCCGCTAAGGTGCAGAACAACCTCGTGAAAACCACCGGTTTCACCGACCGCAAGGTGCAACAGGCCGGCTTCTGGGTGCTCCACTCCGTCGCCATGCCCAGCATCCTCATTGAACTCGGCTTCATCTCCAACCCCGAAGAGGAGGCCAAACTCCTCAACGCCGACTTCCAGAAAAAACTCGCGGAGTCTATCGCCTCGGCGTTTGAGGCATACAAAAACGAGGCCGAGAACAAAGCCCCTGCCAACACCGACAAGGATAAGAACAACGCTGAGCAACAACCTGCCGCGGAGAATAAGCCCGCAGAAGAACAGAAACCTGCCGACAACACCAAACCTGCCGAACCGCAGAAACCAGCAGAAGATTTGAAACCAGTGGAGAATCAGAAGCCCACGAGCAACGTCAATGACGCTGGAGTCCGCTATAAAGTGCAATTCTACGCCTCCAAGGAGAATCTTTCCACTAACCATCAGAAATTCGCCGGTCTGCAAAAAGTCGGCAAATACTTCGAAAATAACCTCTGGAAATACACCTCCGGCGACGAACTCACCTACGAAAGCGTGCAGAAAATCCTCAAAAGCGTGAAAGAGAAATTCCCGGACGCCTTCGTCATCGCCTTCAAAGACGGCAATAAGATCCCCTTGGCCGACGCCCGCAAACTCCAACCATGATATTGCCTTTTTTTCCGTGACAATCGTGCAGAATCGAAAAATTCATGTACCTTTGCAGTTGAATAAAAACCTACGATTATGGCAGAAACAAAGACAGTGAGATATTCCGATGAGGAATTGGCAGAATTCAAAGCCCTGATAGAGAAAAAGTTGAAAGAGGCTCGCGAGGGCTTGGAAGTCTATATGGACGCTTGCGAAAATGCGGGCAATGACACCACCGACACCTCCCCGACCTTCAAAAACCTTGAAGAGGGCAGTCAGGTGCTCGCCAAAGAGGAGAATGCCCAGCAGGCCGCCCGCCTATACAAGTACATCAAGAACTTGGAGGCCGCCCTCATGCGCATCGAAAATAAGACCTACGGCATCTGCCGCGTCACTGGCAAACTCATCCCCAAAGAGCGCCTCATGAGCGTTCCTCATGCCACCATGTGCATTGAGGCCAAGTTGGAATCCAAAAAATAGAGTTTCCAGTGAATAAGCAGAAAAAACTCGCCATCGTCGCTGCTGCGATTGTGGTGGTCTGTGTGTGCATTGACCAGATCATCAAGATCTGGGTCAAATCCCACATGGGAATCGGCCAAACCCTTCCCGTGTTGGGCGAGTGGTTCAACCTGCACTTCGTGGAGAACCCCGGCATGGCCTTCGGACTCAGTTTCGGCGACAATCTCGGGAAACTCGCCCTCTCCCTTCTCCGCATCGCTGTGGTGGGCTATCTCATCTACTTCTTGGTTAAAAGACTTAAAAACAACGAAATAGGCACCCTTGCCGTCTGCTTCCTGTCGCTGATCGTCGCCGGTGCCCTCGGCAACATCATCGACTCCGCCTTCTACGGCATCGCCTACGGGTACGCCCCCTTCATGTACGGGCGCGTGGTTGATATGTTCTACATCCAACTCTTCCGCATCCCCGACTGGTTCCCCGGCTTCGGTGGACAGTACTTCTTCCCCGCCGTCTTCAACTTCGCGGACGCCTGCGTCACCGTCGGCATCTTCGCGATGATCATCTTCTACAAACGCCTCTTCAATAATGAAAAGCAAGAGGAAGAGGCAGAAACGGAAGAAAACTCCAATGCGGAAAACGGCGGAACTCCGATGGAAGATGAAAAGGGCGGTGAAATGATGGAGGCCGCCGACAATGCGGAATCCTCCGCCGACAATGGCGAATCCCTTGTGGAATAAGTCAATAAGTCGCTATTCGTCCAACACAGTCATCACCCGCTGCTTGTCTCGGGTGACGAACGCGCCGGAGTACATTCCACGCAATTTCAATAAAATGCTGTAGGCCTCGTGCCGGGTGCTGAAGTAGCCGACCCTCACCTTGAAATTGGGTTCTTGGAAGGTGCTGTACGCTTCGGCTGGAATGCCCTGCCCCTGCAGGTAACTGTTGAGCGATGCCACCGCCGCGCGCGCCTTCTCCCCGGAATCCTCTCCGGAATAGGCAATAACTTGTATCACAAAAACTTCCACTTTTCCAACGCGCTGGCATGCCTCCTTGTACTTCTGCTCCGTCGCACTCACCGACTCCTCGACATCATAACGCACGTTCTGCCCCCACAGTAGCGCCGGTAGCAAAAACAGAGCTGGTATGAGTATCTTTTTCATCATTGCTAACTACTTTTGGTGTTTTTTCTGGTATGCCTCGATGCCTCGGTTCAGGAACTCCATGTACTTCTTCGCATCCAGTTCGTAGTAGGTGGGACCGGCCAGCACGGAGCCGTCTTCATCGATGATGAAATAGCACGGCTGTGAGTTCTCCTTGTACAACTTTTGGCTGATGTACATGTTTTTCTTTCCTAACATGGTGATATCCTTGCCGTTGTCATCTTTGATGCGGTCTTCGGGCAGCAGTTCGATGGTCTTGTCATCCACGTACAGGGCCGTCATGACGAATTCTTCCGAGAATTTCTTGCGGATGTCGGGATCTCTCCAGACCTTCGCTTCCACGTGGCGGCAGTTGGTGCAGCCGTGCCCGGTGAAGTCGATGAAGACGGGCTTGTGGATCTGTTTCGACACGCGGAGCGCCTGGTCGTAATCGAAATAGCCGTGCAGACCGTGGGGCAACTCCAATTGTCCGGCATAGTGGGGATCCTCCGCCTTTCCGCGCTCCTTATCGACAAGCGCGAACGTGGTCTCTTCGCGCACCACCTTGTGGGCGTCGAAGTCGTGGGTCTCGATCGGCGGCAGCCAGCCGGAAATGGCGTTCAACGGCGCACCGAACATGCCCGGGATCATATAGACTACGAAGGCAAATACGAAAATGGAGGTGGTGAAGCGGACCCAACTCTTCTGCACCGGCATCTCCGGGTCGGCGGGAAAGCGCAACTTGCCGATGAGGTAGAAGCCCATCATCGAGAACAGCACGATCCAGAAGGCCAGATAGACTTCACGGTCCAAAATGCCCCAGTGGTAGGTCTGGTCGGGCACGTTGATGAATTTCAGGGCGAAGGCCAACTCGATGAAAGCCAACACTACCTTCAACGTGTTCATCCAACTTCCCGATTTCGGGGTGCTTTTTAGCAGGCCGGGGAAAAGGGCGAAAAGCGTGAAAGGCACGGCAATACCTAACGAGAAGCCCAACATGCCGATGATCGGCTTCAATAGGGAGCCGCCTGCGGCATTCAGGGCCACGGCGCCCGCAATCGGCAGGGTGCAGGAAAACGATACCAGCACCAACGTCAGCGCCATGAAAAACACGCCCACCAGGCCTCCTTTGCTCTCGCTTTTGGCCGACTTGTTCACCCATTTGCTGGGCAGCGTGATCTCGAAATAACCCAGCATGGAGATGGCGAAAATCACAAAGATAATGGCGAAGATGACGTTGAGCACCCAGCCCGTGGCTAATTCGTTGGCCGCCCCGGGGCCGAAGGCCACCGCGAAGACGATGCCCAACAGCACGAAGATGGCCACGATGGAAAGCCCATAGACGAGCGCGTACATCTTCCCTTTCGCCCCCTGTTTGGTGAAGTAGGAGACCGTCATCGGAATCATCGGGAAGACGCAAGGCATGAGCAGGCCGAGCAGGCCGGCGCCAATGGAGGTGAGGAAATACCACCACATCGACTCATCCTCTTCCTTGTCTTTCACTTTGGATTGTTTCACCGTGGGTTGCAAACTCTTCTCCTTCTCAGCGTTGTTGAGTGTCTTTTCAGCTTCTTCCTCCACGGGAACGACTTCTACGCTCTTCCCCACACTCTCCGTGGCTTTTCCCTCAAAGGGCTTGATGGTGAACAGGAAATGCTCTTCAATCTGCTTGCAAGTGCCTATATTGCAGGTCTGTCCCTCCAATACGCCTTTGATCTTGAACTCCTTCGTCGGGTCTGTGATGGCGATCTTCTGGGAGAAGGTCACCTTGTTCTCAAAGTAGTAGTAGGTGGTGTTCATCAGGGTGTCTATACCCTGTTTGGCTTTCGGCTCCGTGGGTTTGCCGACAAGTTTGTAATCCTTTGATGCAGTGAAGTTAAAGGAGGTCGGGATCTCAAATCCATCCCCGTGTTTGATGGCGAAGATGTGCCAATCTTTCTGGATGGTGGCAGTGAACTGCAATGTCGCCTCCGTGGCGCTGGTCTGTTTGACAGTGTAACGCCATTTCACGGGTTTTTCCGGAGTTTGTGAAAATGCCGAAACGCACGTTGTCACGCATAGTAAAATCAGCAAAAGTGCTCTTTTCATATTCTTTGGAATTGGAACTGCAAAAATACGATTTTCCGCCAATCCACACGCAAGAAAGGCGAAAATTCAATGACATCTTTCTCACTGCTTCTACCCAATCTCCCGCCTCTATACCTTTGCCCCTAAAACCTAACACCTGTAACCTAAAATCACAGCCGGTCGTCGAACATGCCCTTGGGCAGGATGCCCTTGACATCATACACCACGCCGTTGTCGATACGGAGGAAGCGGCGGACGTCGGTGTTCTTGAACTCGTTGTGGGCGACGGCCAAGATGACGGCATCGAACTGGCCCTCCAGCGACCGCATGTCGCCTCCAGTGGTCCTGACGCCATACTCGCGCTCCACATTGTCGCTGTTGGCCCACGGGTCGTAAATAGTGATGTTGGCGGTATATTCCCGCAGGGTGGAGAAGATGTCGATGACGCGGGTGTTGCGGATGTCGGGGCAGTTCTCCTTGAAGGTGAAGCCGAGGATGAGTATCCGGGCGTCTTTCACCAGCACGCCCTTCTTGTTCATGGCCTGGATGGTACGGTTGGCCACGTAGTCGCCCATGCCGTCGTTGAGGCGGCGGGCGGCCGACATCACGCGCGGCAGCACACCATAGACTTGTGCCTTCTGTATCAGGTAGTAGGGATCCACGCTGATGCAGTGACCACCCACCAAGCCGGGCTGCAGCTTGATGAAGTTCCACTTCGACGAGGCGGCTTCGATGACGTCGTGGGTGTCGATGCCCATGGCGTTGAAAATCTTCGCCAACTCGTTCATGAAGGCAATGTTCACGTCGCGTTGCGAGTTCTCGATGATTTTGGAGGCCTCCGCCACCTTGATGGAACTGGCCTTGTGGGTTCCGTTCACGAGCACGCTGTTGTAGAGCCGATCCACGTAGTCGGCGATCTCCGGAGTGGAACCCGAAGTCACCTTCTTGATCTTCTCCACGGTGTGCTCCTTGTCGCCTGGGTTGATGCGCTCGGGCGAATAGCCGGCGTAGAAGTCGGTGTTGAATTTCAGCCCCGACACCTTTTCGACCACGGGCAGGCACTCCTCCTCTGTGACGCCGGGATAGACGGTGGATTCGTAGATGACGATGTCACCCTGGGAAATCACCTTGCCCACGGTGGTGCTGGCGCCGATGAGCGGCGACAGGTCGGGAGTGTTCTTGTTGTCCACCGGGGTGGGGACGGCCACGATATAGACGTTGCAGTCGCGGATTTCTTCGATGTTGTCGGTGCAGCGGAAGCCGTTGGCGATGGCGGCTTGCAGCAGTTCGTCGCTTACCTCGCGGGTGGCGTCATGACCTTGCATAAGCCCCTGCACGCGGGCACTGTTCATGTCGTAGCCGATAGTGGGGAAACGGGTGGAGAACAGACGGGCTAACGGCAGTCCGACGTAACCAAGTCCGATGACGGCGATGCGGGTGTTTTCTATGGTCATGGGTGACGAATTGATTTGGATGGGGTGGGATGATAAAAAAAAGCGACTGTGGAAGCCACAGTCTCTTTTTATGAATGGGAAGGAAAGGATTATTTGCCTCTCTTTACTTCCTTTTTGGTTGCATACTGAATCTTGAGCGCGTTTTTCTTACGCAACGCCAACTTCAACTGGTTGACGGCGGTCATTCGCGTGTTGTTGTCGATTTTCAAGTAGTAGGTGATCTTGTCGGGATCCTCGTTCTTGAGGGCACTGGCGTCGCGGGAACTCTGCACGAACTCATCAACGGCGGTCTTCAGGCCTTCATCCGTGGTGGAGGCAGCCAGCTTGTCATTGAACTGGATGGAGACGGCGTTGTCGAGCAGGGCGGCACCTTGTACGGTGGGTTCGCCCATATAGACGGTGTAGGAGTTCTTCTTGTCCAACTTTTGGTACTCCGTGGCGGTCGGTTCAGTGAACTTCACTTTCGCCTCACTCTCACGCATGGTGGTAATCACCATGAAGAAGAAGAGGAACATGAAGATGATATCGGACATGGAACCCGTGTTGAGTTCCGGTACTTCCTTTTTCCCGTTTTTCTTAAAACGTGACATAATATTCGGGTATTAATTGGATGTGGATTCAGAGATGTTCATGGGGATGGCCTTCTTGATGGCTTTGGCCTTCTCTTTGTCGGTGTCGTCGGAGCTATCATCCAGTACTTTGAAACTCTTGCCGTACTTGTCCTTGGAAAGTTCGTCGCGCAGTTGGTTGATGGCGCGGGAAAGTTCGTTATGCACCTTGATGTAGGTTTCGTAGGTGGCGTAGTTCTGGCATTCCAAGGAGATGACGCCGTTGGAGATGTCGAAGTTGCCAAAGTCGGCTTCCGGGATGGGAGTGCTCTTCCTGTCGGGCAGGTTGGGCTCTTTGCGCGGGTTTCCGAAGAATTCGTAGGCCAGTTCGTGCAGTTTGTCAATGTCACCGCCATAGTTGGCTTGGTTGGAGGCATTCACACCAGTGCGGTTGTCGGACAGCATCACCCAGTTTTCTCCGGTCCATTTAGCACCTTCCACCATGACGATGTTCTTGTTCGTCACCTTGACGCGAAGCAGGTTTCTCGTGTTCACCTCAACATCCATCTCTTTGACGTCCTTCGCATATTTCGGCAACTGGCGCATGATACCTTGGTCGCTGGAAATGTTGGAAGTCAGCAAGAAGAATGTCAAAAGCAGGAACGAGATGTCCGCCGACGAACTGGTGTTGATAGATGGAGTCTTACGTGCCATGATGTTTTATTTACGGTTTCCAGACTTGACCATGGAGGAGACGAGGTCATAGACCAACAAGCCCAGACCGACCACGGTCAAAACATAGATGAAGTAAGCCACTGCCTCGATGAAGCGGCCCATAGCCGGGGAGATGGACAGTTTGGCAAAGGCGGCGTTGGTGGCATCCGGCGCTGCAAACAGGTAGCAGAGCAGGGCAACCACAATGACGCCTGCAATGGCGATGAGACCTTTGCTCTTCGCTTTGAAGTCGGTGAAAAGACCCAACAGCATGAAGATGAAGATGGCGGCAATGCCGATGCCAGCGAAGATGTAGATGATGGAGAAGGCAGGTCCGAGGAGCTTCTTGTCCATCGACTGGTATTTCTTGAAGTTGTTCTGAAATCCCTCCAGGGCAGCAGTCTTGGCCTTCGCATCGAATGCACTGATCTTGAACACACTGTCGGTGACGGTCTGCAGGGTCTTCACGGATTTCACCTGACCCTCTTTCGTCAACTGCGCGGTCTTGAAGTCGGTGTATTTCTTGGAAAGATCTTCATTGATGTAGTTGGACAGGTCTTCGTAGGTGTTGACTTTCTTGAAGTCGTTCACATATTCCTTGCCGAACGTGAACTCTTTGCCGGCACCGTCTTTGGTCAAGCTGGTGAGGTTGTTGGGATAGTCGGCTTTGAACTGCTTGAAGTCGGCTTCCTTCAAACCTTTGAGGATGTTGAGGTAGCAGAAGAAATCCTTGGCTTGGGCTTCCTCTTGTTCACAAACGGCCTGGTTCTTTTCAATGTAGTTGTTGACTTTGGTGTAGTAGGCGCCGGGTTTGGCGTTGGAGCCGATGGCGTCAACCTTGGCGGTCAGAAATTCATCGAGGAGCTGCTGGCCCTCGTCGAAGCTCTGCAGAGCCCCGATGGCCTTGTAGTTGGCCACATTGGCTTTATTGGTATCGGAGTTGCCCGTGTCAACAGTGCTGTTCCAATTCACGACGTAAATCGCAAGCAACACGAATGCCACGATGGCCAAGACCAATAGCGCGATATTAATGATTCTTTTTCCCATAATTTCCTGTTTTAGGAGTTACGAAATTAGAGAGGATCTCTTATTTGTTGTTCTTGACAAGGATGTCCATGAATTCGATGGTGGCGCTTTCCATGTCGTTCACGATGCTGTCGATTCTCGAAAGGATGTAGTTGTAGAAAATCTGGAGGATGATAGCCGTGATCAAACCGAAGACGGTTGTCAACAGAGCCACTTTCATACCGCCTGCCACAACGGTCGGGCTGATGTCACCTTGCTTCTCGATGTCATCGAATGCCTGAACCATACCGATAACCGTACCCATGAATCCGAGGGACGGTCCCAAGGCCATACCCAAGCCGATCCAGCTGAGGTTCTTCTCGAGTTTGCCCATCTCGACACCGCCGTAGGAGACGATGGATTTCTCAACAGATTCAAGGCCCTCGTCATAGTGCTCAAGACCCTGGGCGAAGACGCCGGCCAGAGGACCGCGCTCGTTGCGGCAGACCTCCTTGGCCTTCTCCACACCACCGTTCTGCAGGGCGTTTTCAACCTTGGCAAGCAACTTGTTGGTGTTCACGCTGGCCAAGTTGAGGTAAAAAATACGCTCGATGGAGAAACCCAAACCGAAAATCAAGGCGATAGCCACGAAGGTCATCCACATCGGACCACCATCGGCGAATTTGGTCTTCAAGGTCTGGTGCAAACCACTGTCGGCAGTGGTCGTATTATCGTCAACGTTGGGCTTTTCAACCTGCTTGACTTCGGCGGTAGGAGCAACTGCTTCTGTGTTTTCGGTATTAGCGGCCTCCTCAACCTTCGTCTCTTCCTTGGCGGCTTTCTTGCCTTGAGCCCATGCCGTGTTCGTCATACCGAAAGCCATGATGCTAAGAACCGTGAATAAAGCAATCAGTTTTTTCATAATCTGTTGATTTTGATTTGATTAATAATTCTTTGTTTTCTTTTTTTCATTATAAAATTGCGGAGAGATAGGGATTCGAACCCTAGAAACGCTTTCGGCGTTTACACACTTTCCAGGCGTGCGCCTTCGACCACTCGGCCATCTCTCCAGTGCGCATTTTTTGCGGCGGCTAAATTACAAAAAAATAAAATACCATATTGCCTTGAGAAATTTTTTTTATTTATTTCCTTTTTTTGTATTTAATTTGTTGTAATTAAAATATTTAGCCGACGCACTCCATGCGCTGACATCTTCTTGTATGCCCTTTTTTAGTCCAAACTTGCGGAAACAAACTCCGTCAATTTTCCCAAACACGTCACATAACTGCCAAATTCGTTGTCATACCAACCCAAGATTTTGGCGTGCGTCACGGGGATGTTCACCTCCTGCAGTTGGGTGAGGTGGAGCGACTCGAGAATCTCGGTGGGAATCTTGAGGAATCCGGTACGGGTGTGAATCTCCTTGCCCTCGATGACGATGGCGGCGGGCATGCCTAACAGGTCCATCGACACATTCTGCTGCATCGAGAAGTGGAGCAGGTTCTTCTGCACTCCCTCGGCGGCACGACGGTAGATGTCGCGGATGTAGTCGCCCGAAATGTACGGCACCCCCTGCTCGTTCATGCGCGAACTGAAGGTGATATTCAACGCGATCAGCGACACCGACGGGGTGGGGATGCGGATGGAATCGGCCATGAAACCGAAGTGCGAGATCTCGGGAATCACCTTCTCCAATGTCTTCGCAGCGCCCGTGGATGACAATATAATATTATTAAGCACGGAACGGTTCTTGCGCAGGTCGGAGGCGCCGGCGGTGGGCACCGCGTCGAGCACGCTCTGCGTGTTGGTGGCCGCATGCACGGTCGAAAGCGATGCCGTCAGCACGTGGCAGGTCTCCGGGTCTTCCAACAACGGCTTGATCATGTGCGCCAAACCGGTGGTGGTGCAACTCGCTGCGGAGATGACCTTGTGCTTCGACGGGTCGAAACAACTGTGGTTGATGCCGTAGATCAGCGTCGGGGTGTCGGTCGCGTCGAAGTCGGTCTGCTTGATTTTGAACGGAGCGCTGGCGATCACATGCTCCGCACCGCCCGCCAAGTGGCCGACAATGCTGCCCTTGCCGTCGTTGTCGGGCAGGGAGGGGTCGAGGAACTTGCCGGTGCAATCCACCACGACGCGCACGCCCTCGGCTTTCCAGTTGATGTTGTGAGGGTTGCGTTCTGTCATGAGTATCTTGATCGGGAAGCCGTCGATCTCGACGACGTGCTGCTCGCTGTCCACAATCTCCACCTTGAGCCGCTTGCCGGCACGCCCGTTCATGAACAGACTGAGGTCGCCGTAAGTGCTGTCGGTGGTGAGCGAATGCACTAAGTCTTCGAATTTCTTGCCCACCTCGCGGCCGACGTTGAGCACGACGCCGTCGAACTTGCGCGACAGCAGGTGATGCCAGAGGGTGAGCTTTCCGATACGCCCGGCACCGTTGATGCCGAGCAGGTTCTTTTGTTGCAGGATGATATTCATGATATGGATAGATTGGTTTCTCGGTGGCAAAATTACAACATAATTTCTATATGTGCAAATAATCTTTTCAACAAAACCCCCGATTTATCCAGCCACTAAGCTGTAGGTCTTGCCTGGATTGCAGCGCACCACGCCTTTCAACTCCAGTTGCAACAGCAGGGCGGCTAATTTGGAGGGCGTGTGTTGCGGCATCGCGGCGGTGAGGTCGTCGATGGCGAACTCCTTCTGCGTCGCGATCAGGTCGGCCACCACCTGCTCATCCTCGCTCAACTCTATGAACAGACTGCGCTGCACGCCCTTCGGCGAGGGCAGGTCCCAGCCCATCAGTTCCGCCACGTCGGCGCCGGAGGTGGCAATGGCGGCTACGTTCTTGCGGATGAGCGTGTGGCACCCCTCGTAGGAGGGCGCGAGGATGCTGCCCGGCACGGCGAATACGTCGCGGTTGTACGAGTGCGCGATGTACGCCGTGATAATGCTGCCGCCCTTCTGCGCCGTCTCCATCACCAGCGTGGCGTCGGTCATCCCCGCGATGATGCGATTGCGCTGCGGGAAGTTCTGACGGTCGGGCTTGGTCTTGAAGGGAAACTCCGACACCAGCGCACCGCCGTTCTCCACGATGCGCCGAGCCAGCCGGATGTTGCTGTCGGGGTAGATGGTGGAAAGCCCGCAGCCCATCACCGCCACCGTCTTCAACCCGCTGTCGAGGGCCTGCTCGTGCGCCACCGTATCGACGCCCCGCGCTAATCCGCTCACCACGCACACGTCGTGCCGCGCCATTTCGCCGATGATCTTCCGTGTCGCGTCTTTGCCGTAAGGCGACACATTACGAGTGCCGACCACGGCCACCGCCCGCGGCTCGTTGAAGATGTTATTTCCTTGATAATAAAACATGTACGGGGAGTCTGAGCAGGAGAGAAGCCGCTTCGGGAAGTCGGCATCGGTCCAGAAACAGAGACGGATGCCCTGCCGTTCCATCCAGCGCAGTTCCTCTTCCGCGAGCCGCTGGCTTTCGACGGTGAGACGGGGCAGCGGCACCCGCTTGCCCAAAGGACTGACCTTGGACTTCTCCGCGAAAATAGCTCTCGCGCTGCCGTAATGTTGCAGCAGTTTCTTGATGGTGGTCCCGCCGATGTTGGGCTGGAATTGTAATGCCAGGCGGGCTAAAAGTTCGTTTGTCATCTTTATAAGTTTTTGGTAGATAATGAGTTGCAATAGCCAGGCCGTGCGGGCGGGAAGAAGATGGAAAACCTCTTATCTGGCGATGGCCTTCACGATGGCGTTGATGACCTCGGTGGCCTTCACCATCGACTCTAAAGGCACGTACTCGTACTTGCCGTGGAAGTTGTGTCCACCGGCGAAGATGTTGGGGCAGGGGAGTCCCTTGAAGGAGAGGTTGGCGCCGTCGGTGCCGCCGCGGATGGGCTGCACTCGCGGCTCCACGCCCACCTCGCGCATGGCTTCTTCAGCCAGCGTCACGATGTGGAACACCGGCTCCACTTTTTCGCGCATGTTGTAATATTGGTCTTTGATCTCGCAGGTCACGCGGTCGCCGTATTTGGCGTTGAGGTAGGCCACAATGCGCTGCATCACGGCTTTTTTCTCCTCGAACTTGACGCGGTCGTGGTCGCGGATGATGTAGTTGAGGGTGGCATTCTCGACCGTGCCCTCCATGTGGACGAGCAGGAAGAAGCCCTCGTAGTCCTGGGTGTATTGCGGGCGTTCGAACTCCGGCAGCATGGCGTTGAACTCCATGGCGATGAGTTGCGCGTTCACCATCTTGTTCTTGGCGTAGCCCGGGTGGATGTTGCGGCCCTGCACCTTGATGCAGGCGGAGGCGGCGTTGAAGTTCTCGTACTCTAATTCGCCGATGGCGCCGCCGTCCATGGTGTAGGCGAAGTCGCAGCCGAAGCCGGGGGTGTCGAAGTGGAGCACGCCCTTGCCGATCTCCTCGTCGGGGGTGAAGCCGACGCGCACCTTGCCGTGCTGGATTTCAGGATGGGCGATGAGGTACTCCATGGCGGTGACGATCTCGGCGATGCCGGCCTTGTCGTCGGCGCCCAACAGGGTCTTGCCGTCGGTGACGAGCAGTGTCTGTCCGGCGTAGTCGGCCAGTTCGGGGAAGTCGGCGAGGGTGAGGGCAGTGTTGCTCTCGGCGTCGAGCATGATGTCCTTGCCGTCGTAGTTCTCGATGATGCGCGGCTCCTTGGCGCCGGGCATGTCGGGCGCCGTGTCGAAGTGGGAGATGAAGCCGACGGTGGGCAGTGCCTTGTCACAGTTGGCGGGCAGCGTCGCGGTGACGTAGCCGAACTCGTCCTTCTTCACCTCTTGCAGGCCGATGCGTTTCAACTCATCCACCAAAAAGTCGCCGAAGGCCAGCTGGCCGGGCGTGCTCGGGTAGGTTTCGGAGTTCTCGTCGGAGGTGGTGGCAATGGCAATGTAACTTGAAAATCTCTTTAATAAGGTCTGTTTCATATCGTTATGGATTTTATTGTTTCACAAAAGATACGGTGAAATGATGAAAGGTCATTTCGGCTGCAAAGGTAAAAATAATTTTATCATAATATTTTTGGAAATCTCGTTTTTTTTCGTAATTTTGCGGTGGAAATTCTCGTAGAAGGATTTCACCTTTTTTCGTATTAAAAACTAAAAACCAGATATTATGAAGAACATCGTAGTTGGAGTTGACTTCTCCGAAAATTCCGAAAACGCATTGCGTCATGCGGTTGCCATCGGCTTGAAAACCAAGGCGAAAATCCACATCGTGTGGGTGAAGACCCCCACGGCCGCCACGAAACTCGACGTCACTGACGAGGATGCCATGATGGCGAAGGCCCACGTCAAACTCGACGAACTGGTCGATCTGGCCCGCGCCGAGGCGCCCAACAACAAGTTGCAGGGGGTCATCTTGGAGGGCAAGGCCCACATCAAACTCACCCAATATGCCACCAACCTGCCCGACTCGCTTCTGGTGGTCGGTTCCCACGGCGCCTCCGGCTTCGAGGAGATGTTCGTCGGCAGCAACACCATGAAGGTCGTCGGTATCTCCAAGGTACCCGTGCTGATTATCGGCAGCCACGTCAACGTCAACCGCGACCTCACCAAGGTGGTGGCTCCCGTCGATACCAGTTTCGAGACTTTGCAGAAGATCAAGACGGCGGCCGACTTCTGCCGCTTCTTCTCCGCCAAGTTGTCACTGCTGGGCCTTTGCGACCCGCGCTATCCCGAGGAGAAGCACATCGTGAGCGTGCAGTTGAACCACGCCGCCGGTATGTGCGACATCGCCAATGTTCGCTATGACGTCACTACCCTTGACGTCGCCGGCACCCCCGCCACCGCTGTGGTCGATTGGGCCAAGGCCGCCGACGCCAACCTGATTGTCATCATGCGTGAGGTGGAGGATGACTCCACGGCCTTCTGGATGGCGAGCACTACCCGTCAGTTGCTCAACACCGCTCCGATGCCGCTGCTCATCGTCCCCAACACCATGCATTCACCCATTGCCTAACCAAGACAGAACCATTATGAGAAGATTCTTCCTTCTGGTCGCGCTGACATTGTGCGCGGCCCTCACCGCCCGCGTCTCCGCGTGCACCAACTTCATCGTCACCAAGGGTGCCAGTAGCGCCGGCAGTTGCTTCGTGACTTACGCCGCCGACTCGCATACGCTCTACGGCGAACTTTACTACTTCGCCGCCGCCGACCATCCCGCCGGCAGCTTCCGCGACATCATCGAGTGGGACAGCGGCAAGCGCCTCGGCCAGATTCCCGAAGTCGCTCACACCTATGCCGTCGTCGGCAACATGAACGAGCACCAACTCGTCATCGGTGAGACCACTTACGGCGGACGCGCCGAACTGTGGAAGACCCCCGGGCTTATCGACTACGGCTCTCTCATCTACATCACCTTGCAGCGCGCTAAGAACGCCCGCGAGGCCATCAAGGTGCTCAGCGAACTGCTCGACGCCTACGGCTACTGCAGCGAAGGCGAGTCCTTCTCCATCGCCGACCCCAACGAGGCCTGGATCTTCGAACTCATCGGCAAGGGCGAGGAGATGAAGGATGCCAAGGGCAAGACTCTCAAGGGTTGGTCGAACGGTGCGGTCTGGGTCGCCCGCCGCATCCCCGACGGCTACATCAGCGGCCACGCCAACCAGGCCCGCATCACCACTTTCCCCCTCCGCGACGGCAAGACCTCCATCACCAATAAGGAGATCGACAAGATCTTCCTTCCCGATGTCACTACCGTCTATGCGCACGATGTCATCAGTTTCGCCAAACTGAAGGGCTACTACCCGAAGGATGCCGCTGACGCCGACTTCAGCTTCTGCGATGCCTACGCTCCCGTTGATTTCGAGGGCGCCCGCTTCTGCGAGGCCCGCGTTTGGATGGGCTTCTACCGCTGCAACCCCGGACTTATGGCCCAGTATGAGGACTACGCCCGCGGCGACAACCTCAAACACCGTTTCCCGCTTTGGATCAAACCTGATCATCAACTTGATATTCAGGAGATCATGCAACTTATGCGCGACCACTACGAAGGTTCTTCCATGGATATGACGAAAGACTTAGGCGCTGGCCCCTTCGCCTGCCCCTACCGCTGGCGTCCCATGACCTGGAGTTACAATGGCAAGGATTACATCCACGAGCGCGCCACCGCCACCCAGCAGACCGGATTCTCCTTCGTGGCCCAGTGCCGTCCCAACCTGCCCGACGGCTTTGGCGGCATCCTCTGGTTCGGCGTCGATGACGCGGCATCATCCTGCTATATCCCCATGTTCTGCGGCATCCTCAATGCTCCCTCCCAACTGCAAGAGGGTAACGGTTCCATGACCGAATATTCCGCGACTTCCGCCTACTGGACCTTCACCAAGGTGAGCCAGTTCGTCTATACCCGTTACAGCGACATGATCAAGCATGTCAATGAGTTGCAGAATGAACTCGAGTCCTCTTTCATCACCGACATCAAGAAGATGGAAGACCGCATGGTGCAACTTTACCAGAAGGATCCCGCCCAGGCGCAGCGTGAGTTGAGCAACTACTCGCAGCAGGCCACCACCAAGGTGTGCAACGCATGGGAGCAACTCTTCACCTACCTGTTGGTGAAGTACAACGACGGTAATGTGAAGAAGGAAGAGAACGGCAAGTTCCTCACCAACAAGGCCGAGAAACCGCAGTGCGAAAGCCCCGACCATCCGGAGTATCCTGAAAAGTGGTACAAGATGATCGTGGATGATTGCGGCAGAAACATCCTCAACAAGACTGAACAAAAGTAACGTTCCGGCGGTTGTTCCGTCCGTTTCCGATGAACGTCAACGCACGCTTGTTCTCCATCGCCCGCCCTGTTGTGATGGGCATTCTCAACGTCACCGACGACTCCTTTTTCGACGGAGGGCGGTACGTTGACGATGCAGCCATCGTGCGCAGGGCGGAGCAGATTTTATCCGACGGCGCCGCCATCATCGATCTCGGGGCTGTCTCCACACGCCCGGGTGCGGCGGATGTTCCCGAGGCGGAGGAGTGGCGCCGTCTGGAACGGGCGTTGTCGCTCATTACCAAGCATTTCCCCGATGCTGTCATCTCTGTGGATACCTGGCGCAGCACGGTTGCCGAACGCTCCGTCAATGCCGGCGCCGCCATCGTCAACGACATCTCCGGCGGCACCTTCGACCCCGAGATGTTCGCCATGGTCGGGCGGTTGCACGTGCCCTACGTGCTCACTCATACGACTGCCAAGCCCGACAGGATGCAGCAGCAGACGTTGGGCGACGAGCCGCTGGCGGAGGTCTTGCGCTTCTTCGGTGAGCGCATCGACGCGCTGAAGCAGGCCGGCTGTGTCGATATCATCGTCGATCCAGGCTTCGGATTCGGCAAGACGTTGGAACAGAACTACTTGCTGATGGAAAATCTGCCTGCTTTCCGCATCTTCGGCTTCCCCATTTTAGTGGGAATATCACGTAAATCAATGATCTACAATCTATTAAAAATTAATCCGCAGTCGGCGTTGAATGGCACTACGGTGCTGAACACGGTGGCGTTGCGGAAGGGTGCCGCCATCCTGCGCGTGCATGACGTGCGCGAGGCGGTGGAGGCCATGAAACTTTGCGAGGCGCTGTCGGTTCACTCTCCTAGCCAACCCGCGTTGGATGATTTTTCTTATAGTTTATAAAAGAATGATTATGAGAAAATTACAGTTACTTCTTCTTCTGTTTTTCTTTGGGACGCTTGCTTCTGCGCAGGTGCCTGTCGGTTACTACAATGCAGCTGTAGGCAAGAGCGGCGAGGAACTCCGCACCGCTTTGTACAACATCATCAAGACGCATAACGCGGTGGATTACGGATACTTATGGACTGCCTTCCAATCGACGGACAAGATGGAGAGCGGCTACGTGTGGGACATCTATTCGGACGTGCCGGGCGGCACGGCGGCTTACTACTTCGCCTTCGGCACCAACCAGTGCGGCAGTTATTCGCAGGAGGGCAACTGCTACAACCGTGAGCACACCGTGCCGCAGAGCTGGTTCGGTGATGCCGTTCCGATGAAGACCGACCTCTTCCACATCTATCCCACCGACGGCTGGGTGAACAACAAGCGAGCCAATTTCCCTTACGGGACCGTGGCTTCCCCCACCTGGACCAGCACCAACGGCTCCAAACTCGGGCCGTGCAGTTACCCCGGGTGCAGCGGGACCGCATTCGAGCCGATCGACGCTTACAAGGGCGACTTGGCGCGTGGATTTTTCTATATGTCAGTCTGTTACAAGGATAAAAACCTCGGGCAGACAGGCGAGTCCGTTTTTTCCGGCTCGGAGTTGGTGGCTTGGGCGCGCGACATGTTCGTGGCATGGCACGAGGCCGACCCCGTGAGTGAAAAGGAAATCAGTCGTAACAATGTGATATACAATAATATACAACACAACAGAAATCCCTTCATCGACTGTCCTGAGTTGGTGGATTATCTGTTCGGGTCGCGGACGAATGAGCCGTGGTACCCCACCTGTGTGGATTGGATTGAGATTCCCGAAAATGAGATGTTCACGACATCTTGTTCTTTGTATCCCAATCCGGCAGTGGGGAATGTGACAATTGAAAGCAGCGAGAATCAAATTGTTACAGTGGAAATATGCGATTTGACTGGTCGGGAATTGCTTTCGAGGGAGGGCATCGGGGCTTCCACTTGCCAGATGGACCTTGGTGACCTGTCAGCGGGAACTTACTTCGTGAAAGTGAGGACGTTGCGGACGGTGGAGGTGATGAAACTGGTGGTTCGTTAAGATTTCTTTTGGTATTGCAACCAACACACTTTGAGCACCTTTGAAGGGTGCATCTTGGGTGTCCACATTTCGTTGTTCAAAAAAAAAACGCATTTCCGCAAAAAACTTGCGTCAATCAAAAAAATATTCTTATTTTTGTCAGATTTTATATAGAAGTGGAAAAGTTGTTGAAAAACGGCAACTCTCCATCGCTAATTTATTGTAAACAAAGAAAATAGAAAAATAGAGAAGAAAAATTAATAACTATCAAAAAATTGTTTTTATGAAAAAGTACTACACTTTTGAGCCTAAAAACTTCCAAATCTTCGCCAAGATGCGGAATTTTATTGCCCTCGCACTCCTGTTGGTGCTGGCAGTAGGTAATGTGAATGCACAGGTTTACCAGAAGGTGACGGATGTGTCGCAACTCGCTGTGGGTGATCAGGTGATCATCGCGGCGGATGGTTTCGACTACGCCATCAGCACCACGCAGAATAACAACAACCGTGCGGCGGCAGCAATCACCAAAAGCGGCGATGAAGCCACTTGGACTACAGATGTCGCGGTGTTCACGTTGGAAGAGGGTACGGTAGAAGGTACCTTCGCCTTCAAGACAGACGATAATCAGTACATCTATGCTGCAGGTGCTAGCAGTAACAACTATCTGAAAACCAAAGCTACGAAAGACAACAATGGTGCTTGGTTGATTACCATCTCTGGTAGTGAGACCACCATTGTTGCGCAAAATGGCGCATCGCGCAATCACATGCGCTACAATCCCAATGGTGGAAATCCGCTCTTTTCGGCTTACGCCAGCACATCCACTGTTGCGAATCTGTGCTGCCTATACAAGGCGGCTTCCGCTCCCTGTCCGGATGTGACGAACCTTCAGGGCACGGCCACCGAGAACACGGCAACGTTCACCTGGACGAGCGAGGCCACTGAGTTCGATTTCGAACTGGATGGTCAGCCGGTCGTCTTCACCCCCACAAATGCAGGCAATGACTGGACGCTGGTCATGGAGAACCTCGAGCCGAACACGACTTATTCACTGTCCGTCAAGCCCACCTGCAGTGGTGCTTTCGAGAAAGCCGACGCCACTACCACCTGTCCTGTTATTATAAATAATATTGTAGCGGACATTATGGTGAACGAGACTTATGAATTCGGTGGGGAAGCCCTCAGCGAAGCCGGTACCTATCAAGATACCATCGTTCTGGCCAATGGTTGCGACAGCGTCATTGTGTTGACGCTCACCGTCACCGTTCCCCAGTTCACCATCACCGCCACCGCTGGTGCTAACGGCACCATCACCCCGGTCGGCGACACCGTTGTTGATTGGCACGCCACTCCGAGTTTCGCCTTCGCCGCGGATGATTGCTATGCAGTCGCCACGCTGACGGTGAACGGCACGGTCATCGACAACCCCACCAGCCCTTACGTTTTCGACCCCGTTGAAGCCAATGGCACCATCGAAGTTACCTTCGCTCCTGCCGACCTCAACCTCACCTGGACCAACACCGGCAATGGCGACGGTCTGGTGAACGGCCAGCCCGCCGGCGTCTTCGCCACGGCTGCCTGCGGCGAGATGGTTCAGGGCTACGATGTGGAGGCCGCCATCGGCTCCCATATCGCTTCCGTGAAATGGAACAACTACCCGATCGTCCTCGGCGGTAACATCACTGCTTGGACCATCAACATCCCCATGACGGTCAGCCCGGCGAACGCTGCGATCGAGGTCGATTTTGAACTTGACCAGCATGAAGTGACAGCCACCGTCAACGACGGCACGATGGGCACCGCCACCCCGGCAACCGCCACCGTCAACTATGGTACTGACGCCACTGTGACGATTGCCGCCAACACCGGCTATCACATTGACAGAGTGGTCTGCGGCAGCGACGAGGTCTCTTACGGTGCCAACACGGATGTGGCTGCTACCTATACGGTCAATTCAGTCACCTCCGACACCACTGTCGAGGTCTATTTCGCCATCAACACTTACACCCTCACGGTGAACGCCGGCGAGAACGGCACCGTCACCCCGGGTACCACCACGGTTGACTATGGCGCCGACCAGACTTTCACCATCACGCCCAATGCTTGCTACCACATCGCCAGCGTTCAGGTCGATGGTGTTGACGTCGCTTTGACCGACTACACCTTCACCGCCGTCGATGCTGACGCCACCCTCGATGTCGTTTTCGCACTCGACTCCTTCGCCATGACCGCTACCATCCACGACCCGGCTATGGGTACCGTTGTCGGCGGCACCGCTGGTTGCGGTTCCACCTTCACTTATGAGGCCACCGCCAACACCGGCTACCATATCGACTCCGTCGCCATCGCCGGTACTGTCATCACCACCTACGGCAATCAACCCGCCAACGTCAGTTTCAACGTTTCCAACGTACAGGCCGACACCGATGTTGACTTCTACTTCTCCATCAACCAATATGCGGTGACTGCCACCGCCACCAACGGCACGGCCACTCCGGCCAGCGCCACCGTGGCTCACGGCGGTTCCCAGATCATCACCCTGCAACCCGATCCTTGTTATGAGTTGACCTCCGTCACCGTGAATGGTGAGGAGAGCATCTCCGAAGTGGTCTCCGGCGGTGCCAACACCCCCGTCGAAGCCATCAACGAACCCTTCGCCTTCATCACCAACGACAATGCCAGCATCAACATTGACAATTATCTCACGGGTTGGAGCGGACTCAACATCTACAGCCGTTCCTTCTCCATGATCAGAGTCGGTACGGGCAGTGCGCTTGGCAAACTTTATTTGCCCGAACTGAATATCCCGGCCGGCACGGTCTTCACCGTCGAATTTGATGCCAAGGCCTGGAAGTCCGATGCCACCAGTTTTGAATTGGTTATGGGTGACGAGACCAGAGTCATTGCCGGTCTTTCCAATGCTGACAACGATATTCTCGCTCACTATACGGAGACCTTTACGGCCACTTCCGATCCCACCGCCATCGTTTTCAAAGGCATTGTCAATTCCAAGAACAGATTCCAGTTGGATAACATCGTTGTCCGCTACGAGGTTGCGGCCCCGTCCACGCTGACCATCGATCCTGTTGAAGAGGCCACCGACGTGGTTGCCACCTTCACCCAGATTTCCTACCCGATCACTGCCAGCGTCGTCGAAGGCGAGGGCACGATCAATGCCGATGCCACTGTCCTTTGCGGACAGACCAGCGACGTGGTCATGACGGCCACTACCCCGGGCAACCACATCAACTACTACGTTGTGAACGGTGACACCACCCTCATGGGCAACAACACCGATACCGACTACACGCTCACCCTTATGGGAGACACCACTTATACCGTTGAAGTTGCATACGCTGTCAACGAATACACCGTTTACACCCAAGCTGTCACCGGTCAGGGTTCTTTCGATCCGATGACCCAGACGGTTGCTCATGGTAACAACGCTGACATCACGGTCCGCGCCGACTATGAGAACGGTTACCACATCGCTGACATCAACGGTGAGACCTACGGCAACAACACCGACACACTTGTCAACTACACGCTTGCCAACGTGGTCAGCGACACGACGCTCCGCGTCAACTTCGCCTTGAACGTCTATCCGATCACGGTCACCAACCTGAATCCCGACCACGGTACCGTGGCTCCGACCACTCAGGATTGGACTTGGGGCGAGAATGCCGCTTTCAACATCACCCCGAACACTCCGTGCTACTACATCAGCGAAATCAGCGTTGACGGTACCGCACTGGTTGCCGGCACCGACTATGTGGTCACTGGCGACACCTACACCTTCCTCGCTGTCGTTGACGAACACACCCTGCAGGTCGATTTCACCGACTCGCTGTTCTCCATGACCGCGACCATCACCAGCGGCTCCGATGCTACTGTGAACATCACCGACAGCGTCCACTGCGGTGACAACTTCACCTTCCACATTGAGGCCGCCGAAGGCCAGCACCTCACTGACATCTATGTTGACGGTGTTCTCGACACCACCTTCACCAACCAGGAGGATGTATATGAGCCGGCCATGATCGCCGACATCCATGAGAACCACAATGTCGAGGTGTCCACCGCCATCGACTACTACGACATCACGATTAGCAGCACCGGCGATGGTACCACCAACCTGGATGGCGCTTACAATGTGGCTTACAACACAGCGATGGACTTCGTCTTTGCTCCGACGGCTTGCGTTGAACTCGCTTCCTTCACCATCAACGGTGAAGAGTATGTGGATTCCGTCGTTGCGAATGCCTACACCTGGCACGCCACTGGCGACGCCACCATCGAGGTTGTCTATGACAGCATCGTTTACAACATGACTGCTACGTTTGACGCCAACGGCGGTACCGTTACTGAGGGCACCGTGGTTTGCGGCAACGATTACGAATACACCATTACGGCTGAAGAGGGCTGGCACGTCGAATCCTACACCATCGGCGGCACCACGACCAACTTCGGCACCAACGATGACACGGACCTCACCTACACGGTTGTGGCCGCTTCGCAAGACACCAACCTTACGGTCGTCTTCGCCCACAACACCTATGCAGTGAACGTCTGCACTGTCACCGGCGGTACGCTGGTCTCTGACCTCGCCATTGTTGACTACGACAGCACCGCCGTCGTTACCGTCACGGCCGACTACGCCAACGGTTACCACATCGAGAGCGTTGACAACCAAGTGAACCTTGGTGCCAACGACGATACCTTATATGTATATGAGGTCACCGGCATCCGTCATGACACCACCATCTGCGCTGTGTTCGATCTGAACAACTACACGATCACCGCCACGGCCAACGCCAACGGTAACATCACCGACGAAGGTGACACCATCGTGAAGTGGGGCGACAACATGTCCTACACCATTACCTCCAACACCCCGTGCTACTACATCAGCACCGTGGTCATCGACGGCGTTGACAGTGTAATCAACGACAGTGTTGCTTTCAACCACACCTTCGCTAACGTTCAGAATGACCACACCATTGAGGCCAACTTCGAGACCTACCGTTATGAGGTTGCCACCTCTGTGAATGATGTTCTGATGGGCACCATCACCGAGACTGATACGCTCGACTGCGGTGAGACCTTCAACTACACCGTCACCCCGACCCTCGGCTATCACATCGTTTCCGTGGCTGTCGATGGCGTTGACGTGACCGACATTACCGACAGCTTGCTTTATGAAGGTTCTATTGACAACCTTCTGGCTAATCACACGGTGGTCGCCACCTTCGACATCAACCACTACCTCATCGACGTGACCGCCGGTGCCAACGGTACGGTCACTCCTGGTGACACGGTTCTTGAACATGGTCAGGATGTCACCTACACCCTTACCCCCGATGATTGTTACTACATCAGCGAGATCATCCTCGACGGTGCCGCTCAGGCCGTCACCAATCCCACTGGCATGACCTTCACGCTGGCTGCCGTCAGTGAGGCCCACACCCTGGAGGTCAACTTCGACATCTACACTTACGAGATGCAGGAGACCCACACGGGCGACGGCACTGTGACCACTGCCACGGTGAATTGCGACGATCCTTACACCTACACCATCCAAGCGGGTGTCGGCTATCACATCGCCTCTTACGAGATCGGCGGCACGACCGTTTACAACACCGAGGTTGAGCCCAACGACTACAACACCGAGACTGTGACCGTCGCCAACGCTCGTCAGGACACCATGCTGACCGTTGTCTTTGAGATCGACACCTACACGGTGAGCGCTTGCACCGCTGCCAACGGCACGCTGGTGGTGAACGCCCCGGTGGAGGTTGACTCCAACGCCAACACGACGGTGACCGTCACCGCCGATTATGCCAACGGTTATCACATCGCTGAGATCACCGACAACCGCGGTGGTCAGGTGACCCTCGGCGCCAACATCGACACCACCTATACTTATCAGGTGGACAACGTTGACCAAGACATCGAGGTCTGCGCCGTCTTCGCTCTCAACGAATTCCACATCACCGCCACCGCTGGCGCCAACGGCACCATCACTCCTGACGGTGTGGATACCATCCTCTATGGTGAAACCCTCACCTACAGCATCGAACCGAACCACACTTGCTACTACATCTCCGACGTCGTTGTTGACGGTGCCAGCGTCTGGACCGGCTACACCGATTCCGTGAACGCCTACACTTACACCTTCGTGGCTTCCGATTTCGATCAGTCTGTTGTGGAGCACACCATCACCACCGAATACACCATCTTCGAATATGAAATGGCCTCCAACGCCATCACCGAAGGTACGGTCACTTCCGCCACCGTGGATTGCGGTACGGATTACGACTATGAGATCCACGCCAACGTGGGTTACCATATTGACCACGTCGTTCTCAACGGCACGACCACCAACTTCGACGGTCAGATTGCCGATACGATCATCACCATTACGGATGTCCAGAGCGACAACCTGTTGGATGTCTATTTCAGCATCAACCACTACGACATCGTGGCTACCACGAACAACGAGCACGGCACGATTACTCCTGCCGGCACCACCGATGTGGAGCACTTCTCCAGTCTGACCTACACCATCACTCCTGAGGAGCCCTGCTACCATATCGAGGATGTGTTGGTTGACGGTGCTTCCGTGGGCGCTGTTGACACCTACACCTTCAGCAACATTGCTGGCCCGCACACCATCGAGGCCGACTTTGCCATCAACCGCTACGCGATGAACGAGACCCACACCGGCAACGGTACGGTCACCACCGACACGGTTGACTGCGGCGACGCTTACCAGTACACGATGACCGCCGACACCGGTTGGCACATCCAGAACCACACCCTTGGTGGTCAGACCTACACGCTGAACCACAACAGCGACATGGTTGCTTACAGAAACGTGACGGCCGCCATGCAGGACACCGTTCTTGACGTGGTCTTCGCCCGTAACCTTTACAACATCGACGTGACCTCCACCGGCAACGGCGTCACCACTCCTGGCGACACCACGGTTGAGTTTGAAGCCGACGTTACCTACAACATGGTTGCCGACAGCGGTCACCACATCCTTTCCGTGACGGTTGACGGCACTGCCGAGACTGTTCCCGCCAACGCCACGACCTTCGACTACACCTTCACCGGCGTGGCCGAAGATCACACCCTTGAGGTGGTTTACGAAGCCAATGTCTATACCATCACCGCTTCCGCCGATCCTCATGGCACGATCATGATGGCTGGTGCGAATGAGGTTGAGTTTGGCGGCAGCGTGGACTTCGCCATCACCGCCGACCACTGCTACAACATCAGCGCTGTGTTGGTTGACGGCGTTGCCGATCCTGACTTCCAGGGCGGTGTTGCCACGGCCACCTACACGATGTCGGATGTCAACGCTGACCACACTGTCACCGCTCAGTTCGCCATCAACACCTATGATGTCACCGTCACCTCCACCGGCAACGGCACGGTCACCCCGACCACTGGCACCTACAACTGCGGCGACACTGTTGCCTTCACCTTCACCCCGGCTACCGGCGTTGAGGTTGAGAGCGTGGTCGTCAATGGCCAGAATCTCGGCAGCATGCCCCAGTACGTCATCAACGGCATCGAAGCCGACTACACGGTTGACGTCACCTTCGCTGACATCACTTACACGCTCACCGCTGTGGCTTACAACAACGGCACCATCACTCCGGAAGGCGATACGGTTGTTGCCTACGACGGCACGATCACCTACACCCTCACTCCGGATGCCTGCCAGACGGTTTCTGAAATCCTCGTTGACGGTGTCTCCTACCTCGACAGTGCCAACTTCGACGGCACCACGCTGACCTTGAGCAACATCCAGCGTGACATGCGGATCCAGGCCTACTTCCAGGTGATGACCTACACCGTTGAAGCCACCCAGGCCGAAGGCGGTCTCATCACTGAGACGGGCGTCTATAACTGCGGTACCGACGTGGTCTATACCATCACCCCGGCTGAGTGCTACACCATCAGCGATGTGACGGTTGACGGTGCTTCCGTGGGTGCGGTTGATACCTACACCTTCGCTGCCATCGACACCAACCACACCATCACCGCTACCTTCGAGATGAACACCTACACCATCACCGCCAACGCTGGCAACGGCGGCACCATCACTGCCACCGACACCTTCAACTGCGGCGAGACCCCGACCTACGTCATCACTCCCGACACTGGCTACTACATCGTCAGCGTCATGGTTGACAGCGTCGAGCAGGGTGCCATCGACACCTACACCTTCGGTGCTCTTGATGCCGACCACACCATCGATGCCACCTTCGCCATCTACACCTATACGATTACCTCCACCGCCAACGTTGGCGTGACCATCGCTCCTATTGATGGCGACACCGTGGTTGAGTACGGTGCCAACCTTACCTACACCTTCACGGTTGATTCCTGCTACGAAATCGTTGATGTGATGGTTGATGGTGAGAGTGTGGGTGCTGTTAACACATTCGACTTGTCCGACATCCAGGCCGACCACGTGATTTCCGTCAGCGCTGCCATCCTGACTTACAACATCACCGCCACGGTTACCGGCGAAGGCAGCATCACTCCTGCCGGTGTCACCGCTGTGAACTGCGATGGTACGCAGAACTACACCATCACCCCGGCCGTGGGCTATGTCATCGACGATGTGACGGTTGACGGTACTTCCGTCGGCGTGGTCACTTCCTACACCTTCACCAACGTGACGGCTGACCACACCATCGACGTGGTCTTCACCGCCATCGCCGACTCTACCTACACGATCACGGCTACGGCTTCCGCCAACGGTACCATCACTCCTGCCGGTGCCATCACGGTCAACTACGGCGCCAGCCAGACCTTCGTCATGACTCCTGATGAGTTCTACACCGTGGGTGATGTCCTGGTTGACAGCGTCTCCGTGGGTGCGGTTACCAGTTACACCTTCACCAACGTGACGGCTGACCACACTATCGACGTCATCTTCGTTGCCGCCGAGTGCGAGGTTCCCACCTTGGCTTGGACCGACGAAATCACTGGCACCTCCGCCAAGTTGAACTGGACCGATATGGGCGCTGCTTCTTACACTGTCCGTTACAAACTCATCACCGACACGGTCTATACCGTTGTTGACAACATCACCGACAACTTCTACGAACTGACTGGTCTGACGGAGAACACCCGCTATGTGTGGAACGTCCGTTCCGCTTGCATCAGCGACAGCATCCTCAGCAACTGGAGCTCGCAGCAGGTCTTCCAGACCGAGGGCGACACCAGCTATCCTGATGGCATCATCGACAACATGCTGGAGATGGTCAACGTCTATAGCCACGGTCACAACATCTATGTGGTGAACAATGGCAATGCGCAGATCAACGAAGTCCAGGTCTTCGACATGAACGGTCGTCTGATCTACACCGGCGAGGCCCAGGCCAATCCGACGGTCATCAACCTCAACAGTGCCAACGGCCTGTATGTGGTGAGAGTAATCTCCGATGCTGCGGTCCGCAACTACAAGGTCAGCATCTCACAGCGTTAATCTGTGAATGACTTATAACGCAACGGGGCAGTCGAAAGACTGTCCCGTTTTTTATCCATGACGATGGCGAAAGACAACAGCAAGTACATCTGGCCGGGCTGCACGGCCTTGGTTACCGGGGCGAGTTCCGGCATGGGGCTGGAGTATGCGCGACAGTTGGCGGCGATGGGCTGCCATGTGGTGATGGTGAGCAACCAGGCGGAGGAGTTGGAGGAGTGTGCGAAAGCATTGCAAGCACAATATTCTGCCAAAATATGGCACTTCTTTTGCGATTTGGCGCGGTTTGAGGCCGCCGACGATGTGGATGGCTTCTGCAAAGACAACGGTCTTGAAATCGATATTTTGGTCAACAATGCGGGGATGTTCTTTTTCCGGGAGTTGACGGAGGAGATGGCGCCGAAGGCGGAGGCAATGCTGATGTTGCACGTGGTGACGCCGACACGCTTGTGCGAGAAGTTCGGCAATGCGATGAAGGCGCGCGGGCGGGGGTACATCCTGAATGTCTCCTCGGTGGCGGCGGGAATGCCGGTGCCGGGACTGATGATGTACGCCTCCACCAAGTCCTACCTCAAGGTATTCACCAAGGCGCTATACTTCGAGATGAAACCCTACGGCGTCGGGGCGACGGCGTTGTGCCCGGGCGCGGTGGCGACGGGCTTGTACAATGTGCTGCCCGGGTTGGTGAAGATTCTGAAGGTGGCGGGGAAGTTCGGCATGGTCTATTCTCCGGAGAAATTGGTGCGCAGGGCGTTGCGGGCGATGTTCCGCCGTCGCCGGAGCATCACGCCGGGGTTCATCAACATCTTCTTCGCCCCCATCGTCAACGGCCTGCCCAACTGGTTCGTCAACCGCGTGTGGCGGAAGTTTACGGGGAAGTAAGGGACTCGTTTCTTCTCTTTTTTCCATCTTTTTTCCCTTTATATCCGATATTTCCGTATTTTTGCAACGCTTTTGCGATATGGCGCATCCCACCATACACGGAGCGTTTTTTTTAGATTAACCAATTCCAATCCAATGAAAAAACTACTCATCCTTATTGTTTTTCTTTTCGTGCAGCTCTTCGTCCGCGCGGACGGGGGAATGTGGATCCCGCTCTACCTTGGCGCCAACGAGGCGGAGATGCAGCAGATGGGCTTCCATTTGACGGCCGATGACATCTATAGCATCAACCACTACAGCATGAAAGACGGCATCATGCTCTTCGGCGGCGGCTGCACCGGCGAACTGATCTCGCCCGACGGTCTGCTTATCACCAACCACCACTGCGGCTATAGTTTCGTGCAAGGACATAGTTCCATGGAACACAACTACTTGCACAACGGCTTCTGGTCGAAAAGCCGCGATGAGGAGATCGTCACCCCCGGGCTGACCGTCACCTTTTTGGTCTATATGGAAGATGTGACTGCCAAGGTACTGGAGGGGGTGACCGACGACATGGAAGAGTCGAAGCGCAACAAGGTCATCAAGCAGAACATCCAGAAGGTGGAGGATGCCGCCATTGAAGGTACGCACTATACGGCCAAGATCAAGCCCTTCTACTATGGGAACCAGTACTTTCTTTTTGTGAACGAAGTCTTTGAGGATGTACGCCTCGTGGGCGTTCCGCCGGAAAGTATCGGCAAGTTCGGCGGCGACACCGACAACTGGATGTGGCCCCGCCATACGGGCGACTTCTCGCTTTGGCGCATCTACACCGACAAGGACGGCAACCCCGCGCCCTATTCTCCTGACAACATCCCGATGAAGTCGAAGAAGTACTTCCCCATCTCCATCCAGGGGGTGAATGAGGGCGACTTCACCCTCGTGTTCGGCTACCCGGGCAGCACCCAACAGTTCCTTATTTCTGACGCTGTCGATATCAAGGTGAACGTACAGAACCCCATCGCCATCCATTCGCGCGACCTGCGCCTCACCGCCATGAAGCGCCAGATGGAGAAATCGACAGAGATCCGTCTCATGTACTCCGCCAAGTCGAACAGCATCAGCAACGGCTGGAAGAAGTGGATCGGGGAGAGCAAGGGTATCCTTGAATGCAACGTTATTGACAAGAAAATTGCTGAGGAACAGGCGTTTACAAAATGGGTAAACGACGATCCTTCCCGCCGGAAAGCGTACGGAAATCTTTTTACGGATATGAAGAAACTGTATGCGGACTATCGCGACCAGGTAAAGTCCACCACCTTCATCGGCGAGGCCATCTTGGGCGTGGAGTTCAATAAGTTCCTCTATTCCAGATACTATTTCTTCTCCGTGGGTTGCGATCCCGAGGTGTGGACCGCGGAGCAGTTGTCCAAAGAGCGCGACAACTTGTCGGGCCAGGTGGAGTCGTTCTACAAATCCTACAACCAAGATATTGATAAAGAGTGTTTTATCGAGTTGATGTACTACTATTTCAGCACGCAGGATGCGAAACTCATCCCCGCGGAACTGCACAAATACATCAACCTGCCGAAGAGCGAGTGGGAGGCGATGTGGAACCGCACGGTGAAGCAGTACCCATACTTGTTTGACGGGGCAAAGGCGCTGGAGGCCGTGAAGAACGGCAAGCGCAAGGATTGGGCCAAACTGCAGCACAGCGAGATGTGCCAGATCGTGGTCGCCGCCGTGAAGGCGCTGGCCGCCAGCTACAACGCGCAGGACAAGACCGAGGAACAACTCGACCTCTGCTACCGCAAATATGTGAAGGCGTTGATGGAGAAAGACACCGACAAGACTTTCTACCCCGATGCCAACCTCACCATGCGCGTGACTTATGGAAATGTCAAAGGATTCTCGCCTTCCGATGGTGTGCAGTACGTGCATTACACCACCCTCGACGGCGTGATTGCCAAGGATAATCCGGAAATCTTTGATTATAAGGTGGATCCGAAGTTGAAGGAGTTGTGTGCAAAGAAGGATTACGGCCGCTACGCCAATGCCAAGGGCGAACTGCCGGTCTGTTTCATCGCCAGCAACCACACCACGGGCGGCAACTCCGGCAGCCCGGTCATCAACGCTGATGGCTACCTCATCGGCATCAACTTCGACCGCGTGTGGGAAGGCACTATGAGCGACATCAACTACGACGTGAACCGCTGCCGCAACATCTCCCTCGACGTGCGCTACTTCCTCTTCATCGTCGATAAGTTCGCCGGTGCGCAGAATATCATCGACGAATTGGATCTTCGTTAATGTCCTTATCAAAGTCTATCCCAGCATCATCAACAGGAAGTTGGAGAAAAGGGGATGTTGGGGAAATGAAAAAGGCACGTGTTACCGTGCCTTTTTTTGTGTCAGGGAAACCGTTTATCGGATGATAACCTTCTCCACCAGGGTGCTGCCATGGGCGGTCACCTTCACCATGTAGGTGCCGCTGCCGTTATCGGGTGCGCCGGCATAGAAGTTGACGGAACCGAGCTGTCAGATGCCGCTGGTGTTGTCGGAGGTGTTGCTGAACGTCCACGTGATGACGTTGGTGCCGTTCACCGTCAGATTGGCCGAGTTATTGTCCAAATCAACATGGATTTTAACGGGGAACCAACTTTTTCGTATTTTTGCACCACCAAAATGGCTTAGCTTTTATTGATGAATTAATAAGGACAGCAGTGATAAGTTTTGATAAAATCAACCAATTCGACCCCGTCTATCAATTTTTTAATTGGTTCTTTAGGATTGATCATAACTATATCTATTATAAGGAGATACAGGTAATCGGGTATGAGAATGTCCCGCCGAAAGGATATCCTGTTTTTGCCATCTCCAACCATTCCAACTCTGTGATGGACCCGTTGGCATTGTTGTACCTCTACAAGGACCATCGGCAGCCGGTGTTCGTTGCGCGGGGCGACGTGTTCAAGAAGAGTGAGTTCATCGCCAAGTTGTTGCGTTTCTTGAAGATCCTGCCTACTTTCCGTTCCCGCGATGGCGGGCGCGAGGATGTGCGCAGCAACCTTGACACCTTCGACTTGGCAGCGCGGGTGCTGGATGAGGGCGGCACGTTGACGATGTACCCCGAGGCGGGGCACCAAGCCGGACGTTTCTTCAGCACCTTCAAGAAGGGTTTCCCGCGTATCGCCTTCCGCGCCGCCGAAAAAGCCGACTTCCAACTCGACTTCAAGATTCTCCCCATCTACATCTACTACTCCGATTTCTTCAACATGCGGGCAAAACAGGTGGTGGTGATCGGCGAGCCGTTCGCCATCGACGAGTTTTACGACCTCTACAAGGCGGAGCCCAACAAGGCCTTCTTGGCGATGAACGAGAAGGCGCGCGAGGCCGTCCGCCGGATGGGCATCGACGTGGTCGATCAGGAGCACTACCCTCAGTATGAGGTCATTTTCCATGCCTGCCGCTCCCTGATACTGACCGATCCGCACGCCTTCGACGGCATGGAGGTGGCGGGCACGCTGGCCGACCGCGACCCGAAACGCCCGTACGCCGCGATGCTGTCGGACAAGAAGGTGACGGCGTTGCTGGAACAACTCTCCACCGACGACTCCGAAGCGTACCGGCAGCTGATGGACGAGACGGAGGAGTACCGCGCCGGACTCTACCGACTGCGCCTCCGCGACTGGCTGTTCGAGCACCCCGTAACGGGTGCGGCTGTACTGGGTAGGGCGCTGCTGTTGCTGCTCACTGTCCCCATCTTCCTCGTCGGTGCGGTAGGCAACCTCTTGCCGTTCAAGGCCCCCGAACTGCTGAAACGCAACCTCAAGGACCCGATGTTCAAATCGACCCTCAACTTCGTGCCGAGCATCGTCATCTTCTTCCCGCTCTGGTACATCATCCTGTTCACCGTGCTCTGCATCTGCGCCACCTGGTGGATCGGACTGTTGGGCATCGTGGCCGCTCTCCTCACGCTGATTCCCTTCTATGAGTGGAAAAAGGCGTTTGTGAAGTGGTGCGGCATGCTCCGTTTCCGCCGTTATGCGCGGGAAAATCTGCCGTCGTTCGAGCGTTTGAAGATTTTGCGGGCCAAGATCCGCGGCATCGTGAAGTAGTTTCCCTTTTTTTATTATAAAAACATAAAGTATTGAAAAACAACATTTTAACTATAATTATCCTATTGCTGACCATGACTATGAGCGCACAAACCGTAGAAAAGCCGAAGGGTAATCCTTTGGTGGAGGCGTGGAATACGCCCTTTGAGACCCCTCCGTTCGAGCAGATCAAGGAGGAGCACTACTTGCCGGCCTTCAATTACGCCTTTTCGGTAGCGAAAAACGAGTTGTATCGCATCAAGGCAGTGAAGACGCTGCCCACTTTTGAGAACACCATTGCGGCGCTTGACCGTTCGGGCAAGTTGCTGAACGACATCTCCGGCATTTTCTTCAACTTGTTGGAAGCCAACACGTCGGAGGGAATGCAGAAGATTGCCGAGGAAGTGAGTCCCGCGCTGACGGCCTTTTACAACGACCTTTACCTTGACCCCGCGCTCTTCAACCGTGTGAAGGCGGTCTATGAGAAGCCGGGGGAGTTGACGCCAGAGCAGACGATGTTGCTGGAGAACACTTACAAGGCCTTCGTGCGCCAAGGCGCCAACCTTGACGAGGCGGGCAAGGAGAAGTTCCGCGAGTACAGCCAGCGGTTGTCGTCGCTGTCGTTGGCTTTCGGCAAGAATGTGCTGGCGGCGGTGAACGCTTACAGCAAGGTAATTACCGACGAGAAGATGCTGTCGGGTATTCCGGCGTCCGCCCTCGCTGTGGCCCGCGCCAAGGCGGAGGCGAAGGGGCAGCAGGGGTGGCTCTTCGACCTCTCCATGCCGTCGTGCCTCGCCATCCTCACCTACGCCGACAACCGCGACCTGCGGCACGAATTCTACATGCACTACAACACCCGCGCCTACAATGATCAGTTTGACAACCAACAGATTGTCAAGGAGATGGTGCTCCTGCGCGACTCGTTGGCCAAGTTGCTGGGCTACGACAACTACGCGGCATATGTATTGGAAGAGCGGATGGCGGAAAACGCCGACAACGTTTACAAGTTGGAGAAAAAACTGCTGAAACATGCCTATCCCGTGGCCAAGAAGGAGATGGCCGACCTGCAGGCATTCGCCGAGTCGATAGGTTTCCAGGGGCAACTCCAACGTTGGGATTTCGCCTATTACTCAGAGAAATACAAGACTTCGCTCTTCAACGTGAACGACGAGATGCTGAAGCCCTACTTCCAGTTGGAGAAGGTCATTGACGGGGTATTCGGCCTCGCCGGCGACCTGTTCGGACTGAAGTTCGTGCCGAACGACAAGATCCAGGTCTATCACCCCGATGTAAAGGTGTATGAGGTCTATCGCGGCGGCAAGTTCATGGCGGTGCTGTACCTTGACTTCCACCCGCGCGACAGCAAGCGCGGCGGCGCTTGGATGACTACCTTCCGCGAGCAGTCTGTCGATGCGAAGGGCAAGGAGACGCGACCGTTAGTCTCCCTTGTCATGAACTTCACGCCCTCCACGGCCGACATGCCTTCTCTGCTCACCTTCAACGAAGTACGCACTTTCATGCACGAGTTCGGGCACTCCCTGCACGCCATCCTGTCGCAGGTGACATACCAGAGTCTCTCGTGTACGAGCGTGGTGCGCGACTTTGTGGAATTGCCGTCGCAGTTGCTGGAGAACTGGTCAACCGAGCGGGAGTTCCTCAACACCTTCGCCTTCCACTATCAGACAGGCGAGGTGATTCCCGACAGTTTGATGCAGAAAATCAAGGAGTTCGAGAACTTCCATTCGGGTTATGCCTGCTGTCGCCAACTCACGTTCGGCTTTTTGGACATGATGTGGCACACCTGCGACCCGCACAAGGTAGGCGACCTGTTGGCTGCGGAGCGCAAGGCCATCCAGAAGACGGAATTGTTGCCGCCGGTGGAGGGCACCTGCATCAGCACGGCGTTCTCGCACATCTTCGCGGGCGGCTATGCGGCGGGTTACTACGGCTACAAGTGGGCGGAAGTGCTTGACGCAGACGCCTTTTCACTCTTTCAAGAGAAAGGAGTGTATAATCAGACCATAGCCGATTCCTATGTGGAGAACATCCTTTCCAAGGGCGGTTCCGAGAAGGCGATGACGCTGTTCGTGCGCTTCCGCGGACGCCAGCCGAAAATCGACGCTCTGCTGAAACGGAGCGGACTGAAATAATTGTCTGATTTTCACGTTTATGTTTTAATAAACACAGTATAGCAATGAAAAAGATCTTTTTTACAGCCGGCATACTAATGTTGATGTTAGGAATGACATCGCAGGTGTGTGCACAAGAGGTTAAAGAAGATGTAAACGACGGGCAAGAAGCCATTGTCGTCATGCCGGAGCATAGCGCCGAATTTCCCGGCGGCATTGGGGAGTTGATGCGGTATCTTCGTGAAAATGTCCAATATCCTGCGCGTGCTCGTGATGCAGGTATGCATGGAACCGTCTTAGTGGAGTTCGTGGTTGAAAAGGATGGAAGCATCTCCCACATCACAGTGCTCAACAGCGTATGCGAGCCCCTTGATGAAGAGGCCGTCCGAGTCGTCAAGGCCATGCCCAAGTTGAAACCTGGAGATAAAGACGGGCAAAAATGCCGTACTTATTTCCAACTGCCCATCACTTTTGAGTTAAAGTAAGCTCTGGTGGTTGAAACATCACAGGGAAATGCTCCCAAAACAGGGAGACATCCTGGACCTTCCCCTCTATATGACGATGTTTTTGTGGGTAGGTCGCGGATTGGGAATTTTTGTGTAATTTTGCACCTATTTTGGATTTAAACCCGAGCCGAAAGAAAAACTCTATTTTGTTATATCAAAATCAAGCATAACCAAAACGTGACATTATGAAAAAATTACTTTTTCTTCTTGCTTTTTGTGCCATTCTGATGACAGGTATGGCGCAGCCGGCCACCTCTTTGGCCATCCAGAGTGCCCACCATGAGCATTTCTGGCTCTACCTCAACGGCACGCTGCAAAACCAGGACGCCGTGGAGTCCATCAAGGTCTCCAACTTGGCGCCGGAAACCTACACCGTGCGCATCATCATAGAAAACAGGGACTACACCGAGGGTACGCTCCAACTGCAGTTGCGGGCCGGCTCCAACAACTATGAGATGGACTACTCCGCCCGCGAACAGCGCCTCTCGCTCAACAACGTGGATTATGAGATTCATGCGGCGGTGCAGATGACAGCGGCGTTCACTCAGTTGGTGCAGACGATGTTCGAGATGCAGGCGCGCGACGAGCGCGAGATGCACGCGGATCACCGCCATGACGACCACCACGGCGACCACCATGGCGACCATCACGGTGACCACCACCCCAGCGGACATCATCCTGTCAGTCATCCGGTTCCGGCTCCTGTTGTTGTCCCGGCTCCGGCTCCCGTCCCGCCGGCCCCGCATGTCTGTTCCCCAGAGGACTTTCTGCAAATCAAGGAGTTGGTCAAGGACGAGGTATTCGAGGACAACAAGCTCGATATCGCCAAGCAGGCCGTCCGCTCCGACCTCTTCACCACCCAGCAGCTGATTGAACTGGCCAGGCTCTTCACCTTCGAGGACAACAAGCTTGAGTTCCTGAAGTTTGCCTACGACCATTGCTTCGACCAGAACAAATATTATACGGTAAACAGTGTGTTCACCTACTCTTCCTCCAAGGACGAGATGAACGAATTTTTGAGAGACCGTCAGCGTTAGAAACACATAACCTATTGTATATGAAAGATATTTTTGACAGAATCAAACAGTCTTCCGGCGGCCCGATCGGGCAGTACCGTGAGAAGATCGACGGTTATTTCGCGTTCCCGAAGTTGGAGGGCGAACTGGGACCTCACATGAAGTTCAACGGCAAGGAGGTGCTTTGCTGGAGTTTGAACAACTACCTTGGTTTGGCGAACCATCCCGAGGTGCGCAAGGCCGATGCGGAGGCCGCGGCCCGTTGGGGCATGGCCTATCCGATGGGCAGCCGCATGATGACGGGCCAGACGGCGCTTCACGAGAGGTTGGAGCGTGAGTTGGCCGACTTCGAGAAGAAGGAGGCCGCTTTCGAGTTCAACTTTGGTTACCAGGGCATCGTCTCCACGATAGACTCGCTGCTGAACCGCCACGACGTGGTCGTCTATGACGCCGAGGCGCACGCCTGTCTGCTCGACGGCATCCGTCTGCACTTGGGCACCCGTTGCAAATACCGCCACAACGACATCGCCGACTGCGAGAAGATGGTGGCGCACGCCTGCGAACTGGCTGAAAAACAGGGCGGCGGCGTGCTGCTGATCACCGAGGGCGTGTTCGGCATGACCGGCGCCTTGGGCATCCTTGACCAGATCGCCGCGTTGAAGAAGAAATACCCGTTCCGCATCCTCATCGACGACGCCCACGGTTTCGGCGTGATGGGCCCGCACGGCCGCGGCACTTCCGAGCACTTCGGTGTGATGGACGACATCGACATCTACATCGGTGCCTACGCTAAGTCGATGGCCACCATCGGCGGCTTCGTGGCCACGGAGAAGAGCATCGTGAACTACCTGCGCTACAACATGCGTTCGCAGATGTATGCCAAGTCGTTGCCGATGCCGATTGTGGAGGGCTGTCTGAAACGTCTCGAGATCATCCGCAGCGCGGAGGGCGACGAGCGCCGCGCGCACTTGTGGGAGATCACCCGCCGTTTGCAGAAGGGCTTCCGCGATCTGGGCTACGAGATCGGTCCCGCCGAGGCGTGCGTCACCCCGGTGCACCTTTATTGCGGCATCAACCAGGCCTCCAACATTGCGGTCGATCTGCGCGAGAACTACAACATCTTCTGCTCCATCGTGATGTACCCCGTCATTCCTCCGGGCATGCTGATCTTCCGTGTCATCCCGACCGCGGCGCACAGCATCGAGGATGTCGATCGCACGCTGGCCGCCTTCCGCGACATCAAGGAAAGACTTGCCGCCGGCTACTACGACAAGGACATTCCCGACATGGCGTTGATACACTAAATAAACCTATGGGGCGGCAGTCGAAAGACTGCCGTTTTTTTCGTTTAAGCCCACCCCATCACGATGAAGGCGGCGACATAGAGCACCAGCATGATCTCCAATGGAATGGAGAAGCCGTGCGACGGGGTGATCGCCACGATGAAACAGGCAACGGGAATGATCAGGTAGCCCAGCGAATAGGGAAAGGCAAAATTCCCGGCCAAGATGATGGCGAGTGCGAAAACAAACAGCAGACAGAGGAAGAGATAACGTTGGCGGAGCGCAATCAACTTGTTGTCATACTGCACTTTAAGTCGAATGATAATGTATAGGGAAAGGATGATGAAAAGGATGCCGGCGATGAGGGCATAGATGGAGAGGTGCGTTGCGGTAAACATCGGAAAGGAGAGCGGTGGAAAAACGTAGAGTTCCGGAAATTTGTATGCACTCCACGCAAATACCTGATAAACAAATAGATAAATATAGGTCAGGGCGACACCGCAGAGGGCGACTAATACCGACTTGATCCTTTCCAACCGGTTCACCAACAAGAAGATGATGTAATAGAGCAGCACGACTGCTGCCGCATAGTCGAAGAAGGAGCCGATGCCGATGGCGACGCCGGACAGCAGGGTGGCGGTAGGGGAGGACTTCCCTTGGGCGTTGAGATTGAGGTTAAGGACGATGAGAATCACGAGGTTGGTGATCCAAATCGGAGAGAAGGGGGTGAAGATGCCGGCTCCAAGCGGCAGGGCAAGGGCGATGGCCAAGGGTGCCACGGTCTCCTCATCCATGAAACCGCTGACTCTTATATATCTGTATAAAAGCCATATCTGAACGAGCAGGATGAGGAAAAGGGAGAATTTGATGCCTGTCGGATGCGTTTGTATGGCAGAAAGCATGGCCGCATCCAAACGCTGCAACCAGATCTCAAAACCGACGACTTCTATGGGATGCGCAAAAATGAAAAAGCACCCTGTGGCCACGGCGGCGACAAGGGCGATGACTTGCAACAGGTAGTTCTTTTTGAGTAGATAAAACATCTCTTGGATTTGGGATTGCAAACATACATGAAATTTTTTTACAAAAAGCATAAAAAACGCCGCGCCAATTTGTTTTTTTAGTATTTTTGCCGTCAGTTTTTTCCATAAGTTTGGAATGTAATAAAATCAAGGAAATAAAACAGATAGTATGAAAAGTAAAATCGTGTTAACCACCTTCTTGGGCCTGCTGGTACTCGTTCTTATCTTCTTGAACATGAGAGCAATTCTTCGCCCCACCAAATATCAAGAGGTCTATCAGGAGCGTTGCGAACTGAACGAAAACCGCCTTACTGCCATCACGTTGTTGCAGGAGTTGTACCATGAACGCAACCACTACTATGCTTCCAGCATCGACACGTTGATTGACTTTTATGAAAACGGAGAACTGATTTCCATCAACTCGAAGGACAACCCGCCGAAAGACAGCGTGAACGACGAGAAGTTCATGGAGAGGTTCATGAACATGACGATGAAGCAGCGAGAGGAGAGCGGTTATGTGATTTTCGACACCACCCGCACCACCGTGAAAGCGAGAATGGAGAGTGAGTTGGCCGAGAAGAACGCCAAGAAAGAGGGCAACCTGATCACGATGAAGGATTTCTACAACATTCCTTATACCAACCAGAAGTATAAGATCGAGACCTCTGCCGCCGACTCCATCACCACCAAATTCGCCATCTACGTTCCGATCGAGACCTTGATGGTGAACTTTGAGCAGTCGCTGCCGAAGTCCAAGATCAGCAAGTTGATTTATGGCGGCATGGAGGATGTCTATAATCCCGCCATCAAGGAGAAGAACATGAAGGACACTCGCGAGATCCGGAACTTCACCGGTCTGCAGTTGGGTGACACCATCGTCAACTCCCTCGAAATCACTCCTTATGGTGCAAGCAAGTAAGTTCCCTTACAACGCAGTACACTTCAGCACTGCAGGGTTCTCCTTGCTCAAGAGTCTGCCCACGGGCCAACTGATTTGTGCCACCTACAAGAACGCCTCACTCGCCATGTTGCAACGCGAGTGTGGCGTTTTCTTTGATACCCCGGCGGAACAGACTGTTGTCGTGCTCAACTTCGGCGCGCCGCTGTTGGTGCCGCAGGCCCTCTACCAGCCGCCCGCCAACCCGTACCTCCGCCTTCAATACAACCTTTCCGACAGCGACGAGGTCTTCCAAGATGATTTGGGCGAGTATAAGGCCCTCTACGCCGTGCCGCTCTCCAAGACCTTGCCCCTGCGCACCTGCCTCGCCTCCCCGAAGTTTCAGCATACCGCCACCCGACTGTACCGCTATCTGTCTCAATATCGGACCGAACTGCCGAACAAACTGCTGCTTCACTTCAGCGGTGCCCGCATGGGCTTCATGTTGATGAAGGAGCAGAAACTATTCATTGTCAACGAGTTCCCGTTCACCTGCCAGGAAGATGTGCTGTATCATGTGCTCAATATTCTGCAACAGCAGCAGGCACGGCGCGACGGGAGCGTGGTGCTTCTCAGCGGTGCCGGCGCCGAGGTGCCGAAATTAGCCAAACTGCTCTCGCGCTACCTTCCGAACGTGCAACTCGCCGGCCACGACCTCGACTGCATCGTCACCAACCTGAAATCGCAGAAAGAGCCGCTTCATACCTGTCTGCAACTGATTGAATTTTAGCAACTATGCGTATCATCGCCGGAAAAAACAAAGGCAAGCACATTGTGGCTCCCGCCAACCTGCCTGTGCGTCCCACCACCGATTTGGGCAAGGAGAGTCTTTTCAATATCCTCAACAACTACTTTTTCTTCGACGCTGTCACCGTGATTGACCTGTTCGCGGGCACGGGCAACATCAGTTTGGAGTTTGCCTCGCGCGGTGCCACCTCCGTCACGGCCGTGGATTTGTATCCCGACTGCGTCAACTTCATCAAGAAGATGGGTGAGCAGTTGCAGTACCTCAACCTCACGACCGTCCGCGCCGACGCCTTCCAGTTCTTGGAGAAGTTGCGCCAGCCCGTCAACATCATCTTCGCCGACCCGCCCTACGACCTTGAGGGCATCGAACGGCTGCCCGAGATCGTCTTCCGTCGCAACCTGCTGCTCCCCGACGGGTGGCTCATCCTCGAGCACAGCAAGGTACACGACTTCTCATCGCACCCCAACTTCTACCAACACCGGAAGTACGGGAAACTCAACTTCACTTTTTTGGTCAATATGACGGAGTAGGAAGCGGAACAATCGTTTTTTTGAAAGGCAAAAAAAGAGAGTTCACGGAATATGCCCACTATCAAGGAAATACTGGAACAAGAGCGGGGCTGTGAGAACGGCTGGCATGTGCTTTTAAGCACATGAAGACCCTGCTGTTACGCGGCACCCCTTCTTCAAAGAGGGAGGAAAGCCCCCGTCGCCCAATGCCGGTGGTCTGTTGTTTTCTCCAACTTCTATAACCTGTAACTTAACACCTTACCGCTTCACAAACTTCTTCGTTACCATGCCGCTGTCGGTGGTCAGGCGGAGAATGTAGATGCCGGCGGGAAGTTCCTGCAGGTTGATTTTCAGTTCGTTGCCGGTGTGGTCAACGGCAATCACCCGTTGTCCGGCGATGTTGCACACCTCCACGTGAGTCAGGGGTGTTTCGCTCTCTAAATGCAGTAGTGTGGTGGCGGGGTTGGGGTAGATGTCGATGCCGTGGGACTCCGATTCGCCCACTCCGAGCGTGCCTTCGTAGTCAAAGGCGAAGCCGCCGGCGTTGTTGGCCTCATCGGTCTCGAAGATGAAGTAAAGGTCGCGTTGGGTGAAGAAGATGGAGGTGTCGGGCATGGTGCCGGAGAAACTCACGAGCCAGTTTTCGGCCGAAGGGGTCTTGTGGAAGACGTGCAGGAAGTCGTGTCCCTCTTCGAGGTCGAATTCGGTGAAGTGCAGGATGGCGGAGGGAAAGCCGGTGGCCTTGATTTTAAACTGACAGTAAGTCAGTGCGTTGTAGTCTTCGCTTCCGCTGCCGTCTTCGATGTGGCCGGAGGATGCGTTGGAATAGGTGTAGTTTTCGCAGAAGGCCGGGACGGTAGTTTGGTAACTGGCGCGGAAGCCGGTGCCGTGCTCGCCTGTGGCGGTGCGGAGGTGGAGGATGACTTCGTCGTCGCTCCAGGTCCACTGCTCGCTGTGGGCTGCGGTGTCGGCGGCAAAGGTGTAGGTGGTGTTGCCGGCGGTGACGGTGAGCGTGTCGCCGACGGCGAGGTCATGGTCGAGGTTGAGTTTTATGGTGCCGAGATGGGGTACGTCGGGGCGGATGGTCCAGGTGTAGTCCATGCCGCCGGCGCAGGCGAGGTGGGGCAGTGAGCCGTCGGTGAACGATCCGGCGGCGGCGGTGAGCGTTGTGTTGCCTGTAAGCGGTTGGCTGACAGGGTATTCGTAGTTTGCAGTGTCGGGGTAGCCATCGACAACGATCTCTTGCAGCAAATTGAAGTGGGTGTTGCCGACGTTCATGGAGGTGGTGTAGAAGTATCCGTCGCTGTTGCCGCCCCAGCCGAAGTTGAAGTGGTAGTAGCGGGTGCTGTCGATGGTGCGGTATCCGTCGCAGACGAAGCCGTGGCCGTCGATGTCGGGCACGCTCCAGCCGGCGTAGTAGATGGGGATGTGGCGGTTGAGGTGGGCGAGCAGCAGACTGTCCCAGTCGAGGGTGGTGGAGTCGCGGAAGATGGAGCGGGCGGTAGGCATGTATTTGAAGTGTTCGCGCAGCACGCGGCCGGCACTGTGGTTGTGCACGCCGGAGCCGTCGGGGCCGTAGTCCATGTCCATGCCGATGCCGCAGTCGGCCATGAGGCGTGAGATGGCGAGGTTGACGGTGGTGGGCTCGTCGCACATGGCGGCGTAGTCGTAGTGGGCGTTTTCATAGTCGGCAGAGAGGGTGCCGTAGGTTTCATGGGTGTAGGTGTAGGTGCCGACGCCGCTGTCGGGGAAGCGGAAGTAGTAGATGATCTGGCTGAGGGCGGTGGCGACGCAGCCGGTGACGCAGCGGCTGCCCGGGCCGGCGAAGTCTTGCGGGCAGTAGTAGTTGTACGGCTCGCCCTGGTTCCAGTGCGACTGGATGAGGGGCTTCACGGCGTTGCCGTTGCGCATGGGCTGACGGTATGCGATCCGCTGCCAGGTGGGGTGGGGGGTGGGGGAGGCGACGGTGCGGGCGGCTTCCACCTGTGCGGCGTAGAAGTCGAGCCACATTCGGGCGGGCGGCGCGATGGTGGCGTCGTCGTAGGCGGTGTGGTCGATGAAGGCGAGCACGGGCGGCAGTTGCCGGTCGCCGCTGACGACGACGTAGCCCTCGGCGGCGTCGAAGATGTAGAGCAGGGTAGCGCCGCCGTGGTCGATGGTGTGTTGACTGCGGGCGGTTTCGATACCCTGGGCGGAGAGGAAGGCGTTGGCGGCGGCGCGGGCTTCGTCGGGCGCGACGGCCTGTGCGCGGGCCGACAGCAGCGCGGCGGCGAGAACCAACGACAACGACAGGCGGGACAACAGTCCGTGAAAATGCGATTTCAACATGGTATTACAATTTGGGTGCGGTTTAAGAATGGACTGCAAAAATAAAAAAAATATGGGCCTATTGGTCAAATTTGGTGATAAAAACCTTGTAAAACACTGAATTTTATATATTTGTAGAAACATTTGTGAAGATGCAAAAAAAAGTGCTTTTTTGTGAGTCGAAAAACACCATATAAGATGGTTCAGCAATGGTCAGCAGAGGTATCGTTGTCGTGAATGTGAAAGGAGATTCCCCGACAATCACCGCATTGACCCAAACAAACTATATGAGGAGTATCTGTGTGGGAAACAAACCCATGCCCAATTGTCGAGGCGACATGACGTTTCTGTCAGCACAACACAGCGCAAACCTGGCAAATCCGCCCCTTCCTCACTGCAGCCGAAAGGGAGGGCTGTTGTCCTACTCCTGGACACGTCCTACTGAAAGCACGACTTTGGCATTCGTTCTTTTTTACCATCGAAGCGTATAACTTTCCTTGTCCTTTGAAATTTCCACAAACCAAAGCACAGCAAGTCGTAAAGTTGTAACGCTCACGTGATACGTGGGCGTTAATTTACTGTTGTGCAAGGTCGTGGAAAACCTCAAAGGACAATAAAGTCGGGGCTCACGCTTTTTTTGTTTTCACATCATTTTCTTGGGTCCGGAAAATGCGCAGACACCAGCGTATGGCGACTGTTTTTATGAAAATCAAATTGTTCTGCTTATGCTTGATGGCGGCTTTGTTCATTCCGATGGCTGGGTGTCGCCAAAAAAATGAAAGTGGCATTTCCGAAGACTCATTAAGGAAATTAGCCCTGCAATACTACAGCGATATCCGTCATTGGAATATTTTTGTAGAAGAACCTACTATAGTCAAAATAGATGAAGATTCCGATTTCGATAAAGCTGGGTTAAAACATGCCACTTTTCAATGGTCTCTCAATTGTCTTGCAATTCCAACAAAATCAGACTTAAAATATATGCCTCGTGCAATAGCTTTTACAAAATATTTCGAGGAAATGATTCCTGTTGCAGGGCTTAACGCTGAACAACTACAAATGATACGCTCTGCTGTCTTCCCTTTTTCAACAAATTATCCAGCAGAAATTCCAAGCAGCCAACTTTTTCAGGAATATGTAGATCAGATTTTTTTTCAAACAATCGACAGTAGTCTTTTCCATACGATAGAGTATGTTCTTTCTGTGGAAGACATGATAGAACAAATTAACAACTCCAAAGACAATTTGGGGCTGACAAGGTGGATTGAATCCAGAAATTTATGGATTAAAAATGGTTGGGGAGGGAAATCTTTCAACAACAATATGTATATTGTGCCAGCATCTTCTATTGCGGACTCATTGAAGCAGTTTATGAACACTCTAGAAGCGTCAGATTACTATTATTTTGGTAATAGGTATGCTTTTTTTGACATGATTTCTAATGCTGAAGAAAACCATGAAGGATATTGTATGCTGAATCACAATACCGTTTTTTTATACAGCAGCTATAAAGTACCTTTTATAGACGAGCACACCTATTTTTCCCCAGGCAAAGCCTATACTATTTATTCTCACCGCAAAGTTGAAGTGGATTTACAGTCTTGTTTGAAGGATACAACCTTCAAAATTATTGCATTTCCTTCTCATTATGATAACGTTGAAGCGGAGTCTTATTCTGTAAGGGGGCGGGAACTACCAATACGTGATTGATATTGATCGTGACGAACCCTTGGATAAGTCTCCGATTCTATCTATACTCAAAAAGAACAGCTGTTTGTATGATTTTTATGCCAAGGGATTTTACAAAAAACAAAACCCGTTTTCTTTTTTCAAATATAGCGAAGAACACTGGCAGGATAACGATGAGATCCCCCAAAAAGAGCGTACATGGCAAACGCAAAGTGAACAAGAGGATTTGTGATTTTTTATCCGTTCTTCCGCGGCATACATGCCACCCGGTACTATCTTCCTGCCAGCGTGCCGCGGTATGGGCGCTGCGCACCCATACCCCAGATTGCGGCCTGATGGCCTTATCTGGGGTTACGAAGATTCCGTCCCTACGGGACGGAGGAAAATCCGCACTCTTCCGTCCGTTATCCGCAGAGCCGCGATGAATCCGAGTCCATGAATTTTCCATTGGATGGGTCCGAATATCAAAAAAAGTCGTAAAATTGCAGATTGTTTTCACTGAAAAACCGACACCATGCGACTTGACAAACTCCTTGCTGCCCGCGGGCTGTTCGCCTCGCGCGAGCGCGCCCACGACGCCATCACCCAGAAGACCGTCTCCGTGGATGGCGTCATCATCGACAAGCCCTCGAAGGAGGTGCCCGACACTGCCGTCGTGGAGGTCATCGACATCTTCAACCGCTACGTGAGTCGCGGCGGGCTCAAACTCGAGAAGGCCATCGGTGACTTCGGCCTCGACTTCGCCGGCGCGTCGGTGCTCGACGTGGGCAGTTCCACGGGCGGCTTCACCGACTGCGCCCTCCAGCACGGCGCGGCGTTTGTCACCGCCGTCGATGTCGGCACCGACCAATTGCACCCGTCGCTGCGCGGCCTGCCGCAGGTGCAGTCGATCGAGAACCGCGACTTCCGCGAGTTGGCCCCCGCCGACGTCGCCGGACGTACCTACGACTATTTGGTGTCGGACGTGTCGTTCATCTCGCTCACCTACCTGATTCACTACTTCCGGCCGTTTCTGAAGCCCGACGGCCGGTGCGTGCTGCTCATCAAACCGCAGTTCGAGGCGGGCGCGTCGTTCCTCAACAAGAGCGGCATCGTCACCGATGAGAAGGGGTACAAACTCGCCATCCACCGTGTAGTGCAGGAGGCCCTTGCGCACGGACTGCATCTCAATCGGATCGGGGTCTCCACCCTGTTCGAGAAGGTGAAGAATGTGGAGTTCCTGGCGCTCTTTTCCTATACCGACACCCGCTATCGCCTGGATTACAATGTGTTGTTCACGGAGGTGAAGGCGATGAGGAAGCAGGTGAGATGAGAGGTTTCAAGGGATAGGGAGATACGATGCGTCCATCAGGTTTCGAGAGCGTTTGCGAAATGGAGTTTTTTGCCTTTTACCACAGGAAAACAAGATGAATAGAAACGGTTACTCCCACCTCACCGGATGCGTGAAGTAGGTGTCCGGGTAGGGCTCGTCCTTCAGGGTGAAATGCCACCACTCCGTTGGCAGGGGCTTGAAACCGTGGCGCATCATTGCGTCGCGCAGGAGGTTGCGGTTGGCAATCTGCTGCTTCGTCAGCGACTCCGTGTGCGACGGGTGGCTCTCCTCGCCAAACCAGTCGAACGTTCCGCCCATATCGACCTCCTTCTCCGTCTGCATGTCGAACAGCGTCAAATCGACGGTGGAGCCGCGGGTGTGCCCCGACTTGCTGGCGATATACCCTTTTTGAAAGAGCGACGGCTTCTCGTGCATCGGGTAGAAATAGCGCTTCATCGTCGTGTCTTTCGTGTCTTTCGACCATCTAACAAAATGATCCACAGCGCATTGTGGACGGTAGGCATCGTAAATCTTCAACCGGTAGCCCATCGACTTCACGTCGTCGCTCACGGCCTTCAACGCCTGCGCCGCCTCCACCGTCAACAGCGCAATCGGCTGCTGGTAGCCGTCGATGCGGCAGCCCGCGAAGTTGTACGTGCCGTAGTAACGGATCTCCAAAATGGCGTCCGGAATCACATCGGTGAGCAGGACAAATCCTTCAGGGTTTTGGTAATCAGACTTTTGCGACTTCTTGTCCAACTGTTTGGACATCTCCTGTACCGCCTTCTCTTCATCGCTCAGCACAGGCTTCTCTTTTTGGGAACACCCCATCCAAATCCCCACCGACAATAGCAGTACAAACAGAGCCATGCCGCATTTCATTGCATTTCTTTTGATTAATAAATGATTGTTTTTCATGATATTATAAAATAAGGTTAGAATCTGAAATAGATGAAAGGATTGAGCCCGCCCGCCAGCAACGCGCCGCCGCACAGTACGAACAGCAACATCGCCACGATCGTGCCGCCAATCAGCACCTTGCGGCTCGGGTTGTCGTTGTAAAGGTTGTATTGCAGATTTTCCACGCGGGAAAAGATGCCGATGAAGGAGAAGAAAACGGCGACGGCGAAGACGAACCAGAAGCGGCGGTCGCAGTAGAACTCGTCAAGCCGCCCGTCGAAGGCGAAGAGCCGGCGGATGAAGGACGCCGCATACCCCATGTCTTCAGCGCGAAAGAAAACCCAGCCGATGGTCGTCACAAAAAACGTTAAAATGGTGGCGGGGATTCTGCCGATTTTTTTCAATATCTTCAACATGCCCACCTTGTCCAGCACCAAGAACAGCCCGTGGAACAAACCCCAGAAGATGAAGGTCCAGGCGGCGCCGTGCCAGAAGCCGGAGATGAAGAAGGCGAACACGAGGTTGAAGTACATCCGCGGCACGGGCACACGGTTGCCGCCCATCGGAATGTAAAGGTAGTCCTTGATCCAGGTGCTGAGCGTGATGTGCCACCGCCGCCAGAACTCGGTGATACTCTGCGAGATATAAGGAAAATTGAAGTTCTCCGGGAAGCGGAATCCCAGCATCTGCCCCAATCCCAATGCCATGTCGGAGTAGCCCGAGAAGTCGAAGTAGATCTGGAAGGTGTAGGCGAGGATGGCCATCCAGGCGGTGCCTGACGACATGTAGCTGGGCGACACGGCGAAGACGGCATCGACGTACTCCGCCAACACGTTGGCGATGAGCACCTTCTTCCCCAAACCGACCATGAAGCGGAAGAAGCCGTTGACGCGCCGCGCATAGGTGTCGGCAGATTGGCGGCCTGTGAGTTGCGCTGCGATGTCCTTGTACCGCACGATCGGCCCGGCGATCAACTGCGGGAACATCAGGATGTAGAGCATCAGGTCGGTGAGTTTGCGCTGCGGCTCCACAGTCCCGCGATAGACATCCACCATGTAGGAAATCTTCTGGAAGGTGATGAAGGAGATGCCGACGGGCAACGCAATCTCCATCCAATGAAACGGTTGCCAGCCGAAAAGCGCGTACAATCGATACACGTTATCGACGAAGAAGTTGGCGTATTTGAAGAAGAGCAGCAGCCCGATGTTGAGTACCAACGAAAGCGCCAGCCACCGTTTGCGCGACCTGTTTTCGGAGAGATGGATTTTTTGGGCGATGAAGAAGTCGATGACGACGGCACCGACGACCACGAAGACAAAGGCGGGTTCCCCCCAAGAGTAGAAGAGCAGACTGGCGAGCAGCAGCAGATAGTTCTTTGCTTTGTAAGGTGTTAACCAATAGATGATTAACACGATCGGCAGGAAGGCGAACAGAAATACGGGCGAACTGAAGACCACGACTTATCGTTTGGCGATTTTGACCACTTGACGGGTGCTGCCGTCGTCGGCGGTGATTTGCAGGAAGTAAAAGCCGGCGGCGTAGTCGCTTAGATTGACGGAAAAGGTATCGTCCATCTCGTGGAAGTCGCGGAGCAGGCGGCCCGACATGTCGAACAGGCGGCACCGCAACGGCTGGTCGGTGGCGGCGCGCTCCACCTCCACCTGCACGGCGCCGCTGGTGGGATTGGGATAGACCTTGATATTCCAAGTGTCGGAGGCATATTCGGCCACGTCGGTATGGGCCACGACCACCTCGATGGGCACGGTCACGGTGTTGCCCTCCTCCACGGTTGCGACGAGGTTGGCACGATAGATGCCGTCGGGCATTCCCTGCATGTGAATGTTCAAGTTGATGGTGCGGGAGGCCAGCGCACCCAGACTGCCGTTGGGATAATCGACGGAGGCCCAGCCGATGCTGCTGTTGGTGTTGTTGAGGATCTCGTTCTCGAAAATCAGATGGATGGGAGTGAGCGACGTGTACTCCAGCGGTACATCGACGCTCTGCCACCCTGTGGTGACGCTCACGGAGCCCGGGGTGATCTGCAACTCGGGGGTCGCGTCGTTGTCGAGCGGGAAGCAGACCTCATCGACCCACACGCAGTCAGAGCCGTTGCTGACAGAGTAGTCCTTGCTGTAAGTCCAGTGGAAGGTGTGATGGCCGGCCTGCACGGGGAAGGCGGCATGTGTCCAGTCATGGGTGCCCGACCAGCGCGACAGTTGCACATCGTCGATGTAAAAGTAGAGCCAGTCGTAATTGTTTTCGGTGGAAGTCTTGTAGTAGAAGGAGACGAGTCCATCGCGGATGACCTCGTATTCACAGATAAGGTCTGTGCTTCCGTTGTGGTCGATCACGGCCGAGCGCAAGGAATGGTTGCCGCTGGCGGCGGTTTCATCGGTAAGAAACCATGCGGCATCGCCAGTAGAGAAACCGTCGGGCAGGCCATCCTCGAAATCTTCGCAGTTGTTGGCGTTGAGGATGGTGATGATCGTGGTGCCGTAAAACATGCCGTCGGTGGTGATGTCGATGAGCGCATCGACAACTCCCTGATTTTCATAGTTGCTTCCGGTGTAAAAGACGAAACGTGTCGTCACCGACTCATTGGGTTCGAGCAGTGCTTCATCGAAGGAGTTGTTGAGAACGTTGATGGCGGGATCCTGCATGCGGAGTTCGAAATGCAGGTTGGAGACGGGGTTGTCTCCGGCATTCTTGAAAACCACATACAACGTGTCAATCTCATTGGGAGAGATCAAATGGTCGTTGTTGTCTATCAGGTCGTAGCCCTCGTATTGGATGTCGTGGGAGTAGATGGTGATGGGGATGACCTGGGTCATGGGGTAGCGGTCGTTGGTGATTTCGGCGATGAAATCGACTGTCGTAAGGTGCGGTGTTTCAGGTGCGACATGGAAGCGGATGGCGTTGTTGAGCGTGTAGGAGTTTCCGCCGTTGATGTACCCGAAATACTCTTCATTGTCAATCATTTGAATGTAAGGACTGGCGGTGCTGAAGGTGATGTTGCAGTTGTTGAAGGCGGCGCTGTCGAGATTCTTGACGGTCAAGGAGAGGGAGACGTCTTCGCCCGGGGAGACGATGTCATCACCGCCGGATTGAATATCCACATTGGTGAAAACCAGCATGTTGCCATACTCGCAGTTGAGCATCAGCGTGGTGTCAATGCGCTGGTCGTTGATGTCGAAGCAGGTGATGGACACAGGCAGGTTGGTGAAGGCTTGGGTGGCCATGCCCTCCAGTAGCCCGTCGCGGGTGAGGGTGATGAAGTCGGGATGGGCAGTGGGGGTGAAACGGAAGCAGCGGTTGGCGATGTCGCCGGCGGAAGCGCCATCCACCGCTGTACGCTGGATGATGCGGGTGTCGCCGCGCGAGATCAACGACATGACGTCATTGCCCGAGTAACTCATGGAGCCGTAGTAGAATTCGATGATGCCATCGGGGTAGAGATTGACCACGTAGTTGATGCTGCTGGAATTCTGCCCCGCCATTTTCCCCTGGACGGACAGCGTAACGATCGAGTTGTTGCGGGTGACTTTGACGCTGGTGAGACTGAGGTCGCTGCGGAAAGGCGCGATCATCTCGGTGGCTCTCACCTGCTGCCCGGCATTTTGCAGGAATGGCCAGTTGTAGGTGTCGTAACGGAAGGAGAGGTAGCCGTCGGCATAGAGGCAGACCTGGCTGTATTTGCTTTCGTAGTATGGAAATTCAAAAGGAAGGTCGATGAGAACATACCCGCTGTTCATGTTGGTGAGGTTGGCGTTGTTGCCGGTGTGTGCGGGCATGGTGCCGGAGAACTCCTCGACTTTGTACTCCTTGGTGAACTCGTATCGGTACGGCGCCGTGCCACCGGTGGCGGTCAACTGATGGCCGTAGGGTGTGTAGGCCTCCATCGTGGGCAGGGTGGTGTTGAGTTGCGGACGGCTGAAGTTGATGCCGGCGGTCAGCGACAGCGTGGTGGTGCCGTTGTTGACGATAGGCACATTGTTCTGACTGCAAGGATGTTGCTGGATCTGGCTGCCATTGTATTCGTAAAGCACGAAGGAGTTGACCTGCCCTGTGGTTGTATCGGTCACGTCGTCGATCTCCACCACTTGCAGGAAGAACTTGGCGGGGGTATTGGGTTCGATGTATTCGAGCAGCCGGCTGGCGTCAAGCCCGAACTCGATGGTCTTGTCGGCTTCGGAATCGCCGCCCTGCATGTACAGGTCGCCGCCCTGGAAGTTGAACACCGACCATTCGATGGTGTGTTCGGGAACGGTGGCGTTGACATTCTGCGCGACGCCGCCCACCACCTTGATCTTGTTGCGGGAGTCGTGGGTCAGGTTGATTTTATAGGTGATCTTCGGGGTGACCACGTCCTTCACGTTGACCACATAGACGCACTTGTTCCAGATGCCGCCCTCGGCAGGCAGTTCGGCGAGTTTGCGGTAGGGGAGGTAGCAGTAACCGTCGTTGGCGAAGGCGGTGCCGAAGGAGTTGCAGAAGATCACCGCACCCACTTCCCAGTCATGCACATCCACCACGCCGTCGTAGTTGAGGTCTTCGTCGTTGGTGTAGCGGCCGTCGCCGTTGTAGTCCCAGCAGATGCTGTCGTCGTACCCGACGATGGTCTGTCCGTGGTTGACGTTGCTCTTGAAGTTGGGCACGATCCACATGCCGGCGTGCGGGGTGCCGGCGGGAATCTGCCGCAGCATCTCCTCGTTGCCGTTGGGTACGTGGGTGGAGTAGAAGTTGGCGAGTCCGCCGGTTTCGTCGCCGCAGAGGTGGTTGTCGAGCCAATGTTTCAGCACGAGGATGCCCTCCTCGGTGTCGGTGGGGATGGCCATGAACTCCACGATGCGGTTCTTCATCGCCTTGTAGTAGAGGTTGTAGCCGGTGGCCCAGCGCGAGGGACCGCCCGTGGTGTACCAGCCGCCCCAATCGGCGATGTTGGGGGTGCCGGCATCGCGCACCACTGCCCAGGTGTCCATGAAACTCACCCCCCGGCTGGAGCCGCCATTGCAGAAGTTCCAGGCGAAATGGGTGGCGTAACGGCGCGTGTCGTTGTCGTTCACCAGCCCGCGACGACGGTTCAACTCGTACGAAAAAGTGTAGGCGATGCTCGACGCCTGGCCGCACTCCAGCGCCGACTGCCCGTAAATGGGCGACATGTACGGCAACTGCGAGTTGTCAACCGCCGACGGCAGCGTCACCCCGGGATGGATGGCGTTGATTTTCAACGTCGGACAAGTGCGCAACATCGCCTCCTCCTCCGGCGTCAGGATGTTTGCAATGGTATAGGTGTCGCCCACCATCGATGTGGGTTGCGCGAACATCGTTCCGAAAATCGCTATGAAACAAAAAAATAGGATGCTTCTTCTCATTTTGGCAAGAATATTTTGGGGCACTGGGGGTGCAATCTTTTTCAACTCGCAAAAATAGGATTTTTTTCTTTATAAATAATGTTTTTGTATTAAACCTAAAAATGTATCTTTGCGTTTTATTTCAATCTACGGAAAACGACGACATCGCATGACCTCCTTGACAAGCATCTTCTGGTCTTTTTTCAAAATCGGCACCTTCACGATAGGTGGCGGTTATGCGATGATTCCATTGATGGAAAAGGAGATCGTGAACAGGCACGGCTGGTTGAACCGGGAGGAGTTCCTGGACCTGCTGTCGCTGTCGCAGGCGATGCCGGGCATCTTTGCGGTGAACATGGCCACCGCCGTCGGTCAGCGTCTGCGCGGGGCACTCGGATCCGTCGTCGCCATCGTCGGCAACATCATGGCGCCCGTGGCGGCCATCATCGCATTGGCTGTCTTCTTCCGCCATTTCCAGGACAACCACGTCGTTGACAGCATCTTCAAGGGGGTTCGCCCGGCCGTGGTCGCCCTCATCGCGGCGCCCGTCTTCACGATGGCGAAGACCGCCGGCATCACCTGGAAGACCTTATGGATTCCCGTCGTCGCCGCCGCGCTTGTCGCCGGCTTCGGCGTCTCACCCGTCTGGGTGGTGGTCGCCGCCGCCATCGCGGGCGCCCTCTACGGCTACATCATCCGCAGAAAGGAGGCCCGCCGATGATCTTCTGGAAAATCTTCTACACCTTCTGCAAGATCGGCATCGTCAACTTCGGTGGCGGCTACGCCATGCTGTCGCTCATCTACGGCGAAGTCGTCGAGCAGCAGGGATGGCTCAGCGCCCAGGAGTTCACCGACATCGTCGCCGTGAGCCAGGGGACTCCGGGACCGATCGGCATCAACGTAGCCACCTACTGCGGCTACACCGCCGTCCTCAACGAGGGCTACTCCACCGGAATAGCCGTGCTGGGCGCCGTGCTCGCCTCCTTTGCCGTCATATTGCTGCCGGTGCTGCTGATGATATTGGTGTGCAGCGTCCTGCGGAAATTCAAGGAGAACCCGTGGGTCAAGAGCATCTTCGACGTCCTGCGCCCCACCGTCGTCGGACTCATCGCCGCCGCCGCCATCCTTCTGCTTACCCCCGAGACCTTCGGCACCGAACCGGTCCAGGTCATCGCCAGCATCGCCATCTTCGCCGGCGTCTTTATCGCCGCCTTCAAGTTCAAGAAAAACCCCGTACTGCTGCTGCTCATCAGCGCCATCGTCGGACTAATCATTTATTTATGACGATTACCTCACTCCTTGGGCGGGGATGCTCTATAAAAAACATAGCAAAACACAACTTGGTGTGAAAAGGCAAATTCTTCCCCCGATTTTTTGTAATTTTGCAGCCCAAATATTCACCTATGGACAACAACATCAAAAACAAAATCGACGAAGTACTTGAAGAGATCGGAAAAATCAACGACCTCAACGCCAAAGTCGATATCCTCACTTACATGGAACAGCAGGCCGGATTCCAACTGTGGCAACTCGAAGAGGACTACCGTGTCGATCAGAACATGAAAAACATCTAGGTTTTTTCAAAAATCACGACTTTTTTATAAATTTGCAACTGAATTTCAAGATACCGCATTATGGCAGAATTATCAGAACAAGAAGTCATTAGAAGAAAGAAGCTCAACGACTTCAACCAGCTGGGCATCAACGCCTACCCCGCCCCCCTGTTCGAGGTGAACGCCTCTTCCCAGGAGATCCTCGAGAAATATCCCGCCGACAACACGCTCTTCCAGAACGTCAGTCTTGCCGGCCGCATCATGAGCCAGCGCATCATGGGCGCCGTCTCCTTCTACGAACTGCAGGACGCCGTCGGCAGAATCCAGATCTACGTCAAACGCGACGAGATCTGCCCGGGCGAGGACAAGACCATGTACAACTCCGTTTTCAAGAAACTCGACATCGGCGACATCATCGGCGTCAAGGGCTTCGTCTTCACCACCCAGACCGGCGCCATCAGCATCCACGTCAAGGAGTTCGTGCTGCTCAGCAAGTCCATCCGTCCGCTGCCCATTGTGAAGGAGAAGGACGGCACCACCTACGACGCCTTCTCCGACCCCGAACAGCGGTACCGCCAGCGTTACCTCGACCTCATCGTCAATCCGCAGGTCAAGGATACCTTCATCAAGCGCACGCTGTTGGTGAATACCATGCGTAACTTCTTGAACCAGAAGGGTTATCTGGAAGTGGAGACGCCGATTTTGCAGCCCCTCTACGGCGGCGCGGCGGCACGCCCCTTCAAGACCCACCACAACACTCTCGACATGCCCCTCTACCTTCGCATCGCCGACGAACTCTACCTCAAACGCCTCATCGTGGGCGGCTTCGACGGCGTGTATGAGTTCTCCAAGGACTTCCGCAACGAGGGCATGGACCGCTTCCACAATCCCGAATTCACCCAGATGGAACTCTACGTGGCCTACAAGGACTACGAGTGGATGATGAACTTGGTGGAGGAGATGGTCGAGGCCGTCGCCATCGCCCTGCACGGCACCACCCAGGTGCAGGTCGGAGAGAACCTCATCGACTTCAAGCGCCCGTGGAAACGTTTCACCATGTTCGAGGCCATCGAGCACTTCACCGGCACCGACGTGTCGCAGATGTCGGAGGCCGAACTCGCCGAGTTCGCCAAGAGCGTCGGCGTGGCCGTTGATAAGACCATGGGCAAGGGCAAACTCATCGACGAGATCTTCGGCGAGACCGCCGAGTCGAAACTCATCCAGCCCACCTTCATCTACGACTATCCCGTCGAGATGTCGCCGCTCACCAAGATGCACCGCACCAAGCCCGGCATGACCGAGCGCTTCGAGGCGATGTGCAACGGCAAGGAACTCTGCAACGCCTACTCCGAACTCAACGACCCCATCGACCAGCGCCAGCGCTTCGAGGCCCAGTTGGAACTCGGCAAGCGCGGCGACACCGAGTCGATGGTGCTCGACGAGGACTTCCTCCGTGCCCTCGAGTTCGGCATGCCCCCCACCGCCGGCCTCGGCATTGGCATCGACCGCCTCGCCATGATCATGACCAACTCCCCCTCCATCCAAGACGTGCTCTTCTTCCCCCAGATGAAGCCCGAAAAGAGGGAGAATCCGCAAAACGAGCAATAATTCATTATGTTTCAATTTATTAGACTATTTCTCAATCAGTTTTTTATTGAGAAACTCAATTTCCCGGAGCCAGCCGGGAAATTTTTTACCGCTGTCATCATCCTCGCAGGATTGGTGTTCCTGTGGATTTTCTTCTACCAGATCTTCCGGATGATCCTCCACGGCGGCGCCAAACTCACGGTCAAGCACAAGGTCAAGCCATGGCTTCAGGCCATGATCGACCAGAAATTTCTGATCCATGTGGCTAAATTGCTGCCCGCCCTCATTATCGTCCGCATGCTGCCCGCCATCTTCGAGTGGGAAAGTGCCTCCCTGCTCTTCTTCTTCGCCATCACCAACATGTTCGTCATCTTCCAGTTGACGCGGTGTATCAGTTCCTTCCTCGATGTCACCGACGAGGTGATGGCTGTGAAAAACGGCAGAAAGCCCATCAAGAGCTACCTGCAGGTGGTCAAGGTGGTGTTGTGGACTATTGCCGTCATTCTCATTGTCTGCATCATGGTCAACAAGTCGCCTGCCGGCCTCATCGCCGGTATTGGCGCCTTCTCCGCCGTGCTGCTCCTCGTTTTCCAGGACACCATCACCGGCTTCGTCAACAGCATCCAGCTCTCCTCCAACGACATGGTGCGCATCGGCGATTGGATCACCGACTCCACCGGCGCCGCCAACGGCATCGTCGAGGAGGTAAACCTCATCGCCGTCAAGGTGCGCAACTTCGACAACACCATCGTCACCGTGCCCATCAAGTCGATGGTCAACAACTCGTTCCAGAACTGGCGCACCATGCGTGAAAAACACCTTCGCCGCATCACCAGATCCATCCACATCGACGTCAACACCATCCGGCCCTGCACGCCCGAGATGCTGGAGAAATTCCGCACCATCGACTGCCTCCGCGACTATCTCGACCGCACGCAGGCGCAGATCGACCAGCTCAACGAGCAGCGCCACCTCACCAACAGCGGTATTCCCAATGCCGAGTTTCAGACCAACCTCGGCGTGATGCGTGCCTACATGGTGGCCTACCTCGAACAGCATCCCCTTGTCGATGAGACCTCCCTGCTGATGGTGCGTCACCACGACCCCGGCGAGAACGGGCTGCCCGTGGAACTCTACTGCTTCGTCCGCGTCATCGAGTGGAAAGAGTATGAAGCTGTTCAGGCCGACCTCTTCGACCACTTCTATGCCGTACTTCCCTTCTTCGGCCTCCGCGCCTTCCAGCGCAACACCGACCACGAGATTCCCGCCACCCTGCAAAACTGACCGACATCATGAAAAAGTATCCCAAATCCACTCCGTTCTTCCTCGATATGGAGGATGAGTTTGCCGCGGCGGAAAACGCCCGCTACGTATTGCTGCCCGTGCCTTACGACGGCACCAGCACCTTCGTGAAGGGGGCTGACCGCGGTCCGCAGGCCATCATCGAGGCCAGCGACAGTTTGGAGTTGTACGATGTGGTGTATGGTGTCGAGGCATATACGGCGGGCATCCACACCGACTCGCCGGTGGCGGAAAACGCCCGCACGCCCGACGAGATGGTGGAGGCAGTCTATGCTCGCACCAGCCATTGGATGGCGCAGGGCAAGTGCGTGGGCCTGCTCGGCGGCGAGCACTCTGTCTCCGAGGGAGCCATCCGCGCCGCGCTGGAAAAGTACCCCGACTTGACGGTGCTCCAGATCGATGCCCATGCCGACCTGCGCGACGAGTACCATGGGTCGCCCCACAACCACGCCTGCGTGATGCGTCGCGCCCAGACCCTTGGCGCCCGCGTGGTGCAGGTGGGCATCCGCTCCGTGGCCGAAGAGGAACGCCACAACATCGTCGATGACAATATATATTATGCACACCAGATCGCGGGACAGGATCCTCGGTGGATGGAAAGCGTCTGCACCCGGCTCACCCCGCACGTATATCTCACCATCGACCTCGACGGGTTCGACCCCTCTGTTTTGCCCGCCACAGGCACTCCGCTGCCCGGCGGACTGGGTTGGTACGAGGTCACCGCGCTTCTCGACCGGCTGTTTCGGCAGAAAAATGTGGTCGCTTTCGATGTGGTGGAACTCTGTCCCCAGCCCGAAAACGTAGTCTCCGATGTGCTTGCCGCCAGTCTCGTGTATAAGGTTATAACATTAAATGAGTTTTATAATAAGTTATAAATCAATATATTGTAAAATTTATTCATTGTCTTTTTAAACTCGCAATTCTCCAAAACGTCTATCCCTTTGATTTTCGCGAAAATATAAAAAAAGTTAAAAAAGCCAAAAATTTTCACAAAGGCGTGTCACAATTAAAAAATGTAGTATTTTTGCATCATTAAATTCATTCACAACCAAAAAAATCAAAACAATGAAAAAGAACATTTTAAGCGTTATCGCAATTGCTCTCGTTGGCATCATCGCTTTCACTTCCTGTGAAAAGCAGACCATGACTGATTATTTGACCACTGAGAAGGGTTGGAAGCTGACCGCTGCTACCACCACTCCTTACTGGACCCTCAACGACAACACTCAGATCACTGACCTGATCGGCGGTGGCTATGTCTATGAGTGCGAAACCGACGACGTGATCAAATTCAACGCCGATGGTTACGAGTACATGAACCCCGGTGCAAACGTTTGCGAATGGCAACCCAGCCAGGAGACTTCCCTGGGCAAGTGGGAAATCAATGAGGAGTCCAAGGTCCTCAACATGCAGATCCCCTTCTTCTATGATGAAGAGATGGAGTCCTGCAAGATCGTGACCCTCAACAAGGATGAGCTCCAGGTCCAATACACTTGGGAACTCACTGAGGACGATGCTAAGGGCGTGCCCGGCACCTACACCTTCACCCTCACCTACGAACGCGTGAAATAATTTATCAACCCTATTTTATAACCTTAATCAATTTTCAAAATGAAGAAATTATTTTTAGTTGTTTTGGCTGCTGGCCTTTTCTTCGCCTGCAACAATGACAAGACCAACGATCAGGCTGAGGCCGAGACCACTGACCAAGAACAAGTCACCGAGGATCAGCCCGCCGCTACTGAGACTGCTCCCGTTCAGGAACAGGCTCCCGTTGCTGAAAACACCACCGCCCCCAAGGCCGGTACCACCGTCAACGCTGACAAGGATGGTGCTAAGGTCGAAAGCGAAGGCGTGAGCGTTGAAGCCAACAAGGACGGCAATGTCTCCCTCCAGATCAACACCAAAGGCAAAAACAGCAAGGGTAACAGATAATCCCAGTTTTTCCTTAACGAAAAAGCGGAGGTTTTCACCTCCGCTTTTTTTGTGTTTTTTATAGTGCAAAATTATTTTAATATAGGTATGCTGTTAGTGAAAAAAAACATGTAAATTTGCAACCTTAAAATATTAAAACCATAAAATATGGCAACTATTGAAAATACAAACGATTCGAAGGATCTCAATGCCACGAAAGAGGCAAAAAAGAACTTGAATAACGACAAATTGGGCGAGGTTCATGGTGAACAAGGCAAGTTAGTGACCTTCTACCGCACCCACGAAAAACTGTTCAACGGCATCCTCATCGCCCTCATCGTGGTGGCCATCGTGCTGGTCGGCTATTTCAAGTGGCTTGCCCCCAAGTGGAACAAGGCCTCTTCTGAAAGCGCCCAGCCGTCCATCGCCTCCGTTGTGCAGGGTGGGACGCTCTCTACGGACACCGCCACCCTCAAGGCCGCTTTGGAAGGCAACGACAATGCCGAAGGTCTTCTCTCCGTCACCGAGTCCTACGACCACCCCATCTTCAAGACCTCTCCCGCCGCCAAGTTCAGTCTCAAGTACTACACTGCCCTCTGCTACCTCAATATCGGTCAGACCGAGGACGCCCTTGACGTGTTGCTTCAGATGAAAAAGCGTGACGACTACCTCTGGTACGAATCACAGATGCTTATCGGCGACTTGTACGATGACATGGACGATGCCGACAATGCCAAGAAATATTACGAGAAGGCCGCGAAGGGCGAGACCGATTTCGTTGCTCCCATTGCCCTCTGGAAACTCGGTATGCTCTGCGAGCGCGGCGGCGATTGGGCCGGCGCCTATGAGAACTATCAGACCGTTCAGGACAAGTACTATGAGAGATATTCGCAGATGGGTATCGCCAAATATTACGAACGCGCCAAACTGAAAGCCGGAAAATAATGGAAAAGAAGAAAAACCTTTCCCAAATTTCCGTTCCTCATACCGATAATGCCAATTTCAAGATTGGCATTATTGTTAGTAGGTGGAACGAAGAGGTCACTAACGCCCTGAAGGAGGGCGCCGTCAGCACGTTGGTTGAGGCGGGCGTGGCCAAGAACAACCTGTTGCTGTTCGACGTGCCCGGCAGTTTCGAACTGCCCAGCGCTGCCGCCATGCTGCTCGACGCCAACGAGGACTTGGACGCGGTGATCTGCCTCGGCTGCATCATCCAGGGGGAGACGCGCCATTTCGAGTTCATCGCGCAGGCCGTCGCCAACGGCATCGCCAAGGTGGGTGTGGAATATACCGTGCCCGTCATTTTCGGCGTGCTTACCTGCAACACCCCGCAGCAGGCCACCGACCGCGCCGGCGGAAAGCACGGCAACAAGGGCGTGGAAGCCGCCGCCTCCTGCCTCCAGATGCTGCATACCCACAAGCAGATGTACAACCGGAAATAGCCCCCAAAGGGCTTCCATAAAACCGATAGCCATGAAAGTCGTCTTCCTCGGAACCCCGGAGTTCGCCGTCGGCACCCTCGACGCCATCTGTCATTCCCGACACCAGGTCGTCGCCGTGGTCACCACACCCGACAAGCCGGCCGGCAGAGGACTCAAACTCAAGCCCTCTGAGGTGAAAGTCTATGCCGACGAACATCACCTTCCCGTACTTCAGCCCGAGAAACTCAAGGATTCCGATTTTATCAAGCAACTCCGTGGTTACCAGGCGGATATATTCGTTGTAGTGGCTTTTCGGATGCTGCCAGAAGTGGTCTATACTATGCCAAAATTTGGCACTTTCAATGTCCATGCTTCCCTGCTGCCTAACTACCGCGGCGCCGCCCCCATCCACTGGGCGGTGATGAACGGGGAGACAAAGACGGGTGTTACAACCTTCTTCTTGGACCACCAGATCGACACGGGCGACATCATTGACGCCGTGGAGGTGGAGATTGGTCCGCGGGAGACTACGGGCGAGTTGTACGACCGTTTGATGCACGCCGGTGCCGAGTTGGCCGTCCGCACCCTTGACCAGGTGGAGGCAGGCACGGTGACGACCCGCCGCCAGGCCGACGTGCCTGCCGCCGAATTGCGTCCCGCCCCCAAGATCTTCAAGCCCGACACTTTCATCGACTGGAACCGCCCCGGGCAGGAGATTTTCAACCAGATCCGCGGGCTTTCGCCTTACCCCGGCGCCTGCACCCATCTCCGTAATACCAAGGGAAATGAAGAGCTTTTGAAGGTATTCGAGGCCGACTTCATCCTGGAAAATCATGAGGAAATGCCTGGCAAAATGGAGGTGAAACTTCCAAATTCCTTCTCCATCCTTACAAAAGACGGCCGGATTTCCCTTCAAAATCTTCAAATTCAAGGAAAATCACGGCTGAAAGTGAGCGATTTTCTGCGGGGATTCCACCCTGAAAACTATGAGTCAAATGTCTTTTAATTATTGATAATCAAGTAATTGCGATTTTAGACGTTTTTTTTCTCTTTTTTTTTTTCAAAAAAAGTCAAAAAAATGTTGAATTAAAAAAAATAACTGCTATATTTGCGGTGCTAAAAGTTAATATATTAACCATTTAAATTTATTCAAATGAACAAGAGTGAATTAATTGATGCAATCGCTGCCAAGGCAGGTTTGAAGAAAGCCGATGCGAAAAACGCTCTCGAAGCTTTCATGGCTACCACTTCCGAAACCCTGAAGGGTGGTGGTAAGGTCTCTCTGGTTGGCTTCGGCACTTTCTCTGTCACCGAGCGTGGTGCCAGACAGGGCCGCAACCCGAAAACCGGTGAAGCTATGAAGATTCCTGCCAAGAAGGTGGTGAAATTCAAAGCCGGTTCTGAAATGTCCTGCTAACGAATTTGCATTTTAGCGAAATGAAGCCCCATGAGAATGGGGCTTTTTTTGGAAAATCTTAAACACAAACTGATACTATGAACTTTATCGAAGAATTGAAATGGCGCGGGATGATCCATGACATGATGCCCGGCACGGAAGAACAACTGAACAAAGAGATGACCACGGCGTATGTCGGCATTGACCCGACGGCCGACTCGCTGCACATCGGGCACCTGGTGGGTGTGATGATGCTCAAGCACTTTCAGGAGTGCGGGCACCGTCCGATCGTGCTGCTCGGCGGCGCCACCGGCATGATCGGCGACCCCTCCGGCAAGTCGCAGGAGCGCAATCTGCTCGACTCCGAGACGCTGCGGCACAACCAGGCCTGCATCCGCAAGCAACTCGCCAAATTCCTCGATTTCGACGGCAAGGAGCCCAACGCTGCCCTGCTCGTCAACAACTACGACTGGATGAGCCAGTTCTCCTTCCTCGACTTCATCCGCGACATCGGCAAGCACATCACCGTCAACTACATGATGGCGAAGGATTCCGTGAAGAAGCGTTTCAACGGCGAAGGCGATGGCATGTCATTCACCGAGTTCTCGTACCAGTTGGTGCAGGGCTACGATTTCCTGTACCTCAACCAGCACTATAACTGCAAGTTGCAGATGGGCGGTTCCGACCAGTGGGGCAACATTACCACCGGCACGGAGTTGATCCGCCGCAAGACCAACGGCGAGGCGTTCGCCCTCACCTGCCCGCTCATCACCAAGGCCGACGGCGGCAAGTTCGGCAAGACCGAGAAAGGCAACATCTGGCTCGATCCCGAGCGCACTTCCCCGTACACTTTCTACCAGTTCTGGCTCAACTGCAGCGACGAAGACAGCAAGAAGTACATCCGCATCTTTACCCGCTACACCCGCGAGGAGATCGAGGCGATGGAGCAGGAACACGACGCTGCGCCGCACCTCCGCGTGCTGCAGAAGGCGCTTGCCAAGGACCTCACTATCCGCGTACATTCGCAGGCCGACTACGAGGCCGCTCTCAGCGCTTCCGAAATCCTATTCGGCAAGGGCACGGCCGAGAGTCTCTCCGCCCTTTCAGAGCGCATGTTCCTGTCGGTGTTCGAGGGCGTCGATCAGACTGCCGTGCCGCGCTCTCAGGTCGAAGCCGGCATCCCCATCATCGACCTGCTGTCCGACATCACCCACATGCTCGGCTCCAAGGGCGAGGCGCGTCGCGAACTGAAGGGCAACGGCATCTCCGTCAACAAAACCAAGGTGAACGAGAGTTGCGTCATCACGCCTGCCGAACTCATCAATGGTAAATACATCCTCTTGCAAAAGGGCAAGAAGAGTTACCACATTGTGAGGGTGGAGTAGAGGAGAATTCCGAAAAGTGACGATGTCTTGGGAACAGAGCGCTGTTGGATTTCCTTTAGCGGCTCTTTTTCCCACCCTTTTTGCCTTTAGATTTCTTGTCAGCGGAAGATTTCGACGACCCGAATATGTCGTTCAGTTTGTTCATGTGCAGGGTGACGTCGAAATAGAGGACGACCTCGTCGTCGGGGTCGTTCGCGTAGAGGGTCATCTCGTCGCAGGGCCACATCAGGGCTTGTTGTTTGAATTCCATGTCGAAAACCCCGAAGATAATGGTGTATTCATCCGAGATGTTTACCACTTTGAAGGCGGTTTCGCACGTTCTTCCGTCGCCGGAAGCGAGTATGATGTCAATCAGTTGAAAGGCGCGGGTCTGGTAATTCAGAGCATTCTCATCCCTACCCAATTTGTCGCAACAATACATCATCTTGAGTAGGAGGTCGAGACTGGCCGGCGACTTCTCCAACTTCGCTCGCCCCAGTTCGAATGCCTGATCGAAGTCTTCATTCTTGATGGCTTTAAGCATCGCTTCGGGTGCGTCTTCATGAGAATAGTCGGTTGATAAGTCGCTGCCATAGAATACGTTGGCGATTTCTTCCAGCGTCAGGGTGGTGTCGCCGGCGATGAACCGTTGCATTTGGGACTCGAACTGGTCATGCTGTTTTTTGACGAAGTCTTCGATTTTTTTGAAATCCACGTTGTAGGTTTCCCTTTCGTTTTGCGCGAAAGCGGTCGGACACATCACAATGATGGCCAATAGGCACAGGAAAATACGTAACTTTTTCATTGTTTGAATTTTATGATAAAAAAATGGGGTTGTAATAGGGGTTATTTCATCAGTTTCTTGTAGTGGATTCGGGTGGGTCCGACGTCGCCGAGGCGTTTCTTGCGGTTCTCCTCATATTCGGAGTAACTGCCCTCGAAGAAATAGACCTGCGAGTCGCCCTCGAAGGCGAGGATGTGGGTGCAGATGCGGTCGAGGAACCAGCGGTCGTGGGAGATGACGACGGCGCACCCGGCGAAATCTTCCAGACCTTCTTCCAATGCCCGCAACGTGTTGACGTCGATGTCGTTGGTGGGTTCGTCAAGGAGCAACACGTTGGCTTCAGACTTGAGGGTGAGGGCAAGGTGCATGCGGTTGCGTTCGCCGCCGGAGAGCACGCCGGCGAGTTTGCCCTGGTCGGTGCCGTTGAAGTTAAAGCGGGAGACGTAGGCGCGGGAGTTGATGAGCCGCCCGCCGAGTTGCATCTGCTCGTTGCCTTCGGAGATGACCTCCCAGACGGTCTTTTCGGGGTCGATGTCGGCGTGCTGCTGATCGACATAGCCGATCTTGACGGTGTCGCCGACGGTGAAGGTGCCGCTGTCGGGCTTCTCCAATCCCATGATAAGGCGGAAGAGTGTGGTCTTGCCGGCGCCGTTGGGTCCGATGACGCCCACGATGCCGTTGGGGGGCAGGCGGAAGTTGAGGTCGTCGAAGAGCAGTTTGTCGCCAAAGGCCTTGGAGACGTGCTCCGCCTCGATGACCGTGTTGCCGAGGCGCGGGCCGTTGGGGATGAAGATCTGCAGTTTCTCCTCCTTCTCTTTGACATCCTCGTTGAGCAGTTTGTCGTATGCGCTCAGACGGGCTTTCGACTTGGCCTGACGGGCTTTGGGAGCCATGCGAACCCACTCCAGTTCGCGTTCGAGGGTCTTGCGGCGCTTCGATTCCTGTTTCTCCTCCATCGCCAGGCGGTTGCTTTTCTGTTCGAGCCAGGAGGAGTAGTTGCCCTGCCACGGGATGCCCTCGCCGCGGTCGAGTTCGAGGATCCAGCCGGCCACGTTGTCGAGGAAGTAACGGTCGTGGGTGACGGCGATGACGGTACCCTTGTATTGTTGCAGGTGCATCTCCAGCCACTGCACCGACTCGGCGTCGAGGTGGTTGGTGGGCTCGTCGAGCAGCAGGATGTCGGGCTCGGAGAGCAGCAGGCGGCAGAGGGCCACGCGGCGCCGCTCGCCTCCCGACAGATTCTTCACCGGCGTGTCGCCTTCGGGACAGCGGAGGGCGTCCATGGCGCGCTCCAACTTGCTGTCCAGTTCCCAGGCGTCGTGCTGGTCGATCAACTCCGTCAACTCGCCCTGGCGCTCGATGAGTTTGTTCATCTCGTCGTCGCTCATCGGCTCGGCAAACTTCATGTTCACCTCCTCGTATTCTTTCAAAATATCCACAATTTCCTGCACGCCCTGACTGACAACATCCTTAACGGTCAGGTTGTCATCAAGTTGCGGTTCCTGCGGCAGGTAACCGACGCTGTAGCCCGGCGAAAACACCACCTCGCCTTGGATTGACTTGTCCAGTCCGGCGATGATCTTCAGCAGGGTGGATTTGCCCGCGCCGTTCAGACCGAGTACGCCGATTTTTGCGCCATAGAAAAAAGAGAGGTAGATATTCTTGAGGATTTGTCTCTGTGGGGGAATCGTCTTGCTGACGTTCACCATGGAAAAGATGATTTTCTTGTCGTCTGCCATTGGGGTAAATTTTTTTGCAAAAATAGTGAAATTTCCGAGATTTCCAAATGGGATGTCATCATCAATTACACCTAATTTTCTCGAAGTCATTGACATCCCTTGCCATCGTACATTTCTCAAAAAAAGAGTATTTTTGCCGCCTCAAAAACAACGAATATGAAACTACAAGACAAAACAATTCTCATCACCGGAGGAGCCTCCGGAATCGGACGGATCATGGGACGGCTCGCACTCCAACAGGGAGCGCGGGCCGTTGCCGTCTGGGACATCAACGAAAAAAACATTGCTGCCACCGTCGCCGACCATGCCAAGTACGGCACGGCGAAGTCGTATCGTGTGGATGTCAGTTCGTATGACGCTGTGGTCGCCGCCTACGCCGACACCACGCGCGACCTCGGACCTGTCGATATCGTCATCCAATGCGCCGGCGTGGTCACCAGCAACAAGCCGTTCCACGAGAACAGTGTCACTGACATCAACCGCACGATGACCATCAACGCGGTCGCCCCGATGTACGTCGGGTTAGTGGTTTTGCAGGACATGGTGGCCCGCGACCACGGGCAATTGGTCACCATCGCTTCCGCCGCCGGCATGCTCTCCATGCCCAAGATGAGTATTTATGTCGCCAGCAAGTGGAGCGCCATCGGCTGGTCCGACTCGGTACGCATTGAATTGCAGCGCATGAAGAGCAAGGTTCAGATTACCACCGTTGCGCCGTATTTCATCAACACGGGCATGTTCGACGGTGTCCAGTCGAAGATCTTTCCCATTCTCGACCCCGAAAAGACCGCGCGTAAAATACTGAAGGCGACCGCGAAAGGCAAGACTTTTGCCGGCATCCCTTTCAAGTACCATTTCATCCGCTTTATGGAAGGCATCTTTCCCGAACGGCTGTTTGACTGGGTCTTCGGCGACATTTTCGGACTATACACCACCATGGATCATTTTACAGGAAGGAGAAAATAATGATGACGATAGAAAACACCCCTACCGAGCGTTTGCAGGGCATCCTGGCGGCGCAAAAGAAGTTCTTCGGCACCGAGGCTACGCGCTCGGTTGTCTTCCGCAAGCAGCAACTGCGCCTGCTTTACGACGCTTTGGAGAAATACGAGCAGGAATTGGCCGACGCCCTCTGGACCGACCTGCACAAATCATACGAGGAAGCCTACCTGACGGAGATCTCGTTGGTGAAGGCGGAGGTGCGCGAGGCGATACGGCACGTACGCCGTTGGGCGAAGAGAGCGCACAAACCATCCCCTATATCTATTTTTGGATCAAGGAGTTATATTGTAAAAGAACCGCTGGGGACGGCGCTCATCGTTTCGCCGTGGAACTACCCTGTGCAGTTGTTGCTCAGTCCGTTGGTGGGCGCCATCGCAGCGGGCTGTACGGCCGTGCTGAAGCCGTCGCCCTACGTGCCGCATGTCTCACTCGTCATCGAGAAGTTGGTGAAGAGCGTCTTTTCGGAAGACTATATCGCTGTGGTTCAGGGTAATCGGGAGGTCAACAAGCAACTGTTCGCCATGCGTTTCGATCTGATTTTCTTTACCGGCAGTCCGGCGTTGGCACGGCATGTGGCCGCCGCCGCTGCAAAGAACCTCGTGCCGTTGGTGTTGGAATTGGGCGGCAAGAGTCCGTGCATCATCGACAAGAGTGCCGATGTGCGGCTGGCGGCGTTGCGCTGCGCCTGGGGCAAGACCCTGAACTCCGGGCAGACCTGCATCGCGCCCGACTACATCCTGATCCATCGGGACGTGAAAGATGCTTTCGTGAAGGCGTTTGCCGAGGCGGTGAAGAAGCTCCACGGCGACGACATCCAGCAAAGCCGCCACTACGTGCGGATGGTCACCGACCGTGCCTTCGACCGCGTCAGCGGCTATCTCGCTGAGGGCGAGGTCGTCTATGGTGGCCGTACTGACGCCGCCGACCGCTTTATCGAGCCGACGCTGCTTGACCATGTCGCCGACGGCGCGGAGGTGCTCACCACAGAGATCTTCGGACCTGTCTTCCCGCTCATCACCCTTGATGATGCCGGCAGCAGTTTCGAAGAGAAGGTGGTGGCGTACGTCAACGAGCGCGAGAAGCCGTTGGCGTTGTACTATTTCGGCAAGGAACGCGACGGCTGGCGCATCGTGGAGCGCACCTCATCGGGCGGCTGTTGCCTCAACGACACTATCATGCACATCGCCAACAGCCAGCTCCCTTTCGGCGGCGTGGGCAACTCCGGGATGGGGCATTACCACGGCGTGCTGAGTTTCGAGGCCTTCACGCATCGTCGTGCCGTCGTCGCCACCCCCACCCTTTTCGACCTACCCTTCCGCTACATGCCCTACAAATTCTTCAAGTGGGTGAAGGGATTGATATAATCATTTCAGAAAAATGAAAAACACCTGCTTCTTTTTTCTGATTTAATTGTATTTTTGCAACGTTATTTTTAAATCAAGGCAAATGAACTTCATTGAAGAAATTATTGAGAAAGATTTGGCTAATGGAAAGAATGGATCGAGAGTGCACACGCGTTTTCCTCCGGAACCGAACGGATATCTGCACATCGGACATGCCAAGTCCATTTGCTTGAACTTCGGCATCGCGAAGAAATATGGCGGCAAATGCAACCTGCGTTTCGACGACACCAATCCCGTGAAGGAGGATGTGGAGTATGTGGATTCCATCAAGGAGGACATCCAGTGGCTCGGCTTCCAGTGGGCGGAGGAGCACTATGCCTCCGACTACTTCGACCAACTCTACGAGTGGGCCGAAAGGTTGATTCAGGAGGGATTGGCATACGTGGATGACCAGACGCAGGAGGAGATCAGTGCGGGGCGCGGCGTTCCTACCCAGCCCGGAACCGAAAGTCCCTATCGCAACCGTACCGTGGAGGAGAACCTCGACCTTTTCCGCCGCATGAAGGCGGGCGAATTCCCCGACGGCAGCAAGGTGCTGCGTGCCAAAACCGGCATGACCTCTCCAAACATGCACATGCGCGACCCCATTATGTACCGCATCCTGCATAGCCACCACCACCGCACCGGCGACAAGTGGTGCATTTACCCGATGTACGACTACGCCCACGGCCAGAGCGACTCCATCGAGGGCATCACCCACTCCATCTGCACGTTGGAGTTCGAGGTGCACCGTCCGCTGTACGACTGGTTCTGCGAGGCGCTGAAGATCCACCATCCGCAACAGATCGAGTTCGCCCGCCTGAACCTCAATTACACCATCATGAGCAAACGCAAGTTGATGCAGTTGGTGCGCGATGGTCACGTGATGGGCTGGGACGACCCGCGCATGCCCACCATCTGCGGTCTGCGCCGTCGCGGCTACACCCCCGCCGCCGTCCGCAACTTCGCCGAGACTGTCGGCATCGCCAAGCGCGACAACATCATCGACGTGTCGCTCTTGGAATTCTGCGCCCGCGAGGACCTCAACAAGGTGGCTACCCGCACCATGGCTGTACTCGACCCGGTTAAGTTGGTCATCGACAACTATCCCGACGGGCAGGAGGAGATGTTGGCCGCAGTCAACAATCCTGAAAATCCCGATGCAGGCACCCGCAACGTGCCGTTCGCCAAGGAGTTGTGGATTGAACGCGCCGACTTCCGCGAGGTGGCCGACAAGAAGTTCTACCGACTCACTGTCGGTGGTGAGGTGCGCCTCAAGTACGCCTACATCGTGAAATGCACCCATGTGGAGAAGGATGCCGATGGCAATGTCACCGTCATCCACGCCACCTACGATCCTGAGACGAAGAGCGGCATGCCGCAGAGCAACCGTAAGGTGAAAGCCACCATCCACTGGGTGACCGTCGGCCATGCCAAGGCCGCCGAAATCCGCCTCTTCGAACGCCTGTTCACCGTGCCCGCCCCCGACGACTGCGAAGAGGGCAAGACCTTCATCGACTACCTCAATCCCCAATCGCTGACCACCCAACAGGGCTGGATCGAAGAGGGGTTGACCCTGGAAAATGCAGAGAAGCACTACCAGTTTGAGCGTATCGGCTACTTCTGCGTTGACCGCGACTCCACCCCCGACCACCTGGTATTCAACAAAACCGTCAGTTTAAAACAATAACTATGAAACGTTTCATCACCATCCTTTGCCTGTCGTGTCTCGTGATGACAATGTCGGCACAGTGCAACTCCAAAGCCACCGCCGACGCCGCGCAGAATCCGACCATGCAGGACCAGTCGACAGCACAATCCCAGTCCGAACCGCAGGATGTCACTCCCGGCAAGGGGAAAATTGTCAAGATCTCCCAGAAAGAGTTCGTCAACAAGGTGTTCGACTTCAACAAGCCCGATGCCGTGTACACCGGCAAGAAGCCCATCATCGTGGATTGCTACGCCGAGTGGTGTGGATGGTGCAAGAAGATGGATCCCGCGTTGAACGAACTGGCCACGGAGTATGCCGACGCGGTCATCTTTTACCGTATCGACATGGACCACGCCAAGGATTTAGGCAAGGCCATGCAGATCACGGGTCTGCCGACATTGTTGTTGGTGAAATCCGGTCAGAAGGTGAAGCAGGTCATCGGCTACCAGACCAAGGATGAACTGAAGGCCATCATCGAACAGGAGTTGTTGGATCAAGGGACCGAATCCGCAGAGTAGAGAGGGTGCGTGCACTGTCTTAGTGTGAGCACTGTCATTACATAAAAATCCTGGATTTCATCAGCCCCCATTTCTGCAACCGGTAGGCAATCGAGGTGCCGATGACCCCAAAACCGTACTTGCAACTGCGTTTGAAGTTGATGGAGGACGCCTCCGGGAAATATTTGGTGGGGCAAGTGATTTCGGCGATTTCGTAACCCGCGTAGAAAATCTGCGCCAGCATCTGGTTGTCGAAGACGAAGTCGTCATCGTCGGCCATGAAGTTGATGCTGTTGAGTACTTCCTTGGAGAAGGCGCGGTAGCCAGTGTGATACTCTGCTAATTTTTGGTTCATCAAGAAGTTCTGGAAGGCGGTAAGGCAGCGGTTGAAGAAGTATTTGTAGCGGGGCATGCCGCCTTTGAGCGCTCCCTTGCCGAGAATGCGCGAGCCGAGAACCACGGGATAGACGCCGTTGGCAATGAGGTAGCACATCGACTCGATAAGACGCGGATCGTACTGATAATCAGGGTGTAGCATGACAACAATGTCGGCACCGAGCGACAATGCCGCCTGGTAGCAAGTCTTTTGGTTGCCGCCATAGCCCTTGTTGCTATCGTGCTGGATGATGTGCCGGATGCCGAGGCGCTGCCCGACGGACACGGTCTCGTCCAAGGAGTGGTCATCCACCAACACAACCTCATCTACGATGTCAAAAGGAATTTCATTATAGGTCTTCTCCAGGGTGTCGGCGGCGTTGTAGGCGGGCAGGACGATGCAGATTTTCTTCTCTTTTAACATGAAGGAATGAGTTTTTGGATGGCGTTGAGGATGTTCTGGTCTTTGCGATAGACATCCGGGCGGTAGTGCACACTGCCGTTGGGACCGATGAAGGCGGTGTGATATTCGATGAAAAGCGGCATCTTCTTCCGCAGGGCGACGTTGGTGGGCCGAAGCGGACGGTAGAAAACCGAGTCTTCGGGCGACAGACTCGCGCGGTACTTTTCTTCTTTTTCTTGCATCTTTTCCAAATACTCTTCTCCCTCTTCAGTCGTCGGCTCGTCGCCAAGGATAATGTGGAACTGCTCCATTCGAACGGTGTCGTATTCGTTCATCTCGAAGAGCAGGTCGGCCAACTCGCGGGGTTGGCTCACGCGGATGCATCCGTGGCTGAATGCGCGGCGGCGGTTGCGGAAAGCCCCCTTGTTGTTTGTGTCGTGGAAATAGACGGACTCCGTGTTGTTGAAGTCGAACTTGATGCGCCCCAGCGCGTTGTGATTGCCGGAGGTCTGTATGAGTTGATAGGGGATGTTCTTCTGACTGACTCTCTTCCAGTCGATAGTCTCTGGTAGGACCCGTTTCTTGGTTCGGTTATCGACCACGTACAGTTTCTCTTTGTTGATGACTCCCATAGAGTTACGGACCATTTTGTAGTAATACTCATCCTTGATGATGCTGGCGGGAATCCGCCATTCGGGGTTGAGTACGATGCTCCGCACTTCGCTGTAGAGCAGGGGGGATTCGGTTTTAAGGGCGGGCAGGATGCCGTTCACGCGGCAGGAGTCTTCCGAGCGTTTGCGCTTGTATTTCCCGCAACAAATCTTCATGCGCAGGGCCAACGTGTCGGCGCAGCGTGCTTCCAACATGAAGTCGGGAATGTTGACGGCCAGAAAATCGTGTCCCTTTTTGTGGACGGTCTTCCAGCGGCAACGCTCCAGGTTGGCTGCCAACTGGTTGATGTACTCTTGCGGTGTTTTGTTGAGCGCGTCGATGGTCTCCTGGTCAAGCGACTTGCCCGTGGGGATGCCGCGGTTCTCGCGGAAGCGGTTGATGGCGGGCATCAGCGTGGCATCCAATCGGTCGGACGGGGTATAACTGTCGGCAATCTCTTTCAGCAGCAGTAGTCGCTCCCCGATCAGATGCACGTGGGTGGCGCTCCGTCCGGAGTCGGCGGTGATAGACGGGATGGAGTCCCATGGCTTCTCCCTGAGTGCGAGGTACTTGCGCATCTCCTGCTGCAAGGCGAGATAGACACTGTCTTGGGGATGCAGCGAGGCAAGGTGGGTCGTGCCCTGCGGCGCCTTCTCCATCGCGGTCGTCGCCAACGAAGGCAGGATGCTGTCGTTTTCGTAAAGCCATTTTCCCCCGTTGACCTCCTTCGGATCCGTTGCCCCGTACAGCATGGTCTTGGCATACAATACGTTGGCTCGAGCCATCAGCGTCTCGATTTTGGCTAATTTTTTGTAAAGTTCTTCCGAACTCTTGACCTTGCCCTGATGGATATCCTCTATTTCATCTTTGATTTTTTGATAACCAAAGATTTCCGTCGGCAAGCCGTGTTCTTCGGATTTGGAATAGAGGTCGAGAAATTGGTTGACCAACTTCTCTTGCAGTCCGTTGGCGGTCCATACGGGCCCGTTGTTTTTCTGATAGAAATCCTGAATCTGATCAGAAAACAGCAAATCGCTGTTGTTTAGTGATTTAACACAGTTTTCCCAATGCTGCTGATATTCATCATCCTGATAAAACTTCTCGAAGGCGCTCCATTTCGGTGCCTTTTCAAGGGCTTTGTTCTTATGGCAGCCCCAAAGGCATGTGCATAACAAAGCCGTTACAATCCAGAGGATGGTACGATGCGGTTTCATATTTAAGGGCGGCAGGGGAAAGGACTGTCGCTTTAGTGGTTCTCGTAGAAGAGTTTGGCGCGTTCTTCGAGGTCGGGGAACTGGTTGCGGTTGACGAGCGACACGCAGGCGCGGAGGCCTTCGGTGCGGGTGCTGTTGCAGGAGGCGAGGGAGATGGCGCTGATGCCGTAGTAGAGCAGGTCGTGCAGCAGTTGCTCGCCGGAGAGTCCAGGGTAGGAGAGGGTGAAGTAGAAGCCGTCGGCGATGGCCTCTTCGCCGTCGTGGTCATACACGATCTGGAAGCCGTTGTCGGTGAAGATCTTCTTCATGATGTGGGCCTTCTCGCCGTACTCGCGCACGTCGTCCAAGTAGTTGTAAGTGCCGTCGTTGCAGGCCTTGAAGATAGCGGCGAGGGCGAACTGGGCGGAGTGGGAGGTGCCGGAGCTGACGGCATATACGGCACCGTTGATCATGGCGCGGCGCAACACAGGAGTGCCGAAATAGGGGATGAGGTCCGGGAACTCGCGGGCTCCGAACTTGTCGGACACGGCCAGCACGGCGATACGTTCGCCGGCATAACTGAAGGCCTTGGAGCCGGAGATCATCAGGGCGTAGTTGTCGGTGTATTTGCCCACGGAGGGTTGGAACGGCGGCACGCCCGGCTTCGAGATGTCACGCCGGAAATCCATGCCGAAGTAGGCGAGGTCTTCGATGACGCAGACGTCGTACTGGGTGGCAAGTTCGCCGATGATGCGCAACTCCTCTTCAGTGAAGCAGATCCACGACGGGTTGTTGGGGTTCGAGTAAATGATGGAGTGAATGTTGCCCTTCTTCAGGTAGCTCTCCAACTTGGCGCGCAGTTTTTCGCCGCGGAAGTCATAGACGTCGAAGGTCTCGAACTTGAGTCCGAGGATCTTGTGTTGGTTCTTCTGCACGGGGAAGCCCGGGTCGATGAAGAGGGTGGTGTCCTTTTGTTTTTCGCGGCGGGCGAGGGTCATGAAACTCACCAAGCCGGCCATCATGGAGCCGACGGTGGGAAAGCAGGAGTCGGGCGAGATGTCGAGATCGATGAAGTTCTTGATGAAGCGGGATGCTTCGGTCTTCAGTTCCGGGGTGCCGTCGAGGTCGGGGTAGATGGTGGCGATGCCGTCACGCAGGGCCTGGATCTGGGCCTCCACGCCCACTTTGCAGGCGGGAATACCCGGAATGCCCATCTCCATGCGGACAAACTTCACGCCGGAGGCTTGCTCGATGTCGTTGATCAGGCGTTTGATTTCACGGATGGAGGCCTTGCCGACTTCCTTGATGCTGTTTTTTGCGATTAATTCATCTACAAGATGCGGGTCGATGGGAGTTTTTTTCACGATGATGTTGTTTTTAGTGGATGGTTGGTTGAAAGGGGGGATAATTATCTGTTGATGACGACTTTCTGGTTCGTGGAGTTGCCGTTTTGGAAGATGATGTTGGCAACATAGAGGCCTTCGGGCAGTTGGCTGATGTCGATTCTGGAGAGGTTGGAAGTCAGCACCTGTTGGCCCATTGCGTTGAAGAGTTGCACTTGGCTGATGCCTTCGCCTTGGATGGAGAGGATGTTGTTGGCGGGGTTGGGGAAGATGAGCACGTTGTTGTCGTTGTCGTCGATGTCGTTGCCGCCGACGAGGCAGGAGGCGAAGAAGTTGTAGATTTCGGTGGTGTAGTCGATGTCGTTGTTGGGGGTGGAGTACCAGGTATGGTCGCCGCCGATGACCTTGATGAAGTGGGTCTTGGAGCCGTTATTCCCGTTGTCGTAGGCATATTTCTCGAAGGTGAGGCCGTCGTTGGCGCTATTGGGGAAGTTGGTGACGGTGGGAGTGGCGTTGCACTGGTTGTAGTTGCGCCAGTAATCGACGGCGGCTTCGGCGCCGAGGCCGACGCTGGCGGACATGACCATGACGTTGAAGTCGGCGTTGTCGTAGCTGACGGTGGAGTCGGAGGTGCCGTGGAAGTGGAGGGTGTTGACGTTGGCGACGGGGGTGAGGGTCTTGACTTCGTTGCCGATGGTGCCGCTGACGGCGGCGATGGCGTTGATGCGGTCGCCGTGTTCGATGGCGAGGCGGTTGCTCATGAAGCCGCCCATGGAGAAGCCCATGGAGAAGACGTTGGCCTGATCGACGTTGTAGGTGCTGATGAGATCGTCGAGGATGGCCATGATGAAGCCGGAATCGTCAACGCCATCA
>JAEEKX010000044.1 GCA_016288655.1 Bacteroidales bacterium
AGAACGGCATCCTGACCGTCACCCTGCCGAGAATGCAGAAAGAGGTGAAGAAACTCGGCCGCAACATCAACATCGGATAATCTTCAACCCAACACCCAACGGAAAAGCCGCAGCTGAACAGTTGCGGCTTTTTTTTCGCCAAAATATTGTATCTTTGCATCTTCAACTTTCACCAACATTTTCGATATGGAAAAACACCGAACCGTATTGTACCTTCATGGCTATGGCAGCGATAAGAACTCCTACACGGGCAACACCCTCAAGGAACTTTTCCCGCAGCATCGCTGGGTGCTGGAGACCTTCGACCTGCTCGACGTATTCGCCACCCGTGATAAACTTCGCACGCTGATCGATGCGGAACAGATTGATACTGTGGTGTCTTCATCGCTCGGCAGCATATACAACCTCTTTATCAAAAATCCCATCAACCCCAGCCGTGTCATCAACAAGGTGCTTATCAATCCCTGCTGTTTTCCCTCGAAAGTGTTGGGCAATATCGCTCCTCTCACGCAGGAACAACTCGCGGTGTGCAGGGCCGTGGAAACCAATGTCTATCAGATTCATCGTGAAAACACCCCGCAGAATCTGTTCGGAATTTTTGCCAAGAACGACGAACTGCTGCAGTACCACGACTTCTTTGTGGGCCGCTATGGCAATGCGGGCATCGACGGTCGCATCACTGCCACCAACGCTCTGTGGGTAGAGGGCGGCCACCATCACCTTTCGCCGGAGGTGCTGCTCGAGGCCGTCGGAGAGGCCTTCCGCTACTTCGACTCGGTAGCTGTGGATGAACCTGCTGCGTCCCAGTCAGAAAAACCGATTCTGTACATCGACATGGACGGCACATTGGTGGATTTTGAAAGTGGTATTCAGCGACTTACCATGCAGGAAAGGATACAGTATGATGCTTATTTTGACGAGGTGCCCGGCATTTTCGCCCGTATGGAGCCCATGCCCGGCGCGGTGGATGCCCTCGCCCGACTGTCGGCACGGTACGATGTGTATATCCTCTCCACCGCTCCGTGGCGCAACCCAACGGCCTGCAACGACAAACTGCACTGGATCCAGCAACATTTTGGAAAAGAAGAAGATAGCTGTTTGTACAAACGACTGATTCTATCGCATCATAAGGATTTGAATAGGGGAGAGATTCTGATTGATGATCGTCCGAATAAGAACGGGGCGGAAAGATTTCCCCGTGTGCTTCATTTCGGCGTGCCGCCCCACGACACGTGGGAGGCGGTGCTGAAGGCGTTGCTGTAGGGACGCATGGTGTGTGTCGGGATGAAAATGGCGCTGTGATGACCTCAGCGCACCTTGATGAGGCATAGGGATGGTAGGGACGCACGGCGTGCGTCCGAATTAAAATGCAGCGTTGATACATCCCGTTTTAAGATTTGTTTTTGCAGGCTGTTGTCTATTTTCTTTGCTTGCGCCCAAAGAAAATAGACGAAAAGAAATGCGCTTTGCCGCTGTGCAAATTCCGGCTAAAATCGGACATCTCTCGCTAAACGGCGAAAAACTTGATGAGCTACATTCCATTGCGCTCATCTTCGGACAGTTCGCCGTTCTTCACGCTCGCTCCGTCCGATTTCTTCACGCCTTCATTTGCAAGGCGGCCAGAGGTGCGAAGCCGCCCCGTTCTTTCTAAACCATTGTGCGTGAATCAATTTGCTGTAGAGACGCGATTCATCGCGTCTCCATTGATAAAGCCCGACAGCTGCGATGAGCATTCACCCCGGAGGGGTGATATTTTCGTAACCCCAGACAAGGCCGCGCAGCGGACGCAGTCTGGGGTGGGCTGCGCTCGTGCAGCCCACCGCGGCACGCTGACAGAATGATAGTACCTGACGGTGTGTTTGCCGCGGAAGAACCGGGAGTTTGTTTTAGGGGGAGGAAAGGAATGTCAGCAGACATAAGGTAACAAGAATGTGGGGATAAAATCATCAATATTTTACAAAACAGCAGTTGTTTTTCCAAAATTGTTGTATCTTTGCCGCTGGTTAAAGTGCATGCTTTAACCGCTAATTTATTGAAATAACGAAGCGTTATGCTCCGCTCTGACAATCGTGAACGTGAGAAATTCTAAAATGTCAGCAGGGTTGAGTGTAAGGGTTCGCGCATATAGCGTGGGCCGTTTTCACATCTGCTGACAAAGGTAATTCTCACGACCTACGATTGAAAGACGTGGTTTACGGTGCCACGCTTCTTTTTTGTAAAATGTTCCTGCGGCACTGGGGAGCGGAAAAACTGCCGACCGACAAGTTATAACGGCACAGAAAACATGAAAAAATCACTATTCTTCATTATTTTATGCTCACTAACAATTAAGGTGTTTTCTCAAACTCCCATAGTGGTTGCGGATATGAGTTTCAAACCCAACGGTTCAGAACAAGAAGAGTTATACTATAGTTTCGCAGAAGGGGACATCATTGTTGTGGATCTAGAAGTGGTCAAAGGTAAAAATATCAAATCTTTTGAAGTTATCGAACTACCCTCAAGTACAAAGTTTTCTTCCTTCAAGCCATCTTCTATAAGCCAAAAACAAATTAATGTCACCCAAAAAGGAGTTTACTTGTTTCGGATTGATGCTGGAATTGGAGGGAAGGTTTGCAATTTAAAAATTTCGCGAATCCCTAAAAACCAATCTACCGAACGGTTTAATACAGGGTGGAAATGGGAGGTTTTATATGACACCACCTATACTCACTATGAGGAAGACTCTCTCATAAGATATGACACTACGTATTATGTGGAAACTGTAAAAGAAGTATCGTCAAGGGAGTTGTCAGAAGTGATTTTAGAGGAAAAAACTGAAGAAATTCGTTCATACGGAATAATCAACCACGATAATCCTCGAACATTTGTTGAAATAGTTTTACCCCAAAATCAATCAGGTAACAATTGGGAGAAAAAAGTTGTTGGCTGGGGGTATTGGTTGTGTGTTGGAAATTCCAATGGTTTTTGGACTAGAAATAAAGAATTGGTGTCGAAGTCAGCCACCTCTATTGCAGGTGCTACACTCGGGCCGATAGGTGCGCTTATCGCAGGTGGAGTTTCTTCATTAGCCATTCCCGATGCATCAAGCGTTGACAATGTTATATGGTCAATTGTGAGAAATGGACAGGAAGTGCAGAGTTTTATGAATGGAGGGTCAATTTGTTCCTCCTCCTGTCTGCGGCATGGAAATGGCCCCGGTGCATCAGGTAGTTTTGTGGATGGTTACAAGCAAGGGAGATATTATATCTGTCTATATAATGACAATACACATGATAGGATAAAAGTTACTGTGAAAGTATCTGCTTTAATGGAAACTATAACTTATCAAGATATTGATTATCAGCGCATAAGAGTCACTCCTAAATACGTTAAAGTGTCCAAAGTGCGTAGTAGCGTTTCCTCCCATAAGATTCGTGTGCCCGTAGAATAGGCGCAATTGAACAGGTTGATAATTTGTCGCGTGTCCCCGACATGCTTATCAACCCGCAGGTCGCCCATTTCAGACGTCGTTTCGCTTGTCTATGGTTTTGACCGTGCGTCATAGAGGGATGCGGGAAATGCCATAAATCACCCCTGCCAACCGGTTATTTCCCTATCGGCAAGGTCAACTGCGCCCCCACTTCGAGATGGGGACACTCTCCCGAGAATTCGCGTTTTTGCAGGAGCCGGCTGATGCGATACTGCACGTAAACCGACACGAGGTCAAAGCCGATTCGTGCCCGTACGCCCCACTCCAAACGGTTGACCACATGCTGATCGTCGTGCTCGCGCACGCGAATGCCTTTGTCGCCGATGGTTTGCCGACAGCCAAAATTCCATCGGCCGTAAATGCCCATGTCGAAGAATACGCCATAGCCGAACAAACCGCCGGCGGCCAAACGGAACCGCTGGCAGATTTCAGCCGTAAGATGACCCATGCTCAACTGGTAGTGCGGCCACCTCTGTTCGGTGAGTATGACGCTGGAAGGAAACACTTCAGAGTTCAGCCGGTACCAAGTGCCGCCCAGCTCCAAGTTGCCGCCCAGACTGTACCACTTGCAGAAGTTGTGCTTGTAGCGGATGCCTGCCACAAAACTCACCGATGAACCGCCCTTTACGATGTCCCCATATTGGTGCTAATTCTCCCTCCGGTAGGTACCGGAGAGCCCAACGAAAAATAGGGTGAGAGGTTGAAGCGGACATTCACCCCGCGCACCCGCGGCTGGTCGGTGGCAACAGTATGGCTCTGCTCAATTCTCCAAAAAATGCGTTGGCTGCGCATCTCTTTGGGAAGCTTTTCATTGGTATCGGTGCCGTGGGCGAAACAACCCAAATCGACCTACCACGTCATCCACCCCTATATTACCGTATCTCCACAAGGGAATCCTCTAATTATTTTCGATTGATTGCCAGTTAATTACAGACAAATATCTCCACAAGCTGCAACCTTTGGAAAGTTTTGCATCATCTGTATAGAAATTTGTTTTAATTTTGCAGATCTTGAAAAATCAAATGTGAAAAATGAATGGTTACAAGACTACTCGGTATATGGTTAGAATGAGTTTCCTGTCCATAGGGTTTCTGTTGCTGACTTATTCTGTCGGTGCGCAGGATTTTGTGGTCGAACATGACACGTTCCGCTTGGATTCCAAGGCGTATGCAGAACCATTGTCCCGATGGACCATGAAAAGGGCGGTGAAATACCATGACCGATATTTCCTGGCTTTTGATAATAGACCGCTCTATTTTGATTCTTGGAATAACGTAAACCGATTGCTTTCTATTTCATTGAATGACAACACGGTGGAAGATGTGGGGCACCCCGTTCCGAGAGGTTATAATGACGACATTTTCGTCCGTCACGATACATTGTTCATGTCGGCGTATCTTCGTGACAACGACTTTTTTTATGATGAAAAAAGTCGGACTTGGAAGGAGAGGGGGAAATTGTCGGACTTGTTGTATGAGGATGAGGAGTTTGAAGTCTATAAATACGATATGGGGGAATGGGGATGCTACACTTGGTTCGTCGATCGCAAAACCCGTGAGCAGTTTTTGTTCTTTACCGGAGTCACGCGCATCAATCGCGTGAACGGAATCTTTTATCTGACAGGAAGCGACGTCCGCATATTGGAGAATCCACGGACAGGAATCCTCTGCACACCTCCCATCTCATATTCGGCTGATATTAGAGAAAGAGACCAGGACTTTTTGATGGCCTTATCGGCGTGGGCAAAAAACAACAGGGAGTTGTCCGAGGATTTCAAAGATCCCGTTCGAGATTGTTTCGCGTTTCAATGGGATACGGTTGGGTATGATTTGTTCGGATTCGATATGTCTAAAGACACCTTTATCCATGCGGCTTTTCAGGTTGACGGCCAACTTTACCTGGTGGTTTCTGCACCTCAGAACAGTTTTATTGCACGTTTGCACGCCAATCGGTTGGATCCAGTTTTGGATTTTCATGAAAAATATGACTTTTTTCAGCATTCTAATGGTTTTAGGGGAATAAATGTGGCGGAAAACAGGTGCTTGATGCCTTTTACGAGGGCTGTGAACGAGTGCGGCTTCGTGGAAATTGAAGGGCGCCATCTTCGCATTGCACATATTTTCTGCAACCAGGATTCCTTGCCGTATGTGGGAAGAGATGGCTTTGAGGAGACCTTTGCTTTTCTGGACCAACACTTGGATTCCCTCCATTTCAGGGATGTTTTGGAGTTCGAGAACTCGTTGGGGTTGCCAAGTGCGGTGGCGGACATGTCGGGACGCAATAGGTATCTTGGGGATACATGCAACAATCCCGAAAAATGTACTTGGAAAGTATTTGTCAGGGTCGTGGACAGCGCTCTTGCGTTCCATATATGGTATTGTTTCTCCAATCAAGACTCGATAGTGCAAGGCGTTTATATCGAATGGGACGACGCGGAACCTTTTACGCCGATTGATGATAGGAAAAGCAGAGGCTTATACAGACTGGCCAAGGAACGTTACCGGCAAATCAGCGAGGTGTTGCTGCCCTTTTTCAATCGAAAGATGGGCGGTAAGTATGTGAAAGATAAAGAAAAATACGTTTGGGAAACTTCCAGTCGGTATCTCATGATGCAAGAACCCAAAGGCGATTTGAGAATCTTGTTTTATCCTAAATAATCAGGATGTTCTTGAAGCCCACCATTTGATAATATGGAAAAGACGTTCGCCCACGGGAAACCACGTTATCGGAGAAAAACGTATTTTTGCACCATTAAAAACAAAATCATGATTGAGGAAATTTTGAAGTATAACAAGGAGTTCGTTGAGCGGAAGGGTTATAGCCCGTTTGTGACCACGAAATATCCCGACAAGCGCTTGGCCGTGCTCTCCTGCATGGATACCCGCCTGACGGAGTTGCTGCCCGCCGCCCTCGGTTTGAAGAACGGCGACGCGAAAATCATCAAGAACGCGGGCGGGTTGGTCATTTCGCCCTACGACTCCGCCATGCGCTCGCTGCTCGTGGCCGTCTATGAGTTGGGGGTGGAGGAGATCATGGTGGTGGCGCACACTACCTGCGGCGCGTGCCACATGTCGTTCCGCGAGTTCGAGCGGCACATGCTGGAGCGCGGTGTCACCGAGGAGACTTTTGAGACCATCCGCCGTTGCGGCATCGACCTCGACCATTGGCTGGAGGGCTTCCACGACACCACCGAGAGCGTGCGCCGCACGGTCGATACCGTCCGCCACCATCCGCTGATGGCCAACGACGTCGTCGTGCGCGGTTTCATCATCGACTCCGTCACCGGAGCGCTGGAGGAGGTGGAGTAGGGTGGGGCGTCTTATTCGCCGCTCCGCGCAGGATGTATCTATGAGTGGTTGATGCCGGCCTGAATGGAATCTTTTCCTCGGTTTGATTTGTGGTCGATACAAATATTTACTTTTTTTTGCGTTTTTCTCCGTAAAATTGTAATTTTGCCGATTGTTTTCTGTGGTAAAATGACGATTTTGGCGATGAAAAGAATAGTAATGGTTTTCGTGTCTTGCCTGATGATGGCTGGAATGCTGCGCGCGCAGGCGCCGGCGGGCTACTACAACCATGCCATCGGACTGAGCGGCAGGGCGTTGCACGAGGCGCTGGCCGCCATTATCACTGAGGGACACCAGGTAGTGGGCTACGACGAACTGTGGGATTGGTTTCCGCTCACCGACCCCGCGCCGGAAGACAGCACCCTGCTCAACGACATGTACTCGCTCTGCCGCTTCGCCCCCGACCAGCACGGCGACGGCGATGGCTGTACCGCTGACTCCTGCATCTGCTACCAACGCGAGCACTCCTTCTGCCAGAGTTGGTTCGGCTATCGTACCGACGCGCCCTTCTCCGACCTCCACCACATACATCCCGTTGATGGCGGCATCAACGGGTCGCGCGGCAACTACCCCTACGGCGAGGTCGATGTGCCCACCCGCGTCTTCCGCAACGGCTCCAAACGCGGCTACAACAGCGCGTCGCCCGACTACACCGGCATCGTCTATGAACCCATCGACGAGTACAAGGGTGACCTCGCCCGCATGCTCTTCTACATGACCACCCGCTACCTCTTCGACAGCGCCGGCTTCAGCCACGACTGGTACATGACCGACGGCTCGCAACTGCGCCCGTGGGCGTTGCAGATGCTGCTGCACTGGAACATTCTTGACCCCGTGAGCGAAAAGGAGAGCCGCCGCAACAACGTCATCTACGACAGCATCCAGCACAACCGCAACCCCTTCATCGACTACCCCGACTTGGCCAACCTCATCTGGACCAACGACTCGCTCACGATGGTCTTCACGGAAGAGTACGTGGACGTGGAGCGCCCACACCTGCTTGATTTTACGGTCAACGATGCCAACAGCGTCACCCTGACTTTTGACAACAGTATGATAGCCAGCACGTTGTTGCAATCCGGCAACTATGTTTTCAACCGTAACGTGGCCGTTGCCGCGGCGCACGTCGATGCCCCCAACCGCGTCACCCTCACCCTCGACGCCGACTTAGTGGCCGGGCTTAACTACTACTGCGTCATCAGCAACCTGCAGGCCGTGGGCGGGCAGTTCATCCGCGACACCGCCGTCGTCTTCACCTACGGTTTCTCCTCCAACCACACCGTCCTCGCTGGCTGGACCTTCGACACGCTGACGGCCTACCAGATGTCGGTGGAGCGCCGCGTGGATGCCAACCTCGGACTGCTGCACGAATCCGCTGCCCTCTACCTCGACGGACAGTACGGCTCGTCGCTTTTCAACTACACGGAGGAGGAGGAATATTCCGACATCCGCGCCTACTCCGGCAGTCTCATCGGCGACCCGCGCCAGCCGCCCTACGACGGGCTTTCGCTCGCCCTGCAACACCGCGCCAACGGCAAGGGCTTTGTCGTCTCCGTGCCGACCACGCTCTATCACAACATCATACTCACCTTCGCCATCCGCCGCACCTCCATGGGAGCGTCGCAGGTCTTCTACGAGTGGAGCAGCGACGGCGAGAGCTTCAGCCCGTTAGGCGACACCGTCTTTCTCCCCAATCTTATCAACAACAGCGAATATACTTTTCAAACTATTGATTTTCAAGAAATTGATGATTTGGAAGACGCGTCCTCCATCTTTCTGCGCGTCTCTGTCGATGGCGCCAATACCGCCTACTCTTCGGGCAATATCCGCTTCGACAACATCTGCGTGCGTGGTCAGAAGTGCGTCACCAACACTTTCCTGTACGACACGGTGCAGCAGGGCGATTATTACAATCTCAACGGTTTTCACATCGAGATCGGCGCCAACCAGCAGCCGGGCACGTTCCAGTATGTGCGGCAGAAGGAGATCGAGGGCGAGTGCGACAGTCTGTTCACGCTCAACCTGACCGTCCTTGTCGGGGTGAATGAGTCGCGGGAGCCGCAGTTCCGTCTGTTCCCGAACCCGGCGCACGAGGCCTTCACCTTGGAGGGCAGCGACCTGTCCGAGGTGCGCCTGTACGACGGGCTGGGGCAGCAAGTATCTCACTGCCAGCTGGATGGCGGTTCGCAGCATCGGCTCGACGTGTCGCACCTTCCCGAAGGGTTGTACTTGGTGACGGTGGTGGCTCGTGATGGTCGTCTGGCGACTCGCAAGTTAGTGATTACAAGATGATTATTCCATGATATAGACCCGTTGCACCCGTCGTGAGATGGCAGTGAGCAGGTGGTACGGGATCTTCCCGATGCGTGCAGCGATCTCGTCGATGCGGTTGTCGTCGCCATAGACGACCACCTCGTCGCCTTCAGCTGCGGGGATGTCGGTGAGGTCGATCATGGTCATGTCCATGCAGATTTTCCCTAAGATGGGGGCCTTCTTGCCGCCGACGATGACGTGGCCGACGCCGTGTCCCAGTTCGGGCGGGTAGCCGTCGGCATAGCCGATGGGGATGACACCCACGTGCGTGGTCCGCGTGGCCTTGAACTCGCGGTTGTAGCCCACGGTTTCACCCGCCCCGATCTCCGCGATATGCGTGATGACGGTCTTCAGGGTGGCGACGTGCTGCAGGTGCGGGCGGTCGGCGGCGACGGCGCTGAAACCGTACAGCCCGATGCCGAGGCGCACCATGTCGAAGTGCGCCTGTGGAAAGCGCGTGATGCCCGCCGAATTGTCGATGTGCCGCAGGGGATGATATCCCAACAGCTTTTCCAATTTATCCGTAACTTTTTGGAAATAACTGATTTGCGATAAGGTGAAGTCGTCTTCCGCCGGATCTTCAGCGGCGGCGAGGTGCGAGAAGACCGAGGCGACATGAAGTTGCGGTGTGCGCTGCATCTCTGCCGCCAACTGCTCCATCTGCTCTTCGCGGAATCCTAACCGGTGCATGCCAGTGTCGATCTTGACGTGGATGTCGCAGTGCCGAATGTCAGGACGCCGCTTCAACGCCGCCACGAACGCCCGTAGCGAACTGAAGTTGAAGATCTCCGGTTCTAAAGCGTAGTCGATCATCATGTCGAAGCTCTCGCCCTCGGCGCCGAGGACGATGATGGGCAGTTTGATGTTCTTCTTGCGCAGGTTTACTCCCTCGTCGGTGTAGGCCACGGCGAGGTAGTCGATGTGGTGGTACTGGAGCTCGTTGATGAGTTCCACGTCGCCAAGCCCGTAGCATTGCGCCTTCACCATCGCCACCATCTTGGTCTGCGGTTGCAGTTGGGCGCGGTAGTAGGCGAGGTTGTTGGCGATAGCGGGCAGACTGACGTCGAGCACGGTGCGGTGCGTGCGCAGTTGCAGCGCATCGACAACCCGCTCGAAGCGGAAGGCGCGGGCTCCCTTCACCAAAATGGCTTCGTGTTGTATCTTCAAGTGCCCCAATGACTTGAGGAGTGCATCGGTGTTGGGGAAGAAGTGCTGTTCGGCGATGTCGAAGGCGTTCTGGTGCGCCCCGAAATCCTGCCCCACCGCAATCAACTTGCCGATGCCGTGCGCCTTGAGCATGCGGTTGACTGCGAGGTAGTCGTCGGTGGTGAGTTGCCCCACCTGGGCGAAATCGGAGAGGATGGCGGTCTTGCGATCGTATCGGATCTGCGATTTCAGAAAGTCGAGTGCGACCCGCAACGAGTTGAAATCCAGACTGTAGGTGTCGTTGATGACCACCGACTGCCGGATAGCTTCCTTCACCTCCATGCGTCGTTCCACGGGAGTAAGGTCCGCGAGCTTGGCGTTGATCTGCTCGGGGGTGAAGTTGAGGTGCAGCAGCAGCACGATGGCGTGGAGGGCGTTCTCCACGGAGGCAGCGTCGGTGAAGGGGATGACGAAGTCCTGTCCGTTGAGGGCAACGGTGGTCTGGTGCCCCTGCGCGATCTCCTGCGTGATGCGGAAGCGGGCGTCGTCGCGGTGCCCCCACGACAGTATCTGGCATTGTTGCGGGATCTTCTTTGGTAAAATATTGGAGATTAACGGATTGTCGATATGGCAGATGAGTGTTTTGCAATGCCGGAACAGCAACAGTTTCTCTTCCAATTTCTCCTGTTCGCTGTGGAAGAACTGGTCGTGGGCGGTGCCGAGGTTGGTGAGGATACCGATGGTGGGTCGGATGATGTCGGCGAGGCGGGCCATCTCGCCGGGTTGGGAGATGCCGGCTTCGAAGATGGCGAGCTCGTGGTGTGACTGCATCTGCCACACCGAGATGGGCACGCCGATTTGGGAGTTGTAGCTGTTGGGGTTGGCGATGAGGTGGAAGTCGTTGGTCAGCATCTGGGCAAGCCACTCTTTCACGATGGTCTTGCCGTTGCTGCCGGTGATGCCGACCACGGGGATGTCGAACTCGCGGCGGTGGGCGGCGGCCACCTGCTGCAGGGCGGCCACGCAGTCGTTGACGCAGATGAAGTTGCAGTCGCCAAACGCCTTCCACCGGCTCAACGGCTCGGTGACGACGAAGTTGCGGACGCCGGCGCGGATCAACTCACCGATGTAGTCGTGGCCGTCGTGGCGGCTGGTCTTGATGGCGAAGAAGAGCGTCTTGTCGGCGCGTAGCAGACGGCGGCTGTCGAACAGCAGTTCCGACACGGGCAGGTCGGGGCAGGGGAGTTGTTGCACGATGGGGTTCAGCGCTTTCGAAATCTCTTGGATGGTGGACATGATGCTATGTGAGTTGGTTGGATGCTATTTGATGACGTTGATTTTTCCATTGGTGGCGGAGTGGGCGTTGAACTCGGGGGCGTACATGCACTCAATGGAGGCGTAGCCGCTCGAGAACCGGCCGATCTGGGCGACCGACAGGGTGTATTCGAAGACATAGGTCCCGCGGTTGATGCGGTCGAAGAAGAAGCTGACGGAGGCGTCGTGGAAGGCCTGGTAGTAGCCGAGACCTCTCTGCCAGCGGTAGCCGGAGATGGTCTCGGTCGGCTCGAACGCCGCCGCGCGCAAGTCCTTGAGGTGGATGAACTCCAAGTCGCGGTCGCAGCGGATGGTCAGGCGCACGCGCACCTTGTCGCCCACGCGCAGCGGCTGGTCGTCGGTGACGGAGGTGAGACGCTCCCCGCCGTCATCGTTCGACACACGGTAGAGTTTGCGCTCCACCGACAGCGGCGCACTCTTCCCGCCGCCTTCGATGTCGTCTATGTCGGCATAGTAGCGATAGACGACCCCGCCGTAGGCGAGTCCGTCATTGCTGCGCGACAGGGTGATGACATCGCTGGTGTTTCCGTTGAGACATTCGCTGACATTTTGTGAGACGGGGATCTGTAAGGTATCTGCGTAGTGATGCGTCTCCCCGCAGAGGGTCAGGGCGATGTCGGCGGGTGCGGCGGCATCGTCGTTGCCGCACAACAGGGCGTGACAGGCGTCGGCGGTGGCGCGGGTGCTCGCCCAATGTTGCGCGCGACGCTGTTGCAACAGCCACACCTTCATCTCCTTCACAGAGGCCTCATCGTTCAAAATCTGTGAAAACGCTTCAATCATCAGCGACTGACGCTCTATCATCGATTCATCCCAATAAAATCCGTAACCTTCTTTCTTCCAATACATTCCCAACTCTTCGGAGTGCATTGCCCGCGCCTTGATCTCTTCCATGATCTGCTTGGCTAATGCGCGGTCGGGCAGTGTGCCTATTTGATAGAGCGTTAACGCCGCCAGCGTCTTTTGGTAGAACGTGGGCAGTTCGTTCGCCTGTTCGCGCAACTTCGTTTCAAGGAAAGTGTATCCTTCGCGCTTCGGCTCCGTGTCGGGGAACATACTGCGGGCGTAGAGGTAGTGCAGGTCGCCGGAGGTGAGCTGGTACTCCTGGATGGCCTCGGGCGTCCGTTTTTTCATCTCCTGATAGGATTCCTCCTGCTCGCGTGCGATGAAGGCGACGGCGCGGTTGATTGCTTCCTCCCCTAAAAAGTTGTAGCCCGGGGTCGCGATGTTGTTCCGGATGAGCCGGCCAGCGCCGATGAGCAGGTGTTCGGTGATGTATCGGCTGCTTTTGCCGCCGGAGAACCAGGGCCAGCCGCCGTCGTCGTTCTGCCCGTTGGCGAGTTTCCTCACCAACAGTGTGATCTCGTCCTGGGCACGTTGGCGGTCGAACAGGCAGAAGAGATCCTGGATCTCCTGCTCTTCGTCTTGTGCCTCCATTAACCAGGGCGTCTCGGAGAGCAACACCTGTGCGAGTTCCTCGTTCTGACGCAGTTTCGACTGGAGCGCCTCGGGGTGACGGGCGGCGCAGTCGTTGAGCAGTCCCTCAATGCCGGGGTTCTGTTTCGCGATGTCCATGGAGATGGTGTAGGCGTACAACTTGCTGAAGAGTTGTTCGTTGCACTCGTAGGGATATTGGGTGAGATGGGGGAGCGCCAGCACCACGTTCCATTTCGGGTCCGGGGTGAAGAGCAGGCGGCAGGAGATGAGCGAGTGCTGGTTCTTGCGCAGCCGTGCGCTGGAGAACTGCCGGCTGCCCTTGTGGGTGATGAAGAGAGGGATGCTTTCGGTGACTATTTGCCGGCGCGACAGCACGGGCAGGGTGTGCTCCTCGCCGTCGGAGTAGGTGATGCTGCCGTTGTTGGCGCGGGCGGTGATGCGGCAGGTGAGCGCGGGGATGCCGGACGGCACTTCCACCTCGAAGGCAACCGTTTCGGTGCCATTGGCCGCCACGGAGACGGGCCGCTGCTCGACCTTCAGTTCCTCGCCGGTTTCCGCGTTAAAAAGTCTTAATTCCGCCTGCCCGTCCATCGCCGTATTTCCCGTGTTGACGACCTTTGCCGTGAAGTCGAAGCGGTCGTTTTCATAAACGAAGCGCGGGGCATTGGGCACCACCATGAGCGTCTTCTTTGCGTGTAACGTCTTCTCGAACAGACCTGTACGCAGGTCTTTCGTGTGCGCGAACCCTAACATCCGCCACTCCGTCAACGACTCGGGCAGGGTGAACTCGATCTCTATTTCCCCCGTTTCATTGGTTCTTAAAAAAGGATAAAAGAAGGCGGTTTCGGCAAAGTTGCTGCGCGGCGTAATCCCCAAGTCGGTGAAGCCGTTTTCATCGGCTGCCGCAGTCGTCTCCGCGTTGCTGTATAACTCCGTCGGGCTGCTGCCCATTTTCGACGTTGGCCGTCCCGGGCTTATATCACGATCAATGTGAACTACAGCGTTATCGTTTCGAACATAGGTGCACAATACGGGAACAACGTCGTAGTCCATCAATTGAAGCATCCAAGTAAAAGACGGGTCAGGGTGCTTCCATTGGGGACTCTGTAGAAAAGATCTCCGATTGAGAGATATAATGCCAAAAGAATGATAATAGTGGAGGTTTTGGCCTAATGAGAAGGCATCGGGTGCGGTGTGATAGTTCGTCTCGGACAACCATACTTTGAAGTGGTTGGCTGCGAAGGCGTCGAGGGAGGCGTCGTACATGGTGCAGAGTAGTTCCGCCTGCGTGAGCGGCCGCTTGAACTCGTCGCCGAGCCGCACCTTGAACGATGCCCGTTCTCCGGGGGCAAATACATCGCGGAAGGTGCTGAACTCGATCTGGATTTCCTTGTTGTCGAAGGGAATCAAGGTCGATGCACTCTGGGTGAAGGACTCGCCTTCGTAGTCGATGAAGGCACGGCAGGAGACTTCCCCGCGTTTGGGGGCTTTGATGGCAACGGTTTGAAGGGGACTCCGGCGGTTGAAGGTGAGCCAGCGCTCTTCGCACAGCGAGTCGTTGGCGTAGAGTTGCACGCGCACGTGGGCGTGGTCGATGTATGTGCCGACGGTGAAGGAGACCTCTTCGCCCAGCCGGGCGCGCGGCTGCGTCGCCTGCACGTACAATGCTTGGTAGGGGACAAACGACTTGTCTTGCGGCGAGGAGTGGAAGAAGAAGTGCTCTTCGTTGATGGGCTGCCCGTAGGGATCCGTGGTGGAGACCAGGAGCTTGTAAGCGCCGGCGGGGGCCAAGGCCAGGCGGGTCAGCACCAACTGCGAGGAGTCGCCCGTCGTCATGCGTCCGCTCTCGATGGTGGCGCCCTCCGTCCAATTGCCGGCTTCGTTTTGCTGATGGAAGGCGTATTGCGGAAACTGCCGGGCGAGGCCGTCGGGTATGGTGCCTTTGTCAAACGGGTAGGGGAGGAGGAAGCGGTCGGGCATGTCGAGCCGCACCACGCTGTAGGTCACCTGCCCCTGCTGCGGTTCGCCGCTCAGGTTGAGGATCCGCAGGGGAAGTGCCACGTCGCCGTCGGCGCGCACCCACATGGGCAGGTCGAGGTCGAACTGCCAGGCGCGGTCGCTCACGTAGATCCGCAGGGTGCCGTCGTGGCTCTCGCCGCCCCGGTCGGTCACGGTCACCGAGACCTTGTAGCAGTATAGCGGAAAGTAGGCGGCCACCTGTTCCTCCGACAGGGCGTCGAAGGTGAAGCGGAAACGGCCCTCTTCGTCGGTCGTGCACTCGCCGTGGGCGATGATTTCCGGATAGTATATGTCGTCGATCCAGGGATTCCGCCACCAATGGTGGTAGTGGTAGGGAAAGGTGCGGGTGCGTTCGATGGAATAGGAGACCTTTGCTCCCTGCACCGGATAGCCCGCGTAGGCGGTGGCTGTGCCGGCGACGCTCACCGTCTCGCCGGAGCGGTAACTCTCCGTCGGCTGCGGCAGCTCCACGGCGAACGTGGGACGCTTGTACTCCTCCACCGAAATGTCCAATCTGCTTCCATAGTTGTCGCAGATGACTGTGATTTCATACGTCCCCGGCAACCCTGACTTGGGCAGGTCGAACGTGCCCGTTGCCGTGCCGAACTCGTTGACCGTCACGGTGTCGTCCTTGACGATCTCGTAATTGGCATCCTCCAGCCGCACTACGATCTGCTGGTTCGGCGCCAGCCGGCTGTGCCGGTTGTCTTCGTCGATGAGCAGCACTTTCCAATGGATGGTCTGTCCGGGACGATAGATCTTGCGGTCGGTGAAGATATGCCCGCTTTTTTTCCAGTTATTGTGGTCATAAAAAAAGTAAGGAATGTATTTGGAAAGGCAAACCTTCCCGTTTTTGTCATAGACGTTCAACCGGGCATAGAGGAACTTGTCTCGCCAGGGAAAGATGGCGTGTCCGTCGGCTGCGGATTGACGCTTTATCATCGTGTTGGACTTGGAATCAGAGGAGTAAAAACTATCATCTTCAACCAATTCCAACTTTACCCCGGAAACGGGCTCTCCGCTCTTTCCATCCGTTACCCAAACCTCCAAGCTCTCTGGGGTGCATTGGTAGATGAAACGATAGCGTGAAACATACAGGACTTCGTAGTCATCAAGGGATTCGTTATCATCCATTCTGCTGATGGCGGTGTCGGAGAGGATGAGATGGTAGGCGCCTGGCGCGGGCGGGTTGTAGATGAAGAAGGTGGTGTCGTTCCGATAGTCGTGCGTTGTCGGGATCTGTATAATCTGTTGGCTGACGATCTGGGGTACCCGCTTTCCTTTCTTCACCGTATAGACGAAGATGCTGTCGCAGTTGCGGGAAGTGATGCGGAAAAGTTGCGGTTCCGGATAGATGATGCCCTTTCCGTCGCACCCGTATTGTGGGGCCTTGATGAGTTCGATGATGTCACGGATGCGGCGTTCGGTTTTCTCATCCTTCGCGTTCTGCGCTGCGATCTCGTACCAATGCAGGGCGTTGCGCCCCTCTTCGCGTCCCGAGTAGAAATTCCCTATCCATTCGGCGAGGATTCCGCAGCCGTCAACACCCCGATAGTGGTCGTACTCCCGCATCATGGCCGCCGCTTTGCGGTCAGAGTCACCGCACAGTTGCAACCGGAGCAGTTGCACGTAGAGTTGTGGGCTGCGGTCGGCGTCGGCACGGTGTACGGACATGCGCTGCTGCAACAACCGCATCATGCGGTAGCCGTACCCCAACGTGTCGTCCGACGGCAGGGGGCGCGTGAAGAAGTCGTCGGCCAAGACCACTTCCTCTTTGATTTTGAAGGAGTCCTGACGATTTCTCGAGCACGTGGAGGGCAGTGCCATCCGATACCGGTCGGCTATGAAATCATACAGCAGCGTCATCCCAGTGGGGAACAACGGTTCTTCGTAAAGGCAGGCGTATTCCGACAAGCCCGCCCGGGAAGCCAGGGCATCTTCCAACGCCAACGTGAAATGCCGCTCTATTTCGGTCTGAAAACGCTCCTCGTCCCACCGGCTCGGCCGCTGCAGCATGTGGTCGCCCGCCCCGGATGCCGCCGGAGTGTCGTCATCCGTGGTGCTTCTGCCTATGGTTGGCATGTTTGTATTGTAGTAATCGGAGAGAAGTTCTCCTATTTCGGCGTGCCAAATGGCGCGTTCCGCCCGCCAGGCCGTGGAACCGCTCGCCCCGATCCGCACATCGCATTCGGAGACGTGGGCGCACATCCGAAAGTATGCGGTGTCGAAAAGTTCCTCCCCGTAGAGCGAATCAGCCAGTTGTCCGATTTTTATCAACGCATCCTCAATCTGTTCGACGGAGTGTTGCGCTTTGATAGTTGTGTTATATAATATACTGATTATCAGTATGATAATAAAATTTTTGATATTTTTTTTCATGCCTGGGGATATTTTATGAAGATGAGGAATACAATAATTGCAAGGGGACTTCTGTTTTTTTACCTCTTCACGCTGCCGCCGGCCTTGGTGCGAAGTCCGTTAAACATCAAGATAAGCAAACAACGCTGCAAAATTAAAACATATTTCTGTACATTTGATGCAAAACTTTCAAAAGGTTGCAGCTTGTTGATGTTTTTTGTTTGCATTAGTCCAACTAATTGATTTTTTTAGTTGGTTGATTCATTCCGAGTCGCATGACCTGCTCGTAACGGCATAGGTTGTAAACCAGGTTCTTCAGCTTATTGATAGGCGCGTTTCGCGCAAAGCCGCCACCGAGAGCCAGAGGGAAAGGGCGGAATGGCGGTGCCGTGCAGCAGGCGGGGTGGTTGTGGTGTGGGTGTGGGTGAGGGTGTGGGGCATGGGCGAAGGTGTTTTGCGGGGGCAAAGGTACGAAAAAAAATCTACTCTACCTTAGTGCTTTGTGCTTCTTTCTTACGCTTGAAGAAATCATGCCACATAGCGATGTCTTTATCTTGGAAAAATCCTAACCAATCTTCTCGAGCTTTAATGTCAAAAGCATATAACAGATGCGCATTAAGATCGTATAAATCATATAATATGAGATTTGTAGCCCAATCATAGTTTTTATCATCCAACAATGAAAAAATCATAGACGTATCCATTTGTGCATAATAGTCAAGTATAATCTGCCTGGGTTGATTTTCTATGAGAATATGATATTTCATAGGAGAATATACGCTGTCCAATACACTATATGAAGTAAATGTCATAGTGAACTGGATGGAATTATTCTGTATTATTGGATTCTGCGCTTTTGTGCGTATTGGAACGCTCAATAGCATAATGATGAATAGCAAAAAAATACATTTCTTAAAAAAATTTCCCTTTTTGATGATCTCTTTGTAATTGCGCTTCTCTGTATCGTTTTCCATTCTCATAATACTGTTGTTTTGCACTTCTCCCAAATTCATCTTGAAAATCTTGTTCTCTAATTATTTTTAACATTGTTCGTCTGTTCAGAGTGCCTTCTTTATATTGGACTTTCAAATCATTCATTTGACCTTTGTCTTCTGGAAAAGAATAATTTAATTCCGATGCTACGATAATTTGATTTACGACTCCCTCGCTTTCAATTCGAATAGCATTATCCGCAAATGTTTCACATGAAACGTTACCTTTCCTAACACTCTCCATATTGTTTTTGAGTTTTTTAGAATTTATTCTATTTGTCATTTCGTGAGTTAATGCAAAAACATTTTCCATATCAGAATTAGCGTCTCGAAGTATTATCTTTTTAGTGTATGGATTTGTGGATGATTGATTCCCAAAACTAATTATTTCTGACATATTTCCTATTGTAAGTCCGGCCTTGTGAAACAATTTCCTAAAAGATTTAGACTGAAATCCCAAGCTCACTATTCTTTTCAATGGAGGATCACCTATCTCCCTCCCATCCTCATCCACCAGCCGCACCGGATTATTGGCGCAATATGTGTACGGAGACGTTCCCGGGTACTTGTCACTCATCGGGTCCACGCTCAACCAGATGGAGAGTGTGGAGTGGTAGTACCGCGCCGAGGGAGGGATCGGGTTGCAGGTGTCAGGTGTCAGGTGTCAGGGTGTGGGGCATGGGTGGGATATTGATTTGTTTATCTGTTTAGGAATTGGCGGGGTAAAGATGGAGAATTGGGGAGATTCGCTTTTGTCATCAAGTGATATGGGGAAACGCAGACTCATTCCGTAGAGGGCGATGGTGCAAGGGGGATGGCAAATTTCAGGAATAGCCCATGGCGTTTAGGGTCATTTTTATAAAAAAGACCATTTTTATTGCTGGTATAATATGGTGAGTCTATAAATGCATCCCATTGCCAAGCCTTACCCCATTCAAGATAGTAATCCACAGTTACATATACAATCAAGAAATCCTTATACGGTGTTCTGCAATAAATTAAGTTCTTATGTTGAATACCATCCTTATAGAATGGAGGATCATAGTATGCTACACTATCAATGCGATTTTTTATATGTGGACTCACCATGTCCTCCACCAAAACTCTAATCATATCAGAAATATAAATGTGGTTGTAGCATCGGGGATCCAGTTGAAAGACATCCCATCCTCTCAATGTGTGAGGACAATTATTCAAATCATCGTATTCAACGACAACATTGATTTCTCTTTTTTGGTATGCAGATGGGCCGACACTTACCCATATCGGATCATTAAAAGTTTTCACCCCGCATATAAGGATAGGGCGATCTTCTGACGGAGCCTGCCAGTCAGATGGATGTTGCTGCGCCTTTGAGAAATTACCCAAAACAATGAACAAAATGATAAGTACTATTGTTCTTTCCATATTATTTTACCCTTTAAATAATCCTCCGCCTGAATTGATACATTTGGGCCTTGGTGCCTAGGTATAAGATTACCTTTCCCAATATTAATATCAAATCTGGCATAGTTTAGAATACCACCAATGTGACGAATGTGAATGTCCTCATACTGGTAGTAGCCATTGTAGTGCATGACTCCAGTACTATGATCCAACCCTAATGTATGACCAATTTCATGCATGATAAATTGTTTACAACTGCTGTTCTTGAGAATCTGTATCTTGTGCATCCCACCGTCAGAATTCGAGATGGTTTCACCTCTTGTTGCATAATTCTTTGACTGAAGGTGGTCAACAAAATCAATGGTGTGGGTGAAGGTGGGTTTCATGGGGTAAAAGTAAAACTTTTTGAAGTAATGACTTGTCCTATATTTCGAACATTTCATTATCGGTAAATCTTTTTCTTTTTCTCTCCAATTCGAGTATAGTAGGGGTAGAAAACGGACTTGACCTTTTCATACTTTCTTTTGGAAAAATGTCCGGACGGGAAAACGGCTATTCCAGAAGGACTGCTGAAATCGAAATAATAGTCGGTGCCTTTTGCCTTTTTGAAATTCCGGATATTCAATATAAAGTTCCCATACTGAATCACTTCTGCCGGTACGTATCCGACATATTTTGCATCTTCGGATTTTCTAAAATCGATCCACTCGGAATGATTTATGCATATCCTGATGACGGAATCCGGATGATAAGAATATAGGCGTTCATAATCGGCCGTACTAATCATGAAGGCACCAGGCACGTAATAAAAAAGATGGGAACGTCATCCGTTGAACCGTCCTCAAAAGTTCCACTGACAGCATAGGGAAGTTTCCCGTCAATCACTACGATGCCAATAACACTCCTTCTCTGGTTTGAATCCGCGTGGACTACCTCCAGAACCTGAGAGAACGAATCCATGGAGAAAAACACGATGATTAACAGGACAAGAAATCGTCTCATAATTATTTTTTGCATCTATCTTGATGTTGAATGATTTTTTTTACGTCGGAAAGGTAAATTGTGCCAATAGCGTCTGTTAAATCTTCGGGGACTTCTATTTTTTACTTCTTCGCGTTGCCGCCGACCTTGATGCGAAGTCCGTTAAACATCAAGATAAGCAAACAACGCTGCAAAATTAATTCTTTTATCTATTCATAGGATACAAAAAGTCCAAAAGGTTGCAGCTTGTTGATATTTTTTTTGTTTTTAGTTGATTCAACTATTTGATTTTTTAGTTGGTTAATCAATTCATTCCAAGACGCATTACTTGCTCGTACCGGCACAGGTTGTAGACCAGGTTTGTCAGGGTGTTGTAGGCCGCGTTCCGCGCAAAGCCGACCACTCGGCTGGACATTCCGTGAAGGCACT
>JAEEKX010000045.1 GCA_016288655.1 Bacteroidales bacterium
AAATTTCTTCCGTAAAGCCACATACAACGATTATGCAAGTGATATAGATGAATCCAGACCCATTTTTGATTTTGCTAATCAGTTGGCAACGTATGATGAACTAAAGAGTAATTTGATTCGTGTAAATGCTTTCATTCTAACCAATGGAGATTATAAAGGCAGTATTCCACAAAACACCCAAATTAACGGGATACAAGTTTTTTACCACGTTTTTGACATCAATAAACTATACCAACTATCTGAAAACTCTCGTTTGCCAATAGAAATAGATTTCGATGATTTTGGCGGCGATAATTATATTATCCCTTGTTTGCCAGCCAGTAATTCTAATGAAGATTACAAGGCTTACCTTGCTATTATGCCAGGCAATTGTTTAGCCAAACTTTACGAACAATATGGAGCACGTTTGTTGGAGCAAAATGTTCGTTCTTTTCTTCAATTTGCAGGAAAAATCAATAAAGGCATTCGGGATACCATTAAAAATGAACCTCATATGTTTTTTGCATTCAATAATGGTATTGCAGCTACCGCAGACCATATCGAACTTGACGAAAACAACAATATACGCAAGATTCGCAATCTACAAATTGTGAATGGAGGCCAAACAACAGCTTCAATCTATACAACTGCAAAAAAAGACAAAGCCGATATTTCTGATATATATGTCCAAGTGAAATTCTCTATCATTGAGAATCCAGATCACTATTCTGATATAGTTTCACGAATTTCACGTTACTCAAATACACAAAATAAGGTAAACGATGCTGATTTCTCCGCGAACAATCCAGCATTGGTTGCTATCGAAAAACTTTCTCGATATGTACTTTCTCCTGTTACTCCTTCTTGTAATATTCAGACACATTGGTTCTTTGAGCGTGCACGAGGTCAATACAAGACTTTGAGAAGTCGAGAAGGCTTTACGAAAGCTCAACGCACGGCATTTGATAAAAAATACCCTAAAGAACAAGTATTCACCAAAGTTGAATTGGCAAAGTATATCAATGCTTACCAGGAAGTTGTAGGCGGATACAGCAAAATAATCATTGGACCAAATTCAGTGGTACGAGGCAACGAAAAGAACTACGCAAAATTCATCAACAACAATTTACCCGATGAAAAGAAAATCAACAATGTCTATTTTGAAGATGCTGTTGCCAAAGCCATTCTTTTCAAGACGGCTGAAAAACGTTATGGAACCAAAAAGAATGACTATTGCATTGGTGAACTACGTCAAGTGGCTGTGCCATATACAATTTCGCTAATCAGTTATCTTACAGACAACAAACTTGATTTGTATAAAATCTGGAAAAACCAATGCCTTTCAGAAGCGTTGTCGGATTTTATCTATGATTTGATGAAACAAGTCAATGCATTTATCATTGACAATTCGCCAATTACTCATTATATCGAGTGGGCGAAGAAAGACGAGTGTTGGGAGTTAGTTAAACAACATAATTGGAACTTCAATATCGAAGAAATCAAATCCGATTTGATTGATGAGAACAATCCACCAAAACGAAAAATCCTCACTGATGAGGGTGACTCTGAAGAGGAAGAAAAACACAAAGAAGAATTGTTACGAAGCATTCCTTTTGCTTTGTGGAAAAAGATCGGCGAGTGGGGCAAAGACGCAGGTTTCTTCGACCCCTCAAAACAAGGTTGGGCAAGCGATGTGGCTTTTATTGTAAAGAATAACCGTCCATTTAGCAGCCGAGATAAAAACCATGCAATGTTTCTGTTTGAAATGGTGTTAAAACATAATCAAGAACTATTAGAAGAAGCCGATACCATTACCGAATTTGAAAGTCAAGGTCCTGATCTTTTCGCAAATTCATCATCTGAAGAAATAACACTTGACCTGATTCAACGTATGGTTGATTGGGACAGAAGAAAACGTATTCTTGAAGATTGGAAATGGAAAGTAATGAACGATGTCGTTCAAGGCCGAAAGCCTCTTACCGACCGAATGAAATACGCATTCTATCTCAACTTGGAAAAGTTGAAGAAAAATGGATTTGAATAATAATCCCCCTACGCCCCGCACCCCCTATATCCCCTTTCCCCTCACATTAAACACACAACCCCTTATGCCCCCCTCTCGCATCATCGGTATCGGAGAAACCGTATTCGACATTCTCTTCAAAAACAATCAGCCGCAGAAGGCCGTACCGGGCGGCTCAACGTTCAACAGCATCGTCTCGCTGGGACGGGCAGGCATGAACTGTGCCATGGCGCAACGCTGGAGTCAGGATGTCTGCCAACAATTAGGCAATAACATCAGCGATGAGCTGGTGGCAAAACTTCAAAATGAACGGATATGAAACACCTCCTCTACAAAACCCAAGGCACCTGCTCGCAGTTCATCGATGTGACCGTTGATGACAACGGCGTCATCCAGCAGGTCTCGTTTTATGGCGGATGCGACGGAAACCTCCAAGGCATCTGCCGATTAGTCGTCGGTCAGAAAATCGACGACGTCATCCCGAAACTCAACGGCATCCGCTGCGGAGGCAAACCCACCTCCTGTCCCGACCAGCTCTGCCGCGCGCTGGAAGAATTGAAAAGAAATTCATAGACATATTTATAGTTTGTCCATCCCAATATTTTGAAAATAATATGTATTTTTGCTGGTGATTTATTAGTTGCGGAAAGTGAGCTTGAGATTGAATTAACAAGTTGATTAGATAATTGATAATGAGAATCATTTATGGAAGGAAACTATGACATACTTGTCAAGGAGCTCTGCAAATTGCCTAAAGAAACTGGTTGGGTGGAGTTTAAGCATAATAATGATGACCCTAAAATGATAGGGGAGGATGTTTGTGCCCTTGCAAATACTGCAACATTGAAAGACCATGACTTCGCCTATATGATTTGGGGTGTCGATGATGCCACGCACGATATTATAGGAACGTCTGTTAGGCTTGTGCAACTGAAGAAAGGGCAAGAAGATATTGAAAACTGGCTGCGACACCAGTTGTCGAGGAATGCAAATTTTGAATTTTTGGAAGCAGAAACAGACGGCAAACATATCGAAATAATCAGGGTTCACAAAGCATTGCATATTCCCGTCGCTTTTGAAAAAACCGAATACATACGCAGTGGGAGCTATACTAAGAAATTGAACGACTATCCCGAATTAATGGCTCAACTTTGGGATAAGTTACGCAACAGCCGATTTGAAGACGTATGTCCTATTAAAGATTTGAGGTATGCCGAAGTGTTACAAATGATTGATGCCGGAGCCTATTTTTCTATGCTGAATATTCCCCATCCAACCGAGGAAAATGAAGTGATGCACTATCTTGTGGAAGATGGCATTGTCGTCAAACTAGACAATGGACTTTTTGGCATTACCAATTTAGGAGCCATATTGTTTGCCAAAGACCTGAACAACTTTCCCAGATTGGGACGTAAAGCCATGCGTGTGGTTCAATATCAAGGGAAAAACAGGTTGATAATTCAAAAAGAAGAGACTTTTAAAACGGGCTATGCTATCTGCTTCGAAGATATTGTAAGATATGTCACCGCCCTTTTGCCAAGTAACGAAGATGTTACCGCTGTAGCGCTGACTACAAAAAGCAAATATCCTCTTCCATCCGTGAGAGAAGCTATTGCCAATAGTTTAATCCACCAAGATTTGTATATAACTGGTGCTGGTCCTGTAGTGGAGGTCTTTGAAAATCGGATAGAAGTAACCAATCCCGGCACACCATTGGTGGACATAATGCGAATTATCGACAATCCCCCCAAGTCAAGAAATGAGAAATTGGCATCCCTAATGCGTCGAATGAAGATGTGCGAGGAGTTGGGACGCGGATGGGACAGAATGGTTATTGCTTGCGAAATGCAGTTTCTTCCAGCACCAAGAATTGAAATTTTCGAGGAATCGACAAAAGTTACTTTGTTCTCTGAAATGGAGTACAAAAACATTCCCGCTGATGACAAGTTGTGGTCGTGTTATCTTCATTCTTGTCTGATGTTTGTTCAAGGTGATGCTTTAACTAACACCTCTTTGCGTGATAGGTTTGGACTTAAAGAATCATCGGCCGGCAGTGTTTCAAGGCTTATTAAAGAAGCTGTCGAAACACATAGAATAAAGCCCATTGATCCCAATACAGCTAAAAGATATATGCGATATGTTCCTGTATGGGCGTCTGTTTAATTTGCTGGTAATTTGCCAAGATGAATAATAGGATGTGTGTGTTGTGTTATAAAATATTGATAACCAGCATTATATAAATCACAATCTAATTTGCTGGTAATTTGCCAATGAGAAAAAAGTAATAGGTGCTCTCCAGATGCTCGCAATAGATCGATGTGATGGATATTTGGTAGGCGAAGTTGGAAAAACGGACGAAACACACATAACCCAATGATTAACAACTATTTAAAATGAACCCCTCTCGCATCATCGGTATCGGAGAAACTGTATTTGACATCCTCTTCAAGAACAATCAGCCACAAAAGGCAGTGCCGGGCAGCTCAACATTCAACAGCATCGTCTCGCTGGACGGCAAGTTGCCCGAGATGAGCAAAGACGATGTGGTGCTGTTCGGGTCGTTCTTCGCCATCAATCCGGCCATCCGTCCTGTGGTGGGCGGCTTGCTGCGGAAGGCGCATGAGGCAGGCGACAACTTCAATGCGGGTTATATTTATGCAAAGATGCAAGGCATCGACGACCAAGCCCGGCGCATCGCCATGGCGCAACGCTGGAGTCAGGATGTCTGCCAACAATTAGTCAATAACATCAGCGATGAGCTGGTGGCAACACTTCAAAATGAACGGATATGAAACACACTCTCTACAAAACCCAAGGTACTTGCTCGCAGTTTATCGACATTACCGTCGATGACAACGGCGTCATCCAGCAGGTCTTCTTCATGGGCGGATGCGACGGAAACCTCCAAGGTATCTGCCGCCTAATCACTGGCCAGAAAATCGACGACGTCATCCCAAAACTCAACGGCATCCGCTGCGGCGGCAAACCCACCTCCTGTCCCGACCAGCTCTGCCGCGCACTGGAACAACTGAAAAAATAGCCACTATGTCCCTCCTCCGTGTCCTTTTAGCCATCATCTTCCCGCCCCTCGCCGTCATCGACCGCGGGTGCGGGTCGGTGCTTATTGTATTCCTCCTCACCTGCGCCGGATGGGCGCCGGGCGTCATCGCCGCACTCGTCATCCTCAACAAGAACGAATAAGTATGAAAACCATTGCCGTTTCCGCCGCCATCATCCTCGACCCGCAGGGACGCATCTTCGCCACCCAGCGCGGGTACGGCCCGTGGAAGGACTGGTGGGAGTTCCCCGGCGGCAAGATCGAGCCCGGCGAAACTCCCGAAGATGCCCTCATCCGCGAGATCCGCGAGGAACTGGCAGTTCACATCGAGATCGATGGCTTCGACCGAACCGTGGAATGGGACTACCCCGACTTCCACCTCGTCCTCCACTGCTTCTTCTGCCACATCACCGAAGGCAGCCCCAACCTCCTTGAGCACGAAGCCGCACGCTGGCTCGCCCCCGACGAACTCGCCTCCGTGCAGTGGCTCCCCGCCGACAAGGAACTCGTTGAGGAACTGCAAAATGAATCCTACAAACTTCCTTCAGCAGCCCCGAAGGAGCAAGACGGAAACAACCCCATACCAACGCAGCGCAGTATGGGGGGAAAGCCCTCCATCCCATGACCGACACTCTCACCCCCTCCCAACGCCATACCGTCATGTCGCACATCCGCAGCCGCAATACCCAGCCCGAACTGCTGGTGCGGCGCTGGCTGTGGCACCACGGCTACCGCTACCGACTCAACGTGAAGGGCGTGCCCGGTAAACCCGATATCGTGATGCGCAAGTACCGCACCGCCATCTTCGTCAACGGCTGCTTCTGGCACGGCCACGAAGGGTGTGGCAAGTTCAGGATGCCGCAATCCAACGTCGCGTTCTGGAAGAGCAAAATCACCCGCAACCGCGAACGCGACCGGAAGAACTACCAACTGCTGCAGGACAACGGCTGGCAGGTGCTCGTGGTGTGGGAGTGCCAACTGCATCCCAAGTTGTTGGAAAACACGATGTTGCAAGTGGAGGTGCAACTCCAGAACTATTTCCTCCAAACGTTCGGCCCGAAGTCCGTGAAATACATCCACCTTCCCGCAGAGGATGACACTCCCATGGCCGCTGAATCCGCTGAAGAGTACGAAACGACATCCAATTCCAAAGGTCAGTGCCGATAGTCCCAATTTGATCCCAACGTTGAGGATCGGTTCCTTTGTTCCTTGAATTTGTAAAATTTGTAGTATCTTTGCCGCGGCTTCGGCCTGATGAAAAACATCAACCACGAAAAATGAAAGAGTCGCACCAGCCGATCCGGCAAGATCGTGGATAAATATGTGGAAATGAATGCCGTGAGAATATAGCAGAAGATATTCACTGAAAAATCAATATATGATGAAAGAAAAATATATGAAAAGAAACCGTTGGATGAAGGCCCTCTGTTTCGCCGCCGTCCTGCTGCTGGCCGTTGTGGTCGTCGCCATGCAGAGCGACGCCTGTCCTGCGCCGCACAACCTCCAGTCCGACGCCCTGCAAAAGGGTCACCGCGACACCGTGCGCTTCGTCGGCGACACGATGATCGTCTGTACTGAACTCCTCGGCAAGAAGATCCAAGGCTATGCCGGCACCGTGCCGCTTGACGTCTATCTCCTCCACGGCAAGGTTGTCAAGGTGGTGGCTCTGCCCAACAACGAGACGCCAAGCTTCTTCCAAAGCGCCGCCGCCATTCTCGGCAGTTGGAACGGACTGACGCCGAAGCAGGCCCTCGCCAAAAAGGTCGATGCCGTCAGCGGCGCCACATTCTCCTCCAGGGCTATCGTCGGCAACGTGAAGGCCGCCCTCGAGTATGCCTCCACCGTCGATGAGAAGGCCCTGCGCGCGAAGGCCGGCAACGGCACTGCGCAGGCCACCCCGCAGTCGGCCGGCTTCCACCCCATCGACGTGATGAAGCCCGGCGCCCTGCAGGCCGGCTTCCCCTTCTTCACCGACGACGACGGCCACGGACTGCTGCTCTGCAGCGGCGATGTCCAGGCCCACAACGCGATGACCATCGGCTGGGGCGGCCTCGGCACCCTGTGGAGCCGTCCCACCGTCACCGTCTATGTCGCTCAGGCGCGCTACACCCACCAGTTCATGGACAAGTACGCGTACTTCACCGTGATGCACTTCCCCGACAACCGCGTGGTCGATTATATGGGGTCGCACTCGGGCCGCGACGGCGACAAGGCGCAGGCGCTGGGATTGCACACACTCTACACTGAGAACGGCACGCCCTACTACGCCGAGGCCGACCTGGTGATCGAGTGCCGCACGATGTACGGCCAGGACTTCGACCCCGCTCAATTCCGCACCGACGCGCCCCGCAACTTCTATGCACGCTCTAGTTCCGGCGTCCACACGATGTACATGGGCGAGGTGGTAAGCGCGTGGCAGAAGTGATCGCAGGGGATGAACTATCTTGAAAAAAAGTATGATGTCGCCATCTGGCGGGATGTGGGCTACGCGCAGAAGCCGGGCTACTACTGCTCGTATGCGCTGCCGAAGCCGAAGGTGAAGGCGGTGGCCGACAAACGACCGCGCCGACTGAAGGTCTCCCGCCTCAACTTGCGTCTCGACCTCTACGCCCCGCGCGATGCGCAAGATGACTGCCGTCCCACCATCCTCTTCTTCCACGGCGGCGGCTTCTTCTTCGACGACAAGGAGAGCCACAGCATCGTGCGCCTCTGCCGGGCGTTCGCGGCGCGGGGGTACAACGCCGTGTCGGTCGATTACCGGCTGGGGTTCCAATACAACAAGAAGTCGATGCGGCGGGCGGAGGAGCGTGCCATCGCCGATGGACTTTCTGCCCTGCGCTTCCTGTGCGACCACCGCGACGAGTACGGCATCGATCCACGGCGCATCATCTTGGCCGGATCGAGCGCCGGCGCAATGGTCGCATTGCAGATGCCCTACCGTCCGTTGCCGGCAGGGGTGGAGGTGTGCGCCGTTGTCAATCTCTGGGGCGCCATCCCCGACCTCGCCCTCCTGCGACAGCGCCCTGACCTAGCCATTATCTCCTTCCATGGCGGCAAGGACTACGTCGTTCCTCCCGGCTACGGCAGCAACTACCACCGCTACTTCGGCCCGCTGTCGCTGCTGCTCTGCCGTAAAAAGTACGGTTCTGTCCGCATCCACCAGGAAGCCAAGCGGTTGAAAATGCACGAGCGGCTCTTTTTCTTCCCCAAACTCGGTCACAAATTGTATTGGGACAGGAAGCGGCAGGCCGAGAACGCCTACTTCGACCTCATCGATGCCCGCATGACGGAGTTTCTCGCGGATGTGGTCCGTCGATAATGACGAAAATCATCATTTTTATCAATTTTCGTCATTATCTCCCGTTTCATGGCGGTGGATTGTCATGGGAACCGACGCCCGTGGGTGGAATCGCCTCCCGCCGAACATGCATAATTCCCCGTCAACTCACCAAATTTTTTAGCGAAAATCATTTCATCTTTCCATAATAATTATGTATAATTGCAATGCGATTTTGTATTTTATAATACATTGATTGTCAAATAATTATGAATTTCTATAGGTAAAATTCTCCTATGGAATTTGAACAGGATAAAGAAGATAGAAATGAACGTTGAAGAGTACATCGTTGCGCGCGTGAATGCGCTGACGCACCGCACCGACGCCGCCATCGTGAAACGGTTGGAAGGTGGCATGAGTAATTACACTTACGTGGTTTCCACCGACGGCAAGAAATACACTTACCGTGTCCCCGGAAAGTTTGCTGAGAAGTTTGTCGATCGTGTTGATGAGTGGGATAACATACAGAAAATCAATTCTTTGAAAATCAACAGTGAAACACTGTATCTGGAGATTCCTTCCGGCGAAAAGTTAGCCGCCTACGTCGAGGGCACGATCATGTCGGAAACCGATATCGTCTCCTACAATGCGATGTCTGCTGCCGCGCTGCGGCAGTTGCACGAGAGCAAGGTGCAGATGAAACCCTACGACGCCTTCGGACGGCTGGCGCAGTATGAGGGCTACTGCTGCGACAACGGCTACGAGCATCCCGCGGAGTACCTCGCCCTGCGCGCGAAGTTGGACGAGATGCGCGCCCAGTATGCCCAAGTGTCTCAGGTGCCCTGCCACTGCGACTATCAGCCCACCAACTTGGTCATCGCGGGCAGCAAGCTGTACATCCTGGATTGGGAGTACGCCGGCATGAACGACCCCATCTACGACATCGCCTGCTACGGCAACGCCGGATTTGACAAGGCGCTGGCGCTGCTGCCGGTCTATCTCGGCCACGAACCGACGCGCGACGAACTGCGCCGCCTCTACTTCCACCGCGCCTTCCAGTGCATCCAGTGGTACAACGTCGCCATCTTCAAAGACCGCATCGGGCTCAGCAAGGATCTGAACATGGATTTCAACCAGGTGGCTTTGATGTTCCAAGGGATGGCCACCGACCTCGTCAACAGTTACGATTCAATCTGAAAAAAAGAGTTGAATCTCTTTTCATGCTCAATGGTCGTGTTATCCCCATGACCTACGTATAGCATTGTGTTTTCCGGCAGCGGCAGGATCTTGTACCGGATGCTGTCGATGAGCGCCTGCGTGTTGCCGGTCGGCAGGTCGGAGCGCCCCACGCTGTTGCGGAACACCAAGTCGCCGACGAAGAGCGAGCCGCTGGCCCGATGGTACAGGCAGACGCTGCCGGCGCAGTGCCCGGGCGTCTCGATGACCTCAAGCACCTCGTGCCCGAAACAGATTCGGTCGCCCTCCTTGATGAACTGGTCGGGCTGTGGGAAGTCCTTCTTGTCGCAGTCCATCCCGAACGCCACGCCGTAGGCCACCGAGTGGTCGTAAACCTTCATCCCGTCGGCGTTCATCAGCAGTGGCGCACCGAACGTCTCCTTGCAGTAGCCGAAACCCACCACATGGTCGATGTGCGGGTGCGTGCCGATGACGTACTTCACCGTCAGCCCCTTGTCTGCCACAAACTGGCGCAATCGGTCGCGTTCCATCAACGTGCCCACGCCCGGATCGATGATGACCGCCTCGTTCGTGTCGTCATATAATATATAGGTCTTGACTTCCAGCGGATTGTTGTAGATGGTTTTTATCTGCATGTATTTGATTTATATACAGTTATAATAATCTTCTATTGGTAGATGAGTTTGTTGAGATAGAAGACATACCGTTTGGCCTTGGTGGCGCGGTCGCGGTTGCGCAGGTACTGGTAGCCGCTCGCCACGAAGTTGTCACCATACCAACGTTGGATCTGCGTCCGCTTGTTGTACTCCACCACCTCGCGGGGGTTGCTGGTCTCGATGGAGATGTTGGCGGGCTTCTCCACGGTCTGCCCCTGGTTGAGCAGACTGCTGTAGATGCGGTTGTCGCGGGAATAGCAAAGGAGTGCATCGGAGCCGATGTAGGCCAGCCGCAGTACGGGCGCCAATGTCATGATGCTGATGTCGTCAAGTAGGAAATAGTTGTCCCACAATAGGTTGCCATGACGGTCGAAGGTGGTGACGTAGGCGTTGACGAAACGGTAGCCGGTGAATACGGCGGTGGGGGAGGAGGTGCCGTAGCGTAGGTCGTCGTAGTAGCCCTGATAGGAGTAGGAGTAAGAATACTCGGGGTAATAGACCTCACTGGAGATGGTGAACTGCTCGCCATCGGTGGCAGAGAGCCCTAATTGGAGTTGCAGGTTGATGTTGCTGCTCTTGCCGCTGCCGTTCTTGAGCGCGGTGAAGCTGTAGAGCATCAACGTGTCCATGTCCTGGTGCGACAACACCAACGCAAAGACGCCGGAGTGCAGGTTGTTGACCTGCTTGTCGCTGGCGATGTTGTAGGTGCCCGCCAGCAGCACGGTGTCGGCGTTGACGACGAAGGCACGGGCGGTGTGAAGCAGCAGTCCGGTGCCGTCGGTGAGTGCCCGCGGCAGTGCGATGACGGTGCCCTCGCCGCTCTGCCAATCCTGCTCGTATAAGAACAGGTGGCCGGGCGTGCCGTCGATGGACGGGTTCAGTCCCAGCAACCAGCGGTGGTTGGCGGTGTCGGGCAGGCAGAACTGCACCTTGTAGTCGCCGATGTCATTCAGCAAGGTCAGATGGTTCTTTTGTTTGTCGAAAAAGTAGATCTCGTCCTTTTTGCTGTTGGAAGCGAAGAGCACCCACTGTTCGCCGGCGGTGCAGATGCCGCTCAACTCGCGGCTCTCCAAACTGCTCAGGTCCAGCACGGTATGTCGGTTTTCCCGCAGATCGACAGAGACGACGAAGGTGCGCGGGGCATCCTTTTTCGGCAGGGTCTTGGCCATCAGCAAGTGGATGACGCCGTTGTCGGTGTGCGAAGCGACATAGTCCGTTTGCGACGGCAGGGAAATCTCGAAGTGGCTCTTTTTCACCAGGTTGGTGTCATAATGGATGAAGACCCAGCGGGTGGTGTCCGCGCTGATGAGTCCGGCGTCGTATAAGACGAGTGCGCCGTTGGTGTCGGCGAGGGCGAAGTGGTAGTCGTCCTGGTCCTTGGCGGCGGTGAGTTCCACGCGCAGTGGGGCGTCGTGTTGGGCAGCCACCTCCAACGGGCACTGCCACAGCAGTGTCAGCAGCAACAGCGCGAGTCGGGGAAGGAGGTGCTTCATGGTCGGAGGAAAGGTTTACAGCAGGTGTGGGCAGTGTAGCACGCATTGGTCGCAAATGGTCAGTTCGCCGTTGAGGCGCTTGCGGATCATCTCCATGTAGCGCTCCTTCAGCGAGTCGATCTTGATGTAGTTGGCGATCTCGTTGGCGAAGGCGAACATGAGCAACATGCGGGCGTTGCGCTCGCAGATGCCGCGGGTGCGGAGGTAGAACATGGCCTCGTCGTCAAGTTGTCCGACGGTGCTGCCGTGGTTGCACTTGACGTCGTCGGCATAGATTTCGAGGAATGGCCGCGAGGTGACGTGCGCGTTGTCGGTCAGCGTGATGTTGCGGTTGGTCTGCGCCGCCACCGTGCGTTGCGCGTCGGGGCGCACCACCACGTGTCCTAAGAAGTTGGCCTGCGCCTCGTCATCCACAATGCCCTTGTAGAGCAGGTGGCTATCGCAGTCGGGCACCTGATGGTCGATGAAGATCTCGTGGTCCACATGCTGTTTGCGATCGACCAAGTAGAGTCCGTAGAAGGTGGCGGAGGCGAACGGCTCGGTGTGATATACGTTGATGCGGTTGCGCAGGTAGCCCGCGTTGAAGGTCATGGTGTGCGAGAAGAACTGCGAATGCCCCTTCTGCTCCACATCGACCTGGTTGAACAGCAGCGACTCGGCGTTCTTGTTTTCCATCTTGTAATAGGAGAGACGGGCGTCTTCGGCCAAGCGCACCAAGGTGACGTTGTTGATGAAACTCTTCTTGAACTGGATGGAGTCGTCGCACTGTACGAACGACAGTTCGGCGTTCTTGCCGAGGACGATGAGGTTGCGGTTGTTGATCATCAACTCCTCTTCCGCGTCGGTGAGGGAAATGAGCTGGATGGGCTTGGCGGCGGTGACGTTGTCGGGCAGGTAGATGAAAAGCCCGTCGTTGAAGCGCTCGCGGTTGAGGGCGGCGAACTCGTCGTCGCGGTCGCGTGCCGGCTCGTTGAGGTAGGGGAGCACCTTCTCGGGGAACCGTTTCCGCGCCTCCGCCAGCGAGCCGACGATGATGCCCTCCGGCGTCGTCGTCAGCGGCTGACCGTCGTGCACGTACCAGCCGTTCAGGAAGATGCACATCTGCGTGTCGATGTCCTTGACCTTGCAGTGGAAGTACTCCTCCACCGGACGGTACGGCGCCGGCTCCGTCTGGACATGCCAGCGGCCGAGGTCGGACAGGCACTCGTCGTGGATTGCAGTGGTGGTTGTCGATGTCATCTTATTGCGCATTAGCAGATTCGTATTCCTGTTTGATCCATTCGTAGCCGCGCTTCTCCAGTTCTAGCGCCAACTCCTTGCTGCCGCTCTTCACGATCTTGCCGTCGAAGAGCACATGCACCACGTCGGGCACGATGTAGTCGAGCAGCCGCTGGTAGTGGGTGATGACGACGGTGGAGTTGGTGGGCGACTTGAGTTTGGTGACGCCGTTGGCGACGATGCGCAGGGCGTCGATGTCAAGTCCGGAGTCGGTCTCGTCGAGGATGGCGAGTTTCGGCTCGAGCATGGCCATCTGGAAGATCTCGTTGCGTTTCTTCTCGCCGCCGGAGAATCCCTCGTTGACGGAGCGGGTGCTCAACTTCTCAGTCAGTTCCACCACCTTGGCCTTCTCCTTCATCATTTTGCGGAACTCCAATTCGGTGAGCGGCTCCTCTCCGCGGTAGCGGCGGATCTCGTCGAGCGCAGTGCGCATGAAGTTGGCGATGCTCACGCCCGGGATCTCCACGGGGTACTGGAAGCCGATGAAGATGCCCTCGCGGGCGCGGTCCTCGATCGACATCTCCAGCAGGTTCTTGCCGTTGTAAAGGATGCGACCTTCGGTGACATCGAAGATCTCCTTGCCGGCGATGACCGAGGCCAGCGTGCTCTTGCCCGTGCCGTTCGGTCCCATGATCGCATGCACCTCGCCTTCATTGATCTCGAGGTTCACGCCTTTCAAAATCTCTTTTCCTTTGATGGAAACATGTAAGTTTTCTATTTTCAGCATGATGGTTGTTGACGATTATGCGTTGTTGTTGTCGTTGGTTGCGGCGGATGTGGATAGTCGTTCGGTGATCTTCCGTATGACGGCGTCGGTCTGCTCGCGCAGTTGGGGCCGCCAGGGACTTTCGATGACCTTGCGTCTCAGTTTGACGGGTTTCTTGTGGGCGAAACAGCGGCCGGTGACCGTGAGGTCGGGGTCGAGGGCAAGATAGATCAGTGTGGATGCGCCCTTCGCCGGCTTGTAGATGATGGGCCGGAAGAAGATGTCGCACAACTTGTCGATGACCGTGATGCCCTGACGGATGATGTTGGTGCTCACGATGCCCGGGTCGGCGCAGTTGACCGCGATGCCGCGCTCCTTCAACTCTTCCGCGAGGTCGAGGGTGAAGTATAGCAGGGCGAGTTTCGAGTCGGAGTAGGTGGAGAAGCGGTTGAAATGCTTCTGGTCGATGGGGGAGAAGATGTCGTGGTCGAGGTGCCCGAAGCGGAAGGTGAGCGACACCATGCTCACGATGCGCGAGCCGGCCGGCATGATCGGCAGCAGTTGGCGGGTGAGCACGTAGTGGCCGAGGTAGTTCACCCCGACGGTGCGCTCGACGCCGTCGTCGGTGGTGTCGGCGTGATGCAGCAGCGTGCCGGCGTTGTTCATCAGCAGATCAACGTGGTCGTACACTTCGCGGAAGGCCTCCACGAAGGCGTGGATGCTGGCGAACGACGCGAGGTCGAGTCTGATGACACGGATGGTGGCGTTGTGGGTCTTGGCGATCAGTTCCTTGCAGACGGGCCAGGCCTTCTGCGGGTTGCGGCACGCCATCACCACCTCGTAGCCGGCTCGGGCCACGGACAACACCTCCTCCTGCCCCATGCAGCCGTCGGCGCCCGTGATGATTGCGACTTTCGCCATGGGGGTTAGTTGCGCGGTTTGAGCCCTAAGATCACTCTCGCTTCGTCGGAGGTGGCCACTTCGCGGCCCAACTCCTTGGCTAAGCGCACCACCTTGGCCACCAGTTCTCCGTTCGACTTGGCGGGCACGCCCTTGGCGAGGTTGAGGTTGTCTTCGAAGCCCACGCGCACGTTGCCGCCCATGGCGATTGCGGCGGCGGCCATCGGGAAGGCGTGGCGGCCGATGCCGGTCACCGTCCAGGTGCTGCCCGCCGGGATGGCGTTCACCAACCAGCAGAGGTTGGCAACCGTCGCGGGAGTGCAGCCCGGCACGCCCAGCACGAAGTTGAACTGCATCGGGGCGCCCGGCACCTGACCCTTGCGGGCCATGTTCAGGATCGTGTCGAGATGACCCATCTCGAAGCACTCATACTCGGGCTTGATGCCGCGCTCGATCATGCGTTTGCCGAAAGCACGCATCGTCGGCATCGTGTTGTCGAAGATCTCGTCGCCGAAGTTGCAGGTGCCGCAGTCCAACGTCGCCATCTCCGGAATCGGGGTGGTGTCGGTCGATTGCAGGCGTTCTTCGGGCGTCATGCCCACGGCGCCACCGGTCGAGGGAATGAGGATGACGTTCGGACAGGCCTTGTAGATGGCCTCTTCGCACTCCTGGAAGCGCTCGCGGCTCTGCGTCGGGGTGCCGTCGTCGAAACGCACGTGCAGATGCACGATGGCGGCACCGGCGTCCACGGCCGATTTCGCCTCGCGTACGATCTCCTCAACGGTGTAAGGAACGGCAGGATTCTGTTCTTTCGTTACTTCGGCTCCGCATATTGCGGCGGTGATAATCAGTTTTTCCATTATTATAATATTGATTTTTAATAAATTATATTGTCAATCTATAAAGATCTTAAAGGTTGCAAATGTACGAATTTTTTTTCAAATCCATGTCGTTTTGCCGACAACGGATTTATCCCCGTTTTTTTCAAAAAAATCCCTTTTTCCACCCCTTTATTTAAAACGAAAAGTTGTACCTTTGCAAACTTTTTTGGGCAGGGTTTTCCTCTTTGTAACAAAATGGGAAATGCCGCCGTAAAAGCCAGCAAAAAGGATTGAATATGAGACAACTCAACATCACCAAGCAGGTTACCAACCGCGAGACCGCGTCACTTGACAAATACCTCCACGACATCGGAAAAGTGGAGTTGATCACCGCAGAGGAAGAGGTCGAATTGGCGCGCAAGATCAAGGAAGGCGACCATGCCGCCCTTGAGAAACTGACCAAGGCCAACCTCCGTTTTGTCGTCTCCGTGGCAAAACAGTATCAGAACCAGGGGTTGAGTCTCCCCGACCTCATCAATGAGGGCAACCTCGGACTTATCAAGGCCGCCCAGCGCTTCGACGAGACCCGCGGCTTCAAGTTCATCTCCTACGCCGTGTGGTGGATCCGCCAGTCCATCCTCCAGGCCCTCGCCGAGCAGTCCCGTATCGTCCGCCTGCCGCTCAACAAGATCGGCACCATCAACAAGATCAACAAGGCATACGCCTATCTGGAACAGGAATACGAGCGCGAGCCCCGCGCCGACGAAATCGCCGCCCTGCTCGACATCACCGAGGCGGAGGTGAAGGACTCCATGCGCAACTCCTCCCGCCACCTCTCCATGGACGCCTCCCTGACCCAGGACAAGGACAACAACATGTACGACGTCCTCAAGTCGGAAGACTCCCTGCCGCCCGACAAGGAACTGCTGCACGAGTCGTTGAAGCAGGAGATCAACCGCACCATCGCCACCCTCCCGCAGCGCGAGGCCGACATCATCAAACTCTATTTCGGTTTGGACGGACAGAAGCACCCGTGGACGCTCGAGGAGATCGGCGAGAAGTTCGATCTGACCCGCGAACGCGTGCGCCAGATCAAGGAAAAGGCCATCCGTCGCCTCAAAAACCAGGCGAAGTGCAAGAACCTGAAATCCTACCTCGGTTAATTTCGCGATTTTCCGTATTTTTGCAGCCGCAAAATTGAAACCGCGAAAATGAACGACCTTTTAGAAAAATTAGAGGAGATTTACAAGCGCTGGCTGCAGATCGGCGAGGACATCACCCAGCCCGACGTCATGTCGGACATGAAGCGCTACATCAAACTGAACAAGGATTACAAGGACCTCCAGCCCGTGGTGGAGGCCTACAAGAAGTACAAGAACATCATTGGCAACATCGCCAACGCCAAGGAGGTGCTCCAGAACGAGAAGGACGAGGAGTTCCGCGCCATGGCCAAGGAGGAACTCGACCAACTCACCGTCGATAAGGAGAAGACCGAGGAGGACATCCGCGTGCTGCTGCTGCCGAAGGACCCGCAGGACGGCAAGAACGCCCAGGTGGAGATCCGCGCCGGCACCGGCGGCGACGAGGCCAGCATCTTCGCCGGAGACCTCTACCGCATGTACCAGCACTTCTGCGACAAGAAGGGCTGGAAGACCGAGGTCATCTCGATGACCGAAGGCACCGTCGGCGGCTACAAGGAGATCATCTTCCTCATCACCGGCGAGGGCGTCTATGGCACCATGAAGTACGAGTCGGGCGTGCACCGCGTGCAGCGCGTGCCGCAGACCGAGGCCCAGGGACGTGTCCACACCTCCGCCGCCTCCGTCGTCGTGCTCCCCGAAGCCGATGAGTTCGACGTGGAACTGAAGATGAGCGATATCCGCAAGGATACTTACTGCGCATCCGGCCCCGGCGGACAGTGCGTCAACACCACCTACTCTGCCGTCCGCCTCACCCACATCCCCAGCGGCATCGTCGTCGCCATCCAGGACGAGAAGAACCAGATCCGCAACCTCGAGAAGGCCATGAGCGTCCTTCGCACCCGCCTCTTCGAACGCGAGTACCAGAAGTATCTCGACGAGATCTCCTCCAAGCGCAAGACCATGGTCTCCACCGGTGACCGCTCCGCCAAGATCCGCACCTACAACTATCCCCAGAACCGCGTCACCGACCACCGCATCAACCTCACCATGTACAATTTGGTTGGTTTCATGGACGGCGACATCGAGGCCACCATCGAGGCTTTGCAGGTCGCCGAGAACGCCGAAAGACTCAAATCCGAGGTCTGAAAAAATGAGTTCAAAAAAAATAGTTGACACTTGTGCGTGGTATTAAAAAAAGTTGTACTTTTGCACCCGCAAAAATCGTAGTGAAAAAGTAAACGTTATAGAGATGAAACAGCAATTAGTTCAGTATGTTGAGGATAATTTCGTAGAGAAGAAAGAGTATCCGAATTTCAAGGCCGGTGACACCATCACCGTCGGTTATAAGATCATTGAAGGTTCCAAAGAGCGTATCCAGCACTTCCAGGGCGTGGTCCTGCAGATCGCTGGTACCGGCGCCACCAAGAACTTCACCATCCGCAAAATCTCCGGCGGCATCGGCGTTGAGAGAATCTTCCCCTTCACTTCCCCCCGTATCACCGACATCGTCGTCAACAAACGCGGTGTGGTCCGCCGTTCCAGAATCTTCTACCTCCGCGGACTCACCGGCAAGAAGGCCCGTATCAAAGAGAAAAGAGGCTAAGATTTCCCTTCGCCTTATGGATAACCACAAAAAAGCGCTTGAAAAAGCGTTTTTTTGTTTCTATTCCCGACAAAAATGGCATTACTCCACTCCTTCGAGAAATCCGGCAACTGGCTCTTCCGCCACCGTGGCATCGTGCCGGTCGTTGTCTTCGCCGCCTGTTCACCCCTGTTGCTTTGGACGGCCCCGCTCCTCCATTATCTGTTCTGTCCCACCTGGCTTTTCGCCATCGTCACCATCGTGGCCATCCTCACCTCCCTTGCCGGCATGGCCGTGCGCGCCTACACCATCGGCACCACGCCCCACGGCACCTCCGGCCGCAACACCGACAAGCAGGTGGCCATGCAACTCAACACCAAGGGCATCTACTCTGTCGTGCGGCACCCGCTCTACCTGGGCAACTACCTGATGTGGCTCGGTCTGCTCATCTTCATCTTCGACCTGCCCTTCTTGGTGGTGGTTTCGTTGGTGTATTGGCTTTATTATGAGCGTATCATGTTTGCGGAAGAACGCTATTTGGAAAAACAGTTCGGCCAGGCGTACCTCGACTGGTCGCTCACCGTGCCGGCCTTCCTGCCGCGTTTCAGAAGTTTCCAAAAAGGCGACGTGCCCTTCCATTTCAGGTCGGTGCTGCGCCGCGAGTACCCAGGGCTGATGGCGATCACCCTCTGCTTCACTGGAGTGGATTACCTGCGCACTTTCCTGCTTAATGCACCGAACACTTTTGGCGATTGGGTGCGCCCCTCTGGCATCGTCTGCCTGATAGTGGCCGTCGTCGTGCTCGTGCTGCGCCACCTCAAGCATCACAGTCCGCTGCTCGCCGCCGAGGAGAACAGGGATTGAGGTTGCTGGTTAGCGTGTCGGGAAAAACGTCTCAGCGGACGGAAGCCATCCCATTGTTGTCGTATTTTTTTTCGTGTACGGCACGTGTCCTTCCGAACCAGGTCCCCTAACGGGAATGGTTTCATGCTTGGCTTTTTTTCTTTAATCCAAAAAAATCGTATCTTTGCCGCCGAATTTAAATCGCAACACCATGGGTTTTTTCTCGTTTTTTTCCAAAGAAAAGAAAGAAGAGTTGAACAAGGGGCTTGAGAAGTCGAAGCAGAGTTTCTTCGCGAAACTCGCCAAGACGGTCATCGGCAAGTCGAAAGTCGATGACGAGGTGCTCGACAACCTCGAGGAGGTGCTCGTGACCTCCGATGTGGGCGTGGAGACCACCCTGAAGATCATCTCGCGCATCGAGGCGCGCGTCTCGCGCGACAAGTACCTTGGCACCGGTCAGTTGAATGCCATCCTGCGCGAGGAGATCGGCGCTCTGCTGATGGAGAACAACCAGGAGAACCAGACCGACTTCGCCCTGCCTGAGGGATTGGGACGGCCGTATGTGATCATGGTCGTGGGCGTCAATGGCGCCGGCAAGACCACCACCATCGGTAAGTTGGCTTACCAATACAAGCAGAAGGGCTATTCGGTGATGCTGGGCGCCGCCGACACCTTCCGTGCCGCCGCCATCGACCAGCTGCAGGTGTGGGCCGACCGCGCCGGCGTGCCCATCGTCGTCCAGGCCATGGGCTCCGACCCCGCCGCCGTCGCCTACGACACCGTCAAGTCGGCCGTCGCCAAACAGTGCGACGTGGTCATCATCGACACCGCCGGCCGACTCCACAATAAGGCAAATCTCATGCGCGAACTCTCCAAGATCAAGAACGTCACCGGCAAGCTGCTCCCCGGCACACCCGACGAAGTGCTGCTCGTGCTCGACGGCTCCACCGGCCAGAACGCCATCGAACAGGCCAAGCAGTTCACCGCCGCCACCGAAGTTAACGCTCTCGCCATCACCAAACTCGACGGCACCGCCAAGGGCGGCGTGGTCATCGGCATCTCCGACCAGTTCCAGATTCCGGTGAAGTACATCGGGGTCGGCGAGAAGATTGACCAACTGCAGGTGTTTAACCGCACCGAGTTCGTCGATTCGTTCTTCCCGGAAGAGTAACGGACTTCCATCCTGGGTTCATCCTTAAAATCGTCTTTTTTATGAAACGAATTTCCCTCGTTCTGTGTTTTTGTTTGTCTGTGCTGTCGGCCTTCCCGCAGGCGATGCCGCGGTTGAAGACGGGCGACACCATCGCCATCGTGGCGCCGGCTTCCGCTGTGACGCCCGAGCAGGTGGAACCCGCTGTGGAGTACTTGCAACAACGCGGCTTCCGCGTGCTGCTGTCGCCGATGCTGTACGAACAGGCCGAGGGCTTCGCGGGCACGGTCCCGCAACGCGTCGCCGCTTTCCAGGAGATGCTCGATCGCCCCGGCGTCAAGGCCATCCTCTGCGCCCGCGGCGGCTACGGCACTGTCGCCATCATCGACAGTCTCGATTTCTCCGCCTTCCGCCAACATCCCAAGTGGGTCTGCGGCTACAGCGACGTCACGGTCCTGCTGTCGCATCTCCACACGTTGGGCTACCCCGCCCTGCACAGCGTGATGCCCATCGGCACGCGCGCCTGGCAGCCGGGCAATATCTACGCAGCATCGTTTCTCAACGCGCTGAAAGGGAAGATGTTGCACTACAAGTTCGAAGCATCGCCGCTCAATCGCACGGGCATGGTCACCGCCCCCGTTGTCGGTGGCAACCTCTCACTGCTCTATTCGCTGCTCGGCTCCGTGTCAGACATCGACACCGACGGCAAGATCCTCTTCATCGAGGATGTGGATGAGAACATCTACCACATCGACCGGATGCTGCGCGCCCTCGACCGTGCCGGAAAACTCAAGAACTTGAAAGGCGTCATTGTGGGTGGCATGACGAAAATCACCGTCAGCGACTATTACCAAAACCACGATGTCTATTCGTTGATTGCAGAAATTCTCGGGAAGTACGACTACCCCGTCTGCTTCGGCTTCCCGGCCGGACATGGCGGACAGAACTATGCCCTGCCGATGGGGGAGACCGCCACGCTGAAGGTGTCTGAAGGTGGCTGCTCGCTGATTTTCCGTCGCAACTAACGGATGCTGTCGATGGCCTTCAGGAGGAGTGTCATGATGTTGTGGTAACACTCCATGCCGCAGCGGTCGCAGGTGTCGGTGAAATGGTGGTAGCCGCCGTAACGCCCGCCCATGGTGTAGATGAAGATGGCGGGGCAGTGCTCCGTGAAGAAGTAGTGGTCGCTGTTGGCGGCGTTGGAACGAGGTTTCACCTGCGCCACCAAGTGCTCTTTTTCATTGATTTCCACTATCTTGTCGTAAAACGGCTTCGTGTTTTCCGCCGTGGAGTTCACCACGGTGAAGCCCTCCTCGCCGCCGCATAGCATGTCGATGTTGATGAGCATCTTCACTTTGGAGAAGTCGATGAGCGGGTGCTCGACGAAGTAGCGGGAGCCGCGCAGGCCGCTCTCCTCGCCGCTGAAGAACAGGAAGACCATGGTGTATTTGGGCGGGTTCTGGCAGAAGTGGCGGGCGAGGTCGAGCACGCCGCTGGTGCCGGAGGCGTTGTCGTGCGCCCCGTAGAAGACTACCGAGTCTCCCATGCTGCCGAGGTGGTCGTAGTGGGCGGTGAGCACCACCAAACTGTCGGGTTGTTGGGTGCCGCGCACCTGGTAGCAGATGTTCTGGGTCTTGTTCATGTAGAACTTGTTGTCGAAATCGACGGAGATGGTGCGAATGCGCTTGCCCATCTTGTCGCGCTTGACGTAGATGAGGGCGTAGTTTCGCTCGGTGTCGTTGCTGCTGAGTCCCCACACGGGAAGCTCATCGACGCCGATGAGGATCCCTTTCGAGCCGAAGGGGTTGTTGTAGGTGAGCGAGCGCAGGGCCTCCTTGGCCTGCTCGGCGGTGAAGTTCTTGTCGCGCCACTCCACACCGTCAAGGTAGATGAAGCCGTTGCGGATGAGGTAGGCATGTCGGTCGTAGAACTTCATGAGTTTCGCAGGGTCGTTGATGAGCGACAGGTCCATCTGCACGACGGGCGCCTCCTGGAGGTGGGTGGTATGCGCGTAGGGAGCCACGCGGTAGTCCCAGAAAGGACTGAGGCGGTGGCCGTTAAACGACATCTCGACGCGCCCCTCCATCTTGTGGGCGGCAAACTCGTAGTATTGGTATCCGTTGGCGGTGAGGGGCTGCGCACCCATGGCGCCGAGTTGGTCGTGGATGTAGCGGGCGGCGAGTTGCTCGCCGTTGTGCGAGCCGCCGCGGCCCCACATCTCGGGCGCGGTCAGCACGGCGATGTTGCGGCGGGCGTAGGTGGAATCCTGCGCGTGGAGCGTCAGAGTGAGGCCGCACAGCAGGCAGCCGATCCCAAGGGCTAAATGGCGTGTTCTTCCCATTGTTGGTCTTTTATGTACATTAAATAACTGATTCCAAACGATTTGAGTTTCGCCACCGCATCGTCGTAACCGAGCGAGACCTCCTCCGACTTGTGGGCGTCGGTGCTGATAATCATAGGAATGTGGTAGCGTGCTACCTGCGAGAGGATGTAGTCGGAGGGGTAGAAGTCGGGACAGCGGCCTTTGTAGATGCCGCGGGTGTTGATCTCGACGATGAGGTGTTTTTGGCGTACGAGATCGATGAGGTGGTCGGCGAGTTGCCGGTACCACGGCTCATCCTCCGTGAAGTAGCGTTTCCGGTTGTGCATCTTGATCTTGTCGCAGTGGGCGATGATGTCGAACTGCTGGGTCTCGATCATCTCGAAACTCTGCTCCCAGAAGCGGGTGACGGCGCGGCGCACGTCCATGCCGAAGAGTCCGCGCAGACCGTTGTCGTAGATCTCGTACTTGCTGCCGTCGATGAACCAGAGGCGGTCGTCGTTCTCGGGGCGCACCAAGTGCACGCCGCCGATGAGGAAGTCGAGATGGTAGGTGTCGCGGTAATGCGCGAAGGGCTGGGTCATGCCGGGCACGAAGTCGCACTCGAGCCCCTTGAAGAGTCGCAGGTGCGGGAATTGAGACTGGTAGCCGTCGATGGTGCGGACGTATTCGGGAATCTGCGTCTCGTGGATGCCGAAGTCGTTGGCGAAGGGCACGGGGGCGTGCGACGAGAACCCCAGTTGGTCGTAGCAGAGTCGGTCGGCCTCCTCGATGTAGTTGAGGATCGGCTCCTTGCCGTCGCAGTAGTTGCAGTGAGTGTGGAAATTGGCTTTCATGGAGATTTTTTCGGAATGAAAGCGCAAAATTACACTTTTTCGGTGAAAGAGAGTTGATGTTCGGGATAAAGTTGTATTTTTGCGGCGATTAAAAAAAAACGACGATGAAGAAGTTATTGTACGTGATATGCCTGATGGTCATTGTGGTTACTGGATGTGAGGACAGACGCGAGGCGCGGCTGGCGGAACGCCGTGCGGGCACCTACTGGGGCGAGTTCAACACGTTGCGCAGCAACGAGGCGACCGGCATCGACACGTTGATGGAGGTGAAGCTGACGCAGAGCCACGTAGATCCGGAGTGCCTGATGATGAACGGCTTCGAGTTGGAGCCGGAGGATGGCGTCTATGAATACGACAGCGACGCGGTGACGGCGACGGAGTGGCAGCAGGTGTGCGAATTGTGCGGTATTCCCGCCGACTATCTCCCGGAAACCCCACGGCGGCTGTCAATAGAGGTGAAATTCTATTCCGCCAACATGACTATATATATAATGTATCGCGGCGAGGAGGATGCCTTGGGGCGGACGCAGTTCACGGGGACGCGCCGTTAATGCGGAAAAACAGAAATGAATTTTCTGCAAGTGCGGGAAAAAAGCCCGGTTTCCATCCAAAAAGTCGGTAAAATTCCGTTTTTTTGGAAAAAAATCGTCGGAAGGGAATAACAAGAAAAAATATTTGTATATTTGCGGGCTTGAAAAAGCACGGCGCGAAAGAGTCTGATTTCACTCTTTTCATGTTGTAATATGTTCTATTATAATATGTTAAGATGTGTGGTGGAAGAGTAGGGGAGAAGGGCGAATGGCGGGGAAAGAGGGGAAAAAACTCCGAAACGGCGTGTAATGGAGAGAAAAATTCAGTAATAACTTAATATCAAAAGTAGATGAAAAAGTTAAAAATCACACAAGTAAAGAGTTCCATCGACCGTTCGGAACGTCAGAAGAGATCTCTTCAGGCATTGGGCTTGAGAAAGATGCACCAGAGCGTTGAGCACGAGGCCACGCCGCAGATTTTGGGCATTGTAGATACGGTGAAACATTTGGTCACTGTTGAGGAAATTTAATTTACGAACCATATTATAGAGAAGAGAAGACATGAATTTACATACTTTAACCCCCGCAAAGAATTCAACGAAAGGTAGTAAAAGAGTAGGACGTGGACAGGGCTCCGGCAAGGGCGGCACCTCCACCCGTGGACACAAGGGTGCGCAGTCGCGTTCCGGCTACAGCCGCAAGATCGGTTTCGAGGGCGGCCAGATGCCCATCTACAGAATCCTGCCGAAGCGCGGTTTCAAGAACATCAACCGCGTGGAGTACAGTGCTATCAACATCAGCACCTTGCAGTACATCTACGAGCGCACCAATGTCGCCGAGATTACTCCCGACGTGCTGATTTCCAATGGTTTGGTTAAGAAAAGAGATTTGATTAAGATCTTGGGCAAGGGTGAACTCACCTGCAAGCTCAATGTCAGTGCCCACGCTTTCTCCGCCACCGCCAAGGAGGCCATCGAGAAGAACGGCGGCACCATCAGCGTCATCGGCGCCAAGGTTGAGCAACAGTAATCAAAACCTTTTTAATCCACGATTATGAAAAAATTCATCGAAACCATAAAGAACATCTTCAAGATCGAGGACCTGCGGAAGAGAATCCTCTTCACGCTGGCTATCATCTTGATCTATCGTTTGGGTACGCACATCGTGCTTCCGGGCGTTAACCCGGGCGCGTTGTCTGCCTTCACGAAGCAGTCGAGCGAGGGCCTGCTGGGCATGCTCGACCTCTTCTCCGGCGGTGCGTTCTCCAAGGCCTCCATCTTCGCCTTGGGTATCATGCCTTACATCTCCGCCTCCATCGTCATCCAGTTGCTCACCCTGGTGGTTCCCTACTTCCAGCGTCTGCAGAAGGAGGGCGAGAGCGGCCGTAAGCAGATCAACAAGATCACCCGCTACCTCACCATCGCGGTCGTCGCCATCCAGGCCCCCGCGTACATCGCCAACCTCGAAGGCACCTACGGCATTGGCGCCCTGTCGCCCTACATGCTTCACTCCGAGATCTTCGGTCTCTCCATGTTCGCCTTCGTATCCTTCATCCTGCTCATCTGCGCCACCTTGTTCTTGATGTGGTTGGGTGAGAGAATCACCGACAAGGGCATCGGCAACGGTATCTCCATGATCATCATGGTGGGTATCATCGCCCGCTTCCCCTCCGCACTCCGCTTTGAGTTCGAGTCCCGCATCACCGAGAACGGCGGTGGCCCCATCGTCTTCATCATTGAGTTGGTGGTCCTGCTGCTCATCATCATGTTCAGCATCATGCTCGTTCAGGGCACCCGCCGCATCCCCGTCCAATACGCCAAGCGCATCGTGGGCAACAAACAGTACGGCGGCACCCGCAACTTCCTTCCCCTCAAGGTGAACGCTGCCGGCGTCATGCCGATCATCTTCGCCCAGGCCATCATGATGCTGCCCTTGACCTTCATCAACATGGGCAACTTCCGCGAAGGCGGTTTCTGGTACAGCTTCATCGACTACAACGGCTGGGGCTACAACATCATCTATTTCCTCATGATCATCCTCTTCACCTACTTCTACACGGCCATCACCATCAACCCGTCGCAGATTGCTGAGGACCTGAAGAAGAACGGCGGCTTCATCCCCGGCATCAAGCCCGGCAAGCAGACCGCCCAGTTCATCGATGACGTCATGTCGAAGATCACCCTTCCCGGCTCCTTCTTCCTGGCCTTCGTGGCCGTGATGCCCGCCATCGTGCGCGCACTGTTCGGCGTCAACCAGCAGTTCGCCCAGTTCTTCGGCGGCACCTCCCTGCTCATCATGGTCGGCGTCGTGCTCGACACCCTCCAGCAGATCGAGTCCCACCTGTTAATGAGACACTACGAAGGATTCACCAAAAACGGTAGAATTAAAGGCCGCAACAGCGCCGCATACTAATGGGTATCCTGAATAGAATACATCTGAAAAGCGATTCGGAAATCGAATCCATCAAGAAAAGTTCTTTGCTTGTTGGAAAAACCTTGGGCGAAGTGGCCAAGTTGATGCGGCCGGGTATCCCGCTCCGACACATCGACATGGTGGCCGAGGCCTTCGTCCGCGCCCACGGCGGCATCCCCTCCTGCAAGGGCTATCGTCCCTACCCCGGATTCCCGCCGTTCCCCTCCACGCTCTGTCTCTCGGTCAACGAGACCATCGTGCACGGCATCCCCGACGACTATGTGCTGCAGAACGGCGACATCGTCACGGCCGACTGCGTGGTGAGTGTAGATGGATGGCACGGCGACTACGCCTACACCTTCGAGATCGGCGAGGTGAGTGAGGAGAAGCACCTGCTGGTGCAGCGCACCCGCGAGGCCCTCATGCACGCCCTCACCTTCGCGAAGGCCGGAAACCACATCGGCGACATCAGTCACGCCGTGGAGAGTTACGTCAAGCCGTTCAACTACGGCGTCATCGAGGAACTCTGCGGACACGGCATCGGACGGAAGATGCACGAGAAACCCGACGTGCCGAACTATGGCCCCGCCGGCAAGGGCGAACTCATCCGCCCCGGCATGGTCTTCTGCATCGAACCCATGATCTCCATGGGACGCCGGAAAATCAAGGAAGTGGACGACCAGTGGCCCGTGGTCATGGCCGACGGGAAACCTTCCGCCCACTTCGAACACCAAGTCGCCATCAACTCCCAAGGCAAGACCGAAATCCTCTCCACCTACCAATATATCGAAGAGGCCCTCGGCATCCAATAAGCAAGAACATTAAACGAATATAAACCAAACCAACGAATATGGCAAAACAATCCTCGATCGTACAAGACGGCGTAGTCATCGAATCCCTCGCCAACGCAATGTTCCGCGTTCAGCTGGAAAACGGACACGTCATCACCGCGCACATCTCCGGCAAGATGCGGATGCACTACATCAAGATCCTGCCCGGCGACAAAGTGCAGATCGAGATGTCGCCGTACGACTTGAGCAAGGGACGCATCACCTTCAGACATAAATAATTAGAAATCAATAAAAAACACAACAATGAAAGTCAAAGCATCTGTAAAGAAAAGAAGCGACGAGTGCATCGTGGTGAAGAGACACGGTGTGGTCTATGTGATCAACAAGAAGAATCCTAAATTCAAGCAACGTCAAGGCTGAAATTTATAATCAAAAAAACACAATAAAATTATGGCAAGAATTGCGGGTATAGATTTACCTAAAAACAAAAGAGGAGAGATAGGTTTGACCTACATCTACGGAATTGGCCGCAGCATGGCCCGGAGAATTCTGGACCAGGCCCAAATTAGCTATGACAAGAAAGTCAGTGAGTGGAACGACGATGAACTGGGCGCACTGCGCGGTATCATCGGCGAGATGAAAGTGGAAGGCGCACTGCGTTCCGAAACCCAAATGAACATCAAGCGCTTGATGGATATCGGTTGCTACCGTGGCATCCGTCACCGTATCGGCCTGCCGTTGCGTGGACAGAGCACGAAGAACAACGCCCGTACGCGTAAGGGCCGTAAGAAGACCGTTGCCAACAAGAAGAAAGCGACGAAGTAGTATATCAAGTCGGCCATGAAGTGATTGATGGCCGGTAAACCAAAAGAAATACAGAAGATTATGGCAAAAAATACCAAAGCAACCAAAAAGAAAGTTGTCAGAATAGACGCGCTGGGCAAGGCCTTCGTCTATGCATCTTTTAATAATGTGATCGTGTCGCTGACCAACAACGACGGACAGGTGATCTCCTGGTCTTCGGCTGGCAAGATGGGCTTCAGAGGTTCGAAGAAGAACACTCCCTACGCCGCCCAGATGGCCGCCCAGGACTGCGCGAAAGTCGCCTACGACCTCGGTCTGAGACGGGTGAAAGTCTATGTGAAAGGCCCCGGTGGCGGCCGTGAGAGCGCCATCCGCACCATTCACGCCTCCGGCATCAGCGTGGAGGAGATCGTTGACGTGACTCCGCTGCCGCACAACGGCTGCCGTCCCCCGAAACGTAGAAGAGTTTAAGTTGTCGTTATTAAAGTTATCAAATTAAAAATCACAGATTATGGCAAGATATACTGGACCTCGCACCAAAATTGCAAGAAGATTCAAGGAACCTATCTTCGGTGCTGATAAATATCTCGAGAGAAAGAACTACGGCCCCGGCCAGCACGGCCAGAGCAAGCGTCGCGGCAAACTGTCGGAGTACGGCATGCAGTTGCAGGAGAAGCAGAAGGCGAAATACACCTACGGCATCCTCGAACGCCAGTTCAAGAAACTGTTCCTCAAGGCCGCCAGCCGCAAGGGCATGACCGGTGAGAACTTGATCAAGTTGATCGAGTCCCGCCTCGACAATGTGGTCTATCGTCTGGGCATCGCCCCGACCCGCGCCGCCGCCCGCCAGTTGGTGAGCCATCGCCACATCCTGGTCAACGGCAAGATCGCCAACATCCCCTCCATGCTGCTGGTTCCCGGTGACGTGGTGGCCGTCCGCGAGCGCTCCCAGGCCCTCGAGGTCATCACCAACTCCCTCGCCGGCCGCTCCACCACCTTCCCGTGGCTCGAATGGGACGCCTCCCTCATGTCCGGCAAGTTCATGAACTATCCTGAAAGAGAAGAAGTGCCCGAGAACATCAACGAGCAGTCCATCGTCGAGTTGTACTCCAAGTAAGGAGTTCGCAAATCACATCGTTCAACATAAAATTCATCAAAATGGCAATATTAACCTTTCAGAAACCCGACAAAGTGATCATGGTGCAGTCGGACGACTTCCACGGAGTGTTCGAGTTCCGTCCGTTGCAGCCGGGTTACGGCATGACCGTCGGCAACGCGTTGCGCCGCGTGCTGCTCTCCTCTTTGGAAGGCTTCGCAATCACCTCCATCAAGATCGAGGGTGTGGCCCAGGAGTTCTCCTCCATCCCCGGCGTCATGGAAGATGTGACCGACATCGTGCTCAACCTCAAGAAGATCCGCTTCAAACAGCGTATCGCTGAGAAGACTTCCGAGAAGGCCACCATCGTCATCACCGGCCAGGATACCTTTGTCGCCGGCGACATGAACCACTTCCTCAACGTCTTCCAGGTCCTCAACCCCGAGCAGGTCATCTGCACGATGGACAAGTCGGTGCGCATCTCTATGGAGATCACCATCGACAAGGGCCGCGGCTACGTCTCCGCCGAGGAGAACAAGCCCCTCCACGAAGGCGTTGGCGTCATCGCCATCGACTCCATCCACACGCCCATCCGCAATGTCAAGTACATCATTGACAACTACCGCGTGGAGCAGAAGACCGACTTCGAGAAGTTGATCCTCGAAATCACCACCGACGGCTCCATTGAACCGAAGGAGGCCCTGCGCGAGGCGGCCAAGATCCTCATCCAGCACTTCATCCTCTTCACCGATGAGAAGAAGTTCTTGGAGGACATCCCCACCGCTTCCGGCGTGGAAAGCGAACTCAACGAGGAGGAGCAGAAGGTGCGCCAACTGCTCATGACCAAACTCGTCGATATGGACCTCTCCGTCCGCGCCCTCAACTGCCTGCAATCCGCACAGCTCGAGACCCTCGCCGACGTGGTGTCCATCCACAAGAGCGACCTGCTCAAATTCCGCAACTTCGGCAAGAAGTCGCTGTCTGAACTGGAAGACCTCGTCAAGAGCAAGGGCTTGGAGTTCGGCATGAATGTATCAAAGTATAAATTAGATAAGGAGTAATACACTATGAGACACCAGAAAAGCATCAACCATTTAGGAAGGACCGCCGCCCACAGAAAGGCCATGCTGTCCAATATGGCTTGCTCGCTCATCAAGCACAAACGCATTGAGACGACGCTGGCCAAGGCCAAGGAGCTGCGCAAGTTCGTGGAGCCGCTGGTCACCAAGTCGAAGAACGACACCACTCACTCCCGCCGTGTCGTCTTCTCCAACCTGCACGACAAATATGCTGTCACGGAACTGTTCCGCGAAGTGGCCCAGAAGGTGGGCGACCGCCCCGGCGGCTACACCCGCATCCTCAAGACCGGTTTCCGTCAGGGCGACAATGCCGAGATGTGCATGATCGAACTCGTTGACTACAACGAGACCTACACCCAGGCAACCGAGAAGAAGGCCAGCAAGACCAGAAGAAGCCGTGGCAAGAAGGCCGCCGCTCAGGTCGAGGAAGCCGCTCCCGCCGCAACCGCCGAGGAGCCCGCGACCCCCGCTGCTGAATAATCCTGATTCATCCATAAAAAATAGTTGGCACTCTTGTCAACTATTTTTTTTATCCTTTTGTATGAAAAGAGTCATCGCCCTTTTGTCGCTGCTGTTGCCCCTCCTCGTCGCTGCCCAGACTGACCGCAAGGTGAGTCCCGACGGCGTGATGCAGTACCAGTACAGCCGCACCTTTGCCCCCAGCACCGAGGACTCCTCGCTGTTGGTGGTCACTTTCGTCTTCGTGAACGGTGCCAACCCCACGGCGATCTCCCTCCGTCAGGAGGTGCAGGAGAGCGTCTTGCAGTGGAAGGAGATCCCCAACGGCACGCCGGGCCATGAGCCCATCGTCGAGTTCGTCACGGCCAATCTCGCGCCATCGCAGACCGTCACGTGGACCTATGCTGTCAGCACCCGCAAGGGCAAACGTCCTGCCGCGCCCGAACAGGCCGCCCTGCTCATCATGCAGCCCGACTACGGCGTGGAGAAGGTCTGGCTTCGCTGACATCGATACGGTGATTGTGGTGGGAGTTGATTTCGGAAGCAGGGGAGATGTAGTTTCAAAAGCGGCGGGGTTGCATATTGAAAAAATTTGTATCTTTGCAGCCGCTTTCCATAGGAAAGGGTCCCATAGCTCAGTTGGTTAGAGCAGCTGACTCATAATCAGCGGGTCCTTGGTTCGAGCCCGAGTGGGACCACTCAGAAAATCAAGCACTTGCAAGCCATTTTGTAAGTGCTTTTTTTCCATTTTGCTGCCAAAAATGATGGATACATCACGCACCAGACACTCCGCCGCCGCACCGCCAACGCTCCACCGTTGGCTGCTTAGCATCGCCTTGTGCTGTGTGCTCCTCCCCGCGTTTTCCCAGTTTTACAACGGCTCCCAACTCTCTTTCGGAAAGAACAGGGTCCAATATCAGCAGCAGAATTGGGAGTATTACCGCACGACCCAGTTCGATGTCTATTTCTACCCCACGGGCAAGGAGTTGGCGGAATACACCCTCGCCACTGCGCCGCAGGTCATCGATGAGATTGAGAGAATGCTCAACTTCACTTCTACCAAGAAGATACAATTCATTGTCTATAATACCCAATCCGATTTCCGGGAGTCGAATTTCGCCTACGACAACGAGGACTTTTATAACCAAGGCGGTGTCACAAACATTTATGGTACAAAGGTTTATCTCTACTTTGACGGCAACCGGCAGCACTTCGACAAGATGCTGCGAGCCGGTGTGATGTCGCTCTACGCCTCTTGGATCATCAACGGTACCTCTGTCGGCGCCAACATCTCTTCCGAAAACCTGCTTGACGTGCCCAGTTGGTACTACGCTGGCCTTGCCTCCTACTATGGCGAGGAGTGGAGCAGCACCGTCGATGCATACGTCAAGAGCGGCATCCTCACCCAGCACTACGCCGACTTCGACGAGTTGTCGCCCACCGACGCCACCTACGCCGGACACTCCTTTTGGAAGTTCATCGCTGACCGCTATGGCAGAAGTTCCATCCCGGCGATTCTCTACTCCACACGGTCGTTGCGCAGTCATGAACGGGGCTTCTACAATGTCACAGGAGTCCCCTATAAGCAACTTCTAATTGATTGGTACAGATATTATTACATTCTTTATAAAAAGGATTTGAAACGCGACAAGCCCGAGGGTGATGGCGAGTTGAAACGTCCGCGTAGTCAGCGTGACTACAGCCAGTTCCGGATTTCGCCCGACGGCAGTTCCTACGCCTACGTCACCAACGAGGCCGGCCGGGTCACCATCTGGCTGAAACGCAACGACGAGGAGCGACCGCATCGGGTCTTTCGGCGTTATCACAAGACCGAGGACAATCCCGACCTCACCTTCCCGCTGTTGGCTTGGCACCCCAACGGCAAGGTGCTGGGCTTCACCATCGAGGACGCCGGCCGCTGTTATTACTATCCCTACAACATCGAGGAAGGAAAGTGCGAAAAACGGCAATTGATTGATGTGGAGAAGATTACGGATATCTCCTTTTCCACCGACGGCAAGTTGATTCTTTTCTCCGGCTTCCTGCACGGACAGTCCGACATCTTCGTCTATAGTCTGCGCGCCCGCTCGTTCCAAAACCTCACTCAGGACTTCTACGACGACTACGCACCCCGTTTCATCAACGGCAACAAGCAGATTGTCTTCTCCTCCAACCGCCCCGACAACCGGCTGCACCCGAAGGAGAAGTTCTACGAGTTGACGCCGCAGCAGACTTACGACCTCTTCATGTACGACTACGATGCGGAGTCGCAGGAGTTGATGCGACTCACCTACACGCCCGACGCGACGGAGAGCGACGTGCGCCCATTGCCCGATGGCGGCATCACCTACCTCAGCGACGCCAACGGCATCCGCAACCGCTATGTGGCGCAGTTCGACAGCACTATCAGTCGTGTTGATACCATCATTCACTACGCCTACTATGCGCATGGCAACGTCGTTACTGATAACGCTTACAGCATGTTTGAGCAGGACTACTGTCCGGAAACGGGCGAGGTGGGATCCATCATTTTGCGAAAAGGGGTGAAACGGCTCTATTTGGACAAGTTGAGCGAACAGCCGATGCCTGCGGAGGTGTTTCCGTCGGCCATGCAGGTGCAGCGTATAGCCGACCAGGCCAAGCGCGACAGCATCGCGGCGGTCAGAAAGCCCGTGGTCGCGGGCGGCAAGCGGCGGGGCTTCCACCAACTTCACCGTAGCGACATCGGAGGGAACAGCCCTGTGCGCGAAGCGGCGGCAGCAAGCGACAGTACCGGTTACACCCGCGTCGCCGCCCGCAACTACTACACGCAATTCTCTATCAACAAACTGATTACACAGGCGGACTTCAGTTTTCTCAACACCTCTTACCAGCAGTTTACCGGCGGCACCTCGCCCATCTACCTCAACACCGGCATCAACGCCTTGGTCATGGTCGGCATCAACGACTTGTTCGAGGACTACCGCATCACCGGCGGCTTCCGTCTCTCGTTCGATCTCCAGAGCAACGAGTTCATGTTCAGTTACGAAGACTTGCACCGGCGTCTGGACCATCAGGTGGTCGTATATCGCCAAAGCATTAAGTCGCTTGTCGGAGACTACTATTATAAGTTGCATTCCAACAGCTTGTTCTACATCATGAAATACCCGTTCGACAAGTTCAACAGTCTCCGGCTGACGCTCACGGGCAGGTACGAGACCAATACGATGGCGGGATTGAACGACTACTCGCTGAAGGAGAAGGACGAACGTCATGGGTGGGCGGGCGTGAAACTGTCGTACGTCTTCGACTCCTCCAAGGAACTCTTCACTAACCTCTGGAAAGGCAGCAAGATCAACGTGTTCGCCGAGTACCAGCACCGGTTGGACAAAGATAACATGTACCTGTTTGTGGCAGGCATTGACGTGCGCAAGTCGGTGAAGGTCTTCCGCAACATGACCTGGGCGACCCGCTTCGCCGCCTCCACCAACTTCGGCACCAGCCGCTTGGTCTATTACATGGGCGGTGTTGACAACTGGATCTTCGCTAAGTTCGACAGCGACATCTGGGTGGATCAGAGCAAGAACTACGCCTACCAGACGTTGGCGACCAACATGCGCGGTTTCAAGCAGAACATCCGCAACGGCACCTCTTTCGCGTTGATAAGCACGGAGTTGCGTATCCCGTTCGTGCAGTTGATCGCGCGGCGCCAGATTTCCAATACTTTTTTTAACTCGATGCAGTTCGTCGTCTTCGGCGACGTGGGCACCGCTTGGACAGGCATTACGCCGTATTCTGAAGACAACTGCCTCTATACCAGATGGGTGCAATCCGGCGACATCACGGCGCAGGTCAAACGGCATGTGGAACCCATCATCGGTGGTTTCGGCATCGGCCTGCGTGCCAAACTCTTCGGCTACTTCCTGCGCCTCGACTATGCCTGGGGCGTGGAGGACTACAAGATCAAGGAAAAGAGAGGCCGACTTCACTTCTCCATCGGTCTTGATTTCTAAAAAATATTTTTCTTAATATGCTGACGAAATCCAACGATTTTGTCGATTTTTCTATTCTTGTGGATATTTTTAGTATTTTTGCAAAAGATTAAAAATTCGGAATTTTTTTCGTCAACCTTTTTGGCATTAAGTAGATAGCGATAAAATGAAAACAATACAGGGTATGAAGAGCGGTTTTTTGCGCCGGATGGCGTGTGTCCTCATGGCTTGTCTCGCCTTGGTTTCGTGTAATAACAAGAAAGACGATGCTGATGCGCATGGCGTGTTCTATGCCACTGAAATCATTGTTTCGGCAGAGAGTAGTGGCAAACTGCTGCAGTTTGATGTGGAGGAAGGCGATAGTTACGAAAAGGGAACGTTGTTGGGCTTTACCGACACGATGGATTTGGCGTTGCAGATCCAGCAGTTGGAGGTAAAGATCCGCGCCACGTTAGCCAGTCGCCCCGATATTCCTTCCCAACTCAACACGTTGCAGGCGCAGTTGCAAACCTTGGAGTTGGAACGCAATCGTGTGGCCACCCTCGTCGAAGCCAATGCGGCCACTACCAAGCAGTTGGATGACGTGAATGCGCAGATCAAGATCGTGAAGAGTCAGGTCGCCGCCACCAAATCCACCCTCAGTACACAGTCGGCGGCCATCCTTGAAAACGTGGAGGCCATGCGCATCCAGTTGGCGCGTCTGCAAAACGCCCTCGACAAGTGCAAGATCTACGCCCCCATCTCCGGAACGGTGCTCAAGAAGTTCATCGAACCCAATGAGTTGGCTTATCCAGGCAAGCCGCTGCTCAAGATCGCCGACATCACCAACATGACCATTAAGGTCTATGTCACCGAAGACCAGCTGTCCAGTATTGAGGTTGGTCAAAAGACTGATATCCATATTGATACGGAAAACGGAGGCGGTAAGACCATTGAGGGTAAGGTGCTGTGGATTTCCGACAAGGCCGAGTTTACCCCCAAGATGATTGTCACCAAAAAGGAGCGGGCCAACATGGTCTATGCGGTGAAAATCGGTTTCAAAAACGACGGCAGCGCCAAGATCGGCATGCCCGGCGACGTGAATTTCAAGTAGTTGAGATGTCTGTCATCACTGTTTCCCATCTGCACAAGTCCTACGGAAAGGTCCAGGCCTTGCGGGACATCAGTTTCGAGGTGCGTGACCGCGAGGTCTTCGGCGTCGTCGGCCCCGACGGAGCCGGCAAATCGACGCTGTTCAACATCCTGACCACCTTGCTGTTGCCCGATAGCGGCACCGCCACCGTATTGGGGCAGGATGTGAGAGAGGGATACCTCGAAATCAGGAAGCACATCGGCTACCTGCCTGGAACATTTTCCCTTTACCCCGATCTGACTGTGGAAGAAAACCTCGTCTTTTTCGCCACCATGTACCAGAGTTCCATCCAGGAGAATATGTCGTTGATTGAACCTATCTGGTTGCAAATCAGTCCGTTCAAGAACCGGCCGGCGGGTAAGCTCTCTGGCGGTATGAAGCAGAAACTCGCCCTTTGCTGCGCCCTCATCCACAAGCCGGTGCTGCTCTTCCTCGACGAGCCCACGACGGGCGTGGATCCCGTCTCCCGCAAGGAGTTCTGGGAAATCCTCGCCTCCATCAAGCAGCAGGGCATCTCCGTGGTCGTCTCCACCCCATACATGGATGAGGCCACGCTTTGCGACCGTATCGCACTGTTGCAAGAGGGGCGATTCATCCAGATGGACACGCCCCAAAACATCGTCCAAGAGTTTAGAGGTCATCTCGTTACGATGACCACCCGTGACACGTTCCGACTGCTCAAACTCATGCCCGACTGCCCCATCGACTGCACTTTCTATCCGTACGGCGAGAACTTTCATGTCATTTTCTATGATGATCTCGCCCAAATTCTTCCTGTTTTCAAGTCCTTTTTGCAAAAAAATGGCATCATCTATAATTCTCTGATTGAAATTCAACCTACCATAGAAGACTGTTTCATTGAAATTGTGAAAGGTCGTTGATCTTTTTATAATAAACTAAAACACAGAACGTTGAGACTTCCATTTCGTCCACCTACCGCACTTGACACACCCTACTCCATCGAGGTGAAGGGACTGACCAAGCGTTTTGGCGACTTCACAGCGGTCGATCACATCGAGTTTGCCGTGGAGAAAGGGGAGATTTTCGGCTTTTTGGGAGCCAACGGCGCAGGCAAAACGACGGCCATCCGTATGTTGTGCGGACTGCTGACGCCCACGGAGGGCACGGCCATGGTGGCGGGTTTCGACCTGAACACACAGTCGAAATGGATCAAGCGCAACATCGGCTACATGAGCCAGAAGTTTTCGTTGTACGATGACCTGACGGTGTTTGAAAACATGCAACTTTTCGGCACGATATACGGCATTCCTCGCAAGGAGTTGAAAGATCGTATCTACGATAGTCTCAAGATGTTGCGGCTGGAATCACAGGCCAAGACCTTGGTCTATTCGATTCCGTTGGGGTGGAAGCAGAAGTTGTCGTTTGCCACGGCCATGCTGCACCGTCCGCAGATTGTGTTCCTCGATGAGCCCACCAGCGGCGTCGATCCGATTGTGCGACGGGAGTTCTGGAATCTCATCTACGAGACGGCTTCTGATGGTGTAACAATTTTTGTTACAACACATTACATGGATGAAGCCGAGTACTGTGGCCGGATCTCCATCATGTCGGGCGGACAACTCAAACTCATCGGTACGCCGGCCGAGTTGAAGAAGCGCATGCAGGTGGATTCCATCGAGAAGGTGTTCGTGAAATTCGTTCAAAGATAGGAGGGAAGATGAAGGAATTGCGTCAGATTTTGAAAAAGGAGTTCACCCACATCTTCCGCGATCGCATCACGCTTTTTCTGGTGCTGGCGATCCCCATCATGTTGGTGCTGCTCTTCGGCTTCACCATCAGCACGGACATCCACCATGCCACCATCTCCGTCCTCGACCTCTCCAAGGACACCCAATCGAAGGCGTTGGTGGAGAAGATCACGGCTTCGGGTTATTTCGAGGTGGCCTCTTATCCCAAGTCGGAGTCGGACATCGACCATGATTTCAAGGAGAAAAACGTAAAGTTGGCCATTATCATCCCGCAAAATTTCGAGAACCAACTGACTGCGGAAAAATTCGTTACCATACAGATTATCAGTGATGTATCAGACTTGAACGTCGCCTCCATCCTCAACAATTACGTTTCGGCCATCTTGTACGATTTCACCGAGGAGTATAATGCCGCCGAGGGCTCGCGCAACAGCATCGGGCTTTCGACGCAGATGATGTACAACCCGGAGGCCAACAGTGTCTATATGTTCGTGCCAGGCATTATCACGCTGATAATGATTATTGTAACGGCGTTGATGTCCTCCATCACGCTTTCGCGCGAGGTGGAAACGGGCACCATGCGGATGCTGCTCATCGCCCCGGTGAAAAAGATCTACGTCGTCATCGGCAAGGTCATTCCCTACATGATTTTGTCGTTCATTTCCACCATTATCATCATCGTTATCAGTGTGTTCGTCTTCAAGATGCCCATTGAGGGAAGCGTTTGGCTGTTGCTGCTGCTCTGCATCGTCTTCATGCTCACGTCGGCCTCTTTCGGCATGGCCATCTCCGCCCTCGTGAAGACGCAACTTGACGCCATGATGGTCACCATGATGGGACTTTTCCTGCCCACAGCCCTACTGTCGGGGTTCCTGTTTCCCATCGACAACATGCCCTATTTTTTCCAAATCCTGGCCAACATCTTTCCCGGAAAATGGTTCATTATTGCCATTAAAGACGTGATGCTCAAGGGGTCGGGATTTTTCGATATCTGGCTGTATCTGGTCATTCTGTTCGGCATGGCGGTTGTGCTGATGCTGGTGAGTTTAACCCATATTGATCGAAGGAGGTAACGGATGAGAGTGATTTTGATGTTGATCAAGAAGGAGTTTCTCCAAGTTTTCCGCAATTCGCTGCTGTGGAAGATTCTGCTGTTGGCTCCGTTGGCGGAGTTTTTGCTCTTCCCCTATACCGCTGATTATGAGATAAAAAACGTGCACATTGCCTTTGTCGATCACGACAAATCGACGGTGACGATGGACATCCAGTCGCATTTTTCGGCCTCGCAGTATTTCATCAACCATGGCGAGGTGGACTCGCGGGAGGAGGCCGCCCGGATGATGAAGGCCGACGAGATAGACTTCATCATCGAATTCCCAGCCGACTTCGAGAAGTCGTTGGTGCGTCAGCAGCCCACGACCATCCATATCACGGCCAACGCCATCAACACGGTGAAGGCGGGTTTGGGCAGTGAGTATGTGCAGCGGGTGTTGGCAAGTTACTTTGTCGATATGGCTTCGGAAGAGGCGGCGGGAAGGCCGCAAAGTGTTGTCCCACACGATTATAGTTCGGAAGTAGAAGACGTGCCGACCGCCTCGCCGACGGCGATGATTGCGGCGGCGCAAACTCCGCAGCAGATGCAGCAGCAACTCTCGGCACGGATGCAACAGTCGCGCGCGGAGCAGGAGGCGATGGAAGTTCAGGCCGAACGCGCCGAACAGGAGGAACGCGACCGCCAGACTGAGGCCGTCACCCGTGCCATGAATCCGCAACTTGCCCAACTGGTCACCACCAACGTCTATTGGTACAACGAGCAGATGAATTACAAAAACCTCATTGTCCCAGGGCTTCTCATTATTCTCGTCACCCTCATCGGCGCCTACGTTACTGCACTCAACATTGTGAGAGAGAAGGAGATAGGAACAATCGAACAGGTCAATGTCACTCCCATCAAGAAGTGGCAGTTTCTGTTGGGCAAGATGATCCCCTTCTGGATTCTCGGTCTGGCGGAGTTTTCGGTCGGATTGGTCATCATGAAGTTGCTCTTCGGCATCAGCATCCAGGGAAGTTTGCTCCTCCTCTTCGGCTTAACTGCTGTGTATCTGTTGGTTATGTTGGGCTTGGGCTTCTTTATCTCCAGCATTTCCGCCAACCAACTGCAGGCCATGTTCATCGTCTTCTTCCTCTTCATCCTCTTCGTCATGCTCAGTGGCGTGCTCACCCCCATTGAGGGCATGCCCGATTGGGCCGCCTACATCAACTACTTCAACCCGATGTCGTTCTTCATGTCTGCCATCAAGACCGTTATCCTCAAGGGAAGTACGATGCAAAATATTCAGAGTCAGTTTATTGCACTCTCAGTCATGGCTGTCATCCTCAATGCCGCCGCCCTCATCTTCTATCGGGAAAAAGCGAAATGATCCCGTTATCATATTGTCTATATTATTGAAAATGAGAAAGATATTTTTGATTATACTCCTGTTTTTCACCTTGGGGCTGTCGGCACAGAATGTGGGCATCCTGCCATCTCCACAACAGGTGGAGTTGCAGGATGGAAATTTCGTTTGGAATGCGCCTGTGATCTTTTTCAATTCCAAGATAGAAGGTGCGGACTTTCTGATGGATCTGTTATCGCAACTCCCTGAAGTCAAAGTGGATAGGGTAGAGAAGGAGGATGATGCCAAGGGTCGCCCGATGCTCTATTTTCAGAAGGTGAAGTCATTGGACGTACCCAAGAATCAATCTCAGGCCTATATGATAGAGGTGACCCGCGACCGTATCGCAGTCCGGGCGGCGACCGAGCAGGGATTATTCTACGGCATGCAGTCGTTGATACAACTCTACCGTTTTCATTATCGTCCGTATTTTACTGAGAACGAGAGGGTTGAAATACCGTGCATGAAAGTTGTGGACTACCCTGCATTAGAGTGGCGCGGGTGGATGGATGACATCAGCCGCGGTCCCATCGTGACATTGGATTTCCTCAAAAAGCAAATCCGCATTTTGTCGGAATACAAGCTTAATTGTTTGACGCTCTATACGGAGCACACGTTTAAATCGAGCGTATATGACTATGCGCCAGAGGGTTCGCTCACGCCCGATGAAATTCGGGAACTGGAGGAGTATGCCCGCCGCTATTATGTGGAACTGATTGGAAACCAGCAGTGTTTCGCCCACATGGAGAAGATTTTGCGACAGCCGTCATTCATGCATCTGGCTGATGGCGACGACAACCTCAACCCCGCGCTGAAGGAGACCTACACTTTTCTGGAAAATGTGCTGAATGAGGAGATGTCATGCTATTCATCTCCCTTTTTTAACATTAATTGTGACGAAACAGAGCAATTGGGAACTGGGGCGGCGGCCAAGTATGTGCGGAAGGTCGGGGCAGGGAGAGTGTATGCGCAACATGTCTCCAAGGTATGTGCCATTTTGAAAAAGAAGGGAAAAATTCCTTTGATATGGGCGGATATTGCATTGAAAGATAAAGAGATACGCAGTGGTTTGCCGAAGGATGCGCAGATGCTGGTGTGGAGTTACGGCCCTGCGGACGACTTCCGGCAGATGATCTTGCCTATCCAGGAGTCTGAATCCGACTTCTGGGTTGTGCCCGGGGTGAGCATGTGGAGCACGGTATTCCCCATCATGTCGAGTTATGAAAAGAACATTGCCAACTTCGCCCGTGACGGGAACCTGTTAGGCGCTAAGGGCTTGATTAACACCGCATGGAATGACTCCGGCGAGGCCCTGCTCAACAGTGCGTGGCACGCTTTCGCTTGGGGGGCGGAGATGTCATGGCGTCCTATCACCGCTACTGAGGTTGCGGAAGCCGAGGCCGAACGTGCCGCCCGCCTTGCCCCCTTCGACACCAATTTCAACTTCCAGTTTTTTCATTTTTTTAATAATGAAAACATCATCGCCGACTTCTTGCGGAGGGTCTCGGAATATCAGACGAGCAATGTGCCCGAACTGTACAATACCGGCTCGCTTTGGCGTTTCTGTCCGTGGCAGTTCTTTCCCGGCAATCTGATGAAGGATGCCGAAGATGAGGTGAAGTCTGAACGCAAGCGGCTGATGATCAGCGGACAACTGTTGCAACTGCTCATGACGGAAGTCGCCCAGATGGAGAATCCGGAGATCCTTTTCTGTGCCTTGCAGGCCAATAACCGGATGTGGAACGACGTGATGTTGCGGAAGCATCAGATTGACCTCTTCCACTATCGGCAAAGTGGAGGTGTGGAGGGCGGTTTCGATTCCGAGGAGACTTATGCCGAGGATAATGAGTCGCTCATCTACTGGGTCGAGAAGTTGCGGGAGACATATAACTACCTGTGGGACTTGGAGTACCGTCCGCATTGGCGGGATGTGAACAACGCCAGGTATGATGCTCTCATCCGGCAACTGCGCGAGACGCGATCGCATGTGTTCTTCTCCCAGAGTCTGCGCAACGATACCCTGTGGCTGCGTGCGAGCACGCTGTTCAACGACATGGGCATCCATTACACCCTCGACGGGAGTGAACCCACCGAAAATTCTCCGGTTTTCGAGACGGCGATTCCGATTGCCCACTCCTGCCGTGTTCGGGTGCTCACCACGGACGATTCTATCGGTAGCATATTGGGAGAAAAAGAGATACATGTCCATCTGGGCATGTTTGCTGAGGCACGGTCGGAGGCGCGGTACAGCATTTACCGTCCTGAATACAGCGGTGGCGGCCCGACGGCGCTCTTCGATGGCGAGACCGGTTCCGACAGTTACCGCGACGGCAAATGGCAGGGTATCCAGGGACAGGATGTTGTCATCAATTACCATTGGGAGAAAGAGCAAAATGTTGACAGTGTGGTCGTTTCCTATCTTCATCACTATCACGACTGGATTTTAGCGCCCGAAGATGTGGAAGTCTATGCTTCCGTTGATGGTATTGACTATCAGTTAATTAAGAGACAGCACTTCGATGTTGAACAGGTCATTCATGGTGGATGTCGGGGAAAGTTGAAGGTGGAGGGCTTGAAACTCCATACGAACTTCCTGCGGGTCATCGTCCGCAACCCAGGCGTGCTTCCGCCTGCGCATGGCGGAGCAGGCAGTCCATCCTTCCTATTTTTGGATGAAATCTTTGTGTATTAGATAGTTGCTCTCTTCTACCTTATTTTACCATCAGCGCTTCGATCTCCTCGACTTCGACCGGCATGTCGGGCATGAGGTTGATGGGGGTGTCTGCGACGACCACATCGGTTTCAATGCGGACGCCGATGCCCTCTTCTGCCACGTAGATACCTGGTTCACAACTCAATACCATGCCGGGCTGGAAAGTCCAGTCGCGCTCGCCCACGTCGTGCACGTCCAAGCCGATGAAGTGCGACGTGTTGTGCATGTAGTATTTTTTGAAGGCGGGCCAGGCGGGATCCTGCTGTTGGATGTCGGCGGCGGTGAGTAGGCCGAGTTTTTGAAGTTCCTCTTCCATGCGGCGGAAGACGAAGTCGTTGATTTTGTGGATGGTCATGCCCGGGCGGAAGAGCGGAATGGTCTCTTTGTAAATGGCCAGCACACTGCTGTAGATCTCCTTCTGTCGCGGAGAGAACTTGCCGTTGACGGGCACGGTGCGGGTGGCATCGCCGGCATAGTTGGCATACTCGGCGCCGAAATCCATCAGCAGCAGGTCGCCGTCGCGGATCTGCTTGTCGTTCTTGATGTAATGCAGAATGCAGGTGTCGGGGCCGGCAGCCACGATGGGGGCGAATGAGTGGGTGGTGGCGCCGTTGCGGATCATCTCGTAGGTCAGTTCCGCTTCGATTTCGTACTCGTATTTCCCTGGTTCAATGGCTTTTGCAGCCCGAAGGAACGCTTTTGTGGTGATGTCGCAGGCGTGTTTCAACGCTTGCAGTTCTTCTGCCGATTTCTGGCATCTCATGGGGTAGAGGAGCGGCGCCAGACGACGGTAGTCGTGCAGCGGGTACTCTTCCATCAACTGCTTGGCGAAACGGTATTCACGGGTGATCGGCTCCCAGCGCAGCCGTGGATTCTCGGGCAAGTGCAGATAGACGTGCTGTACGTGGCACATCAGATCTTGCAGGATGTCGGGGAACTGCTCCGTGAACATGACGGTGCGCACGCCCGACAACTCCTTCGCCTGTTGTTTCGACAGCCGGTGCCCGAACCAGATGATCTTCTCCGGACTGGGATTCTTGATGAAGAGGATTTCACGATAGTCGGGGTTGGAATGCCACGGTGCGAGGGCAAGGTAGGTTTCTTCTTGGTCAATGCCAGAGAGATAGAGCAGTTCCGAGTTCTGACGGAAGGGCAGGGTGGTGTCGCCGCAGCGCGGAAATTCAGTGTTGGAGGTCAATAGTACCAAGGAGTCCTCGGCGATTTCGCCGACTAGGTTTTTCCTGTTTTCGATGTAAAATTGTGCGGAAAGAGGTTGGTATCTCATAGTTAGTTCCATTTTACTAAACAAAGATCCATCGCGCTGGGCAACAAGGGGTTGCGCGGGGTGAGACGGAGGGCGCAGTTCCATACGCCGGCGACTTTTGCGTCGAAGTGGCAGACGAAGCGGGAGACGCCGCGTTCGGTGCCAGTGCATTGGAACTCGTACTTGCTGAAGAGTTCCATGCGGTCGCCGTTGCGGCGGGTGAAGATGATCTCCAGCCGCACTTCGCCGGGCTGGAGGTTGCCCAGGTCGATGAAGACTTCGAGGTCGCGGGCGGCACCGAGGTAGAAGGTGCTGTCGGGGTCGTCGGGGAGGGTGTTCTTGATGAAGCGGATGTTGCTCCATGCGGCGCTCACCCTTGATTTCCACTGTATTAACTCTTGCAAGTGCTTCCCTTCGTCGGCGGTCAGCAGGTCGGTCTGCGCTTCAAGTTTGCGGTAGAACTTGTCGTAGTAGTCGTCAAGTTGCCGTTTCATGGTGAAGTGGGGCGAGATCTGGGCGAAGCAGTTCTTCATCATCTGCGTCCACTCGGTCGGCACGCCATCGGTGCGGCGGTAGAACGCAGGGGCGATCTGCTCCTCGAAGATGGCGTAGATGTTGGCGGCGTCGAGTTCGTCCTGACGGCGCACGTCGGTGTAGGTGATCTGCTCATCCACGGCCCAGCCGGCGCCGGGTACGTAACCCTCTGCCCACCAGCCGTCTAAGACGCTGAAGTTGAGCACGCCGTTCATCACGGCCTTCTCACCGCTGGTGCCGCTGGCTTCCAACGGGCGCGTGGGCGTGTTGAGCCACACGTCGCAGCCGGAGATCAACTTCTTGGCCAGGATCATGTCGTAGTTCTCCACGAAGATGATTTTGCCGATGTAGTCGGGGCGGCGCGAGAAGTCAATGATGCGCTTGATGAGGTCCTGGCCGGCCTTGTCGTGCGGGTGTGCCTTGCCGGCGAAGATGAGTTGCACGGGCTGGTCGGGATTGGTGAGCAGGGCGTGCAGTTTCTCTTCGTTGGTGAAGAGTAGATGGGCGCGTTTGTAGGTGGCGAAGCGGCGGGCGAAGCCGACCGTGAGCACGTCGTCGCGGATGGCCTTGACGGTCTTCATGATCAGCGCGGGCGAGTCGTTGCGCTGACGCATCTGCCTTTCAACCAGTCTCTTGACTTCGCAAATGAGCTCTTTGCGCAACTGGTTCTTGAGTTCCCAGATCTCGCTGTCGTTGGCACTGTAGATCTTCTGCCACACGGCCTCGTTGGAGATGTCCTGGTTGTAGTTTTCGGAAAAGATGCGGCGGTGGAACTGCTGCCACTGCTTGTGCGCCCACGTTGGGTAGTGTACGCCGTTGGTGACGTAGCCGATGTTGAGTTCGGCGGCGAAATGGCCGTCGTAGAGGTATTCGAACATCTCGCGGGTGACGCGGCCGTGGATGCGGCTCACACCGTTCACCTCCTGGCAAAAACGGCAGGCGAGGATGCTCATCGAGAATTTTTCGTCGCTGTTGTCGGCGTGCTTGCGCCCGAGTCCCATAAACTGTTGCCAACTAATGTTGTAGCGGTCGGGGAAGTGCGAGAAGTAGGTGCGCATCATGTCCTCGCTGAAGGCGTCGTGGCCGGCGGGCACGGGCGTGTGGGTGGTGAAGAGCGACGAGGCCCGCACCAACTCCATCGCAGAGGGGAATGCCAAGTGCTTGTCGGTCATCATCTTCCACGTTCTTTCCAAAGAAAGGAAGGCGGCATGGCCTTCGTTCAAGTGGAAGATCTCCGGCTTTTCCCCGAGCAGGTCGAGGGCACGTACACCGCCGATACCGAGCAGAAGTTCCTGTTTCAAACGGTTCTCCCAGTCGCCGCCGTACAGACTGGCGGTGATCTTGCGGTCGTCGGCATTGTTCCTATCCAAATCGGTATCAAGGAGATACAGGCGGATGCGGCCCACGTTCACGAGCCAGATGCGGGCATACAACAGACGGCCGGGCAGTCCGATGGTGATGGTGCGCCACTGCCCCTGCTCGTCGCGTACGGGCTGGATGGGAAGTTTCGAGAAACTCTGCTGCGGGTAAAGATTGATCTGGTCGCCGTTGGGCGAAATCTGCTGCACGAAGTAGCCACAACGGTAAAGCAGCCCCACGGCCACCATGTTGACGTTGCGGTCGCTCGCCTCCTTCAGGTAGTCGCCCGCCAGCATGCCGAGCCCCCCCGAGAAGATCTTCAACTCGTTGCTGATGCCGAATTCCATGCTGAAATAGGCCACCTTCTTCTCCGTTCTCGTGCTCTTTTCTGCCATATATTGTTGGAAATCAGCATATACCTTGTCCAATTTCTCCACGAAATCAGCATTGTGACTGAAGGAGTTGAGCACGTCAAGCGGAAGCATCTGCAGCATGTGGACGGGGTTCTCGTCGAACTCTTCCCAGCGTTCCTTGCCGGCGATCTCGATGAAGAGGTCGCGGGCTTCGTAGTTCCAGCTCCACCAGAGGTTGTTGGCCAAGGTCTCCAACTTCTCCAAGTTGGTGGGCAGGTTCGATTTGATGGTGATCCGTTTCCACGTGGGTTGCTCCGCAGTGGACGGCTCGGTGACGAACGACATGTGGGCGGTCTTGAACTTGAAGGACTCATATCGCAAGTCGCTCTTCTGTAATGCTTTGTCGTATGCCGATTCGTAGTTTGAGAATAGATTCTGCCATAAGGCGTTGGAGGCGATTTCTCGGGCGTCGCGGGCGGCTTGTTCGCACATCTCCGGCGTGCGTCCCAGATGTTGCAGCATCGCCGCCACAATCTGCTCGCACACTTCGGCATCGTTGTCATCGGTGCGTTGACAGACGGTAACGCCTTGCTGTTGAGTGAAATGTGCTTTCACCCATGCTCCAAATCCGGCGAGCGTGGTAGTCACCGTCGGGATGCCGAAGGCGACGCTCTCCAACGGCGTGTAACCCCATGGTTCATAATAAGATGGGAAGACCGTGAGGTCAAAGCCGGCGAGGATGTCGTAGTAGGGGAGGTCGAAAACGCCGTCGTGGCCGTCGAGATAGACGGGGGCGAAGACGACCTTCAACGGACTTTCGGGCGCGTTGTCCAAGTTGAGACGATTCAACTCTTTGATAATCGGATCGTTGTAGGGATCGTGCAGCGGGTGGGTGGCGTAGTCGCGCAGCACGGCGGCAGAGGCGTCGGCGAAATTGCGGTTTTCGGACAACTTCTTTATCAGTTCGGGGCGACGGCCGCTGGTGCCGGCGGGAACCATGATGAAGGCGACCACTTCGCGCTGCGGGTTGCGGTCTTTTAATTCTGCCAATGATCTGATAAACAGGTCGATACCCTTGTTTTTGAATTCGTACCGACCGCTGTTCAGCACCAACATGGCATCGGGGGCGATGGGCTGTTGCAGCAGTGCGGAGGCCACCTGCAGCAACTTGCGGCGGGCAATGTCGCGTTTCTTCCCGTACTCGTCGCCTTGCGGCACGAAATCGTTCTCGAACCCGTTGATGGTGATCTCGTCCGGCTTTTGGCTGAAGAATGCAACGCACTCTTTTTCAGTGATTTCGCTAACGGTCGTATAGGCGTCGGCGGTTTGTGCCGAGAGGTATTCGAGGGAGAATTTCGACTGCACGCCGAATCGGTTGGCCGTGCTCTGCGGGTCGTATTGCGCGATGTTGCCGTAGAGGGGCAGCCCATTGCCAGCGATGCAGCGGCCGAGCACGGTGGCGTGTGTGGTGAAGACGGTGGCCACCTGCGGGCAGTTCTCCTCGAGATAGAGGATCCCGCCGCCCGTCATCCATTCGTGGAACTGCGCTACGATCTTGTCTAACGCGGTGCAATGGAATTGGTAGAAACTCTCGATGACCTTGCCAGCGGCATAACCGAACAACAGCGGCTCCACGTAGTCCCACTGTCCGCTGATGGAGTCGAGTTTGTAGTCGAGCCAGAAGCGGGTGAGAATGTCGTTCTTGGACTCGAAGAAGGGGGTGAAATCGACGAGGACGACGACGGGCTGCCCGGCGACCGCCCAACGGCCGATGCGAATGCGGAGACCTTCGCGCAGCGCCGTCTCGCGCCAACTTCTGTAAAGGTTCTCATCCTCTATGAAATCGCTGTTGCAGCCCGACTCGCGGGAGATGTCAGGACCGATGCAGATGTAATTGCTTTTGTAGTTGTTGACGACCGTGGAGGCCTTCGTGGAAAGCACCGTGTAGATGCCGCCGACCTTGTTGCAAATCTCCCAACTGGTCTCGAAAATGTAATCCGGTTTCTTCATTTAAAAATGATCATAATGGGCTGCAAAAATACGAAAAAATGACGGATTTTGAAAGGAAATTTTAGGGCTGATTTTTTTCTTCTTTTTGAAACAATATAGTGACGTTTTACGTTAGAGTAAAATACGGTAAGTATTATGAAGAAAGGAATATACACGATATTGCTCGCCTTGCTTGTCCTGCTTGGAGGATGCTCCCGGAAGGTGGAAAGCAGGCGATTGATGCCGATACCTGTTGAGATACAGGTGATTGGCGAAAGCATGGAGTCCGCGTCGCAGAATTATGTGGGCATGGTGGAGGCAAACTCCTCCACATCCCTCAGTTTCGCAGTGGCGGGCAACGTAACGCGCGTGTATGTGCGTGAAGGTCAGAAAGTTGCCGCAGGCACGTTGCTCGCGCAGGTCGATGAATCCACCTATCGCCAGAGTCACGATGCCGCCGTCGCCACCCTTCGGCAGGCGCAGGACGGCTACGACCGCCTCAAACAGTTGCACGACAAGGGCACCATCTCCGAAGTGCAGTGGGTGGAGATGGAGACGAAGTTGGCGCAGGCGGTCTCCACCGAGGCCATCGCGCGCCGCAACCTTGAGAACTGCCAACTCACCGCGCCGTTTTCCGGCGTGGTCGGACAGGTGAATGTCGCCGAGGGGGCCAACGTTATGCCCGGCATGACCGCCCTCACCCTGCTGCAAACCCATGGGATGCAGGTGACGGTGCCCATCCCGGAGAACCGCATCTCCGACATCCAGGTCGGCCAGCCCGCCCAGATCACCGTCTCCGCACTGGACAACCGGACGTTTGACGGCAAGGTCGCCAGCAAGGGCGTCGTCGCCAACCCGCTGTCGCACAACTATGACATCACCATCCCGCTCCCCAACGCCGATGCCTCGCTGATGCCCGGCATGGTCTGCAGTGTCAGTCTGCCCTCTGCCGATACGGCACAGATCATCGTCCTGCCCAACCGCGTGGTGAAGATGGAGAACGGCCAGCATTTCGTCTGGATGGCCAGCAACGGCAAGGCGGTACGTCGCGCCGTCGTCACCGGCGGCCTCGCACAACGCGGCATCATCATCACCGATGGACTGCAACCCGGCGACTCCGTCATTGTCAACGGTGAACAAAAAGTGAGTACAGGTTCTTCTATCACAATTAGATAGCTATGGCAAAGTCGGTGGTTAGAAGCGCGGTCGAGTTCTCTGTCAAGCACAAGTCCATCATCATCCTGATTGTGGTGTTCATGGTGGCCTTCGGCATCTATGCCCTCGTCAAGATGCCTAAGCAGGAATTTCCGCAACTATCTATCCGACAGGGACTTGTCGTGGGTGTCTATCCCGGCGCCACATCCGATCAAGTGGAAGAACAGTTGACGAAGCCGCTGGAAGAGTTCCTTTTCAGTTATAAGGAAGTCAACAAATCCATGACCTACTCCGTCACCTCCGACGGCATGGTCGTGGTATATGTTCAACTTTCGGACGACCCTTCCGCGGATGCCGAATTTTGGTCGAAGTTCCGACTGGATGCCGACAATTTCAAACGCTCCCTACCCAGCGGTGTGGCTGGGATCTTCACCAGCAACGACTTTGGGAGCACTTCGGCCCTCCTCATCTCGATTGAATCCAAAGAGAAGACCTATCGGGAGTTGGAAGGTTATCTGACGGAGTTGGAGAGCCGCCTGCGAACCATTCCGTCGGTATCCAACCTTCGACGCTATGGCCTTCAGAAAGAGCAGATTACCGTTTATGTGGATAAACAGAAATTGGTCCGTTACGGCATCGATGCCACCATGTTGTCGAGTGCCCTTTTCGCCCAGAATTTCACCACCATCAGCGGCAGTTTTGAAGATGATGAGCACTTGGCGCCCATCCATGTTTCTGAAACATACGAGTCGGAAAACGATGTGGCTGAGCAGATTGTGTATGTCGATCCGAGCGGGAGTGTGGTGCGGCTGAAGGACATCGCCCGCATTGAGCGCGAGTACCCGCGTCCCACCAGTTATATCGCCAATGGGGACAAGAAATGCGTCATGCTTTCCATCGAGATGTTGGATGGTAATAATATTGTAGAGTATGGCAAGGCCGTCCGTGGGGTGCTGGACGAGTTCGAGGAGACGCTGCCGCCCGAGGTGACCGTCTTCCGTGTCGCCGACCAGGCGGAGGTGGTGTCGCACTCGGTCAACATGTTCATGCGCGAAATGCTCATCGCCATCATCACGGTCATCTTGGTGATTCTGCTGATGCAACCCCTGCGTGTGGCGAGTATTTCCGCTATGACGATACCTATTACTATGTTTATCTCGCTGGGTATCATGTATTTGGCTGGATTTGAAATCAATACTGTCACCTTGGCGGGATTGCTTGTCGTGTTGGGAATCATTGTGGATGACTCCGTGGTGGTCATCGACAATTACGTGGAAAAACTGGATCATGGTGTGCCGCGTTTGGAAGCCACCTTATCCAGTGGTACAGAGTTATTTAAGTCGGTCGTTTCGGCTACATTGGCCATCACGATTACCTTCTATCCGCTGCTATATACCTGCACTGGCATCTTCGGCGAGTTCCTATCTTCTTTCCCAGGGACCATTACCATCACGCTGTTCACTTCATTGCTGGTGGCTCTGCTGTTCATCCCTTTCGTGCAGTTGGCTTTCATCAAAACGGGATTCAAAAAAAGTTCGAACCGCCGTTTCAATCTCAATATCCCTGACTTCATCCAGCGGCTGTTCGACAAGGTGATTACCCTGGCGTTCCGTTTCCCCAAGCTCACGATTTTGGGGGCGGTGCTGGCCGTGGCCATCGGATGTCTCGTATTTCTGCATATCCCGCAGCGCATGATGCCCTTCACCGAACGCAACCAGTTCGTGGTGGAGATCTACCTGCCCAACAGTTCGCCGCTGTCCCGCACCGAACGCGTCTGCGATTCGGTGGCCAACATCCTGCGCCGCGACAAGCGCATCACCAATGTCACCGCCTTCGTCGGCAGTTCCGCGCCGCGCTTCCACATGTGCTACGCGCCGAAATTCCCCTCCAAACACTATGCGCAACTGATTGTCACGACCACTTCCGAGCGGATGACCAACACCCTGCTTGATGAGTATGAGGACAAGTATATCAACTACTTCCCGGATGCTTATGTGCGGTTCAAACAGTTGGACTATGTGGTGACGGCTTTCCCGATCGAGTTCGACGTGAGTGGCGATGACCGGCAGAAGGTGGATGCCACCGCCGATAAGATTGCCGCTCAGTTGCGCCAACGCGACGATCTGCTGATGGTGACCACCACGCGCGATGAGTTGACATCGGGTATCTATGTCGATGTCAACAATTTGGAAGCCAATCGACTGGGGGTGACCAAGCCGGCCATCATGACCAATCTGGCCTTCGACTATGGCGACGGACTTCCGATGACAACCTTGTGGGAAGATGATTATCCGGTGAAGGTGGTGTTGAAATCCGACCGAAACACCACGGGGAATTTCCAGAATATTTCTGATGAATATATCTCCTCATTAACAGGCAACTCCGTGCCGCTGAGACAGATAGCGAATGTATGCGATGACTATTCCTCTGGACAGATCTACCATAAAAACGGCATATACACGGTTACGGTGCAGGCGGATGTGAAGCGCAATGTCAATGTCACCGGCACGACGAAGAAAATCGACAAGAGTCTGGCCCAGATGGAGATCCCCGATGGGGTGACGACCAAGTGGGGTGGCGCCAGAATGCAGGATGATGTTTTGATGCCGCAGATTTTCAACGGCTTGATCTTCGCGGTGTTGGTCATCTTTGTGATTCTGGTCTTCCATTTCCGCAGTCTCAAGTTGGCGCTGCTCATTTTGGGGGCGACCTCGCTGGCCATCTTCGGCGCCACGCTGGGAATCCAACTCACCGGCATGGAGTTCACGCTCACCTCGGTGTTGGGGTTGGTGGCGTTGATGGGCATCATCGTCCGCAATGGCATCATCATGTACGACTATGCCGAAACCTTACGTTTGAAGGGTGGGCATTCCGCTCACGATGCGGCTTTGGAGGCGGGCAAGCGCAGAATGCGTCCTATCTTCCTTACCAGTGCCGCTGCTTCCATGGGTGTTGTCCCTATGATCATCAGCCACAGCGCGTTATGGTCTCCCATGGGTGTCGTCATCTGCTTCGGTACGTGGATCTCCATGGTCTTCGTTGTCACGGTGCTGCCGGTCCTGTACTGGCTGGCCAACCGCCGCGACGACCATCTGCACCAGCCCGAAGAGAAGGAAGCCGAAATCTCCGAAAAATAGTCGCCAGACTCTGAAATTTCTTTTCGTAGTTGATAAATTGATTTGTAATAATTTGTAAATCAATTGTTTAATAAATATCAACAATGTAAGGAAACGCATTTCCACTACTATATATTTGCAGCATAAAAACAACTACAATTGCTGATCATGAATGAGATGTTGCTGCACTATTTTTGGAAAAACAAGATGTTCTCGGTGACGGAGTTGGAGACGACGGAGCATCGGGCGTTGCGATTGGTGAAGGTGGGCCACGCACACCGCGATGCGGGTCCGGACTTCAAGCAGGCGGTTATCCGGATCGACGGTATCACGTGGGTGGGTGATGTCGAGATCCACGTCCGCACGTCCGACTGGCTCCGGCACGGGCACCAGCATGACAAGAAGTACCAGAGTGTGATCCTGCATGTGGTGTATGAGGATGATGTGGAGCTGGGCGGCAACTTCCCGACGTTGGAACTGCGTCGCTACATCCCGCCCTCGATGGTGGAGGAGTACGAGCAGATGTCGTGCAGCAGCGACCTTCTGCCGTGCCGCGGCATCCTGCCGGAGGTGACAGGCCTGCAGTTCGCGGAATGGCTGACGCGGCTGGCTTTCGGTCGGCTGGAGCGACGGCGGGAGGAGGTGCTCGCCGAATTGCACGCGTGCCACGAGAGTTGGCAGGAGACCGCCTTCCGCCGATTGGTGGGCGGCTTCGGATTCCGTACAAACGCCCCTGCCTTCGAACTGCTTGCCAAGAGTCTGCCTTACAAGTACTTGCTCAAACACAAGGACTCGCGGCTACAGGTGTATTCCCTCGTCTTCGGACAGGCCGGCATGTTGGAGCAGCCGCCCGATGAGGGTGATGCGTACTGCTGTTCCCTGCGCGACGAGTACAATTACCTACGGTACAAGTACGGACTGGTCCCCATCCCGGTGGAGACGTGGAACCTGCTGCGCTTGCGCCCGCAGAACTTCCCTTGCGTGCGGCTCGCCCAGTTGAGCGAATGCCTCTACCGCATCCCCGACATCATCGAGCATTTGCTGACGGACGACGGGCTGGAGGTGCTGTCCGACCTCCCCGGATTCGAGCCGCACGACTATTGGAAGACCCATCTCCACTTCGGGCGCGCCAGTCCGAGCCACCACTGCATGATTGGTACTGCCGCTTTTGGACTGTTGGTCATCAACGTGGTGGTGCCCGTGCGGTTGGCCTATGCCGCCTTTCGGGGCGACGAGGCCGCCTCCGAGCGGGCGCTGGCGTTGCTGGAAGAGGCCGCCTTTGAGCGCAACAGCATCACCCGGCAGTATGTCGCCGCCGGGTTCCCTGATGCGAATGCCCTATACTCGCAGGCGATCCTTGAACTCTACCGCCACTACTGCACCCGCAAGCGCTGCGCCTACTGCGACATCGGATGCCTCATCCTCCGCCGGTGCCAATAGCCATTTCCTGAGGTGTAGATGCTGTTCCTGCGACCGCAAAATACGTCAGCGTGTGCGGAAATGGTACGGTTGGGACTGAAAGGAAAGTGTTGGTCTGCGAATGCAATACAGGGGCAAACTATTGGGTGACAGGTGCATCGACTTCTCTCCGCGTCCTCACGTTCAGCACCACGATCAGCGCGAATAGCCCCCAGAAGGGCAACGAGAGTTTGTCGGTGTCGAGGAAGTTGTTCATAGTGCCGTGGATGTAGTAGGTGATCAACGCCAGGGTGGCCGCCAGCGACAGCCGCCGCACCGTCGGGTCGCTGCTGTGACGGTAGGTGTTCAGCCCATAGTAGAGGACCAGCACCATCATCGCCAAGACTGTCGCCAACCCCACGAAGCCGGTCTCCGCCGTGGGACCGATGTACTCGCTGTGGGCGTTGCCGCCGTCACCGAAGTCGGTAGAGATGATCGTCTGGTAGCGGTAGTCCTGGAACGGAGCGTAGCAGAACTGGTAACACCCGGGCCCCCAGCCGAACAGCGGCCGCTCCTCGATCATCGCGAACGCCGAGTTCCAGCGGTTCAGACGCTCCACATTCGACGCGTCGGTGCTGATGTTCGAGATCGACTGCAGGTGGTCGGCCAGACTCTTCGTCGAGGAGTCCTGACTGTTTCGCGACATCGAGTAGAGGATGTCATCCGCAAAGGTGAACAACAGGCCGCCGATGATCACCACGCCCGCCGCCAGCCAACGGAACTTGATGCGCAACTTCACCACGCACCATACACCGATGGCACCGATCATGCTCAACCAAGCGGCGCGGCTGAAGGAGAGGTAGAAACCGCCTAAAAAGATCAGCAGCATCGTGGCGTAGAGGACCTTCATGCCCTTGCGTTGCTGCGGGAGGAAAAAGAAGCCCACGACGACCGGGATGAACAACGCCAGGATCGCCCCGTAGGCCGTGTGGTCGTTGTAGAACGGCGACATGATCCAGTGCGCGATGTGGTCGCCGAAGCCCGCCGCCGCATGCCTGATGGTGGTGATCACCACCACGCACGCCAACGAGACGGCATAACAGTTGAAATAGGTCACCCACTTCTTGATGTCCTTGTCTATCAGGTGGATAACCATGAAATAGGAAGAACAGATGAACCAGATCTTCGAAGCCCAGAACTTGAACGACACCAACGGAATCTCGCTCGTGATGCAACAGATGAACATCCACAGCAGATAGGCGAGAATGGCGATGGTGAGGGGATGCCTCACGATCTCCCGCTTCAACCGAAGGTCGTAACAGATGCGCGCCAAAAACAGCAAGGTGAGCGCAATCATCAGTATCTCAGCGGGAAACGACAAGCTCAACTGCACCTTCTCGTTCTCCAATACGATGGAAAACGGTGTGCTCAATGCCATGAGGTACATCGCCAGGTCAACCCGGAAAATGAGCAGGTAGGCGACGATGGCCACCAACGACAGGATAGGCACGAACAAGAACTCTCGGTATATTGCCCATGCATTGAGCAATATGAAGAGGATCATTCCTCCGATCAACCACCACTTGCCGTACTTCTTCCAGTCCATGCGGCAGCGCGGTTATTCGGCGTTCGGTTGGTCTTTTTCCGCTGGAGCGGCATCGGCTTCGCTGGATTTCTCCTGTCCTTTCGCCGGCATTCCCTTCAAGTTCTCGATGACCAGAAGTATGATGATGGTCAGGATGAGTGCCGAGATGGCGGCGAAGACGGCGATGAGACTCTTCTTCGGGTAGCACTTCTTGTCGGCGACGATGGCGCGTTGCACCACGAACTTGGTGGGGATGTGGTTGTCCATATCCACCTTGGAGTCCATCATCTTCTGTTTTACTAACGACTGGTATTCGCGGAAACTATACTGCAGGTCGTGCAGGGCCTGGGCGCGTGGTCCCCAGATGGCCATCGTATCGAGCAGGGCCTGCAGGCGCTGCTGCGCGGCGGTGTTGCCCTCTTTCACGGCAATGGCCCACTGCTGCATCACCCTCTCCGACTGCGTCTCGAAATCGAAAACGCCGTGTTCCATGATCACACGGATGGAGTCATCCACGCGGTCGATTTCAGCATTTACATCCTCCAACTGCTTCTGCATCACTGCGTAAGCCGCCGCGGCACGGGCATTCTCCGTCTCCCACTTCAAGGTGTCGAGCATGTTCACCACGTCGTTGGCGATGGCGCAGGCCAACTGGGGATCCCGGTCCTCGAAGGTGATGGAGATGGCGCCGTACTTCGTGCGCTTGATGTCCAAACTCTTCTCCATGTTCTCGTACAACTTCGTCTGCCAGTACTTGCGCGCGGTGTCGATCTCGTAATGCTCGCGCATGTGGTACTTGCGGATGATCTTGTCAAGCAACTCCCGCGAAGAGAGCAACTCCATCATCTGCTCCGTCTCTTCCTCGATGGCGTAGGCCTTGATGTCCATGCGCTCGTTGTTCGTCTCTTCGGCCAACAGGATCTTGGAGATCGAGTTGGTGCGCGGCGCAAACACCACCGCCGTCGATTTGTAATGCGGCTTGATGAAACTGGCGCATACGAAGGCCACCACGCCCGCCACCACGGTGATGATTGTCAGGAGTTTCCAATGGGATGCGATGAAGCGGATGAAATTGAAAGAACTGTATTCGTTGTCCGAATTCTTCATTATAAAATGGTTAAGATTTCTAAGAAATGACTGTCACACAAACGTCGGAAACGGGCTTTTATTGCATCTGCGGAAAGATCGCGGGACTCAATATTCGCCCAACGTCTGTCGGATCTTGCTGGTCAATATGTCGATGCCCTTCACATTCTCGCCGCCGATGGGGATAATGATGTCGGCCAACTGTTTCGACGGCTCGATGAACGACTCGTGCATCGGCTTGACGTATTTCTGGTAATGCCGGATCGACTTGTCAAGCCCGCGACCGCGCTCGTTCACGTCGCGCTGGATGATGCGGATAAGCCGCTCGTCGGCACTGGTATCTACAAATACTTTCAAATCAAGTATTTGCGCTAACTCTGGGTCGGTGAAAATCAGGATGCCCTCCACAATCAACACCTTCGCCGGCGTCACCGGGATGGTCTCCTTCCCGCGACGGCACGTCACATACGAGTATGTCGGCATCTCGATGCTGCCCCCCTGTTTCAATATGTTGATGTGCTCCACCAGCAGCGGCCACTCGATCGCCGACGGGTGGTCGAAGTTGATAGCCTCGCGCTGCTCCTGCGTTAACTCGCCGTTGTCACGGTAGTAAGCGTCCTGCGACAGCACACTAACCTTGTCCTGCGGCAGCGACTCTATGATTTTTTTTACAACGGAGGTCTTCCCTGACCCCGAACCTCCTGCTATACCGATAACTAACATAGTTTAAATCTTTTGTTTTTGGAAGGGCAAAAATAGTGATTTTTATCAACATGTCATGCGTATCTCATAAAAATGTACACATTAACCTCTACCCATTTGGTTTTCCATTTTTATTGTATCTTTGCATAGTTGAATTTTAATTTTTAAAATAATGAATATCAAGAGATTATTTTTGATTTGCCTCTCTTTTCTCTGGATTTTGTGTTTGAATGCTCAGGAGTGGGAATGGAACCTGAAAGGCGAGAACTGCACCTCCATCATGGTGGGGTGCAAGGCCAGCGCCGACGGCTCCGTCATCACCTCGCACACCTGCGACGGCATGTACCGCACCTGGGTGAACTGGGAACCGGCCGCCGACCACAAGTCGGGTGCCATGCACGCCGTCTATAAAGGCACCATGCACACCGCCACGCCGGGCGACACCACCGGGCTCAAGTTGGCCGGCCAGATTCCGGAGGCCCGCCACACCTACGCCTACCTCAACACCGCCTATCCCTGCCTGAACGAGAAACAGTTGGCTATGGGCGAGAGCACTTTCTCCGGTCCCGATGTGCTGGTGAACGAAAAAGGGATGTTCCTGATCGAAGAGTTGCAGCGCGTCGCCCTCCAGCGTTGCGACAACGCCCGCGACGCCATCAAACTCATCGGCGAGTTGGTCGCCAAGTACGGCTACGGCGACGGCGGCGAGTGCATCACCATCGCCGACAAGAAGGAGGTATGGCAGATGGAGATCATGGGTGAAGGCCCCGACCAAATCGGCGGCATCTGGGCTGCCCAGCGCGTGCCCGACGACCAGGTCGCCGTCAGCTGCAACATCGCCCGCATCGGCAAACTCTACCGCAACAACCCCGACTACTTCCTCTGCTCCGACAACATCGAGGCCGTGGCCAAGAAGTACGAACTGTGGGACGGCCAGGGCGAGTTTGTCTGGTGGCGCGCTTTCCAGTCGGACTATGCCGCCGGCAAGAACCACAGCGACCGCGAGTGGTACATCTTCAGCCAACTCGCCCCCAGCCAGACCTTCGACCTCAACGCCGAGGCCCTTCCCTTCTCCATCAAACCCGACCAGCCCGTCTCTGCAGCCAAAGTCATGGAACTCTTCCGCGCCACCTATGAGGGCTGCCCCGAACTTGACCAACTTTCCAACTTATTGAATATCAAGGAGGTGAAAGATGAGGACGGCGCGGTGAAGTACGATACCTCCATCTCCGTCGTCGCCAACCCGTGGATGGGCGGCGCCGAACGCGCACTGTACAACTACCTCAAGCCCGGCACCGTGGAGTTCCACCGCGGTGTGGCCATGTCGTGGTGCTCCTACTCCACCATCATCCAATGCCGCGCCTGGATGCCCGACGCCGTGGGCGGCGTCTGCTGGTTCTCGTTCGAAAACCCCGGCCAAAGCCCGCGCATTCCCATCTACGCCGGCGGAACCAAACTGCCCGCCGCTTTCGCCATCTGCGGCCACCACGGATGCAACGACGCGGCCGCCCTCTGGCAGTACCGCAAGGCCAACAAACTGGCCCAGGTGCGTTGGGGCAGCGTCAAGAAGATGTTCATGGACAACGTCCTCGAGATGGAAACCGAGATGTTCAAGACCGCCGAAGCCACCGAAGCTGCTGCCATCACGCTCTACAGCAACGGAAAGGGCAAGAAGGCCGCCCCGCTCCTCGACGACGCGACCCAGAAGATGTACGAACAAACTTCCGCCACCTGGAAGTCCATGGAAAACAAACTCTGGCAGTATCTCTGGGGTGGTTTCTAATAACTGAAAATCAAGTAGATACAAATCAACATGGCTCGCACCATTTTCCAATTTCGACGACTTGTCCCCAGCATGCTGCTGCTCATCTTCCTGATGCTGGCACGGTCCGGCGTGGTGGCGCAGTCCTCCTCCAAGACGGAGTGGCAGCAGCAACGGCTCTTCACCTCCCTCGACGAGGCGCTGAAGACACCCACGGAAGTCTATCGTCTGAAATTGAAGATCAAAGCCGACTCGTTGCCGGAAGAGGTGTTTCAACTCACTAATTTGCAACAACTTATTGTTTCGCGCTCCCGTCTGTGCATGCTCAACTACCGCATCGGGGAATTGACCCATCTGCAATACCTGGACGTGTCGGCCAACCAGTTGGTGCGGCTGCCCGACGAACTCTGCAATCTCGTCGAACTGAAGGAGTTGATCATCAACCGAAACCATATCGAGGCCTTGCCTGAAAATATCGGCAATCTGCTGTCCCTCACCTACATAGATGCATGGGACAACCCGCTTTACGAACTCCCGCCCTCCATCGCCGACCTGCGCTACACGCTGCTCGAACTCGACCTGCGGCAGGTGGAGTTGCGCGACGAGGAGTTGGAGGCGATGGAGCGGCTGCTGCCCGCCACGCGCATCCAATACACCTCCACCTGCGACTGCCACAGCAATCGGAAGTGAGAGGTGATAGGTTACATGTTATAGGTTACAAGTGATAGGGCGCCGGCCGGGCTGTCCGCTTTACTTCACTTCGCGGCTCTTGCGGCCGTAAGGGTGTCGTGCGGCTTCCGGTGGTCGCCGCCCGGCCCCCACGGCCGCAGGTCGCCGCGCGCGTTCCGTGCCCGCTCCCATCCCTGGCGCGTGCTCTTCCGTCACCACCGTGGAATTGCGCGGCAAACCACCTGCCGGCTCCGTCGCACCTGCCCCCGTGCCGCGCCGCCGCCGTCGGGAAACGTGCCGCAGGCGGCAATCGTCCTATTGAGCTGGATCCCCTAACGGGAATCGCTCCAAGTCTATCGGCATGGAACGGGCGCGTTTCACCACCCGGGCATTTTCAATTCTCTATTCTCTATTCTCCACAACCCATTCCCCCTCTAATCCCTGAAATCTGAATCCTAATCCCTACACTAAATACTGCCACACCCCGACGAACTGCAGCAGGATGCCGATCAGCACGAATACGTGGAAGACGAAGTGCATGTACCGGCGGCGCTTACCGATAAGGTAGGTGACCGCTCCCACCGTGAAGGCCACGCCGCCTGCGATGATCCAGAGGAAGCCCGTCAGCGTCATCGCCTCGATGGTGGCTTTCAAGCTGATGATGACGCACCACCCCATCCCCAGGTAACAGGTCATTGAGAACTTCGAGTACTTCTTCAGGTCGATGGCGTTTAGCACCGCCCCGATGATCGCCAAACCCCACTCGATGCAGAAGATTGACCATCCTAACGCCGGGTTGACCGGGCAGATGCCGATGACGGTGATGGGCGTGTAGGTTCCCGCAATCGTAAAGAAGATGTCGCAGTGGTCCACCACCCGCATCACCTGTTTGGGCATCCCCTTCGGCAGTCCGTGGTAGATACTGGACCCCAGAAAGGTGATGAGCACTGTGGTGAGATAGACGATGATGCACGCCGCCGCCAATGGGGTTGTACAGTCGCGCACCGCCAACCACATCATCACGGGCACGCACAGCACCCCGAGGGCGTGGCTTGCCGAGTGCAACATCTCCTCGCGCGGGGTGTAGTCGGGAAAAGGCCGTTCGCGCAACGGCGTCCGTCTTACGCTTGCCATGACGTGCGCTGTTGGTTCAACGTCCATTGATGCCACACCGGTCCGTGACCGTGGCCGATGCGCATGCCGGCGCCCTGCCGGATGGCTTCGGTGACGTAGGTCTTGGCGTGGCGCACGGCCTCTACCAGCGGCTCGCCCGCCCCCAAGCAGGTGGCGATCGCCGACGACAAAGTGCAGCCCGTGCCGTGCAGGTTCTCGGTCTCGATCTTCTCATCGGAGAAGCGCGTCAACTGACCGTCGGCAAAGAGGATGTCGCACATCTCGCCGCCCGCCAAGTGTCCGCCTTTTACCAACACGCCGGTGTTGTAGCGGCGCGACAACTCCTCTGCCGCCGCCGCCATCTCCTCCACCGTCCGCACAGACCGCTCCACCAACAGACTCACTTCGTGGAGGTTGGGAGTGAGGATGGTGGCAATAGGAAAGAGCTCCTCACGGATGACGCCGATGGTGTCTTCCGCCATCAGCCGGCATCCGCTGGTGGAGACCATCACGGGGTCATAAACCACGTAGCGGGGCTGGTAGCGACGGATGCCCGCGGCGATGGCCCGCACGATGTCGGCGTCGTTCACCATGCCGATTTTCACCGCATCAACCTGCAGGTCGGTCATCACCGCGGAGATCTGCGCCGCTACGGTGGCGGGCGGGATGGGGTGTACGTCCTGCACGCCCACGGTGTTCTGCACCGTCACCGCCGTGATGACGGAGGCGGCGTATGCACCAAGGGCGGAGATGGTCTTGAGGTCGGCTTGGATGCCGGCACCGCCGGAACAGTCGGAACCAGCGATGGTGAGGATGATGGCAGGTTGCTTCATGGTTATTGAAGTGAGTTGATGATCTTTTGTAAATGAATGAATTGCGGAATATACTCGGCACTCGGACGACTCCAGACCTCACCCAATACGGCGGCGCCACCGAAGCCGAATGCCGCGACTTCCGCCAGATTGTCGGCGCAGATGCCGCCCAGCGCCATCACCTTCTCGTCGATGATGCCGCTGTCGCGGGCCGTCCGCAACTGCCCGGCGTCGAAACCGGATCCGTAGCCCTCTTTTGAGATGCTGTCGTATATCGGACTGAGGAACACGTAGTTACAGTGTTTTTTTTTCTCCGAAACCTCCGCTATCGAGTGGCACGAACAACTGACGTGGCCGGTGTAACCCGCCGGCGACTCGGAGTGCCGCCCGTTGAGGTGGATGCCCCGCAGGCCATGCCGCTCCGCCAACATAAAGAAGTCGTGGACAACGATGCGCCCGCGGTACTTTTCAGGAATCTCACGCACCAAGGTCTCCACCTCCTCCTCTGTCGCTGTCGGCTTGCGCAAGTGCAAAATTTCCAAGCCCGCATCGAACAGTGCGGTCAACGCCTTCCCCTCTTCGGGAAAGATGGTGGGTGCGGTGATGACGATCAACTTCATGATTCCTACGTGGTTATGGATTAAAATGGAGTATTGTTTTTCTCCTTATTCCTTGAAATGTTCCACCGCTTCCACGAACTCGAGGGCGTCCTTGGTGTAGCCGTCGGCTTGGATCTCTCGGGCGAGGATGGGTGTGAGCACAGCGCCGCCGACATAGACGGGAATGTCGATGCCGTTGGCCTTCAGGTAGAGGTTGGTCTCTTCCATGGAGAGCACCGTGGTGGTCATCAGGGCGCTGAGCCCGATGACGATGGGATGGTACTTGCGGGCTGCCTCGAGGATGACCTCCTTGTCGGTGTCGCGCCCCAAGTCGATGACGTTGTAGCCGTACGACTCGAAAAGCACCTTGACGATGTTTTTGCCGATGTCGTGCACGTCGCCCTTGACCGTCGCGAGGACGATGTTTCCCTTGTTGCTGCCGCCCTGCGAAAACCGCTCCTTGATGACGGCGAAGGCCTCCTTGCACGCTTCGGAGGCGGAGATGAGTTGCGGGAGGAAGATCTTCTGCTGCTCGAAGTCGCTGCCGACGGTGTTAAGGGTGGGGATGAGCACGTTGTTGATGATGTCCATGGGATGCTGGGTGGCGAGTGCCTCCCGGGTGAGGGCGATGCTGTCCTCCTTGAGACCGCGACGGACGGCGTCGGCGAGGGTGAGCGTGGAGGTGGGGGCAGGCGCGGCAGTCTGCTCCACCGACTTTTCCACAAAGTCGTCGAGGTCGTTCTTCTCTCCTCGTAATGCGTTGAATGCCAATACGGTATTTTCCATCATCGCGTTGCAGGGGTTGATGATGGGCATGGTGAGTCCGTTTTCGAGGGCCATGGCGAGGAAGGTGCTGTTGATGAGTTCGCGCTTGGGCATGCCGAAACTGACGTTGGAGACGCCGAGCGCGGTCTTGACACCCAGTTGCTCGGTCACCATGCGCAGGGCGCGCAGGGTCTCCTTCACCAATGGCTGTTGGGCGCTGCAGGTGAGCGTAAGCGTGTCAGCCATCATGCGGTGGCGCCCGATGCCGTATTGCTCCGCTCCAGCCAGAATGCGCTTGGCGATGACCAACCGCTCCTCAGCCGTCTGCGGGATGCCGTTGTCGTCCATGGTCAGCCCGAGCACCACCGCCCCGTACTTGCGGGCGATGGGGAAGATGGCCGCCATATTGTCTTCGTTGCCGTTCACGGAGTTGATGAGCGGAACGCCGTTGTAGTAGCGGCAGCCGGCTTCGATGGCGGCGGGGTTCGACGAGTCGATCTGTAACGGCAGCGCGGTGATCTCTCCCAACTGCGTCACCACTTTCTTCATGTTGGCGACGTCGTCGGTCTTGGGCACGCCGAGGTTGACGTCCAGAAGGTCGGCGCCGGCCTCCTCCTGCTTGATCGCCTCCTTGAAAAGGTAGTCGAAGTCGCCATTGAGGATGGCCTCCTTCAACTTCTTCTTGCCGGTCGGGTTGATGCGCTCGCCGCAGATGCGCACCTTGTCGAACACCACCACGCGGGTGGCGGAGGTGATGACAGTCTGCTTCTCCACGTGGCGTTGCACAACGGGCAGGCCCTTGTTGGCGGCAATGGCACGGATGAAGTCGGGGTTGGTGCCGCAGCAGCCGCCGATGACGGCCACGCCCTGCTGACAGAACTCCGCCATGGTGGAGGCGAAATCCTCCTGCGAAAGACTGTAGGTGGCCTTGCCGTCCTTCAACGTGGGCAGTCCGCGGTTGGGCTGCACCAGCACCGGCTTGTCGCTGTATTGCAGCAACTCTGCAACGATGGGGCGCAGGTCATCGGGACCGAGCGAGCAGTTGACGCCTACAGCGTCGGCACCCATGTTGCTCATCAGTTCCGCCATGATGCGCGGCGACGTGCCCGTGAGCGAGTGCCCCGTGGCGTCGAAGGTCATGGTGGAGAAGACGGGCTTGTCGCTGTTCTCCTTGACTGCCAGCAACGCGCACTTCAATTCGTAGAGGTCGGTGAAGGTCTCTAAGATGAAGCCGTCAACGAGGTCGCGGGCCGTGACGACCATCTCCTTGAAGGCCTCGTAAGCGTCGTCGAAGGTGAGTTCGCCCATGGGGTAGAGCATCTTGCCCAACGGTCCGATGTCCATCATCACCTTCTGCGTCGTACGGAAGCGCGAAGCTAGTCCGATGGCGCTGCGGATGGCCATCGCACGGTCGAGGTCCGGCATCTTGATGCGATTTGCACCGAAGGTGTTGGTGGTGATGAAATCGCACCCCGCTTCGATGTAGCTCTTGTGGATGGCCGCGATCTGGTCGGGGGCGGTGATGTTCAGCATCTCCGGACATTTCGACATGATGCCGCGCTTCTCCAACTCGGTGCCGAAGGCTCCGTCGAAGATGAGGATGCTTTTGCCAAGATTTTCTATCATAACGACTTAGTATTTTTCAGTAGGGGAGGAGGTGCCCGATTTCCACTGGGCGGCCCATACGCCGGCGATGGCGACCACCGCGCCTACGACCTTTAGCGGCGGAAAGGCCTCGCCGATGAAGAAGTAGGCGAAGATGCCCGTGAAGACCGGGATGAGGTTGGTGAAGGTGTTGGCGCGCGCCAGCCCGATCACCTGCATTCCCTTCACGTAAATGGTATAGGCCAGGGTGGAGCAGAGCACGGCCAGCAGCACGACGTACAACAACACGGTCGAGTTGCTGAGGTATTGGAACTGTGCGGCCAACTCCTGCGGTGAGTGCATCAGCAGCATCAACGGCAGCAACAGAACCAAGCCGACGGCGTTTTGGCAGGCCACGATGAAGATGGGGTTGTAACTGCCGGAGAGTTTCTTGAGGAAGAAACTGTAGCCCACGGCGGTAAACACGGCGCCGAAGGCGAGCGCAATGCCCAGCAGGTTGGCGTCCGCGGCGGTGAACGACGGCAGCAGCATCACCACTACGCCCACGACGGACAGCACTACGCCCACGATGTTGACGGCCGACAGCGACTCCTTGAAGTAGAACCAGGAGAGCAGCAGCGTCAGGATCGGGATGGTGGCGATGATGACCGACACGATGGTGGCGTCGGCAGTGACTTGCAGACTGTAGGTCTCGAAGATGAAGTAGAGGAACGGCTCGAAGAAGCCGAGGGCCAGCAGGTTGAGCCAATCGCGGCGCGGCACGGCCCGCAGCGGCTGCGGGAAGAAGATCAGACAGGCGAGCGCCAGCAGCGGCGTGGCAATCATCAGACGGAAGAAGACCAACGACACCGGCGACATCGCGCAGAGGTTGAAAATGCCCGTGGTGAATACAAATGACATCCCCCAGAAGCATACCGCCACCAGGATGAGCAGGTGAAATAGTCGATCTTTCGCTTTCATATCCTTGTAAATGAAAAAGAGAGGATGCTGGTCCTCTCTCTCCATAATTCTTAAGAATCGCGACTACTCCTCAGCCGGCTGTTCGGTCGCCTGGCCCGCTTCAGGATGCGCGTCCTGATATTCGCTCTTGCAGATGAATGCGCCGGCGAGACAGAGCACGAAGATGGCGATGGCCAGTCCCCAAGTGATCTTCTCGACGAGGTCGGTGGTGCGGCGCACGCCCATGATTTGGTTGGAGGAGGCGAAACTGGATGCCAGACCGCCGCCCTTCGACTCCTGAATCAGAACGAAAAATCCGAGGGCTATGCTGGCGATGATGACTAAGATGGCTACGATAATCATGGTTAATTTATCTGTTTTTTATGGTTAATTTCTGCTCTTTTTGATGGTTTCAATTTGGGTTGCAAAGTAACAACTTTTTTCTGGAAAATGCAAGCACAATTTCTTATAAATCTTGATGGCCTTTCCGGGGAAGCCCTGATTGAGGTAAAGTTTTGCTAATGTTTCACTTACGACCTCCGGATCCTCCACTAAACTGCTCTTGCTGTAGTTGATGGTGGCGTCGTGGCGCTCGGGATCAAACTGGATTTTCGGCGTTTCTTCCGAAAAATCTGCAATCAGCTGATTGATGAGTGTGGTCTGATCCACATCGGCGGGACGCTGGTGTTCGGGCTGCGTCTCCATCGGTTCGGAAAGGGGAGTGGCGGTGGATGCGGGCACGTCGGATGTCTCGACCTCCAGGTGCAACTTGGCGTACTTGTCGCGGTTGTGCACGTACAGCAGCCACCGTGCGCACTCGGCGGCGTACTCCTCCGGCCGCAACGCCTCCAACGTCTTGAGGTAGAGGATGGCCGACAGCGACGAGGCGGGGTACTCCGCGCACTCCTGACGCAGTCGCTCTAAACTCGCTTCGTTGATGGTTGATGTTAACTCGTTCATATATAAGTTTTTACCAGTTGACAAAAGCTTTGTTGAAAATGTCCTCGGTGAGGGCTTCGTTGATGGATTGCACCAAGGAGCCTTCAATGGCGGTGAAGTTCTGGGCACTGGGGTAGTCGGCGTAGCGGGAGAAGGTCTGCTCGAAGTCCTGGGTCTCGTCGAACTTGTTGGAGAAGCGCACGTTGACGGAGATAGTGAGTCGGTTCATGGCAGCGGTCTCGTCGCCCTGGATAGCCACGGGGCGGATGGTGTAGCCGGAGATTTCGCCTTCGATGCTGTAGTCGCCCAACGCCTTGGTATCGACGATGGTGAGGGGCGTCTGGCTTTGCACCCGATCTTTCAGCGCAGTAGTGAACTGCTGGCTGAGCGTCGGGTTGACGATGGCGGCGTTGTTACGGAAGGTCTGGATATAGACGGTCTTGGCGCGCGAGTCGATGGTGCCGCCGGTGAGCGACACGGAGACGCGGCAGCCGGTCAGCGTGGCTACCACAGCGGTCAGCAGGATGACGAGGGTGCGTCGGACTTTATAGGCCATGTTTCTTGATTTTGCGATACAAGGTGCGTTCGGAGATGCCGAGGGCGTCGGCAGTGGCCTTGCGGTTGCCGCCGAACTTGTGCAGCGTGGCGATGATGGTCTCCAACTCCGTCTCCTCCAACTGCCGTGTCTCATGACTATCGTTGTCGGTGACCTCTTCAGCGGTGGCCTCTTCTGTGGGGTTGACGTTGTAAGACAGCGCCAGATGGGAGCGGCTGCCCTGCTGGGACTCTATGTGTCTGTAAAGTTCCTGCATCCCCTCCTTCAACGTGTTGATCTCCTGCTCCAGCCGTTGGATGTAACCGAGGACGACTTGGTGATACTGTTTGAAATTCTCCTCGGAGGTGCTGTTGGAGAGCGCGACGTCGTATTTGTCGGGGTAGTTGGGCTCGTCTTGCAGGTAACGGCGGACGGTGTCGGCGCCGATGGTGCGCTCCGTTTCCAGGACGACGATGCGTTCCACGAAGTGCTTGAGTTGCCGGATGTTGCCGGGCCAGCGGTAGGTCTTGAGCGCGTCGATGGCTTCGGGCAGGAACTCTACGGAGCTGTAGTGGTTGTCGGTAGTGAGGTCCTCGGCGAACTTGGCCACCAGGATGGGCAGGTCTTCGGTTCGTTCGCGCAGGGGCGGGATGACGATGGCAATCATGTTGAGCCGGTAAAAGAGGTCCTGCCGGAACTTGCCCTGGGCGATCTTGGCGACGAGGTCGGCGTTGGTGGCGGCGATCACGCGCACGTCGGTGCGGGACGGTTCCGACGCTCCCACGGGGATGAACTCCTTGTTCTCAAGCACGCGCAGGAGTCGGGCCTGCGTCTCCAGCGGCAGTTCGCCGATCTCGTCGAGGAAGATGGTGCCGCCGTTGGCCTCTTCGAAATATCCCTTGCGGTTGTCAAGGGCACCGGTGAAGGCCCCCTTCTTGTGGCCGAAGAGTTCGGAATCGACGGTGCCGGGCGGGATGGCACCACAGTTGACGGTGATGTATTTGCCGCTTTTGCGACGGCTGTTCTCCATGATGATACGGGCGACGTTCTCCTTGCCCACGCCGTTCTCGCCGGTGACGAGCACCGACAGGTCCGTCTTGGCGGCTCTGAGGGCGCGCACAAGGGCCTCGTCCATCTTGGACGACCGCCCCACGATGCCGTGCATCCGCTTTGCCCGTTGTAATTCCGTATCGTAATCTGTTGGCATGTCAATAATTTGGGGCTGCAAAGTTACGAAATTTTTTCGACTTTTTCACCCCGATATGGCAGACTTCACCCCATAAGGGAAAATTTCACCCCGGAAGGCCCGATTTTCGCCACATTTTGGGAAAAGCGATTAAACTTCTTCTGGACGTTTCCGCGCAAAAGCGGTGAAACATGAATAAAAAGCGCTACTACTTGTACCGGATGGCGGTGCCGTACATCAGCACCTCCGAAGCTTGCGCCATGATGGCGGAGGTGGTGAATCGCACGCCGATGATGGCGTCCGCTCCCAGCTTTTGCGCCTCCGCGACCATGCGCTCTTGCGCTTGACGGCGCGATTGCTCCATCAGGTTGGTGTAACTCCTCAACTCGCCGCCGAAGATGCTCTTCATCTCCGCCCCGAAGTCGTGGATTGCGTTTTTCGATTGGATGGTGCTGCCCGTCACGATGCCGAGCAGTTCATACTGCACACCAGGCAGGCACTCTACGGTATAGATGTCCATTTTCTTTTGTTTGGGGTCCTGGAGGTCCGTTGGCCGTTGGTGCGCGGAAGGACCCGTTGTCCGCGTATCGGCGAGGTCGTTATGACGGTGCAAAAGTACGAATTTTTTTGCGAATTCGCAAAATTCATCCCATTGATGGCGTTAATGCATTGCCATTTGGAAATTTCATGTGTTTTGCCCGTTCATTCATAAGGCAATCCAAATTGAAACCAAAATGAAAGGGTTCTGCTTCATTTCGTCCCGTATTTTCGGTTTTTGCCATATCCGGACAACGGCGGGTGTTACAGTGCCTCCACTTGTTTCATCGAGAGGCCGGTGGCTTCGGCGATGGTGGCTGCGGGCACGCCCACAAACTTGAGGTTCTTGGCGACGGCTAGGATTCCTTCCTCTCTTCCTTCCTCTCTCCCTGTCTCTCTCCCTTTCTCCATCCCTTTTTTCACCCCATCTTTTTCGCCATCTTCGTAAGAACAGCGTACCGCGTCCTTGACATCCTCATAGTCGAGGACACTCTTTTTGTATTCCAGTATTTCCATGTCGTTTAGTTTTGAAAGTCTGCAAATCTTTTTTAGTTCCGCGAAGATGCCCGTCACATGGGAGAATTCCGGGTCGCCGAACTCGGTGCTGTGCTTCAGCGCGTAGGCCCACTTCTCCCGCTCGCTCAGTCTTTCCCACTCTTCGGGTCCCTGCAACTTCTTGCTGAAACGTGTCAGCACCAGAAAGCAGAGTGCCTCCTGCGGCAACGTGATGCCGCTCTCGGGGTCGGTGAATTGGAAAAAGTGGAAGAACTGGTCGCTTCCTTTCAGCACCTCCGGCTCGAAGTCGAGAATGCAGAAGCAATAGACCGGATCGACACGATAGACGCGGTCGCCTCGTTTCGCCTGTCCAGCGATGGCGGCGCTGGCATACACGAAGATGCGGTCGAGGAAGAAACCCTGTCGGGCACGCTGCATCTCTACGATGAAGCGCCGCCCCGTCTTGTCGGTGCACACAATGTCGTCGATTATCCGCTTCTCCTGGTCGGTCGCTCCCAACTGCTCTGTGGGACGGTACTCGATATCGACGATTCTCGGCACCATCGGCTCGAGGAACGCATTGAGGAACGCCATGAGAATTTCTTTGTTCATAAATGTACGTTTAAATCCGAAGTCCGCAAGGACGTTGAAGTAGCCAGTTTCTCTCTGCATCTCTTTTAGTTTGAGTTTAGGCCACAAAGATACAACGGCTGATTCAGAAAAACAATGATGTTAATAAATAATTTTATCTTCTGAATGTCAATTTATTGTACTTCGCATAAAATTAACAGTGAAAAATATTGGCATTGTCTAATTTTAGATTTTGGAAGCCTATTCTCCACCTGACATCTAAAAAACTAAAACTTGACCCCTAAAATCAAATCCTTCACCACGAACACCAGGATGACGATGCCATAAACGAGTTTCATCAAAGTGCCCACGAGGAAGCCGATGAAACTGCCGAAAGCCGCACGCCAGGCCTGCCTGTTGGGCGTCTTGTGGATCTTTTCGCCGATGTACGCTCCCAGGAACGGCCCCAAAAGGATGCCTACCAGTCCGAACGGTCCGATGGTGATGCCGAGGACGGGTAGGACGAAGATCGACACTACCAGCCCGATGGTGCTGCCCCATACGCCTGCCTTGCTGCCCCCGAACTTCTTGGTGCCCCACGCCGGCACCACGTAGTCGAGCACCGTGATGACCGCGGCCAGCACGCCCGTGATGATCAGGAAGGAGTGGGTGAGATCGTCGCTGTACGGGGTGAAACTCAGCAGCAGGACGCCGAGCCAGGAGATGGGCGGCCCGGGCAGTCCGGGCACAATGGCGCCGACGATGCCGACCAAGGCACAGACGATGGCAAAGACGATCAGTACGGTGTTCATATCCTTGACATTTGGAATCGGATGGATAAAAAAAGAGGCAGTGTGGAAACTGCCTCTCATGGTTTCAATCTCTTATCGTTTGGTGACTTTCACCGTGCCGGTGCGGCCGTCGGCGGAGGTGACGAGGATAAGGTAGGTGCCGGCGGCGTAGCTGCCGAAGTCGAGTTGGGCATCACAGCCCTCAAGCCGCTGACGGAGGAGTGTGCGGCCGTTCATGTCGCACACTTGCACCATCGCAGGACCGTTGTAGGACATGCCGCGCAGGGTGACGATGCCGCAGGTGGGATTCGGGAAGACGCTGAGGTCGAGCAACTCCAGTTGATGGATGCCAGTGGTGTCGATCATGATGATGTCGGCGTTGGTGCGCGGGAAGAGTTGGTAGGCGGTGCTGTTGTCGGTGACGAAGATGGCTGCCAAGCCGACCACGTCGGCCTCTGCGCCGGCCGCCAGTGTAGTGTCCAAGGTCTTGAACTGGTTGCGGAAGACGAAACTGCCGGTGTTGTCCTGCGCGGTGGCCTCGGTGTAGTCGGAGGTGTTGAATTCGGCGCCGTCGGGGAAGGTGACCGCGTTGACACGCACTAACCGGGCCTCGTAACTGGCGAAGTCGCTGGTGAGTTGGTCGGCGGTGATGACGACGGGGGTGACGGGGGCGGTGCCGAAGGCGGCCTCCCAGTCGGCCGTGGGTATCAGTTCGTTCATGCCGTTGTAAAGCGTGTAGGTGCCGATGATGCCGTTGTTGATGACGTCGCCTTCGTTGTAGGTGCGGGTGATCACGGGAGTGCTGTTGTCATAGACCAGCAGTCCGCCGGTGGCGTCTTGGATGAAGATGCGGCGGCCGTTGCGATAGACAAAGGTGACGCTGCCGGTGATCTTGTAGTTGACGCTGTTGTCGAGGGCGCCCGCGGCCTTGAAGGCGGCGATGTTGGCGACCTGTGTCGGGAAGACGTATTCGGCGAAGGCCGTGTTGCTCGGATCCATGCCACCCTTGAAGGCGCGGACCTTGAGCGTGCAGGTGGTGTCGATAGTCAGCGGGTAGGTGTAGAGCGCGCTGCTCTCGTCTGGCACGCTGCCGTCGGTGGTGTAATGGATTTGCGCGTCTTCAGTGGCGCAGGCGAGCGTCACCGAGATGGCCTGCATGTAACTGTTGCTCGGCACGGAGATGGTGGGCGTGGCCACCACGCTCGGCTCCAGTCCGGTGACGCCATAGACGGTGATGTTGTCGATGATCAGACGGGCCTGGTTGGAGGGGGCTGTGTTGTCCTGGAAGATCAGTTCGAACTTGAGGCGGGTGGCGTAGTATTGACCGGAGTCGCTTACGAAGTAGGAGAACTCCTGGGGTTGGGAGGTGAGTGAATAGTCAACGGGCTCCTCGTAGGTGGCGCCGCCGTCGATGGAGCGGCTGACGCGCAGGTCAACGGCCTGGTTGTTGTATTTGGCCGAGAAGGTCACGTAAGTGACGTTGTGGAGGTCGAAGTTGGTGAAGCCGTAACCCATGCGGTCCGGGTTGGCGGTGTACCAGCGCATCTGCATGGAGAGTTCGCCGTCGATGTGGCTGGTGCCGGAGATGGAGCCGTAATAGGTGCCCCACTGCTGCCCTTCGGGACCGTCGTAACGGATGGCGGTGTTCTGGTAATACTGCTCTTCGGTGAAGCCGTCCGTGGTCTCGAAGCCGGTGGCGTAGATGACAGTGTCGATCGGGATGATGGCGCTGAGGGCGACGGTGGCGGTGACGGTGTCGGAGGTGAGGGTGACGACGGCGTCGGCGGAGGCCGTGCCGGTGAAGGTCACCGTGACGGGTGCGCCGACAGCGGTGGCGGGCAATGTGGCGGGCGTGACCGTGAAGTCGGCACTGCTCACCGTGACGGCGATGGCGTCGGAGAGACGGAAGCCGGTGACGGTGAAGGTCTGCTGCTCGCCCGTGGCCTCAAAGGCCAGCGCATTCGCGGAAGTCTCGATGGCAATGTAGGCGGCGATGTATTGGAAGATAATGGTGTCGGTGGAATAGATTATGTTGTCGGCGGAGACCAGCGAAGCGATCATCTGATAGTCGCCCAGCCCTGTCAGGTAGGGGGTGAGGTCGGAGTTCTGGAAAGCAGCCAGTTCTGTGGCATCGCTGAGGGTGAGGTCGGCGACGTTGTTGCCGTTGAGCAACAGCTCGACATGGATGGTCGCGTTGTTTTCAAAGTTGAAGAAGGTCGTTTGTAATGAAGCGGTTACAACATCTCCTTGCTCGAAAGTCTGTCCATAGCCGGGGGCGGTGATCAGGACGGACGGATCCATGGGGACGATGTCGAATGTGCTGCGCGGGCAGAGGCGATGGGACCCTAAGCGGGGAACGGCAAGGCCGGTGACGGCGCAGAGCGTGCTGGGGGTACTGTAGCCGTCGAGGGTGCGCAGTTGGTTGGCCACCATCACCGTGTCGGTGCCCTGGATCAGCGGCGCCACGGCGTTGGTGCTGTTGGCGAAGGTGGTGGCTTGGAAGGTGGCGCCGGTGACGGTCACCAGACGGCAGTCGTATGCATCGAAGTTGGCGTTCAGGTCGGCGAGGGTGACCTCAACGGGATCGACCGCGGTGCCGGCGGTGGCAGTGGGGTTCTGGAACTCGGCGTTGGTGATCTCCACCAGTCCGTTGTAGGATGACTTCACGCCGCAGATGCCGCCCGTGATGACGTTGCCGTTGGCATAGTTGGGCAGTCCGCTGCCATAGATGCAGGTGGCGGCGGTGGCGTCCTGCACGAACAGGTAACTCCCCGTCTGGAAGATGGCGGTAAGTTCGCCGGTCAGTTTGATGTAGGTGTTCTCCGCTTCCGCTTTGAAGGCCGTGACGGTGGCGACTTCGGTGGGCAGGGTGTAGGTGGCGGAGTGGATCATGCTGGCGTCCAAGCCGTCGGCGTAGGCGATGGCGTTGACGGTGGTCGTCGTGCTGATGGCGATCGGTCCGGTGTAGAGGGTTCCGGTCACGTTGTCGGGATCGGTGCCGTCGGTGGTGTAGTAGATGGATGCGCCTTCGGTGGGGCAGGAGAGGGTGAGTTCAATGGGGTTGCAGAAGTTGCCCGGAATGTGCGAGAACTCCGGCTGTGCGGCGATCGGCAGGTCCTGCATGCCGCTGATGCGGATGTTGTCCATGCGGTTGTTGCCCGTGCCGGTGGCTCCAGAGAAGGTGACGCGGATGTAGAGTGTCTCTGCGCCGTCGGCGTCGTCGGAGAGCGTGAAACTGCGGATGTTACCGAAGGTGGCGTTGGTGCCGCTGTTCATGCCGGTCATCACGGTGTCGGTGACGAAGTTCTCGCCGTCGGTGCTGTGCGACCAGGTCTGGATGGAGAAACCGGCGCTGGAACCGCGGTGGTTGAACTCCACCATCAGGTTGATGTAGCCGCTGGCCGGGACGACGAACACGCAACTGTTGTCGTTGTAGTTGTTGCCGATGAAGGTGAACCCCTTGGAGGCGGCGGTCACGTCGCAGAGTCCATTGCTGGGCACGACGCCGGCGTTGCCGAAATAGATGCCCGGGGTGGTGCCAGCCGACACGATCGGCCAGTCCGAAGAGCCGTGCGTGCCGTCGGCGTAGAAGGTGCCTTCACCGCAGTCGGCGGCGAGTACGGTGGAACTGGCGCCGTTGGGGATCGTCCAACCGGCAAGCGTGGTGTTCTGGGCCTGAAGGGTCTGGAGACCCATGAAGATGGCTATCAGTGCGATAGCCGAGAGCATTGAAGTAGTAGTTTTTTTCATATAGTGGGATTTATTTGTTGGAAAATTTTCTGCAGGCAAATGTACAAATTTTTTTATTACACAAAATAAAGTGTGAAAAAAAATACAAAAGCCGCTCTCCATCAAGGAAAGCGGCTTGGGAAATGGAACATTTCAAGGTTATAATTTCATGAATTTGGAGATGCTCACGACTGCGGACTCGCTCTTGACGTAGATCAGGTACAGACCGCTCTGCAGGCCGCTCACGTTGAGGGCGGCGGTGTTGTCGTTCATCGGAGCGCTCATCACGCATTGGCCGGCGGCATTGAAGACGGAGACCTCGCGGGCGCCGACATTCTCGGTCAGGACGATGTTCAGCACGTCGGTGGCGGGGTTCGGATAGAGGGTGGCTTGGGCGAGGTGGAAATCCTCCACGCCGAGGGTCACCTGCACGGTGTAGGTTTTGGTGAGGGAGCCGCAGGTGACGACCACGGAGGCGGTCATCTGCTCAGCCGTGGGCTGGGTAACCTCTATGGTGGCATATTCGGAGGCCGCCGTCGCCGAGATGGTGGGCAGGGAGGTCGTGTCGAAGATGGTATAGACATATTCGGTCACGGCCGGGTCGAAGCCGGTGATGGTGGTGTTGTTCACCTTCAGGTCGGCCAAGTCGGCGTTGGGTTCCACGAGGGTGATGTTGACGGTGTAGGTTTTGGTGAGGGAGCCGCAGGTGACAACCACCGTGCCGACGGGGTTGGACTCCGTGGGCTGGGTGATCTCCATCGTGGCGTCGGGAGAGACGGCCGTGGCGCTTACGACAGGCATCGTGCCGGTGGCGAGCACCTGCATGGTGTAGTCGGTGGTGGCGGAGGTGAAGCCGGGCACCGTGACGCCATCGACTTGCAGGTCGGCCAAGTCGGCGTTCTCTTCGGCTGCGATGGTGTAGTTGATGGTGTAGGTCGTGGTGGAGGGGCCTTGCGTCACCGTGATGGTGGCGACAGGGTTGGCCTCGGTGGGCTGGGTGATGGTGACCACGCCGTTGACGGAGGTGGCCGTGGCGGTCACGGTCGGCAGGGCGGAGCCGTGCGGCAGGGTGATGTCGTACGTGAGGATGTCGGAGGCGAATCCGGGTACCTGGGCGTCGCCGCTCTGCAGGGCACTCAGCGTGGAGACATAGACGAACTCAATGTCGTCGATATAGACGGCGTCGCCGCCACTGCCACCACCGGGGGTCTTGTTGGTGGTGAAGGTGAGCAGGAGGTATTCGGGCGTGACGTTGCCGTAGGTGGCATAGTCGAAGGGTACTTGGTACTCGTGCCAGGTGTTGTCGCCGGCGTAGTTGAAGATGGCGGCGCCAGTGATGTGGCCGTATTCAGACTCGATGATGGGATCGCGCACGTCGTAGTTGTCGTGGATAACGGCGCTCATACGCGCCTCGGAGGCGGGGTCGGCGGCGCTCACCTTGGACCAGAACTTGATGTAGTCGGGGCGTCCGTTAAACTCTTGTGCGAAGTCGGGGTTGTTGGTGCGGGTGATGTTGTAGTTCTCAGGACTGTTGGCTGTCGTGGAGCCACCGCGGATGCGGCCGGTGGTCATGTTGCCGTTGGCCACCACGCTGACGAATATTATGTTGACGGCGGTGGCGTAGATGCGGCAACTGTGGGTGCCGGTGCTGCCTGGGCGCACGTCGGAGGAGTTCTCGTGGTGGGTGGTCTGCAGTTGTCCGCAGCCGATGGTAAGGTCGCACTCCGCATTGGCGAAGCTGTTCCAGTGGGTCGGCTCGGCGTCGCTGGCGGAACTTTCCCAAGTCTCGAAGCCTGGGTTCGGAATTTGATACACTTGTGCCCGCGTCACCGCTGGCACCATCATGGCTATAGCCAATAAGATCAGGTACAGTTTCTTCATTGTTTTCATTTTTTGATTTCTTTTCTTTGGTTCAAAGGTTGGTTATTTTGACGCGGCAAAATTACTGCTTTTTTTTTCAATCTCACGTCATGAAATCAAAAAAAATACTCAACAACCTGATTATGAGAAAAATAATTTTCTTAATAAATGTTAATGATGGGCAGAATGCAGGTTATAGAGAGGTGGGGAAAGGATTGGCTCGTCCTGAGCCCACCCCTTCTGGGAGGGGAATGGTTGGCCGGCAATGGCGGAAGAGCGCGCGCCAGGGATGGGAACGGGCACGGAACGCGCACGGTTTTGCAGCGGCGGTTGGGGCAAAAGAGCGACCAGCGGAAGCTACTTTGGGCCCTAACGCCGCCAAAACCGGGAAGTGGAGTAAAGTGGACAGCCCGCAGGCGCCCAGATAAAACCAGAAATCAGCAACTGTATCCTAAAAAAATTGTATTTTTGCCGATGTAAATAAAATAAGGAAGTAGGCGATGAGGATAATGCGGCTTCTTGTATGGATCAATTGCGTGATGGGCGTGCTGACAGGCGCGGCCCAGCCCGCGACGGACGCCGCAGAACGCCAGCGGCAACTCGACTACATCAGGCACGACACGCTGCCGGTGGAGGTGAAGCCGCTGCCGGCCGAGATCAACACCTCTTTTTCCGAGTACAACGGCGTGATGCGCCCCGACTCGCTCTTCGTCTTCTCGTCGCTTCGCCCCGAGAGCAGCGAAGACTACGGCGAGTGGTTTGAGCCTTTCTGGACCACCCGCATCTATACCAGCCGTTTGACCATCGGTGGCTATTCGAAGCCGGAGTCCATTTCCAACTTGGTGAATGACAACAAGTTCTACAACTGCAACTTCACTTTCAACGATGCGGGCGACCTGATGGTCTTCACCCGTTGTCTGCGTGAGTCGGGCAAGCAGTTGCAGTGTTCGCTTTGGCGCAGCGACCGCCGCGGCGGGCACTGGAGCAAACCGCAGGCGCTCAACCGCCGCATCAACCTGCCCGGCACCACCACCACCCAACCCCACTGGGTCGATGGCGAGGAGTACGACGTGATGTACTTCGTCTCCGACCGTCCGCACGGCTTCGGCGAACTCGACATCTGGTACACCATCTATAAGAACAACCACTTCGATGACCCCGTGAACGCCGGCAGCGCCGTGAACAGCGGCGACAACGAGATCACGCCCTTCTACGACGCGCAGCGCGGCCGGCTCTACTTCAGCACCGACTGTCCGGAGGTGAGCATCGGCGGCTACGATGTCTTCTACGCCGACGGCGCCCTGTCGAAGTGGACCGCGCCCGCCAACATCGGCGTGCCCATCAACTCCGCCGCCAACGACATCTACTATACGGTGAACCGCCACAATGGCGACGGCTATTTCACATCCAACCGCCCGAAGCGCCCCGAGGACGATGCCGACACTTGCTGCACCGACCTCTACACTTACCATTGGCGCTACGACGAGTTGCCGCCGCCCGCCGAGGACACGGTCGAGGCCGACACGGTGACGGTGGCGGAGCGCGCGACGATGCTGCTGCCCATCACGCTTTATTTCCATAACGACGAGCCGGATCCGCACACCACCAACACGACTACGACGCGCAACTACCGCAATACGTTGGCCGACTACATCGCGCTGAAGGAGACCTACCAGACGGAGTATGCGCGTGGTCTGCGCGGTGCCGACGCCGACCGCGCCCGCCAGCGCGTCGAGCGCTTCTTCGCCGACTCGGTGGAGAACGGCTTCCGCAAGCTGGAGGAGTTCTCGCAGCTGCTGCTTTCGGACCTGGAGGCAGGCCACAGCGTCCGCATTACCGTGTGCGGTTTCGCCAGTCCGCTGCATCGCGCCGACTACAACTTGGCGCTCTCGAAACGCCGTATCGCTTCGTTTGTCAACTACTTGCGCGAGTACCGCGACGGCGCGTTCCTGCCCTACTTGCGCGAGAGCGCCGTGGTGCGCCTGGTGATTGTGGAGGAGCCGGAGGGCTCTTCGATGGCCAGCAAGGAGGTGAGCGACAACCCGAATGACCGACGCAATTCGGTCTATAGCATCGCCGCTTCGGTGGAGCGGAAGATACAGGTTACGAAGTACGAGGTGTGGGACACGCGCCCGTAGGGCTATTGCAAATATGTTTCGATGTACTTGAAAGCCCGTCCGATGTGGCGGGTAATGTCGGAGGCGACGAGACTCTCTTCCGACTCGGTCTCCAGTGCGATGTCGCCGGCGAGACCGTGGATGTAGGTGCCGAGCAGGGCGGCCGCTTCGGGCTGGCGCGTGCGGGCGAGCAGTCCCAGCATCAGTCCGGTGAGCACGTCGCCGCTGCCGGCGGTGCCCATGCCAGGGTTGCCGGTGGTGTTGATGAAGAGGTCGCACCGTTGTCCGTCGCGGGGCACAGCGATGACGCTGTTGTGCCCTTTCAGCACGACGATGACGTTGTATTGGCAGGCGAACTGGCAGAGTCGTTGCAGGCGGTCGGTGTGGGTGGGGCTGGCACCGGCGAGGCGGTCGAACTCTTTGGGGTGCGGTGTCAGGATAGAGCGGGGCGGCAGGTCGGCCAGCAGCGTCTTGTTGGCGGCCAGCAGGTTGAGCGCGTCGGCGTCGAAGAGGGTGGGGGAGTGGACTTCCGACAGCAGGTCCTTGAGCAGCGCTTCGGTCTTGGCGGCCTGTCCGATGCCCGGGCCGATGGCGATGGCGTTGAGTCCGTCGAGGTCTTCCCAGTGGCAGGTGGTGACGCACTCGTCGCAGCTGTCGGCGTTGATGATGGCTTCGGGCAGTGCGATGGGCAGCGCGGCGGCGACGTTGGGGGTGGTGTGCACGGTGAGCTTGCCGCAGCCGCCGCGCAGGGCCGCCGTGGCACTCAGCAACGCCGCGCCCGGCATCCGCCGCGAGCCGGCGATGAGCAGCGCGTGTCCGAAGGTGCCCTTGTGCGCGCAACGGTCGATGTGCGGCCGAAGCGCAGCGGCGACGTCGGCATCCACGACGCGGACGGCCGTTTCGTCGGGCATCACCCGCCGCTTCAGCGCTTCCGGCAGCCGCAGGCCGATGTCCAGCACCTTCACTTCGCCCACGACGTCGCGATTCATCGGCAGCAGGAACTCCCACTTCATGTACTGGAAGGTGTAGGTGTGCGTCGCCCGCACGCAGACGGCGTTGTCGGGCAGCGGACTGTCGGGCCATAGGCCGCTGGGCACATCCACGGCGACGACGGTTGGGAAACTGTCGTTGATGAAATCGACCACAGTGGCGAAATCGCCTTCCACCGGACGGGTCAACCCGATGCCGAAGACGGCGTCGATGCAGACGCTTTGCGTCAGGTCGTGTTGTTGTTTTATAAAAAACTGGAAATCGGATATTTCAACTAAGTCGGGACGTTCTTGCCGCCACTGTTGGAGCCGGTCGAAGTTGGCGCGGAACTCGTCGGTGTTCTTCTTGTCGAAGGAGCAGTTGACGACGTGTACGTAGCGTTCGTTCTGGGCGAAGAGGCGGGCGACCACGAGTCCGTCGCCGCCGTTGTTGCCGGGGCCGCAGAAGATATAGACGGCTTGGGCTTCGTCTATGAAATGCTCGTCTTCAAGTTGATAGTAGAATGTCGTGCCGGCGCGTTCCATCAGCAGGAGCGAGGAGATGGGTTCCTCGGCCATGGTGAGGCGTTCGCTTTCGCGGATTTGGGGGACGGTGAGGATCATGGTGTCGTGCGGGGGTTAGATGAGGCCCATGCTCTGGAAGATCGCCTGCAGTTCGCCGGGGGAGTGGACGAGCACTTCGCGCATCTTGCTGCCTTTGGTGGGGCCGACAATCTTGAACTCTTCGAGTTGGTCCATGATGCGGCCGGCGCGGGCGTAGCCGAGTTTCATCTTGCGTTGCAGCAGCGAGGTGGATCCCATCTGGGTCTCCACGATAAGGGTGGCGGCGTCCATGAAGCAGGAGTCGATGGCGTCGGCGCTGATGGGTTCTTCGTCGCCGCGGGCGTCGCTGTCGTCGAGGTATTCGGGGAGCAGGAACGGCTCGGGGTAGCCCTGCTGGTCGGCGATGAATCGGGTGAGGGCTTCCACTTCCGGGGTGTCTATGAAGGCGCACTGCAGGCGTACTAGGTCGCTGCCGGTGGAGAGCAGCATGTCGCCCTTGCCGATGAGTTGGTTGGCGCCGCTGCCGTCGAGGATGGTGCGGGAATCGACGATGGAGGTGACGCGGAAGGCGATGCGCGACGGGAAGTTGGCCTTGATGATGCCGGTGATGATGTTGACGGAGGGGCGCTGGGTGGCGATGACCAGGTGGATGCCGATGGCGCGGGCGAGTTGCGCCAACCGCGCGATGGGAGTCTCCACTTCGCGGCCGGCCGTCATGATCAGGTCGCCGAACTCGTCGATGATGAGCACGATGTAGGGCAGGTAGCGGTGACCGTTGGTGGGCGACAGCTTGCGCTGGCAGAACTTGGCGTTGTACTCCTTGATGTTGCGCACCTGCGCCAATTGCAGCAGGTCGTAGCGGGCGTCCATCTCGGCGCACAACGAGTTGAGGGTGTAGATCACCTTCTTGGTGTCGGTGATGATGGGTGTGTCGGAGCCGGGCAGCATGGCCAGGTAGTGCCGTTCGATGATGGAGTATAGGGTGAACTCCACCTTCTTCGGGTCGATGAGCACGAACTTCAGTTCGGCGGGGTGCTTCTTGTAGAGCAGCGAGGCGATGATGGCGTTGAGGCCGACGGACTTGCCCTGTCCGGTGGCGCCCGCCATCAGCAGGTGCGGCATCTTGGCCAGGTCGGCCACGAACGGCTCGTCGCTGATGGTCTTGCCCAGTCCGATGGGCAGTTCGTACTTGTTGTTCTGGAACTTGTCGGAGTCGATGATCGACTTCATCGGCACGATCTGCGGGTTGGCGTTCGGCACTTCGATGCCGATGGTGCCCTTGCCCGGGATCGGGGCGATGATGCGGATGCCGAGGGCGGCGAGACTGAGCGCGATGTCGTCTTCCAAGTTCTTGATCTTGCTGATGCGGACCCCCTCCATCGGCACGATCTCGTACAGGGTGACAGTGGGGCCGATGGTGGCGTAGATCTTCTTGATGGCGATTCCGAAACTCTTGAGGGTCTGCTCGATGCGTTCCTTCTTGTCGCGCAGTTCCTTCATCTTGGCATCTTCGTCGATGGCGGCCGCTTGGTAGTCGAGCAGCAGGTCGGTGGTGGGGAATTGGTAGAAGGAGAGGTCGAGGCGCGGGTCGTAGGGCTCCAGCGGAAGCGTGACTTCCAACTGGGGCTGTTCCGTCGGTGTCACCTCCTCCACGCTTTCCTGGTCGGACTCCACTGTCCCGTCGGCGGGGAGATCTGTCGTAGTGCCGGAGAGGATGTCGAAAGGAACCTCTTCCTCCGGCTTTTGGGGCTCGGGCTGGCTGTCGCCGCCGCCGAGGTCGATGACGTTGTTGCTGTACTCTTTGCCTAACGCGCCAAGGTTCTCTATGTATTGGCCGGGCAGGTCCTCTGTCTCCCGTTGCTCCATGGTTTCTTCGTCATCTTCGTACTCATCGTCATTTCTATGGCCTCCCACGCGCGGTTTGCGGACTTCCTTCGTTTTCCGTTTGAACAGGGAGCCGAAGGCGACGGCCTTTTCCGCCATGGTGCTGGTGGATATGTTGTAGCAGAGGATGAGGATGAGCAGCAGGAGGGCCAGCAGGATGAAGATGGTGCCGATGGCCTTGGTGTGTTCGACGAGGAATCCCGTGATGAAGTTGCCGAAGGCGCCGGCGGGGAAGGTGTTCGGATCCGGTGCCGCGGGGTCGGAGGAGACGACAAAGAGCGCCGTGGCCATCGAGAGCCACACCATCGTGAAGATAGTCGTGACGGTGGTGCGTTTTAGCGGCAGGAGCGTCTTGTCGAAGGTGATCTTCATGCCAAAGAGGAAAGCAAGGAAGGTGAAGCCGATGGAGTAGATGCCGAAACAGAAGTCGCAGCACCAGTGGCTGAGGTAGGCGCCGAACGCCCCGATCCAGTTGCCCGCTGGCGTCGTGGATCCGGCCAACAGGTAGGCCTGGTCGGCCTTGTGGGTGAACACGTACGACAGGATGGCGATGAACCCGACGATAGAGAATAGGAGCAAAAACACTCCGAACACCTTCATCCACTGCTCTTTAGTGATCGCTGGACCGCTGCTCTTCCGACTGGCTTTCTTACTTGTTGGTTTGGACGTGCTGCCCTTCTTCCCGCCGGCAGTCGTATGGTTTTTCGTGGTTACATACATATATATAATTTTGCCTTCTTTTCAGACTGCAAAAGTACACATAAAAATTGAGAAAATGCAGGGAAAAAGAGAGAAAAAAACGGGTTTCTTTTCTCCTTGTGAGCAGAGTGCTTCTCTTTCTTCCAAGAAGCATATGGATGAGGATGGAATGCGCTTACATCATGCGACTTCTAATATCGGGGATGGAAAAGTGCGATGGTGCTCTGTAGGTATTCGCGGTCGAGATGGGCGTAAATCTCTGTGGTGGTGATACTCTCATGCCCGAGCATCTCCTGTACGGCCCGCAGGTCGGCGCCACCCTCCACCAAGTGGGTGGCGAAGGAGTGGCGGAAGGTGTGCGGACTGATGGTCTTGGTGATGCCGGCTTCGCGGGCCAGCGCCTTCACGATGTTGAACATCGACACGCGCGACAACTGCCCGCCCCGGCGGTTGAGGAACACCCAGTCGGCACACCCTTTTTTTATCTTCAACTGCCGCCGCCAGCCTTCGATGTACTGTGTCAGTGCCTGTTGTGCCTTCAGGCCGATGGGGACGATGCGCTCCTTGTCGCCCTTGCCCACGACGCGGATGTAACTCTCGTCGAAATGCAGTTCCGACAGCCGCAGCGTCACCACCTCGCTCACGCGCAGCCCGCAGCCGTACATCACCTCGATGATGGCGCGGTTGCGGTGTCCTTCGGGTTCGCTCAGATCGACCGCGTTGATGATGGCCTCCACCTCGGGCACCGTCAGCACGGTGGGCAGGCGCCGTCCTAATTTTGGACTGTCGAGCAGTTGCGCGGGATTGCTGTCTATCGTGCCCTCGATGACGAGAAAGCGGTAAAAGGCCCGCAGGCCCGATACGATGCGCGCCTGCGAGGTTGGCTCCGCCTGCAGGTCGGCCTGCAGGTGCTTCACGAATGCCTGCAAGTCGTTGATGTCGGCATCTTCCAATAGCTTGTCTCCCAAGAAATTATCCAGCAGGCCGACATCGTGCAGGTAGGCATCGGCAGTCTTGGCCGACAGCGATTTCTCCAAGAGCAGGTACTGTCGGAAGCGGACGGTGGCAGAGGGTTTGCCGGACATTACTTCAGCCCCAGTTCTTTCAACTGGAGGTCGGAGATCGGGGTGGGGGCGCCGAGCATGACGTCACGGGCGGCGTTGTTCTTCGGGAACGCGATGAAGTCGCGGATGGAGTCGGCGTCGCAGAGCACGGAGCAGAGGCGGTCGAAACCGAAGGCGAGTCCGCCGTGCGGGGGCGCGCCGTACTGGAAGGCGTTCATCAGGAAGCCGAACTGCTGCTGCGCCACTTCGTCCTCGAAGCCAAGCGCCTTGAACATGCGCTTCTGCAGCTCCTTGTCGTGGATACGGATGGAGCCGCCGCCCACCTCGGTGCCGTTGATGACCAAGTCGTAGGCGTTGGCGTTCACGTGACCCGGGTCGCTCTCCAACATCGCTTCATGCTCTGGTTTTGGTGCGGTAAACGGGTGATGCATGGCGTAGTAGCGCTGCGTCTCTTCGTCCCACTCCAACAGCGGGAAATCGATCACCCACAGCAACTTGTACTCGCCGGCTTTGCGGAGACCGAGGCGGCTGCCCATCTCCAAACGGAGTTGGCAGAGTTGTTGCTGCGTCTTCAGGCGCGGACCGGCCATGATGAGGATGAGGTCGCCGGTTTCGGCGCCGCACTCCTTGGCCACTGCCTGCAGGTCGTTCTGGTCGTAGAACTTGTCAACGGAAGATTTGAAGTGGCCGTCTTCCTGGCATTGGATGTACACGAGGCCGGTGGCGCCCACCTGCGGGCGTTTCACGAAGTTGGTGAGCTCGTCGAGCTGCTTGCGGGAGTAGTGTGCGCATCCTTTGGCCACGATGCCCACTACCAATTCGGCTTCGTTGAAAACCTTGAAGTCTTTGTGCTGCAGCACGTTGTTCAGCTCCACGAAACGCATTCCGAAACGGGCATCCGGTTTGTCGCTACCATAATATTTCATGGCATCGTGCCAGGTCATGCGCTCGATGGGGCCGATCTCCATCCCCTTAATCTCCTTGAAGATGTAGTGGATAAGCCCCTCGAAGGTCTGGAGGATGTCTTCCTGGGTGACGAACGACATTTCGCAGTCGATCTGGGTGAATTCAGGTTGGCGGTCGGCGCGGAGGTCCTCGTCGCGGAAGCACTTCACAATCTGGAAGTAGCGGTCGAAGCCGGAGACCATGAGCAGTTGCTTAAAGGTCTGGGGCGACTGCGGCAGGGCGTAGAACTCGCCGTGGCTGAGGCGGGAAGGGACCACGAAGTCGCGGGCGCCCTCGGGCGTGGAGTTCACCAACATGGGGGTCTCGATCTCCACGAACCCGATGTTGTTCATGTAGTTGCGGATGGCGATGCCCAACTTGTGGCGGAAGAGCAGGTTGTTCTTCACCGGGTTGCGCCGCAGGTCGAGGTAGCGGTACTTCATGCGCAACTCGTCGCCGCCGTCCGACTCGTCCTCGATGGTGAAGGGCGGGGTGATCGACTCGTTGAGCACCGTGATGGTGTCGGCGAGGATCTCGATGTCGCCCGTCGGGATGTTCTTGTTCTTGCTGTAGCGCTCGGCGACTTTGCCGGTCACCTGGATGACCCACTCGCGCCCGAACGGTTCGATCTGCTTGCAGAGGTCGGGGTTCGTCTCCGCGTTGAAGGCAAGTTGCGTGATGCCGTAGCGGTCGCGCAGGTCGATGAAGGTCATGCCTCCCAACTTTCTGATTTTCTGAATCCAGCCGCACAGCGTCACCTGCTCGTCAATGTGGCTCGCGTTCAGTTCTCCGCATGTGTGCGTTCTAAGGGTAGTCTTCATTGGATCGTGATTTTTTTAGTTTTCGAAATGTATTTGGTCTCCCACAGGCCGCCGCGGTCGAGGGCGTTCACCTTGTCGCTGTATCCCTTACGCACCAGTTGGGCGTCGTAGGTGCCGGCGGCGACACTCTCTAATGATTCGGGGCTGGCCGCGACACTGCCGTTGCCCTGCTCCAGGTCGAACTCCACCACGTCGTCGCCGCGCGATAGGATGCAACTCACGCTTTCGCCCTCCTCGAACGGCTCGGCCTTCACCGATATCGTGCCTCCCTTCTCCTTGCTGAGTGTGACGGCTTCCGATGAGAACTCAATGCTGTTGGTAATGACGACGTTTTTGAACTTCGCCTGGCTGTTGTTGGTATAGATAAACGGGATTTTCTGCTTGTATTGGTCTAATTCACAAGTGTAGGAGCCTTCTTTGTTCAACTTCATGGCATGGCCGTCGGCGGTGACGTCGGCGTCAGCGGTGAGTTTGAGCAGTTGGCCGCTGCGGTGGTCGATGCGGAAGGTGGCGGTGGCGGACATCTCCTGCTTCTGCGCGTCGTAGGTGACGGTGTAGAGTTGGAAGATGTTCTCCTGCGGCACCGTGTCGGAGTCGATCAACTTGGGCCCTTTGTGGCATCCCGCCAGCAGCAGCGCCGCAAGCAGTGCGAGGAAAAACAGTTTCTTCATCGTTATTTGGCGACTGCGGCCGCGAGGGCGATGGAGTAGAGTTTGGTCTTGGTGGAGTCGCCGCGTGAGGAGAGCACGCAGGGCACTTTGGCACCCACCACCATGGCACCGAGTTCGGCACCGGCCAGCTTGGTGTTGCACTTGTAGAACACGTTGCCGGTCTCGATGTTCGGGAACACGATGCAGTCGGCGTCACCGGCCACCTCGCTCTTCACTTTCTTGATCTGCACGCACTCCATGTCAATGGCAAGGTCCACACCCAGCGGGCCATCGATGACGGCGTTCTTGATCTGACCGCGTTCGGCCATCTTGCTGATGATGCAGGCATCCACGCAGGCGGGCATGGCGGGCAGCACCTGCTCGGTGGCGGCCAGCACAGCTACCTTCGGTTTCTCAATCTGAAGGGCGCGGGCGGTGTTCACCAAGTAGTTGGTGATGGCGATCTTCTGGTTGAGGTCGGGGGCGGGAATGATGGCCACGTCGCCGCAGATGATGAGCTTGTGGTAGCGGGGAGTCTCAATCACGGTGACGTGCGAAAGCACCGCTTTCGGTCCGGGCATCAGTCCGCGCTCCTTGTTGAGGATGGCGCGCATGTATTTGTCGGTGGAGAGCAAGCCCTTCATCAGGATGTCGCCCTCGCCGTTGTTGATGATTTCACATGCCTTGGCAGCCGCTTTGTTCTCGTCGGCCTCCTGGATGATGGTGAAATCGTTTACGTCGATATTGTTTTCCTTGCAGACCTGTTGAATGGTGGCTTCGTCGCCGACGAGGGTGGCCTTCACCACGCCCATCTTCACAGCATTGTGTACGGCTTCAATCGTGTGTGCGTCGTTGGCGTAAGCCGCAATCAAACGTTTCTGGGGTTTGGTTTTTACTAATTCAATGATTTGGTCTAACTTTGTGATACTCATAGTGTTAAATATTTTTTATAGTTAATAATATTCCATAGTAATTCAACCTGCAAATTTACACTTTTTATCCCAATTTTCAGGTGTCTGTTGTTTTTTTATTATTTTTGCCGAAAATTTTAAGGATGAGAAGCTTAAATCGTTTCATAGGGATTGCTTTGGTGACTTCGGTAGCGATTGCGCTGGCAAGTTGTGCGAGTGGCGAATCTCAATCCGTTGCCTCAGGTCAGACAGAGAAAACTCCTGTTTTTGTGGATACTTTCCACTATGAGGACAATGTAGCGGAGTTTGGGGGTACAGTGTTGGTGCCCACGATGGAACATCATATTTCGAAGGACTCCAATGCCGTGTATTGTGCCACCATGCTCTATGCGTGGGATAAGGCGCGGGAGATTTTTCAGGAGCCGATAGCGGTTTCATCGCAGTACCGTGACCTGCAGCTGCTGAATGCGTCAACTTCCCACCAAAACACCCTGAAGCCCAGCGAATATGTGGCAGAGGGCATTGCCAATGGCAATAGTGTTGTCGTCCGTTCCCGTTTCGAGAAGGACCTTCCTTTTGATGTGCAATTCAATACTTTCGACAATCGCTTGAAATTCAAGGGGGAAAATGTGCCGGCTTTCGGGAAGGCCGGAGCTTCGGGTAGCGAGTGTCAGGAGCAGATCAAGATTCTTTACTATCAGAACGACCGCCATTTTTTGGTCAAACTCATTCCGGAGGATGCAAAGCACGAAATTCTTTTGTACATGCCCGACCATGCTTTCAGCACTTTTTCGGAAATGCAGCAGAAGGTGAGCCGGTTGGTTGAGCAAGGAAACAGAGAGCGGAAGATGGAGGATTCGAAATGGAAATACACATTTTCTGTTGGAGATGATGAGCTGCTGATTCCCAAGTTCGACTTTGATATCAGCACGGTTTACCGTTCGTTGCTGGGCAATCAATTCACTGTCGGCCAGGATAATTGGACGATAGAGAAGGCATGGCAGCAGGTGGCGTTCCACCTTGATGAAAATGGTGCCGCCGTAAAGAGTGAGGCCGCCATGGAGTTTGTATTAGGAATCGAGGATGCCCCCGAGCGCCCGCAACCGAAAAAGATGATTTTCGACCGTCCGTTTTATGTGTTGCTGAAGCGTGTGGACGCATCTCAGCCCTATTTCGTGCTGTGGGTGGCCAATACTGAATTGATGGTGAAGGAATAGATTTTCACCCCTCCCTATTCACTATTCACTATTTACTTTCCCGATTGGAATAGTAGTCGAATATCTCGATCAGCACCTTGGTGCAGACAGGGCAGAAGTTGTCGTAGATGATGTCCTTCATGGAGCAGTCGAGCCAGGGGCGATAGACGCCTTCGCCCACGTAGCCGGCGCCTTCGTAAACGCCAAGTTTGCCATTGTATTCCGGGGTCTCCGGGGTGGGGATGGGGGTCTTGGGATCCATCATGAATTTCCACTTGGAACCGAAATCGACCAATGTGGTGACGTTGGGCTCCTTGGGTTCGACGCCGGCGGGGAAGTAGTCCTCGCCGCTTCCGTTGGCGTCGTATTCGTCGGCCAATCCGCCGATGAGGTGTCCCATCTCGTGTACGACCACGAAGTTGGCCTCGGGAGCGCCGTTGCAGACGGTGGCGTAGAAGTTGAAGATGCCGCCGCCGCCGTATTTCTTGGAGTTGCAGAGGATGACGATGACGTCGAACGGGGTGTCGTCGGAGACGTCATAGAGCAGCCACACGTTCTCGCACATCAGGTAACGGTCGGTGTTGATGGTGTTGTAGGAGCAGCCGATGGCGGTGTTGCGGCGGATGCCCTTGTTGGGGTCGGTGATGCCGGACTCCTGCGAGTAGCACTTGACGGCGTGGATGTTGAAGCGGTTCTTGTTCTCCTTGTAGGGCGAGCAGTCAAGCACGTAGGAGGTGAAGTCCTTGAGGTCCTTGTCGAGCAGTTCGGCGTCGGCTTTGGAGTAGCCGTCGGGCACGAAGAGGATGTCGAGGCACTTCTCGGGGGCGCCGCCCTGGTGCAGGGTGACGGTCGTGTAGTCATCGCTGAACGGCACGGTGGGGGTGGACTTCGGGTTGAAGTAGCCGGCGAAGAGGACGGTGCCGACACCGAGCCGGTTGAAGCAGGTGATGGTGTATTTGATGGTCTGCTTCGGGAAGGGGATGTTGATGCACTCCTGGAAGTCGCGGGTGATGGTCTTGGCCTCCTCGGTGGCGCGGTATTCGTTGAAGAGGCAGTCGTAACTGCGCGAGAAGACGGGGACGCCGGAGATGGAGTCGAAGACCTCGATCAGAATGTCGCCGTAGCGGTTGGGCTCCATGAGGAAGGCGCGGGTGCCGCTCCATACGCCGCCGGCGTGGTACTCCTTCAGGGTGAACTTCTCGCTTTGGGCGTCGCCTGTGTGCAAGTAGTTGATGCGCAGGGTCTTGTTCTCGAAATAACGGTCGAAATCCTGGGCTTGGACGCTCATCACGGCTATCCAGGCCAAGGCAATCATCAATATCTTTTTCATCTCTTCATATTTGGGCTGCAAAGATACAACTTTATCAACAAACTGGCTTGTGTTTTTTTTAATTTTTTAATATGTATATTCAAGATTTTCATGTAAATTTGCACTCGTTTTTTTCAAAAAAGACAATCATCCATTTATTAACATTAAATAATTGAAAATGAGTAATGTAAAGTACGTTTACACCTTCGGCGGGAAGACCGCTGAGGGCAAGGCCGACATGAAGAATCTCCTGGGTGGCAAGGGTGCCAACCTCGCGGAGATGTGTCTGCTGGGACTCCCCGTTCCCGCTGGCCTCACCATCACCACCGAATGCTGCACCGCATACTATGCCAACAACTGCCAACTTCCCGACACCCTCATGGCCGACGTTTGGAAAGCCATGGAGAACGTCGAGAAGATCATGGGCCGTAAATACGACGATCCTGAAAACCCGCTGCTGGTCTCCTGCCGCTCCGGCGCCCGCACCTCCATGCCCGGCATGATGGACACCGTCCTCAACATCGGTCTCAGCTCCAAGACCATCCCCGGCCTCATCAAGAAGACCGGCAACGAACGCTTCGTCTATGACTCCTACCGCCGCCTCATCATGATGTACGCCGACGTCGTCATGGAAAAGGCCGAGGGCATCGCCCCCGTCGAAGGCAAGGGCATCCGCAAGATTTTGGATGACATGCTGGATGAGTACAAGGAGAAGAAGGGCTACAAGAGCGACACCGACATCAAGGCCGAAGAGCTTCTCGAGCTGGCCACTGCTTTCAAGAAAACCATCAAGGAGAAACTCGGCACCGAGTTCCCGGATGACGCCAAACTGCAGATGGAAGGCGGCATCAAGGC
>JAEEKX010000046.1 GCA_016288655.1 Bacteroidales bacterium
CTCTTACCTCGTAAAACCTGGTATGGTCGTTCCTGGCAACGCCCACTTCGACACTACCAAGGGCCACATCGAGAGCCGTAAGGCCTTTGCCATTGACGTTACCGTACCTGAGGCTTACGATACCCAGCTTGAAGTTCCCTTCAAGGGCAACGTCAGCCTCGAAAAGCTTGAAAAGGTGCTGAAAGAGAACAAAGGTAATGTGCCTTTCATGGTCCTTACCGTGACGAACAACACCGTTGGCGGTCAGCCTGTCAGCATGCAGAACATCCGCGAGACCTGCGAGCTCTGCCACAAATACGGCGTGCCCGTCAACGTCGACAGCGCCCGCTTCATCGAGAACGCCTACTTCATCAAGACCCGCGAGAAAGGCTACGAGAACAAGACCCTCCGCGAGATCTGCAAGGAGATGTTCTCCTATGCCGACAGCATGACCATGAGCGCCAAGAAAGACGGCCTCGTCAACATGGGCGGCTTCATCGCCACCAACAAGCAGGAGTGGTACGAAGGTGCCAAGATGTTCTGCATCCCCTTCGAAGGCTTCCTCACCTACGGCGGTATGAACGGCCGCGACATGGACGCCCTGGCCGTCGGTCTGAAGGAGAACCTCGAGTTCGAGATGGTCGAGACCCGCATCAAACAGGTCCACTACCTCGCCGCCAAGCTCGACGAGTACGGCATCCCCTACCAGCGTCCCGCCGGTGGCCACGCCATCTTCGTCGACGCCGACAAGGTGCTCACCAACATCCCCAAGGAGGAGTTCCCCGCCCAGACTCTCACCTGCGAACTCTACCTCGAGGCCGGCATCCGCGCCTGCGAAATCGGATACGTCCTCGCCGACCGCGACCCCGTGACCCGCGAGAACCGCTTCGGCGGCAACGACTTCGTCCGCCTCTGCATCCCGCGCCGCGTCTATACCAACAACCACATGGACGTCATCGCCGCCGCCCTCAAGAATGTCTATGACCGCCGCGACACCATCAAGCGCGGTCTGGAGATCACCTGGGAGGCCGAGTTGATGCGCCACTTCACCTGCCAATTCCGCAGACTGTAACGGTTCTGCCCATTTTTCACACAAAAGGACTTGAGAGATCGCTTTCAAGTCCTTTTTTATAAAAAAATTCGTACCTTTGCAGGCAAATTCGGAAATCATACCATGATCATCATCGACAACATCCTCGTATCCGACGAACTCATTTTCAACAAGTTCTGTTGCGATCTGGCGGAATGCCGCGGGGAGTGTTGTATCGAGGGGGATGCCGGCGCGCCGCTCGACCCGCTGGAGATCGGAGAGTTGGAGGACAACTACCCCGTCTTCAAGCAATACATGACGGAGGAGGGCGTGGCCAAGGTGGACGCCGACGGCACGTTCGACTACGACATGGAGGGGGAGTTCGCCACCCCGCTGCTTTCCGACGAGGCCTGCGCATACGTCTATTATGACGATGGAGTCGCCAAATGCGCCATCGAGAAGGCGTTCCTGAACGGCAAGATTGACTTTCACAAGCCGATTTCCTGCCACCTTTATCCCATCAGAATCAAAAAGCTACCTGATTACGAAGCACTTAACTACCACCGTTGGTATGTTTGCGAAAGTGCTTGTCAATTAGGTGAGAAAGAGGGCATTCCCGTATATCAGTTCCTTCGCGGTCCGCTCATCCGCAAATACGGAGAAGACTGGTACAACCGGCTCGACCGCGAGGCGCAGCAACTTTTGAAAAAGAACAAGCAACCATAGACCTTTAACACCTACCGCCATGTACACCAATGGAAGTGATTCAAAGCAAAAAAAGTCCCCGAAGAGCAGTACATCTTCAAGCGTGAAGGGCAATCCGAGGGGCATCAAGATTTTTTGGTGCCTGTACGCCATCTTCCTGCTGTTGTTTGCCGGGGGGCTGTCGCTCACTTTTTACATCCTTTCCAAAAACATCCCATCGGTGGAGCAGTTGGAGAAGGACATCGAGGGCAACCAGCAGGCGACCATCGTGTATGACGCCGGCGGCGCGGAGTTGGGGCGCTATTTCGTGGAGAACCGTTCCAACTGCAAGTACTCCGAGTTGTCGCCGAACATCATCCACGCGTTGATCGCCACCGAGGATGCCCGTTTCTACGAGCACTCCGGCATCGACTTCCGCGCGCTGGGGCGTGTGGCGATGGGCGTAGTGTTCCACAGCGACAACGGCGGCGGCAGCACCATCACCCAGCAATTGGCCAAGAACCTCTATCCCCGCAAACCCGGCACGAGTCTGATCAAATCGAAACTCCAGGAGTGGATCGTGGCGGTGATGCTCGAACGGGAATATTCGAAGGACGAGATTCTGACGCTCTACCTCAACACGGTCGATTTCTCGCACCAGGCGATGGGCATCGAGACGGCGTCGCACCGCTATTTCAACACCACCCCCGCCCAGCTCTCCATCGAGCAGTCGGCGCTGTTGGTCGGCATGTTGAAAGCCCCGGGCGCCTACAATCCGCGCACCCATCCGGACAAGGCGAAGGGACGCCGCAACGTGGTCATCGACCAGATGCGGAAATACAACTTCATCACGCGGGAAGAGTGTGAGCAACACCAAGCCAGCCCGTTGGTACTCAACTTCATGCAGGAGGACCACACCACAGGACAGGCGACCTACTTCCGCGAATACGTGCGCACCTACCTGCAGGACTTCTTCAACGACCCGGAGCATTTCAAACCCAACGGCACACCATACAATATATATACAGATGGTCTCAAGATCTACACCACCATTGACTCCACCATGCAAATGTATGCGGAACGTGCTGTATATGAGCATTTTTACGTTTACGATAGCATCCACAAGATTTCCGGGTTGCAGGCGCGTTTCAACAAGGAGCAGCAATCCAACAAAAACCATCCCTTCTATCGACTGTCGGCGGAGCAGACGCAGAACATCCTGAACACGGCGAAACGCTGTTCCGAACGTTATCGGACGGCGGTCGCGGCGCACAAGAGCGACGCTGAGATCGAGAAGGAGTTCAACACGCCGGTGAAGATGTCGGTGCCCTGCCAGGATGGCTCCGGCGCGCGCAAGGAGGTGACGATGACACCTTACGACTCCATCCGATACATGAAGTCGTTCCTCCAGTGCGGGTTCATGGCGGTGGAATCCAACACCGGCCGTATCAAAGCTTACGTCGGCGGGGTCAACTACGAGGTTTCGCAGTTCGACCACGTGATGTTGTCGCAACGGCAGGTTGGCTCCACCTTCAAGCCCTACGTCTATTCGAGTGCGATGGAGAACAGCAACGGCGAGTTGACGCCGTGCAGTTACGTACCCAACGAGGTGGTGTCGGTGCCCCGGCCCGACGGCAACGTCTGGACGGTGGGGCGTCAATATACGGGAGCATCCTCGCTGACGCTGAAGGAGGCGCTGGCGCGGTCGCTCAACAACGTGTCGGCACGACTGATCACGACGCCCGAATACGGCGGTCCGGCGGCGGTGGTGGATCTGGTGCGCAAGATGGGCATCAAGTCGAAAATCGACACCGTGCCCGCCATCAGCTTAGGTGCGGTCGATCTGACGTTGTACGAGCAGGTGGGGGCCATCAACTGTTTCCCGAACCAGGGAGTGTATGTGGAGCCATACTTCATCGTGAAGATCTGTGACCGCGACGGCAACGTCATCTTCGAGAAGCACCCCGAGAAGCACGATGCCATGAGCCAATTGCTGGCCTTCCAGACGGCCTGCATGATGCGCGGCGTGGTGGAACACGGCACCGGCGCGCGCCTCAAGTCGGCGGCATGGTACAACCTCGACTTCCCTGTGGCGGGCAAGACCGGCACTACCAACAACCACTCCGACGCCTGGTTCGTGGGTTACACCCCGATGCTCACCTGCGGGGTCTGGGTGGGTTGCGACGACCGCAGCGCGCACTTCCGTTCCATGGACAACGGGCAGGGCGGACGCGCGGCCATGCCGATCTTCGGCAAGTTCATGCGCTACTGCTACAGCGACCCCTCCCTCCCCTACTACGAGGTGGCCAAGCGAAAGGATCCCAACGACCCGAAGTACACCTTCGCCGCGCCGGAAGGATATTCCGTCAACCAGTACGGCTGCATCAGCGAGGGAGACGGAACGGCTTCTTCCACGGAACGCGGCGGACTGGAATTTTAGTCATTTTCTAATGGGAAAGACTGATTTGAAGAGGAAAAATTCGTATTTTTGCATTCTTAGAAACATTACAACAACCAATTAATTATCAACATTATGAAGAAAAAATTCATCTGCACCGTTTGTGGTTACGTTCACGAGGGCGACGACGCGCCCGATTTCTGCCCCCAATGCAAAGTCCCCAAAAGCAAGTTCAAAGAGTTGAAAGAGGACACCGCCCTCAACTTTGTCACCGAGCATGTCATTGGCATCGCGAAGGAGACCGGTGAGGAGATGATCAACGACCTGCGTTCCCATTTCAACGGAGAGTGCAGCGAGGTGGGCATGTACTTGGCGATGAGCCGTCAGGCCGACCGCGAGGGCTATCCGGAGATCGCAGAGGCCTTCAAGCGCTATGCTTGGGAAGAGGCCGAACACGCCGCCAAGTTCGCCGAACTCTTGGGCGAAGTGGTTTGGGACACCAAGACCAACTTGGAGAAGCGCATGAACGCCGAAGCCGGCGCCTGCGAGGACAAGATGCGCATCGCCCGCATCGCCAAAGAGAACAACCTCGATGCCATCCACGACACCGTGCACGAGATGGCCAAGGACGAGGCACGCCACGGCAAGGGATTCGAAGGGCTTTTCAACCGCTACTTCAAGAAGTAATTCGCACCATTACAAAACAAAAAAACACCAGCCTTTCGACTGGTGTTTTTTTATGTCCGATGGACAACGGCTTTTAGAAACTGTAGCCGATGCCGAGGCCAATGATCTCGCGGAACTGCACACGCGGGCTGTTGTGGATGTCGCCCACCTTGTCTTTCCACTCGATATTGACGGCGTCGTAGTACTTGAGCGACGTACTGAGGGTGACGTTGAGCACCTTCCAGAACTGGTAGGAGACGGCGAAGTCCCAGTCAACATCGATATTGCCGAATTTCTTGGTGTAGGGGGTGAAGAGCGTCAACGTGGAGAGGATCTTCAGCCCCTTGACCGGCGAATAGTTGACACCAGCCTTGAAGGTGGCACCCAACTCAGCCTTGAAATTCACAGTGTCAGGGACACCATATTTGGCATGAAGGGTATGGAGGGTGTCATCATTTCTTTGCAAGACAGTGGTGATACGACCTGCTACCGGAGAGAGATAGACGGTGAAGATGTCGTTCGGTTTCCAGTCGATACCGACGGAGAGGTCGCTGTATGACGGGGAGAGCCAGTTGTAGGCATAAGTCTTGGTCTCCACCTTGTCGTCGCCGATCTTATAGTCGTAACCATCGTGGTAGTGAGACTTGAAGCCGGCCATCACGGTGAGGTACCAGGTCTTGTGGAACTCCCAACCGAATTTGGTGGAGAAGACGATCTTGTCGTTGGATTTTCTCCATTTGAAGGCGGTGCTCGGTGCCCACATCCAGCCGTAGTCGGAGTCGAACGTGGTTTCCCAAGAGATCTTGTCTTTCTTGTAGGCGAGTTTGAGGTTGCAGGCCAAAATGCCATTACCGTTGTTGTTGCCACCTGCAGCCCAGTTCCACTGCATGGTCTCCGTCAGATTGAAGGTGACCAAGCCGGTGAACTTCCAGTATTTCTGCCAGTTGGTGAGCGTGTCGGCAGCGGTAGCGGCCGCATCAGCGGGTGCCGGCTCCTGCGCCTTTGCCATGGGAAGGCAAGCGCAAATCAGGACAAGGAGAAATAGTTTTTTTAACTTCATAACACTATGGTTTTAATGGTTGAACTTGTTGAAAGCACGCCACCAACGATCGGGTATCTTATCATTGCAGGCGGTGTGGTAATCGTTGAGCGAACAGGGCAGATAATAGACCTGCTGCGTGTTTTTCTGCATGTTGATGACAGGCACGACGGTCCACCAACGTCCAGTTTTCTTGCTGCAATAGAAGACCATCTCCTCGGCGGTGCCGGTGACGGAGACACTGTACTTGGTGTAGTTGCTCTGGTCCTTGAAATCGAGGTCGTCGCAGCGGTTGAGCGCGCCCTCGATGAAATACCAGATGACATGTCCCAGAAGTTGCGCCGTCTGTCCGTTGTAGTCGAGCAACGGGTCATACTCATAGACGCCGAAGGAGGTGAGTTTGTCGCTCAGGCCGGCGTACATGGCCACCTGGCAGATCTCCTCCCCATAGAAGCCGTTGGCGGAACTGTTGGGGTTGCCGGGGGCGTCGGGATGACGGATGGCGGAGACATCGAGCGACAGCATCTCGGCATTGCGCACGATGGGTTCGACCTCCGACATGTCCTGACGGAGCAGGCCGACACGATAGGTCTCGAAGTAGAGTTTCTCCATCATTTCGATGGTCTCGGGGCTATTCATGTAGGTCTGGTAGCCGATGTTGGAGTAGTTGAGGAGGAAGTTGGGCTGTTGCAGGATGATCTTGCTCAGATAGGCGTTGGATTTCATCGGGATGCCGTCGCCGCCCAAGTCGAAGCGGGCGTCAACGGAGACGATGTTGATCACCTTTTGCAGCAGTTCGTACGCCTTGTAGTTGGCGAAGGCGAGGTCGTTGCTGCCGCCGATAATGATGGGGATAATTCCCTCCTGGATGAGCATGGCCAGGATCTCGGAGAGCGCCTGGTAGGTGTCATTGACATCGCCGCCGGGGATGAGGTTACCCAGGTCGATGATGTTGGCGGGCTTATCCCAGCAGTAAAGTCCGTACAGATAGCGTCGCACCTCGTCCGGGGCGAGGTTGGTGTTGGGGTTGTTGAAGGCATTGCGGGCTTCGGGCACTCCAATGATGGCGAACTGCCGACCGTCGAGCGCGGGCTCGTCCTCTTGCCAGATGTCGATGCAATGAAAAAGGAGATGTGACTCCTCGGCGCTCTCGAAGGGCTCCAAGGCGGTCACATCTACCGGTGTAAAGAACGATTTAAGTTCCATGCTTCTATTAATCAATTATTTATGACAGGCACAATTGCCTCCGCATGCCTGCATTTTTTTGCCCTTGATGGCGGACTGAGCAGCGGCCAAACGGGCTACCGGTACGCGGAACGGGCTGCAGGAGACGTAGGTCATGCCAGTCTTGTAGAAGAACTCCACGGAGGCCGGGTCACCGCCGTGCTCGCCGCAGACGCCGACCTTCAGTTTCGGGTTGACGAAACGGCCGCGCTGCACGCCGCACTGTACGAGTTGGCCGACACCGGCCTGGTCCAAAGTCTTGAACGGGTCGGCGGGGATGATCTTCTCGTCGATGTAGGTATGGATGATCTCGTTGACATCGTCGCGGGAGAAGCCGAGGGTCATCTGGGTCAGGTCGTTGGTACCGAAGGAGAAGAACTGGGCGACTTCGGCGATCTCGTCGGCCATGAGGGTGGCGCGCGGGATCTCGATCATCGTACCGTAGAGGTAGTTGATCTTGACGTTGAACTTCTTTTCGACTTCCGCCTGGACGCGGTCGGCGATGACCTTCTGGTTCTTGAGTTCCTTCACGTCGATGGTGAGCGGGACCATGATTTCAAGGTGCGGGTCGAAGCCCTCGTTCATCAATTCAGCGGTGGCCTGGAAGAGGGCGCGGAACTGGGTTTCGGAGATTTCAGGATAGACGATGCCGAGGCGCACGCCGCGGAGGCCCATCATCGGGTTGACTTCGTGGAGGGCGTCGATCTTCTTCTTGATGGCCTCGAAGGTGATGCCGCGCTCCTTGGCTTTGGCACGCTGTTTCTCCTCGGTCTGGGGGACGAATTCATGCAACGGCGGGTCCATGAGGCGGAAGGTGAGCGGCTTGCCGTTGAGCACTTTGAGGGTGCCCTTGGCGGCCTCGCGGATGTCTTCCTCCATGTCGTTCAGGGCGGCAATACGCTCTTCCTTGGTGTCGCAGAGGATCATGTTGCGGAGTTTCTCGAGGGATTTCGCGCCGTGTTCGCCATAGAACATGTGCTCGATACGGAAGAGGCCGATGCCCTCCGCGCCGAAGTTGACGGCGTTCTGGGCATCCTCGGGGGTGTCGGCGTTGGTGCGCACGCCCATGCCCTGGTATTTGGCGACGATGGCCATGAACTCCTGGAAGCGCGGGTTCTCGGTGGAGTCGATCATGTGGACCGGCTCGTCATAGACGTAACCCTTGGCGCCATTAAGGGAGAGGGTGTCGCCCTCTCTGTAGGTCTTGCCGGCGATGGTGACGGTGCGAGTGCTCATGTCAATCTTGATGGCGTCGCAGCCGACGATGCAGCACTTGCCCCAACCACGGGCGACGAGGGCCGCGTGGGAGGTCATGCCGCCGCGGGCGGTCAGGATGCCGTCGGCGGAGCGCATACCCTCAACGTCTTCGGGGTTGGTCTCCTCACGGACGAGGATGTTCTTGACCTTCTGGGCAGTGTATTCCTTGGACTTGTCGCTGTCGAGGGCGATGACGCCGACGGCGCCGCCGGGGCCAGCGGGAAGACCCTTGGCGATGACGGTATGTTTCTTCTCATCGGCGGCTTCGAGGATGGGGTGCAGCAGTTCGTCCATCTGGGCGGGCTGGAGGCGCATCACCACTTCGTCGTCAGTGATACGGCCTTCATGCAGCATGTCGAGGGCCATGTTGAGGGCGGCGATGCCGGTGCGTTTGCCGACACGGCACTGCAGCATGAAGAGTTGGCCTTCCTGAATGGTGAACTCGATGTCGAGCATATCCTTGTAGTTGTCTTCCAAGATGTTGCGGATGTCGCAGAGTTCCTTGTAGGTCTCGGGCATGAGCTCCTGCATGGAGTGGAGGTGCTTGTTCTGCTCGTTCTTGGTGTCGTCGTTGAGCGGGTTGGGGGTACGGATACCAGCGACGACGTCCTCGCCCTGGGCGTTGATGAGCCATGCGCCATAGAACTGGTTCTCGCCGGTGGCGGGGTTGCGTGTGAAGGCCACGCCGGTGGCGGAGGTGTCGCCCATGTTGCCGAACACCCTGGACTGGACGTTGACGGCCGTGCCCCAGTCGTCCGGAATGTGCTCGATCTGGCGGTACC
>JAEEKX010000047.1 GCA_016288655.1 Bacteroidales bacterium
CCCTTCACCGCCGTCGCCGCCGCGTCCGCCCGCCCGGCTGCCCGAGCCGACCGCGCTGCCGCCGATGCCTTCGCTGTCGCCATCGTTGGTCCACTCCGACAGGCCGCCGTCGCCGCCGCTGGTGCCGTTGTTGCCGTTCACACCGGCGGTGCCGGGCGAGCCGATGACCCCGTTGCCGCCGTTGCCGACCACGATCTGGCAATCCACCACGCGGTTGCCCGTCGAGGCGCCCGACACGTGGATGCCATATACCGTGGCGCCCTTGCCTGACGAGGAACGCTCCGCGTCGGTGGCCGACGGCACCACGATGGTCAGCCGCAGCAACGTCCAGTTGGTATCACTGGCCGAACGGAAAGCCATCTTGTGGCTGTAGTCGCTTACATACTCTATGCTGCTGACAGAGAGGTTGGTGGGAGACGTGCCCACCTGCCAGGTGTTGCCGTCGTAGCCGCCTTCTATGGTGAGATTGCTGCGCAACTCCAACGTCTGGCTCTCAGTGTAGGTGCCCGCCGCCATGTAAATGTGCGTGGTCGAGTCGTCCACCATCGCCAGCGCACGGCTCAGCGTGCGCACGGGTGCCGCCATCGAACCGTCGGCATTGTCGTCGCCCTGCGGCTTCACGTAGATGGCATGCTCCTGCGCTGTGGCGGTCAATACCGCCAAAATCAGCATTAGAAATGTCGTAAATCTTTTATTCATAATGTTTTAGATTTTTCAGTTTGTCACCGCAAAAATAGTGTTTTTTATAAAAAGAAAAGGACAGGGTGCTTGTTCGCAAGATTTTTTTCAGCGATTTAGTGCTTTTTTACTAATTTTGCAGATGATGTTTAAGTGAACTTCCCATGCGGAAAATCTGGCATGTTTTTGTCTTCATCCTCCTGTTTGTCTGGCAGTTGCCGCAAAACTTAGTGGCGATGGCCGTTCTTCTTTTCGCCAAGAACGTCCGTAAAATCACCTATCGTCACTTTTGTTTCGCAATGGTGGCGCGGTTGCCTCGTCATGCCAGCGGGGGATCGCTGGGCAGTTTCGTCATCCTTTCCCCGGGTTCCGCCCACGACGAGCGCACGCTGCGGCACGAATTGGACGGACATACCGTCGATTCCAAGATCTGGGGACCGCTCTATCTGCTGGTCGTCGGACTGCCGTCGGCATTGCACTTCTTATGGTATGTCCACGGCGATGCGAAAAAACGCAGTTACGACGACTTCTACACCGAACGTTGGGCCAACCGGCACGCGGGACTGTAGTTTTTTTCACTCATTTTCAAAATTTTAAAACAAATGTTGTCATCGAGGGCGATTTTGCCTCCTTCGTCTCCGTTTTTTTTCGTAATTTTGCGGCCTCAACTATAACCTGAAATGAACAAAAACTATTATTGCGTAATCATGGCAGGTGGAGTGGGCGCCCGTTTCTGGCCCATGAGCCGCTCCCACCGTCCCAAGCAATTTATTGACATTCTGGATGATGGCACTTCATTGATACAAAAGACGTTCAACCGCTTTGCCAACATCTGTCCGAAAGAAAACATATATGTCATCACCAACGCGATGTACGCCCAGCAGGTGCAGGAACAGTTGCCGGAACTGACTCCCGAGCAGATCGTGCTCGAACCGGCCCGCCGCAACACCGCCCCCTGCATTGCCTACGCCAACTTCAAAATCAAGTCGAAGAACCCCGACGCAATCATTGTCGTGGCCCCCTCCGACCATGTCATCCTCCGCGAGGATGTGTTCCAGGAGGTGGTGCTCAAAGGCATGCAGTTCGTGCAGGACAACGCTAAACTGCTCACCATCGGCATCCGGCCGTCGTCGCCCAACACCGGCTACGGCTACATCCAGTACCGCGACGACCGCAGTTACGGCGGCAGCTCCATCTACGACGTCAAGATCTTTACCGAAAAACCGGAACTTGAAGTGGCACAGCAGTTTGTGGAGAGCGGCGAGTTCCTTTGGAATGCCGGCATTTTCATCTGGTCGCTGCGTGAGATCGAAAAGGCCTTCGAGGAGTATCTTCCCGAGGTGAACGACCTCTTCAAACAGGGCGAGGGTCTTTACAATACGCCGGAAGAAGACAACTTTATCAAGGCCACCTACTTGGTCTGCAAGAATATATCCATCGACTATGGCATCATGGAGCACGCCCGCAACGTCTGCGTCTATGCCGCCGACTTCGGCTGGTCCGACCTTGGCACCTGGGGCGCCCTGTATGACATCAGCGAGAAGGACGAACACCAGAATGTCGTCGCTGGAAACAAGGTGAAGACTTACGGATCAAATCGCTGCATCATCAACGTGCCGAAAAACAAGGCCGTCGTCCTCCAAGGAATGGATGACTATATCATCGTTGACAACGACAACGTGTTGTTGATCTGCAAGAAAGAGAATGAACAGCAGATCCGTCAGTATGTGAATGACGTGCAACTCGACTTCGGCGATAAATTCATCTAAAAAAGAGGAAAAAGATGCCTTCATTGAAGAAATTAGTGGGGCAGACCGCCGTATATGGACTGAGCAGCATCCTCGGGCGGTTTCTGAATTACCTGTTGGTGCCGCTTTACACGTATAAGATCGCGGCGGAGTCGGGCGGTTACGGCATTGTCACCAACCTGTATGCCTATACGGCGTTGCTGTTGGTGTTGCTGACCTTCGGAATGGAAACCACCTTCTTCTACTTCGCCAACCGCGACGATGTCGATTCTGAAAAGGCCTTCTCCACCTCTGCCGGCGCCGTCGGCCTGGTGTCGCTGCTCTTCTGGCTGCTCTGCATGGTCTTCGGCGGGCCGATTGCCAACGTCATGGACTACGAGGCGCATCCCGAGTTCATCCGCATCATGGCCACGGTGGTTGCCTTGGATTCCTTCCAGGCCATCCTCTTCGCGCGCCTACGTTATCAGAACCGCGCCTTCAAGTTCGCCGCGCTGAAACTCGCCTTCATCATCGCTAACATCGGGCTCAACCTGTTCATCTTCCTCGCCGCGCCCGCCCTCTGCGAGCGTTGCCCGAACCTGATGAACTGGTACGATCCTGCTTACCAAGTCGGCTACATATTCGTTATCAACCTGATATGCACTGCCGCCGTCACCTTCGGCTTCATCCCCGAACTGCGGGCCATGCGCTTCGGCATCGACCGCGGGCTGCTGAAGCAGATGTTGCGTTATACCTGGCCGCTCTTGATCCTCGGTTTAGTCGGCATCCTCAACCAGGTGGCCGACAAGATTTGCTACCGTTTCCTAGTGCCCGGTCCGGAAGGGGAGGTGCAACTCGGCATCTACGGCGCCTGCGTCAAGATCGCCATGCTTATCGCCATCCTCACCCAGGCTTTCCGCTATGCCTACGAGCCGTTTGTCTTTGGCGGACAGAAGGATAAGAATAGCAAGGAGGCCCAGGCCACGGTGATGAAATACTTCGTGATGTTCACGCTTTTCGCCTTTCTGGTTGTCACCCTCTACCTCGACGTCTTCAAGTACATCATCAAACGAGACTACTGGGAAGGACTGAAGGCCGTTCCCATTGTGATGATGGCGGAGATCTTCATGGGCGTCTATTTCAACCTGTCGTTCTGGTACAAGTTGAACAAGGAGACGTGGTGGGGCGCCATCTTCTCAGGGCTTGGCTGCGCGGGACTGTTGGCGGTCAACTTCATCTTCGTGCCGCGTTTCGGGTACATGGCCTGCGCGTGGGGCGGCGTGGTCGGCTACGGCATCTGCATGCTGCTCTCCTATATCGTCGGCCAGAAACGGAATCCCATCCCGTACAAACTGCCCGCTATCTTCGGCTACTTCGCGCTGGCGATTGTGCTCTACCTGGCCAGCTACGCCGTCTCCACCTTCCTCGTGGATTTGCATGTCGCTGTTAAATTGCTGATCAACACTGCGTTGCTGTTGATATATGTCTTTGTTTTGCTTTATAATGAACGGGTGGTGGTGCGTCAGGTGATGGATTCCGTCAAGCGAAAACTGAAGCGATAGAGTGTTGAAAAGATGTTGGTAAAGTGTTGGTAATCTGTTGATACCCTGTTAATAAATTTGACTTTTGAAAACTGAAGATTGATGAAGATTTTAGAGAAGAAAAACTTGAGAAATGACATATTCGGTGGCATCACCGCTGGAATCGTGGCCTTGCCGTTGGCGTTGGCGTTCGGCATCCAGGCCTTTGGAGTCATCAGTGTGGAGGAGGTCGGCAACATCGGCGCCATCGGCGCTCTGGCCGGTCTGACGGGCGCGATGATGATCGGCTTTTTCGCCTCGCTGTTCGGCGGCACGCCTTCGCAGATCAGTGGACCGACGGGACCGATGACGGTCATCTCCGCCACTCTCATCTCCGGCGTCTGGGCGGGCACGCAACCCCATAGCATTGAGACGGTTGTCGTCAGCATGGCCATCGCCGCCATCCTCTGTGGACTCTTCCAGATCCTTTTCGGCGTCTTGAAGATCGGCAAGTACATCCGCTACATCCCTTATCCGGTCCTCTCCGGCTTCATGAGCGGTATCGGCATCATCATCATCGTGCAGCAACTCTATCCGCTGCTCGGACTCAAGTCGCCCGTGCTCATCGTCGATATGATCACCCAGCTGCCCGTGCAGATCGGCGGCTTCAACCTCATCGGGCTGCTACTGGGGTTGGGAACGGTTGCCATCATCTATCTTTTCCCGTTGATTACCAAGAAGATCCCCGCCACATTGGTCGCGCTCATCGTGATGACGATCGTAGCCGTCTGCATCGGTTTCGATGAGAAACTCACCATCGGCAAGATCCCGTCGGGTTTCCCCGTACCCTTCTTTGTGAGTCATGAGGTGGCGGGCATCGACTGGCTGGCCGTGTTGAAGATGTCGGTGCTGCCGGCCTTGACGTTGGCGGGTTTGGGCTCCATCGACACGCTGCTCACCTCGGTGGTGGCCGACAACATGACGCACACCAAGCACAACAGCAACCGCGAGTTGATAGGGCAGGGGATAGGCAACATCGCCGTGGGGCTCTTCGCGGGCCTTCCGGGCGCCGGAGCCACCATGCGCACCGTCGTCAACGTGAAGAGTGGCGGCCGCAACCGCATCTCCGGCATGGTGCACGGACTCTTCCTGCTGGCCGTCCTCCTCGGGCTCGGTCGGTTGGTGCAGTACGTGCCGCTCTCTGTCCTCGCCGGCATCCTCATCACTGTCGGCGTCGGCATCATCGACTTCAAGGGACTGAAGGACCTCCTCAAGATTCCCCGCGCGGATGCCGTCGTCCTCATTACCGTGCTGGTACTCACCGTCTTCGTCGATCTGCTCATCGCCGTCGGCATCGGCATGATCATCGCCTGCGTGCTCTTCATGAAACGCGCCAGCGACCTGGTGGAGGGCAACTACCACTCCGACCAGATGACCGCCTTCGACAAGGAGGTGCCGTGGGAAGACGAGAAGGTGCTGACCGATGAGGTGCGCCGTCAGATCTACATCCAGCGGCTCAACGGACCCATCTTCTTCGGCTCCATCACCCGCTTCCAGGAGGTGATGCAGGAGATCCCCACCGACGCCCGCATCGTCATCATCCGCATGCGTCTTGTCTCCTTCATGGACCAGTCCGGACTCTATGCCATGGAGACCGCCATCAAGGATCTGCAAGCCCGCGGCGTCACGGTGCTGATGACCATTATCCAACCGCAACCCATGTACATGCTCACCAAGATGAACGTGATCCCGAATGTCGTGCCGGAAGAACTGACTTTCAATACTTTCGAGGATTGCGGTCGTTTTCTGAGTGATAACATTGATAAGATGATTGACCGATGAATAATTTTTCACTTTGGCTCAAATGCGCCTTCACCGGCGAAAATCCCAGGAAGGTGCGCAGGAAATTGGAGAACCAACTTCCCGAACCCGATGGTACCTACGGGATTCGGCGCAAGTCCCCCCGTGAGATTGTCCGAGAACAACAGATGTGGGTGGGATGCCTGATCTTCATGCTGCTCTCCGCTGCCATGCTCTTTCCCTTTGCCGTCCTCCTGCACCGCGTTTTCCCCGTTACGGGATGGACTATTCCTGTCATCGTTTATATCATCAGCATTCTCGTGCTCTTCTACTTCTTGAGGAAGGTCAAGTTCACCATCTGGACTCTCCTCGGACTGGGACTTGTCGTCCTGACTATCACCACAGCCGTCAACAAGTACACCTACAAGGACCTCTATTACGGGTATCGTGGCTTCATTTATAATGTATCCAACGAGAGAAAGAGCCTGCACGATGTCTTTACTCAGAAGCCATTCCCGCGCTACCGCGACTTTTTGAAAGCCTCCCATTTCACCCCTGTCGTGCGGCAATACTCCTTGAAGACCGCCACCAAGAATTTCACCAAATATCAAAAAGGGGATGGGTGGCAATACGTGCAGTATTTCTCTATCTTCAAGGATATTAACTCGAAATGGCAGTATGTGAGCGACCCGGTCCACCGCGACTATATCGCGCCCGCCGCAGAGTCGTTGGAGACTTTCTGCGGCGACTGCGACGACTACTCCGTGCTGATTGCCGCCTGCATCACATCCATCGGCGGTACGGTGCGCCTCGTCCGCACAGAGAGTCACGTCTATCCCGAACTTAAAATCGAGAACAAGGAGGATTTTCCGATGGTGAAGAACCTCATCCGTAAGAAGTTGTTCCGAAAAGAGGTGGCTAAAAAGGGCATCTCCTATCACACCGACGGTTATGGCGATATCTGGATCAATCTGGATTATACGGCGAAATATCCGGGCGGAAAGTTCTTGTATAATGATGTGGTTTCCGTTTTGGAAATTCCTTAAAATCAAAAATTTACAGTTGATAAGATGAGAATACTGTTCGTTTGTCTGGGCAACATCTGTCGAAGTCCGATGGCTGAATTTGTGATGAGGAAGATGGTGAAGGATGCGGGGCTGTCCGACCGCTTTCTGATTGCCTCGGCGGCGACCTCGGTGGAAGAGATCGGCAACCCGGTCTATCCACCGGCGAAAAGGACCCTCGCCCAGCACGGCATCGACTGCACGGGCAAGACCGCCCGCCAGATGACCCGCGCCGACTACGAGTACTTCGATGCCATCATCGCCATGGAGCGCGCGAATCTTCCTGCCATCCAGCGCATTATCGGCAGCGACGACCAACACAAGGTTTCGCTGTTGCTTGACCATACCGACCACCCGCATGACATTGCAGACCCTTGGTACACAGGTAATTTCGACATTACCTGGGATGAGGTCAACGAAGGTTGCGCCGCCCTGCTCTCGGAGTATGCTTCTCGTGTGTGAATGACAGGTCATAGATGAGAGAACGTCGGCTGAAAAAATCTTTTTTTGCAAAACAGCTGGTCTTTTTTTCAAAAAAACTTGTATTTTTGCGTCTCATTTTTTTAATATGAAAAAATTATTTTTCCTGATTTCCCTGGTTTTTGTTTTGCCAGTTGCAACTTTGGCCGAAGGCGTGCCCGCAAATCGTCTTATCCAACTGGGAACCAATGCTTTCCAGCAGAGAGCACACCATGAGGCGGCGCTTAAAAGCGTTGACTTCCTGACAGAAGAGGACGACACTTTGCTGATGGTCATGAACTTCGAAGGTGGCGGTTTTGTCATCCTATCCGCCGACGATGCCTTCCAGCCCATCATCGGGTACGATGTGGAAGAGTCCTTCCCTCTGGGTGGTGTGGCTCCGGCCGCGCTCTATTGGCTGAATGGCTATAAAGAAATCATTTCGGAAGTGAAAAAACAACATCTTGTTGCTACTGAGGATATTGCAGCCCGCTGGCAAGCGTTGGAATCTCCGGCGTCACGCGGCACTCGCAGTGAGGTCGTGCCCGCTTTGCTGAGTTCCAAATGGAACCAGTCGAACTATTACAACGACCTCTGTCCTGAAGACCCTGATTCACCGTTCGGTTATGGCGGACGTGTGCCTTGCGGTTGCGTCGCTCTCGCCATGGCCTCTGTCATCCACTACTACCGCTATCCCGCCACGGGACAGGGGAGTCACTCCTACTACTCCAACTATGGTTATCACGCAGTCAATTACGGACAACAGACGTACAACTACAATGCCATGCCGTATGCCTTGAGCAAGGCGAACAACGAGGTGGCGAAGTTGATCTACCATTGCGCCATCGCCGTGGAGATGGGCTTTGCCCCGGAGGGTTCTGGCGCTCAGACCGAAGACACCAGAAGTGCGTTGAAGAACTATTATAAGTACTCCAACGACATCGCCCACGCTGACCGTAGTGGCGGCTGGGGCAGCTGGGGCGGTGGCGGCTACACTGACGAGCAGTGGATCGGCCTGCTGCAAGCCGACTTGGATAACGGTTACCCGATCATCTACTCCGGCTATGGCGAGGAGGGCGGCCATGCGTTCGTGTGCGACGGCTACGACAGCGATGACCTCTTCCACTTCAACTTCGGCTGGGGCGGCACCGGCAACGGCTACTTCACCGTCGCCACCGATGGCGCCAATGCGGTCGGCGGTTTTGCCTCCTATCAGGACGTCGTCTATCACATCCACCCGCCGCTGAACAACTATCCGATTTATTGTCAGAACATTACCGTTAACTCATCCGCCGGATCTCTGGAGGATGGCAGCGGTCATCTCGATTATCAGAACAACACCAACTGCACCTACGTCATCCAGCCCGAAAACGGGAAGTCGATCACCATTGGCATCGTCGCTCTCGATCTGGAAGACGGCCATGATTTCCTCCGTATCTACGACGGCAATCCCGACAATGGCGGCAATCTGGTGGCTGAATACACCGGCAACGCCTTCAATCCTACCGATTGTCCATACATTCAGGGACCTGCCGCATACGTCCGCTTCACCTCCGATGCGGCCGGAACCGCCGGCGGCTGGCGCCTCCGTTTCACCTCCAAACGCTATGTCTCCTGCACCACCACCACACGCTCCAATGAACCCAGCGGTACCTTCACGGATGGCAGTGGGGACGAGAGTTATGCCTTTGACGCTTCCTGCAGATGGATTATTGAACCCATCAACGCCACATACGTCACCCTCAACTTCACGCAGTTCGACCTCAGCAGCGAGGACCATGTGACCATCTACAACGGTGACAACACCACTACCGCCGGGGTCTTGGCCACCTATACGGGCACCACGCTTCCCGCCTCTGTTATCAGCCACACGGGCAAGATGATGGTGCTTTTTGAAAGCGACAACTACATTGAGCGCTCGGGTTTTGCGGCAACGTGGAGCTCCGACGGCGAAGATGTCCCCGATCCGGAAGATCCCGAGGACCCGAATGCCATCTCCGAAGTGGATGACACTCCGTTCGAACTCTATCCCAATCCGGCCAACCAACAGCTGAGCGTCATCGTCCCCGAGCGGTTCCACACGGGCCTGCTCCGCATCTTCGATGCCAACGGCCGTATGGTTCGCTCTGTCGTTCTCAACACCAACCAGAGTCTGATGCAACTTCCGCTCACCGAACTCACCTCCGGCGTTTATATCGTCACTCTTTCCAATACTCAGGAGATTCTGCACAAGAAGTTGATCATCAGTAGATAATGAACGATCTGAACCGCTGGTTAGTCCCCATTACGACATTTCTCTTCGGGGTCGCCCTCACCCTTTTCGTCTCAAAAAAAATCTACACTTCCCAACTGTCCCAGTCGGACGGCAAGCAGAAGTTTGATGAGGTTTTGTCGTACATTGACCGCTACTATTGCGATGAGGTGAGTGAGGACAAACTTTTCGCCGGCGCCATCCAGGGGATGCTGCAGACCTTGGATCCGCACTCTGTCTATGCCACTCCGGAAGAGAACAAGCAACTGTTGGAGTCGTTAGGCGGCGGCTTCGAGGGCGTGGGCATCCAGTTCAACATCATGAACGACACGGTCATGGTCGTGGCGGCGATTCCGGACGGCCCTTCCGAAAAAGCCGGCATCATGGCTGGCGACCGCGTGGTTACGGTCAACGGCGAGAACATCGCCGGTGTCCACATCTCCGAGGACCGCGTCTTCAGTCTCCTGCGCGGCAAAGGCGGCACCAAAGTGACGATCGGGATCTTGCGCCCCGGCACTTCCGAAATCAAAAAGTATAACATCATCCGTGATGCCATCAACACCACGACACTTGATGTCGCATACATGTTGAACGACCATGTGGGTTATATCAAGTTGAGCCAGTTTGGGGAGAAGACTTACACGGAATTCCTGACTGCCGTGACGAAACTGAAACAGATGGGGATGTCTTCGATGGTGCTTGACCTGCGCGGCAACAGCGGTGGCTACCTCGGCGCCGCCATCAAGGTGTGTGACCTCTTTCTGCCTAAGGGCGAGTTGATTGTCTATACCGAAGGCAAAAACACCCAATCCGAAAAGATATTCGCCACTGCTGGCGGTGCGTTTGAGAAGGGCGGTGTGGTTGTGCTGATGGACGAACTCAGCGCCTCCGCCAGTGAAATCGTCGCCGGTGCCATCCAGGACAACGATCGCGGATATGTTGTGGGACGCCGTTCCTTCGGCAAGGGCCTGGTTCAGCAGCAGTTCGACCTGGCCGATGGCTCTTCGTTGCGGCTTTCGGTCGCTCGTTACCACACCCCGTCGGGCCGTTGCATCCAGCGTAGTTACGCCAACACCGTTGATGAGTATTACGAAGACCTCCTGCATCGTTATGAAAACGGCGAGATGGATAGCGAGGACAGTATCAAACTCGATAAGAAACTGCGTTTCACCACCAAGAAAGGACGGGTCGTCTATGGCGGCGGCGGTATCATGCCCGACTACTTCGTCCCCATCGACAGAGACTCCAACGCAGTGGCTTACAATGCGGTGTTCTCCACCGGCCGACTCACGGAGTTTGCATTCAACTTTGCCACGCAGCATCGCAAACAACTCACCGCGGCCTATCCCACGGCGGACGATTTCGTTCGTAAGATGCAGATCACCCCGGCTATCTGGCGGGAGTTTTCCTCCTATTATGAAAGGAAAAACGGATTGCTCTTGTTGAACGATGAGTCGAAAAAAGAGGTGCAACTGTGGTTGAAAGCCCTGATAGGCAGGAATTTGTTCCAGAGCGATGGCTTTTATCCCGTCATCAACGAGTCGGACAGAACCATCAAGAAAGCATTGGAAGTGCTGAAATAACCTGGCCACAGGTCATCTTGGCGGTCACCGTGACGCCGAGAACCCCGTGGAAATTGACGTTTTGTCCCGTGAGAAACAGGTTGGGAATGGGCGTCCGGATGGGCAGCATGGTGCTGATCAGGTGGTCGTAGTCCTTGCAGATACCGTAGGCACTGCCCTCGAAAGTGTGGGTGTAGTCGCGGTAGGTGAGGGGAGTGGAAACGATGATTTTTTCTATATTTCCTTGAATGTCAGGAATATAAGGCAATACTGCGGAGATGGCTGCCTCGGCGTTCCGCTGTTTGAACTCGTCGTAATCATTGCCTCGTTGCGTGGGGCGGGTGCCTGTCCACGGCGCCACCTCCTGCCAACTCATGGGCATGAAGAGGTCGATGTTGCGGGTGTATTCGCTGCCGTCGGTCGGCACGGAGAAATGCACCCCGATGGAGGTCCCGTTTTGACGGTCATCCCACGTCTCGGAATGCCATATTTTGGCATGATTGTGGATGAAGATGTTGCGGTTGCGGTAACGCACGGCACCTTCTTTCAGTAGCAGTTGCACGGTGAAGACGCCGAAACTATTCTCCAAACTGCTGATTCTCTGTACGTATCGCTTGCGAAGAGATCCCTCTTCCAACAGCGGGAAGAGCGCGTTGGGATGGATATCTGAGATGACTAAATCGCAGGGGATTATCTCGTTATCGTTGAGGATGACGTGGTCGATGCTCCCTTCGTTGACGTGGATGCCGGTGACGCGCGTGCGGGTGCGTACCTGTCCGCCGTGGGTGCGGATGCCGTCGGCTATGGTGTCGGCTATCACTTGTCCGCCGCCCCGCAGCCGCCACGCGCTCTGCACGAAGGTGCCGTTGATCTGGGCGAAGATATATAGCGGAAGTGTGTCGGCTCGCAAATCCATCTTCAAAGATGTGGCCGACAGCACTTTGCGTAGTCTCTCATCGGGGATGCACTCTTGGAGGTATTGGTATGCGGAGGTCGCCAACAGCGTCTCGGAAGTGCTGTCGGCGGCACCTCCTTGCGACAGCAGTGCCGATTGCGAGCGGCGCAACATGTTCACATATTCCGCAATGTGTGGGCGTTGTTGGGGAAACTTCTTCGACAACTCATCCGCAAAGCGATCGTAGCCGTTGGCGAAGGCGTAATGTTCGCCGTCGAGGAACACCTCGTCGAAGCACTCCGTATCGAGTTTGACCCAGGGCAGGCCCGTGAGTCGGAATTCGGAGAACAGCTGGTGGAGGATTTCGCCTTCGCCCATCCCGCCGACGTAGTGGAAGCCGGTGTCGAACTGCAGTCCGTGCCGTCGGAACGATTGCAGGCAGCCGCCCACCTGTGCGCCCTGCTCCAGAACGCAGACATCCATGCCGTGTCGGGAGAGCAGGTAGCCGCACTCCAATCCGCCGAGGCCGGCGCCGACAATGATGACTTTGGGCGTTCTTTTCACAATAACGTCAGGCGTTTATCTTTTGCTTTTGACCTTGAAACTGCTGTTGGTCAGTAATTTGAAGATACCATGCAGGTATCCGATGCCGTAGGCCGCGTGGATGATGAAAAAGATGAGCGGCATTTGGAAGGTCATGGGGCGGCAGTTCTCGCGCGATGCCGTGCGGATGCTGGTGGAGAAGGCGAGAATGAGGTAAAGCAGTACCATTAGTGCGAGCAGAACGGCGATCCAGGGGCTCCAGGGGGCGAGCAGGATGCCGAAGAAGAGGGCGAGCACGAAAAAGGCGGGCGCAAACTGGCGCGTGGTGGCCGGTCCGCCCAACTTTCTGTTTACCAATGGTTTGAAAAGTCCGTATTGATAGAACATGCTCCACACTTTCTGGATGCTGTCGCGGGTGTAGTAGTCGATGACCAGGTGGGGCAGGAGGTATATCCTGCCGCCGTGTTTGATGATGCGGCCGTTGAATTCGTCGTCTTGGTTGCGGATGAGTTGTTCGTCGAAATAGCCGATTTTGTCGAAGAGGGTGCGGTGGAAGCAGCCGAAGGGCACGGTATCGACGGGGCGGATCTCGTCGGTGCCGATGCGGAAGTAGGAGTTGCCCATGCCGAAGCTGCTGCTGAGGGCGGCGGCGATGCTTTTGCAGATGGGGCTGTCGTTGGCGGGCAGGGCTCGGCACACGCCTCCGACGTTGTCGGCGTGCAGCGCCGCCTGCTGCTTCACCAATTCCGTCAGGTAGTTGGCGGGGAAAGCGGCATGTGCGTCCATGCGGACGATGGTGTCGCCTTTCGCTGCGCGGATGCCGATGTTCATGGCGGGCGGTACGATCTGCTGGGGATTGTCCTCCATCCGCATCCACGGGTACTCCTGCATCAGTCCGGCTAAGATCTCGCGGGTGCCGTCGTTGCTCATGCCGTCCACGAAGATCACCTCCAGGTCATCCTTCGGGTAGTCCTGGGCGGCGATGGAACGGGCGCAGGCCTCGATGTACTTGGCCTCGTTGTAGATGGGTACGACAACGCTGATCATCGGAATGGGTTATTTCAGTTGACGACAGCGGCTTTTGAGCTCGCCGTCTTTGATGATCTGGTTGACCTCCTTGGCAGGGTCGGCGAAGGTGTGACGCGGACCGCAGTCCCACATCTCCGTGATGGGATCGGTGTCCAACAACTTCTGGTAGAGGTCGTTGGGGACGGTAGGCAGTTGGGAATATTCGGAGTAGGTGTAGGAAAGGAAGGCAACTTCGGGGGAGATGCCGCGGTTGTCGAGCCAATAGCCGCCCTGCAACGCGGTGGGCAGGGCGAGTTTGCCGTTCGTATAGAGGTCGGTGGGCGCGGGGAAGGATTTGATGCGCTTGTCACCGTATCCGACGGGAACATTCTGCGAATAGTCGTTCCGGGTCTTATAGACGATCGTCGGTGGGGAGGGGATGGAAGCGGCGTTTGCGGCGGGCGCGGGTTTCTCAGGGGCTTCTTTCGTGGCTCCCGTGGTGGCGTCCGTAGTGGTTTTTTTCGCTGTGTGACAGCTGATAAGCGCGATGGTGATCAGACTCAGGATGACAAGTTTCTTCATTTTTTTCTTCTTTTTGTTGACGCTGCAAAAATACGATTTTATTTTTCAAAAAAAGTATGTAAATTTGCAGCCGATTTTTTTACCATCTTTAATACATTAATTATATGGGTAGAGCATTTGAATATAGAAAAGCAAGGAAACTGAAACGCTGGGGCAACATGGCCCGCGTTTTCACTCGTTTGGGAAAAGAAATTACCATGGCGGCCAAGGCCGGCGGCCCCGACCCTGACTCCAACGCGAAACTGCGTCTGTTGATCCAGAACGCGCGTTCCGAAAATATGCCGAAAGACAATGTTGAGAGAGCCATCAAGCGCGCTTTTGAGAAGGACACCTCCGACTATAAGGAGATGGTCTATGCCGGCACCGCACCTTACGGCATCGCTGTCGTCATCGAGGCGGCCACCGATAACAACCAGCGCACCGTCGCCAACCTTCGCAGTTACTTCAACAAACTCGGCGGATCCTTCGGCAGCCCCAACATGCACGACTTCCTTTTCGACCGCAAGTGCAACTTCGTTGTCGCCAACAAACCCGGCGTCGATATTGAAGAACTGGAACTGGAACTCATCGACTGCGGCTGCGACGAGATCTTCGTCGATGGCGACGACATCGTGGCCTATGCCGAATTCCAGAGCTTTGGTCCCATGCAGAAGTATTTCGAGGAGAACGGCTTTGAAATCAAGAGTTTCAAGTTCGAACGCATCCCCCACGACCTTAAGCCGCTCACCGAAGAACAGCGCGAAGAGGTGGAAAAACTGCTCGAAAAGATCGAAGACGACGAGGATGTCACCAACGTCTTCACCAACATGGAGTAAAATCACTTCCATTCCAACCATTAAACCCTAACACCATGTATTACTACAAATTTCGGGTCTATTACGATGAGGTCGAGGATTTTGTTCGCGACATAGAGATCCTCTCCAACGACAACTTCGAGAACTTCCACAACATCCTGCTCTCCTCCATCGGCCTGGATGGACACGAGTTGGCTTCCTTCTACATCTGCGATTCCAAATGGAACAAACAGAAGGAGCTTTCTCTGATGGACATGCATGATGATGCGGAGAAGGAAGATCCTCAGTATGAGGAAGATGATGAGTTCTCGCTTCGCTCCAAACTGCCGATTTTCGTGATGAAGGACTCCCTGTTGAAGGACTACATCACGGATCCGCACCAGCATCTGATGTACGAGTATGACTTTCTCAACCCGAAGGTGTTCTACATCGAGTTGCTCAAGGTTTTGAAGGCGGAGGATGGCGTGACCTATCCGCGCTGTACCAACAAGGTGAAGGAACTTCCGAAGGCCATAAAACAGAGTGAGTTGCCGACGCCGGAGGATCCGCTGCCCATGGATTTGGATGAGGAGGACGATTTGGGCGGTGGCTTCGAGGATGGTTACGACGACCTCGATTTGAGTGGTTTTGATGAACTTAAGGAATTTTAACCGACCCACATTGGTCGTGATTGCGGGGCCGACGGCCGTCGGCAAGACGCAATTCGCCATCAACGTGGCCAAAGCGTGCGAATCTGTCGTCATCTCGGCAGATTCGCGCCAGTTTTATAAGGAGATGCCCATCGGTACCGCCGCACCGACGGCGGAGGAGCTCGCCCAGGTGCCGCACTACTTCGTCGGGCACCTCTCCATCCACGACTATTACAGCGTTTCGCGTTTCGAGCAGGATGTGCTCGCCCTGCTGCCGCAACTGTTCGAGAAGCATACCGCCGTCGTCATGAGCGGCGGCTCCGGCATGTATATCGATGCGGTCTGCCACGGCATCGACGACCTGCCCGACCCCGAAGCCGAGGTGCGCGACTACGTGCACGCGCTCTTCCGCGATGAGGGCGTGGCCGGCCTGCGTACTCAACTCCGCCGTCTCGATCCCGCCTACTACGACCGTTGCAACCTCGCCGACCACAAACGGATGATGCGCGCCATCGAGGTCTCCCTGCAAACTGGCCGCCCCTACTCCGAACATCTCCTCAACGCCCGCAAGACCAGGGACTTTGATATTGTCAAGGTCTTGCTAACCCGCCCCCGCGCCGAACTCTTCGACCGCATCAACCGGCGGACGGCCCTCATGATGGAACAGGGCTGGCTCGACGAGGCCCGCGCCCTCTACCCCTTCCGCCATCTCAACTCCCTCAACACCGTCGGCTACAAGGAACTCTTTGAATATTTGGACGGCCACATGACGCTCGAACAGGCCATCACCGACATACAAACCCATACCCGCCATTACGCCAAACGGCAGATGACCTGGTTCCGCCGACCGGGCAGCGGTTATCAAATGCTCCCTCTCAGTTGATGGACAGAGTGACTTTTTGTCAGTCTGTCCGTTTGGCAGAGTTTTTGCAACCCATAAGGGTGTTCATCAATCGATGAACCGCTATTTTGTTGTATATAATTGAAAATTAAAATATTATGGAAGAAGAGATCAAAAACCCAGAAACGGAAACTCCTGACAATGAAACCACTGACACTCCGACGACTGACAACTTGTCAACTGATACTCCGGCGGACACCGAAACGACAACAAATGCTGAACCGACTCCCGAAAAGGAGGAAAAAAAGTCTTTCTTCGGTCGGAAAAACAGGAAGGAAGATCAATATAAAGAGTTGAATGAGAAGTATTTGGAACTTGAAAAGCAGAAGAAGGAACTCAACGACAAATTCCTGCTCCTCTATTCCGAATTCGACAATTATAAAAAACGTACCAACAAGGAGAAGTTGGAGATGATGGGCACGGCTTCCGAGAAGGTGATCGTGGCCCTGCTGCCGGTCATCGACGATTTCGAGCGCGCCATCAAGGCCAATGAGAAGTTGGAAGACATTCAGGTCATCAAGGATGGTTTTAACATCATTTACAATAAGTTGATGGGACTGCTCAAGCGGTTCGATGTGAGTGAGATTCCGGCGAAGGGCGAGGAGTTCAACACCGACTTCCACGAGGCGGTCACCCATTTCCCCGCATCCACGGAAGAGGAGAAGGGAAAGGTCATTGATGTGACGGAAAAGGGTTACAAGATCAAGGACAAAGTGATTCGTTACGCGAAGGTCGTGGTTGGCCAATAAGATTTTTCTTCTTTTATAAAGTTCAGAAAATCATCCGATTATGGAAAAAAGAGATTATTACGAAGTATTGGAAGTGGCGAAGAATGCCACGGCAGACGAGATAAAGAAGGCGTATCGGAAAAAGGCGATGCAGTACCATCCCGACCGCAATCCGGGCGACAAGGAGGCGGAGGAGAAGTTCAAGGAGGCGGCGGAGGCGTACGACGTGCTGAGCAATCCCGACAAGCGGGCGAAATACGACCAGTTCGGCCATGAGGGGCTGCGCGGGACCGCCACCGGCGGTTTCGATGCCAGCGACCTGGGCTCCATCTTCCAGCATTTCGGCAGCATCTTCGAAGACCTTTTCCCGGGCGGCAGTTTCAGTGGTGGCTTCAGCGGTTTCGGCGGCTTTGGCGGCGGCAGGGGAGGCCAGAAGAGCGTGCGCCGCGGCAGCGACATCCGCATCAATGTGAAACTCACTTTGGAGGACATCCTGAAAGGGTGTACCAAGAAACTCAAACTGCCCAAACAGGTGAAGTGCGAGGCGTGCAACGGGCTGGGTGCCAAGGACAAATCCTCCATCACCACCTGCCCCACCTGTCACGGCACGGGCCAGGTGGTCCGCCAGCAGCGCAGTCTGTTCGGCATTGTGCAGCAGGTGATGCCCTGCGACCAGTGCCACGGCACCGGCGAAATCATCAAGGATAAATGTCCGGCCTGTCATGGCGAGGGCACCGTCCGTGGTGAAGAGGTCGTTACGGTACACATTCCCGCGGGCGTGCAGGAGGGCATGCAGTTGCGGGAGCGCGGCAAGGGCAATGCCGGCCCCAACGGCGGCATCGACGGCGACCTCATCATCGTGATCCATGAAGAGGAGCATCCCATCTTTGAAAGAGATGGTAACAACCTCTACATCAACTACTATATCTCCTTCCCGCAGGCGGCGCTCGGCGCCGAGGTGGAGATCCCGCTTCTCGATGGCAAGGCCAAAGTGAAGATTGCCCCTGGTACGCAAAGTGGCCAGGTGCTGCGGCTGCAAGGCAAGGGACTGCCCGACCTCAAGGGACGCATTACCGGCGACCTCATCGTCAATGTCCTCGTCTGGACCCCCACAAAACTCTCCAAGGAGGAAAAGTCGTTGGTGGAGAAACTCATCGACTCCGACAACTTCCACCCGAAGCCGAGCAAGAAGGACAAGAGCTTCTTCACCCGCGTGCGCCAGTTTTTTGAGGATCGATAAACAGATTCCGCTTAGGAATCACATTTTAGTGCAATTTTCCTCATGATCGTGCGTTTCTTGAAATGACTTTTCTGAAAGTCTTTCATCGTACAAATTAAAATCATGAGGTAGATGAGAAAATTATTGTTCTTCCTTCCCCTGTGGCTGGGTTGGATGTCCGCGCTTCTCGCCCAAACGGACGAAATCCATACGCTTACTTTGGACAATGGCATGAACGTGGTGCTTTGCGAAGACCACTCGCAAGCCCAGATTTATGGAGCTGTGTGCGTGCACGTGGGCTCCAAGAACGACCCCGCTGACAACACGGGGATGGCACACTATCTGGAGCATCTCATGTTCAAGGGCACCGACAGCATCGGCACCCTTGATTGGGCATCGGAAAAGATCTATTTGGACAGCATCACCCTACTTTACGATGAGTTGCATGCCTTGACAGATGCGGGGCTGAGAAATAGCATTTTATTGCATATCAATGATTTGAGTAATAAAGCAACGCAATTCGCCATCCCGAACGAAGTGGATTTGATTTTGGATAAAATGGGAGGCAAGGGCGTGAATGCTTTCACCAACTATGATGTCACGGTATATCACAACCGCTTCCCTTCCAACCAATTGGAGCAGTGGCTGACCGTCTATGCCGAGCGTTTCCGCAATCCGATTTTCCGGCTGTTCCAGAGCGAGCTGGAAGCCGTATATGAAGAGTACAACATGTATCAGGACCAGTTGTGGAGCACGCTTTCGGAAGATGTCTTGGCGGCGGCATTCGGCACTCATCCGTATGGGCGTCCGATTATCGGATACCCGCAGCATCTGAAGAATCCGCAGATCTCGGCGATGCAGAAATTCTTCAACCAGTACTATCATCCCGCCAACATGACGCTCGTCTTGGTGGGTGACTTCGATGCCGCAAGCATCCGCCCCTTGCTCGCCCGCACGATGGGGAAGATGCGCAACGAGGCCGCTGGCGTCGATCCGCAGTTGGCCTTCAGCAGCCGACGGATGAGTACGGATTTGAACCTGCCCATCGACAGGCCCGTGGGCCACAAGGTGGTTGCGGTGCGGGAGACGCCCGTCAAGATGGGAGTGATCGGCTTTTTCACCGTGCCCTCGAGCCACGAGGACGCCATCTATCTGGATCTTCTGAGCGGCTTGCTGAACAACGATGCGGGAACCGGTCTGCTTGACAGACTCAATGACGAGAACAAGCTTTTCATGTCGCAGATGTTCAGTTATTCGATGTTGGAAGAGGGTGCCTGCGTCTTCCTCTACGTGCCGAGGATCCTCGGACAGTCGCACGAGCAGGCGGAATCCCTGATCTTCGGGGCCATCGATTCGTTGAATCAGGGGCATTTCAGCGACGACCTCTTTGAGGCGGTCAAGATGGAGTATCTGACCAATTATCTGAGACAAATGGAGACGATGTCGGGACGTTTCGACAATGTTTTGGATTTGGTGACCAACAAGCAGGATGTCAGTTACTACTACAAAAAGGCCGACCTCGTCAGGCAGTTGACGAAGGCCGACTTGGTGGCTGTCGCCCGGAAATACCTGACCGACGATTGCCTGATTTTCCGCTCCAAGATGGGAATCAAGTCGCATGAGAAGATCCAGAAGCCGACGTGGAAGCCCGTGACGGCGGAGAACACCGAGGCGCAGTCCGAGTTCGCCCGCCGCGTGGCGGACATGCCCGTGCAGCCCATTCGCCCGCAGCAGGTCGATTTCGAGAAGGAAGTGACGAAAACACCTGTCAATGAGAACTATACCCTATACAGTAGCCGCAACAGTCAGAATGATATTTTTACTCTGGACATCGTCTATAACTACGGAGGACTGTCCGACAAGCGGTTGGGTGCCGCCATCGACTATTTCAATCTTCAGGGGACGGAACGCTGCGACCATGCCCTGTTCCAGATGGAACTTCAGAAGTTGGGCGCCTCGCTGGATGTGTGGACGTCGGAAGAGCGGACATACGTCTCCATTACGGGCTTCGACCAGGATCTTCCGAAGATTCTCGCCTTGTGCCATGAGAAACTCAGCACCCCGTCAAACGACGAAAAGAAACTCTCTTCCTTGATTGACGAGCGCGTCGCCATGGCTCGGATGAACAGGAACGATGCCGGCACGTGGGGAAATGCGCTGTTGCGGTATGCGGTCTATGGCGTACACGCCTACAGCCACAAGATGACATTGAAGGAGTTGCGGAAAGTATCTGGTAAAGAGTTGCTTGAAGCTTTTTCGCAAATTTTCCAATACGACGGCTATGTCACTTATGTCGGCAATCAGCCGGCCGAGGAGGTCGCCGCCTTGCTGCGGGATGTCTATGGGATGAAGCCGGACGTGCAAAAGGGCGATTTGAGCATCTCTCCCGTGCAGACCTACGACAAGCCCACGCTTTTCCTTGCCTCTAACAGCCATTTCGTACAGAGCAACATCTACTTTTTCATCTCCGGTGAGAAGATGGGCGACAGGGGTGAGCGGATGGCCTGCGAGATTTTCAACGAATACATGAGTGGTAGCATGGCTGGTGTCATCTTTCAGGAAATCAGAGAATTGCGGTCGCTTGGGTACTCCGCTTCCAGCACCTACCGATACGATCCCCTCAATCGCCGTCCGGGAATGCTGTTGGGATTTCTGGGAACTCAGTCCGACAAGACCTCGGAGGGTTGCGCGGCGATGGCCGAACTGTTGACGCGATTCCCCGAGAAGCCCGAGAAATTCGAGAATGCCAAGGCCGCGGCGTTGAGGAAGAAGGAGGCCTCCTACATTTTGTTCAGGCAGTTCCCTCATCAGGTCCACAAGTGGGAAGAGGAAGGCATTGCCGAGAATCCTATGGATGATGATTTGGCTGCGATGCGCGCCCTGACCTTCGATGATGTCCGCGAGTTCTACCGCCATGCCGTCGGCGGAAAGCCGCTGGTGATCACCGTCGTGGGCGACAAGCGCCGGATCGATCTCCAATCGTTGGAGCGGGATTTCCACGTCATCGAATTGAAATACAAGGACATCATTCACGAATAAGCGCTGTAAAAGCGCGTTGAAAAGTGCGATGGAGCGTGGCGTCAAGGGAGGTGCGTCCCGTCGCATTCGTTATTTGAATCCACACGGAAGAAAAAAAGTAACTTTTTCATTGCCATCTGAAAAATTATTTGTATTTTTGCAAACTTTTGTGAAAATTCATTAAGTTAGTAACAATCAAATAATTAAGTAAAGACAATGAAAGTTTATCAGACGCAAGACATCCGCAACCTCGCCGTCATCGGAGGCAACCGCACCGGGAAAACCACCCTTTGCGAGACGATGGCGTTCCATGGCGGCGTCATCAGCAGACGCGGCACCGTGGAAGACAAGAACACCCTTTCCGACTACCGTGAGGTGGAATTGGAGAGACAGCAGTCCATCCAATCCTCCATGATCTACAGCGAATTTGAGAACACCAAGTTCAACATGATTGACTGCCCCGGCTTCGATGACTTCATCGGAGAGGTGATTGGTGCCTTGCGCGTCGCCGATACCGCCCTTATGGTCATCAACGCCCAGAACGGCGTCGATGTGGGTGCCGAGATCCAGTGGCGCTGGACCAAGAAGATGCACAAGCCCGTCGTCTTCGTCGTCAACCAACTCGACCATGAGAAGGCCAACTTCGACGAGACCCTGCGCGAACTGAAGCACAACTTCGGCGGCAGCGTCCTGCCCCTGCAATATCCTGTCAATGCCGGCGTCGGCTTCGACTCTGTCATCGACCTGCTCCAGAAGAAACTCCTCAAGTTCCCCGTCGGTGGTGGCAAGATGATCGTCGAGGATATCCCCGCTTCCGAAGCCGACAAGGCCGAGGAGATGCACGCCGCACTCATCGAGGCAGCCGCTGAGAACGATGAGAAACTCATGGACAAGTTCTTCGAAGAGGGCACGCTTTCCGAAGAGGAGATGATGCGTGGCCTCAAACTCGGCGTCGTCAACCGCGGTACTTTCCCGGTGGTTTGCATCGCCGCCAAGACCGACCAGGGCGTTGACCGCATGATGCAGATCATCAAGGGCAACTGCCCCAACCCCGCCGAGTCCGCTCCTGTGAAGTCCACTACGGGCGAGGACATCGTCTGCGACTCTACCGGCAACACCGTCGCTTACGTCTTCAAGACCGCCGTCGAGCAGCACCTCGGCGACGTCGCCTACATGAAGATCTACTCCGGCGAGATGACCGAAGCCATGGACCTGCTCAACACCAACACCAGCACCAAGGAGCGCGTCTCCCAAATCCTCTGTTTCGCTGGTCAAAAGCGTGAAAATGTCGAGAAGGCATGCGCTGGCGATATCGTGGCCACCATCAAACTCAAAGGCACCGGCGCATCCCAGACCCTCGTCAAGAGCGGCGACCTCCAGGTTGAAAAGACCGCCTATCCGGATCCCAAGTTCCGTACCGCCGTCCGCGCCAAGAACAGCTCCGACGAAGAGAAACTCGGCGCCGTCCTCAACACCATCCGTAAGAGCGACCTCACCTTCCTCATGGAGCAGTCCAAGGAACTCAAGCAGACCATCATCTCCGGTCAGGGCGAGCAGCATCTCAACATCATCAAATGGATGATAGAGAAGCTCAACAAGATCGAGATCGAGTACTACGCTCCGAAGATTCCTTATCGCGAAACCATCACCAAGTCCGCTGAGGCCATGTACCGCCATAAGAAACAGTCCGGTGGTAGCGGTCAGTTCGGTGAGGTCCACATGCTCATCGAGCCCTACTTCGACGGCATGCCCAACCAGCAGAAATATCCCATCCGCGACACGCAGAACTACGACCTGCCGTGGGGCGGTAAGCTCGTCTATAACAACTGTATCGTCGGTGGCGCCATCGACGCCCGCTTCATGCCCGCCATTCTCAAGGGTATCATGGAGAAGATGGAAGAGGGACCGCTCACCGGCTCCTACGCGCGTGACATCGTCGTGAACATCTACGACGGTAAGATGCACCCCGTCGATTCCAACGAGTTGGCATTCAAGTTGGCCGGCCGTAACGCCTTCAAGGATGCTTTCAAAAAAGCCAACCCGAAGATCCTCGAACCCATCTACGATGTCGAAGTCTTCGTTCCCTCCGACAGAATGGGCGATGTGATGACCGACCTCCAGGGTCGTCGTGGCGTGGTGATGGGCATGGACAGCGAAGGCGAATTCCAGAAGATCCGCGCCAAGGTGCCGCTCGCCGAGATGAACAAGTACTCCACCACCCTGAGCTCCATCACCTCCGGCCGTGCCTCCTACGAGATGCACTTCGCCGAATACCAGCAGGTGCCTGCCGACGTCCAGAACGCTGTCATCCAGAAGTACGAAGAAGAGAACAAGGACGAAGAGTAGTCCTATATTTTATTATTAATCAACAATTTACAAAACAATGAAATCAGTATCTATTAGCGGTTCTCCCAGAGAGAACGTAGGGAAAAGAGACGCAAAAGCACAGCGCAAGGCCGGTATGGTCCCGTGCGTGCTCTATGGCGGAGAGAAACAGTATCAGTTCGTCGTAGATAAAAAACAGTTCAGTGGTTTGATCTACACCCCTGAAGTCCGTTACGCTGTTATCAGTCTCGATGGCAAAGAGATTCCCGCCATCCTCCAGGCCAGCCAGTTCCATCCGATCACCGACGAGTTATTGCACGTCGATTTCCTCGAAGTGATTGAAGGCAAGCCGATCACCATCGGTCTGCCCATTAAGATCACCGGCACCTCTCCTGGTGTCCTCCGTGGTGGTAAGCTCGTGAAGAAGGTTCGCAAACTCAAAGTGCGCGGTCTGCTTCAGGACATTCCGGAATTCATCACCGTTGACATCTCCGGTCTTGACATTGACAACTCCGTCAAAGTCAATGAGTTGAAGATTGACAACGTCACCTTTGTCGAGAATCCCAACGCGGTTGTCGCCGCGGTCCTCTCCACCAGAAACGTGGAGGAGGCTCCGAAGGAAGAAGAGGCCTAATCCTCACTGTTTTGAAACCTTCAGGGGCGTGGCGCACACCGCGCCCCTTTTTTTTACGCAACACCCTGCTATATAATATAAGATATGTCCCACTTCCCGTTTGCCACTACCGATTACCCCGTATTCCTCGCGCCCATGGAGGATGTGACCGATGCCTCGTTCCGTCGTATCTGCAAGGATTTCGGCGCCGACGTGCTCATCTCCGAATTCGTCTCCTCCGACGCGCTGGTGCGGGAGGTGGATAAGAGTCTGAAAAAGATGGCTTTCAGTGAGTCGGAACGTCCTTTCGGCATCCAGATCTTCGGTCATGACGAGCAGTCGCTGCGGGGGGCCGCCGAGATCGCCGCCGCTCGCCAGCCTGACTTCATCGACATCAACTGGGGTTGCCCGGTCAAGAAGGTGGTGGGCAAAGGCGCAGGCGCGGCCATGTTGCGTGACATCCCCAAGTTGGTGCGCCTGACGGAAGGCATCGTCAAGGCGGTGCCGCTTCCCGTCACCGTCAAGACCCGCCTCGGCTGGGACGAACTGCACAAGCCCATTGTGGACTTGGCTGAGATGCTGCAAGATGTGGGCGTGCGGATGCTGACGGTCCATGGCCGTACCCGCTCGCAGATGTACTCCGGTCAGGCCGACTGGACCCTTATTGGAGAGATCAAGCGCAACCCGCGCATCACCATTCCCATTGTCGGCAACGGCGATGTTGATGGGGGAGAGCGCGCGTTGGAAGTGCGGAATCTGTATGGCGTGGATGGCGTGATGGTGGGGCGAGCTGCTATCGGTAATCCGTTTGTTTTCAAGGAGATAAAAAATTTTTTTGAAGGGAAGGAGCGACCGGAATTCTCCTTCGCGGACCGCGTTTCGACCTGCTTGCGCCAACTGCAGACGGCCGTGGAGATCAAGGGCGAGCGCACGGGTGTGCTGGAGATGCGCCGCCATTACGCCGGCTATTTCAAAGGAATACCGCACTTCAAGGAGACCCGCGTGAAGCTGATGACGGCGCTGACCTTGGCCGAGTGTCAGTCCATTCTTCTAAACTCCTTGGAACACTTCGCTGTGCATTAAAGGGAATTTTCTTTTTGATGCAATAAAATCATTATAAAATAGTTATATCGTTGCTGTTTTAATCCCATCGTGTATCGAATGAAATCGACGAGAAATTTCTTGATGCTCCTACTGCTGTGCTGCGGTTTCGTTTCCGTATGGGGTCAGAGTGCCGTTTTCAAAGGACATCTATCGGACATCTATGGTAATCCCATTGATAACGCGTTGATGGTCAACATGCACGACCACACCTCCGTTTTCAGCGATGCCAATGGCGCTTTTTCGATGACTGTTCCGGCAGGTCGTAGGATTGCGGTGTCCATTCAACATCTATCCATCAATGATACAATTGTTTACGTTAATTTAAGACGGGGGTTGGATACCACATTCTCTATTGTGTTGGAGGCCAATGGAGAGATGTTGGAGGGCTATACGGTTACTTATTCTTATGGGAATGAGGGACTTACAGTCATTAATCCCAATGTATCCACGGTGATGCCGACGCCGTCGGGAGGAATTGAGTCCATCATCAAGTTGATGCCGGGTGCTTCTTCCACCAATGAGTTGAGCAACCAGTACAATGTCCGCGGAGGCAACTACGATGAGAATTTGGTGTTTGTCAACGACATACAGATCTATCGGCCCTTCTTGGTACGAAGTGCACAGCAGGAGGGCATGGGCTTCGTGAACCTCGACTTGACGCAGGCGGTCAACTTCTCCGCCGGCGGTTTTGATGCCAAGTATGGCGATAAGATGTCGTCGGTGTTGGATGTCGAGTACAAAAGGCCTACCGGCTATTTCGGCGGCTTCACTGCCAGTTTCCTCGGGGTATCGGCCTACGCTGGCGGAAATGTCAACGACAAGTTCACTTTTTTGGTGGGTACCCGTTACAAATCCAATAGTTATCTCTTCAAGTCATTGGAAACCAAGGGGACATACAAGCCCAACTTCTTTGATTTGCAGATGTTGCTGACTTGGAAACTGGCCGAGAAATGGCATCTTGACCTGCTCACCAACTTTTCCCGAAACCGATACAAATTCATCCCGATTGATAGGGAAACCAACTTCGGCACCTTCTCTGAAACGCGCCGTCTGACCATCTATTACGATGGACAGGAGGTGGACGGCTACGACAATTATATGGGCGGGCTAACCTTGTCGTTCACGCCCAACCAGCGCGACCTATACAAGTTGATCGTGTCGAGTTACTATGCCCGCGAGACCGAAACTTACGACTTGCAAAGTCAGTATTGGCTGAGCGACATCGCCGCTGACTTGGGTAGCGACGACGATGAGATCGCGCAGGTGGTGGATGTGCGCGGCTACGGTACTTTTCTCGAGCACGCCCGCAACCGCCTTCAGGCCATGGTGACTTCCGTCGATCTGCGCGGGCGGCATCAATTTCCGCACAATCGTGTGGAGTGGGGCTTCAAGGTGCAGAACGAGATCATCAACGACCACATCAAAGAGTGGGAGATGTTCGACTCCAGCGGCTATACGATCCCTTGTCCGCCGACCACACCCGGTGTCGCCGTACCCTGGGATGATCCTTCCCGTGTGCTCGATTTCGGTACTTTCTTCACCGCCGACAACCATCTCAATACATTCAGAATGAATGCGTTTGTTCAGTCTGTCTGGGAGATCGACCCCACCGGCGTGTGGCACTTGAACAGCGGCTTGCGCCTGCACTACTGGACCTTCAACCATGAACTGACCGCCTCCCCGCGTTTCATTTTGTCGTGCGCCCCCAAGTGGAAGCATGTGTGGGTGTTCCGCCTCAAAGCGGGCAGCTACTATCAGCCGCCCTTCTACCGCGAAATGCGTCGTCCCGACGGCACGCTCAACAGTAGCATCAAGTCGCAACACTCTTACCAAGTGGCGCTCTCTTCCGATTACGACTTCCGGATTTGGAACCGTCCCTTCAAACTTACGGCAGAGGCCTATTACAAATATATGACCGATTTGATTTCGTATAGTGTTGATAATGTGCAGATTATTTATTCTGCGGAGAACGATGCCAAAGGTTATGCAGCGGGCATCGACGTGAAGTTGAGCGGTGAGTTCATTCGGGGAATTGAGTCGTGGATTTCGCTTTCGCTGATGAAGACGGCGGAGGATCTGCTGTACGACTACTATTACGACAAAAACGGCAACTATGTCGAACCGGGATATATCCCGCGCCCGACCGATCAGCGGTTTGCCATCAACGTCTTCTTCCAGGACCATGTGCCCTTTTACACGCCCTTGCGCGTCCATCTCAACTTTGTGTTTGCCAGCGGTTTGCCCTACGGCGCGCCCAATGCGCAACGCTATCAGCAGGTCTTCCGCTCTTCCTGGTATCGCCGCGTGGATGTGGGCTTCTCCTACATGTTCCTGGAGCAAAGTCGTGACAGGATGAAACACAAGAGCGGCTTCCTGCGTTCCATCAAAAACGCGGGCATCTTCTTGGAGATATTCAATATCCTCAATATCAACAATGTATCATCCTATTTGTGGGTGACGGACATCAACAACGTGATGACGGCCGTGCCCAATAACTTGACCGGTCGCACCTTCAATTTGAAGTTGGCGGTGGATTTCTAGAAAAGCGCGATGGAAATGCCCAGCGACATGGGGCTCATGTTGGGACCTTTGCCGCTGTCGAAGACCTTGGTGAGTTGATAGGAGTAATAGACGCCGAAACTCTTCCAACCCATGCGGATGAACACGTCCGCACTGAATTTCTGCTTGTTGTAGAAATCGCGGTTCTTGAAGTTGAGGAAGTCCTCTTCGTCCCCGAGGAAACTGGGGCCTTTGTAACGTTGGGCGAAGCCGGCCACCAAACCCACGTGGACGCCGAAGTCGATTTTGAAGCCACAACGATGACGGTAGCGCATTTCGATGGGAATGTTGACATTCATGTAGGAAACGCGGCTGTATTTGTATTTAAGGTCTTCTGGCAGAATGAAATAACGGGTGACATCATCCTTGCGCACATATTGGGCGACGCAGTTGGAATACTGCGTGTAGTAGGTGAAACCGACGCCGAGACCGAAGGAGATGGACTTGTTTTGCGGAAGGATGAAATCCCATAATGCGGAGACGTTGAAGCCAGGATCAAACTTCATGAAGTTGCCTTGCGAGGGCGTGCCCATCCAGAAGGTATGGTAGATGTCGAAAATCAGGCGGTCGCGGACCACCAACGGACGGTCGGCGATTTCCGAGACCTTTTTCCCTTTCGTGGTATCGGCCTTGGCTGGCTCCGTTTGGGCGTTCAGCGTGACTAAACAGGCGCATAGGAGGATGAAAGCACTTATTTTCTTCATTTTTTCAAAATTAGCGTGCAAAGATACGAACATTTTTTCAATTCCATTCCTAATAAAATCGTATTTTTGCAGCCGCTTTTTCAATGTTAAACAATTTTCTCCTATGAAAAAGATTCTTGTGACCGGCGGCGCGGGTTTCCTCGGCTCCCATCTTTGTGAAAAACTGCTCAACGATGGCAATGAAGTCATCTGCCTTGACAACTATTTTACTGGCAGTAAGCGAAATATACTGCACTTGATGTCCAATCCCTACTTCGAAGTCATCCGGCACGACATCACCGCTCCCTTTTACATCGAGGTCGATCAGATCTACAACTTGGCGTGCCCGGCCTCGCCGATCCATTATCAGTACAATCCCATCAAAACAGTAAAAACCTCGGTGATGGGGGCTATCAACATGCTCGGATTGGCCAAGCGCATCCACGCGCGCATCCTGCAGAGTTCCACCAGCGAGGTCTATGGCGACCCCGACGTGCATCCGCAACCCGAAAGTTACTGGGGCAATGTCAACCCCATCGGCGTGCGCTCCTGTTACGACGAGGGGAAGCGCTGCGCGGAAACCCTCTTCTTCGACTATCATCGCCAAAACCATGTCGATATCCGCGTCGTGCGCATCTTCAACACGTACGGCCCGCGCATGCACCCCAACGATGGTCGGGTGGTCTCCAATTTTATTATGCAAGCACTTAAAAACGAGGATATTACCATCTATGGGACTGGCGAGCAGACTCGCAGTTTCTGCTACTGTACCGACTTGATCGATGGCTTGGTCCGCATGATGAACTCCGAAACCGTCGGTACCGGACCGATTAATTTGGGTAATCCCAACGAATTTACAATCAACCAGTTGGCGGAACTTGTGATTGATCTTTCCGGAAGCAAGTCCAAAATTGTCCACCTGCCGGCAGCGGAGGATGACCCCCGTCAGCGCCAACCTATCATCGACCAGGCCAAGCAATACCTGCAATGGGAGCCGACCATCCAGTTGCGCGAAGGATTGCAAAAGACGATTGACTACTTCAAATCTTTGTAAATCAGAACTATAAAAAATAAAAAAGGTCGCTGTTTCGCAACGACCTTTTTTGTTATGCTGATGAAAGATGGCTATTCGTTGAGCATGATGTCGGTACTATTCGCAGGCGGTTCCTCTTCCGACTCTGTTGCAGTATCAAAATCATAGTCGTCCCATCCGAAATCCATGGGGTCGGCCTTCTTGCCGATGTACCAAGTGCCGTCGATATTGGTCAGGTCAACCAATTCCATCACCTCGCCGGCGGCTTCGCTGAAGACATGCTTGTAGCGAACTACGGCGATGGCTTTGTCCTCACTGATCTGTTCAACACCCAAAATCCTGTATCTCAATATGAATTTGCCGTATTGCTTGCGGAGTTTTGCCGCTTGCAGATCCGTGTTGAGCCCGTTCGTCGGCAGGCAAAGCACTGCTGCGTTGTAGAACTCCTCATTTTGTAATGAGTTGAAATAGGCACGCACTGCACCCTTCGGATCCTGCTGTGAGGTGCAACCGACCAGCAGCGCAGCGATTATGGCGATAAAGAAAACTGTTGTCTTTTTCATGATTGTCTGATTTTCAATTTGATATTAGAAGGAAATGTACCATTTGCCGTCGCTCTTCACCAACAGGAGCGTCGCAACACTCTTGGCGTCCTGTCCTTTTGCCGGTTTGCTGATTTCGGTGGAGACGGCTACTTCCGCGGCGTCGTTGGTCTGTTTTGCCGAACCAAAGACGTGGAAACTGACGAGGGCATTGTCGCCTTTGAAAGTCTCCTTGAGACTCTCTGCCACTTGTTTCTGTTGACCGGAGTCTGTGGTCAATATGTAGGAAGAAGCGGTGGCGTAGTCCTTTTCGTATAGGGCGTTGTAGAAGGCCTTGACCGTCTTCTCCGGATTGCTTTGCGTACCGCAGCTCACAAACAACAAAGCCACTACGCACATGAGGATGAGTCGGATTTTTTTCATTTCAGAAGATTTGGTTGAATAATAATGGTTTAGTCTGCAAAATTAGTCAAAATAACTGGGAAGGGAGAAGTGAACCTCTCTTTTTTCGGAAAAGTTATCAACTTTTGTTGATAACTAACTTCCGATGGGGAAGTAGTCTATGCCGTGGGCATTGGCTTCTTCCCGGTTGTAGATGTTCCTGCCGTCGAAGATGACGGCCTTTTTCATCTCTTTCTTCACCTTGTCGAAGTCCAGGATGCGGAATTCCGACCATTCGGTGACTAACATCAGGGCGTCGGCGCCGGCAAAGGTCTCGTTGACGTTCCGGCAGTAGGTGATTTTGTCGCCGATGCGGCGGCGGCACTCGTCCATCGCCACGGGGTCGTAGGCGCGGACCGTGCAGCCCGCTTCCAACAGTTTGTCGATGAGCACCAGTGACGGGGCCTCCCGCATGTCGTCGGTGTTCGGCTTGAAGGAGAGCCCGAGCATCGCGATGGTCTTGCCCGCCAGATTGCCGTTGTAGTATTTTTCTATCTTTCTGAATAACAATGATTTCTGTTGCTCGTTGACGGCCTCCACCGATTTGAGGATCTCCAAGGAGCATCCGTTCTCTTCGCCGGTGTGGATGAGCGCCTTCACGTCTTTGGGGAAGCAGGAGCCGCCGTAGCCGATGCCGGCGTAGAGGAACTTGCTGCCGATGCGCGAGTCGGTGCCGATGCCGCGACGAACCATGTTGACGTCGGCACCCACCTGCTCGCACAGGTTGGCGATGTCGTTCATGAAACTGATGCGGGTGGCCAACATGGCATTGGCGGTGTATTTGATCATCTCCGCTGAGCAGATGTCGGTGAAAATCAGCGGGTGGCCGTTGAGGACGAAGGGCTTGTAGATGCGTTCCATGATGTTGTGCGCCCGCGTTGAGTCCACACCCACTACGATGCGGTCGGGCTTCATGAAGTCGCTGATGGCGTCGCCCTCTTTCAGGAATTCAGGGTTGGACGCCACGTCGAACTCGATGCTGACGCCGCGCTTGTCCAGCTCCTCCTGTACTGCCGCACGCACTTTCCGCGCCGTGCCGACGGGAACCGTGCTCTTGGTGACCAACAGCACGTACTGACTCATGGTGCGACCGACCGTGCGCGCTACCTCCAGCACGTAACTCAGGTCGGCGCTCCCGTCTTCGTCGGGAGGCGTGCCGACCGCCGAGAATACGACGTCCACCTGCCCGATGACCTCCTCCAACGACGTGCCGAAATGCAGCCGCTCCGCCCGCATGTTGTTCTGGAGCATATCCTCCAGACCGGGCTCGTAAATGGGACAGATCCCGTTTTTCAACAGGTTGATTTTCTGTTCATTGATGTCAATACAAGTGACATCAAGTCCTACGTCCGACAGGCAGGTTCCCGTGACGAGACCTACATAACCTGTGCCAACAATTGCAATTCTCATTCTTTTCAAATTAGTTTGCAAATGTACGACTATTTTTCGACTTTTGGGCCTTTGTCTTTAAGAATGATGGTAGAAAATTCGCACGCTGTCGCCGTGGATGTCTATGCTTTCGTCGGCGTCGCCGGGCAGTTGCGGCGCAGGCAGCCCCTGTCCCCAACGTACCTGTCCCGTCAGCACGCGGGCCTCGTCCCAAAGTCCGCTTTCGATGAAATGCAGCAGTGTCTGTCTTCCGCCCTCGATGATGACGGAGTTGATTTTCTGTTCATAAAGTGTTGATAACACGGCTTTTGGATCTTCGGGAAGGTAGGTGAATCCGTCGATAGGGGGGAGGAGTTCCGCATTTCGGGCCATAATGAATCGCTGCGGACTGTTGCCTGGGTAGAACCGTGTGGTGAGCGCGGGATGGTCGTTCCTGTAGGTGTTGTATCCGATGACGATGGCCGGCTCTTCGCTGCGCCATTTGTGGACCAACACCCGCAACTCCGGGTTGGTGATCCAGTAACTGCCTTGCGGCTGCTGCGTGCGGTCGATGTCCATGAAGCCGTCTGCCGTCTGCGCCCATTTCAGGATGACGTAAGGGCGCTGCTTTCGGTGGTAAGTGAAGAAACGGCGGTTGAGCCATTCGCATTTTTCACGCAAAACGCCCACAGTCACGTCGATGCCGGCGGAGCGCAATTTGGCGATGCCCTTGCCGTTCACCTTGTCGTGCGGGTCGGTGGCGCCGACAACCACGCGCAGGAAGCCCATCTCGATGAGTTTGTCGGCGCAAGGCGGGGTCTTCCCGTAGTGCGAACAGGGTTCCAAACTGACGTAAATTGTTGACTCTTTGAGAATTTCCGGGTTGCTGACAGAGCGGATGGCGTTCACTTCCGCATGCGGACCGCCGTACATCTGGTGATATCCTTCCCCGATGATGCGGCCGTTGTGAACGATCACTGCGCCCACCATCGGGTTGGGGTGTACGTGTCCCATGCCCAGACGCGCCAGCGCGATACAGCGCTGCATGTAGGCCTCGTCGGTGGATTCAAACATCTTGTTACAGGGTTCTGCCATTTTCCAGCACCCACTTCATGTACAGCAGTGCGGCCACACTCCACGCCTGCGAGATACAGCCGTTCGGATTGTGCGGCGGCGCGCCGTCGTAAATCTCTCCAATCGTGGAGATTCCGTATGTTTTGATGTCCTTCTCGAAGTCATAAAGCAACTTCTCCAAGACGGGGAATGCCTTCTGCTGATGCACGGCCACCATGCCGTTGGTGAAGGGGATGAGCAGCCACGGCCAGCAGGTGCCTTGATGGTACGCGGCGTCGCGGGTGGCCTGGTCGCCGCCATAGTAGCCCTTGTAGTCCGGATCGTTGGGGGAGAGTGTGCGTAAGCCCTTGTAAGTCAACAACTCCTCGCTGCATTTCTTGATGATCAACTGACGGATCTTCTCGCTGATGGCGGAATAGGGTAACGCCGTGGCAATCAGCATGTTCGGACGGACTTGGAAGTTCTTGTAGTTCCCATTCACGTAGTCGGCCAACCATCCCTTCTCTTTCGACCAGAAGGTCTCTTTGAAAACGGTCGGGAAGCCCTTGATCAACTCTTTCCACTCATCGACAAAGGTCTGGTCTTTTGCCAGTTTAGCCATCTCGCTGGCGAAACATAAGGCGTTGTACCAAAGCGCGTTGATCTCGACTTGGCAGCCGGTTCTCGGAGTGACGGGCTTGCCGTTCACCACGGCGTCCATCCATGTGAGTGCCTTGCCTTCGCAACCGGCGTAGATGAGTCCGTTCGGCAGCATGCGGATGTTGAAGAGCGTGCCGTCACGGTAGGCATTGATGATGGATCGCATCGCCGGACCATACTCTTTCCAGATCTTCTTTTCCGTATGCGTATAAGTGGCATATTGTTGCAGGGTGCGGAAGAACCACAGTGGGGCATCCGCGGAGTTGTAGGCGTTCTGGTCGCCGCAGCCGGTGTTTGGGAATAGGCCGTCGTGAAGGTCTTTCAACATGTCGTCCATCACCTCCTTGCAGAGTGCCGGATTGCCAAGCGCAAGCGTCAGTCCGGGCAGCGCGATGAAAGTGTCGCGCCCCCAGCGGCCGAACCAGGGATACCCGGCGATGACCTCGGTCTTGCCGTTGCGCTTCACGATGAACTGCTCTGCAGCGTTCTTCAGACAGTTGAAGTAGGTGCTACGGTTCGTATGTCCTTGCATTTCAGTTTCGTACAGCTTTTCCAGCGTCGATGGGTCGATGGGCTCCGTGCCGATGGTGATGTAAAGGACGTTGTCGGCCAACTTCACGCTCAACTTGCCTGGGTTGAGCAGGTCCTCATGCCCGTCGTACCCGCGCGCGATCTCCTCTTCATACTCGAAATTCTCGTACCAAACGGGTTGATGCTCGTAGAAAATCTTTTCGGAACATTGGATGCAGACAGGAGTGTATTTTTCGTATAAACAGTACTTTACCCCGTTTTCGCACCATTCGAATCCCGTGTTCGCCACATCGTTCTTGTGGGTGAGATGGTGGATCTGACGGAATGCAAGTAGCGGCTGGAATTGGAAGGAGACCGACTCGACATCATCCAATATCGTATATTTGACAATCAATCGGTCAGCGTTATTTAAAAAGAGAATCTCACTCTTGAAATTGAACTTTCCCACGCGGAAATAGTACGTCGGAACGGGCTCTGCCACAAAGCGTTGCATGTATTTGTTCCCTTTCGGGTCGATCACTCCGCCCTTGTATTGATGGATGCCGAGGCGGAACTCCATGTCGTTCATGATGACGCTTTCGTTCAGGTTGGAGACCAGCACGTGGCGCTCGTGGTCGATGTCGTCCTGCGGCACGATGAACAGTCCGTGGTATTTGCGGGTGTTCAGGCGCAGCAACGACGTAGAGGCAAAGGCACCCGTACGACTGCAGCGCAGCAGTTCGCGCTTCTTGGCGTACGAAATGTTCACTAATTTCTCTTTGTCAAATTCGATATAGTTCATGTTGCGGTTTCTTTCAATCGGCAAACATACATAAAAATTTGTGATTTCAAGCGGGTTTGGCCGATTAATTATGAAAAATCCCAGTCGATTTGTTGGTTTATTGTTTTCTAATTAGTTGATAATCAATAAATTATTATTCAACTAAACATTCGTCCAATGCCTTGGTGATGGCGGCGACGTCCATCTTCTGCCCGATGAAGACCAGTTTCTGCATCCGGTCGCCGTAGTCGAGGTCCCAGTCGCGTTGGAGGTTGGGCTCGCGGGCCATCAGGGCGGCCAATTCATCCGGCGGCATGGTGGCGAACCACAGGCCGATGTCCTTGAGCGACACCTGTTTGCCGGCCTGCTCGAACAGGTAGCAGACGTCGTACTCGGAGGCGAAATAGCAGATGCCCTTCGCACGGATGACGCTCTTCGGCAGGCGCGACACGAACTCGTCGAACTTGCCGAGGTTCATCGGCTGGCGGCGGTAATAGACGAATGTGCCGATGCCATACTCCTCCACCTCGCCGCCCTCGTGGTCGTGGTGATGGTGGTGGTGATGATGCTCGTGCTCATGCTCATGCTCATGCTCATGTTCATGCTCATGTTCATGTTCATGATGATGGCCCTCCTCATGGTCGTCATCGTGATCGTCGTTGTCATCTTCGGGAACGTCCTCGATATGGCGGATCCAGGTGGCGGAGGTGGCCACCTTGTCGAAGTCGAACATGTGGGTGTTGATGATGAGGTCAAGATCGACGTCGCAGTAGTCGCAGTCAATGATTTCTGCTTTGGGCTGGATGGCGCGGATGATCTCGCGGATGCGCCCCAGTTCGTGCGGGCTTACCTCGGAGGCCTTGTTGAGCAGGATGATGTTGCAAAACTCAATCTGTTGGATGACAAGTCTTTCGAGGTCGTCCTCGCCGATGTTCTGGCGGGTGAGGTCCTCGCCGCCGCCGAACTCGCTCTGCAGGCGCAGAGCATCGACGACGGTGACGATGCAGTCGAGTTCGGGGATGCCGTCTTTCGTGTAGGGTCCGCCCATGGAGGGGATGGAGCAGATGGTCTGCGCGATCGGGTCGGGTTCGCAGATGCCGCTGGCTTCGATGACGATATAGTCGAAGCAGTGCTGGCTGATGAGCCCCTGGATCTGCTTGACCAGGTCCATCTTGAGCGTGCAGCAGATGCAGCCGTTTTGCAGGGCGACGAGACTTTCGTCGTCTTGTCCCACGACACCGCCCTTCTGGATGAGGTCTGCGTCGATGTTGACCTCGCCAATGTCGTTGACGATCACGGCGAAACGGATGCCGCGTCGGTTGGTGAGGATTTTGTTGACCAAGGTGGTCTTGCCGCTGCCTAAGTAGCCGGTGAGCAGCAGAACGGGAGTTTTTTCGGTCATGATGAGTGGTGTTTAGTTGGGTAAATTTTTGATGTTCAGTGTGATGGGTTATACCAACTGGCGGATGAGTTCTTCGGTGTCGCCTGGAAGCAGGTAGATGGGGGGGATTTCGATGAGGGTGTAGGCGCCGGGGCGGCCTTCGTGTTTCATGCGGACGGCGGCGCGGGCGCAGGCGGTCATCACTTGGGCGGTGAGGGCGGGGTTGTTGATGGTCATGTTGAACTCAAAACGCTGGTTGTGAGTGCTTCCGCTCACGCCCGACCGCACCATGTTGACACCGTGGGCTACGTTGTTGAGTTGCGCCACGGAGGGGACGGCCACCACGTGCGTCTCGTCGTGCGCGAAGTAGTCGTCGTGCAGGATGGCCTGCTCCACGGTGGCAAAGTCGGCGCCCGCCTCCAGTTCTACATAGACCATGCGGCGGTGGATGCCGGTGCCGAGCGGTATGGTCATCGACAGGGCGTCCTTCACGCCGGCGACGGCCTTGGCGGCGACGGTGTGCCCCATGCTTCTGCCGGGACCAAAGTTGGTGTATGTCAGTCCGTTGGGAGCCATCGCCAGCAGCAGGGTGCGTACTACGGAGTCGGAGCCGGGATCCCAGCCGGCGGCGATGATGCCGACGGCGTCGTGGGACTGTGCCACGCGGTTGAGCCGTGCGCGCAGGTCGGCCACCTGTGTGTGGATGTCGAAACTATCGACGGTGCAGATGCCGCGGGCGAGAAGTTTCTCAGCGAAGGCCGGCACCTCGCGCGTGGGCGTGCATACGAGTACCGCATCCGCGTCGATGACGTCAAGGTTGTCGTTATGGTGGTAAATACCAGTTAGTTGCATGTCTGGTGCGGCAAGTACCGACTGCTCGGCGGCCTGTCCGATGTTGCCGTATCCCAAAATGGCGATTCTTGTTTTCATGTTGACTTGGTTTTATGTTTTTTGAAAAAAATGTCGGCGGGGAGGGGATCAGAGTTGTCGGAGCAGCGGGTGATAGTCGCCCACGAGTCCCACGGGCGTGGCGTTGCGGATCTCCTGGCAGATAGCGACGTAGTTGCGGGCGTCCTGGATTCCAAATCCCTGTCCGGCAAGGATTTGGCGGTATGCTTCGGTGTGCAGGTCGGTGAAGCCGTCGCTGAAGCCGAAAGTCTCGCCGCCGATGGTGAGGGCGCGGTAGGTGGTCTTGCCGGCGGCGCGCAGGTCGGCGGGCACATGGTTGACGTCGAGACTGAGGAACCAGCGCACGCGGGCGCGCTCCAACTGCAAGAATCCCGCCGCCGTGGAGTCCGTAAGGTAATGAACGACACTGGATTGCACCGTGCCGAAGATGTGGGTGAGCATGTCGAAAAAGTGAACGCCGATGTTGGTGGTGATGCCGCCCGATCGCTCTTTGTCTGCCTTCCAGGAGTAGTAGTACCACTTCCCGCGGCCGGTGACGTAGGTGAGGTCGATGTCATAGACCTTGCCCGACGTGTCGGCGTCGATCTTCCGCTTCAGCTGCTGTACGGACGGGTGCAGGCGCAGTTGCAGGATGTGATAGACCCGCTTGCCGGTGTCCTTCTCGATCTCTTCCAGCCCGTCGAGGTTCCAGGTGTTGAGCACAAGCGGTTTCTCGCAGATGGCGTCGGCTCCGTTGCGCAGCGCCAACCGCACGTGGGCATCGTGCAGGTAGTTCGGCGAACAGATCGAAACATAATCAACTTGCTGACCTTCACCTTTTTTCGAAAGTCTGTACAGATGGCGGTCGAAACGCTCCGACTCCAGAAAAAAGGCGGCGTCCGGGAAATAGCGGTCGATGATTCCCACGCTGTCGGATTTGTCCAACAGAGCCACCAGATTGTTCCCCGTATCTTTGATCGCCTGCATGTGACGGGGCGCAATGTAGCCCGCAGCACCGACCAATGCGAAGTTTTTCATTTTTATATTGTTGTTTTTCAGTACTTTAATTTCGTAAAAAGGGTTGAGTATGATTTTGCAAATGTACGAAAATTATCTTTTTTATAGAATATTGTATGCAGATAGTCTTTTCAAAAAAATTTAGTATTTTTGCAAAAATTTCTAATTAGATTCCTATGAGAAGAAGTAAACTTGTCGTTTTGGGTGTGCTGGTTGCTTTAATTTCTTTGCAATCAGGCGTTTATGCACAAGGTATCACTCAGGAGATGCTGGGTGAGATCCAGAAATCATATCAGGCCAGTCCTGAAAACAGGGCTTTGCAGAATGCCATTGCCGGCAACGACATCAACAAAATCGCTGCCAACCATGCCAACGAGGCCAACTTCGACACCTATTTCTCCGACCGTGTGATGTCGCAGGCCGTCACCGACCAGAAGTCCTCCGGCCGTTGCTGGATGTTCACAGGGCTTAATGTCCTGCGTTCCAAGGCGATCGCCAGGTACGACTTGCCGGGCGACTTCCAATTTTCACAGGTCTATCTCTTCTTCTGGGATCAATTAGAGAAGTCCAACCTCTTCCTGCAAGCCATCATCGACACCCGCACCAAGCCCATGGATGACAAGACCGTGGAGTGGCTCTTCAAGAACCCCATCGGCGACGGCGGGCAGTTCACGGGCGTGGCCAACCTGATCGACAAGTACGGCGTGGTCCCCGCCGACGTGATGCAGGAGACCAACAGCAGCAACAAGACCAGCACCATGGCCAGCATCCTGAGCTTGAAGTTGCGCGAGTATGGCCTGGAACTGCGAGAGATGGGCGCCAAGAAGGGCGTGACCGCACAGCAGTTGCAGCAGCGCAAGACCGAGATGCTGAAGGTGGTCTATAAGATCCTCGCCCTCAACTTCGGCGAGCCGCCGGCGCAGTTTACCTGGACCCAGCGCGACAAGGACGGAAAGCCCGTCGAGACAGCCACTTACACGCCCGCTTCCTTCCGAGACAAGTTCGCCAACGCCGACTTCTCCACCTTCTACATGATCATGAACGACCCCACCCGCGAGTACTACAAGGTTTATGAAATCGAGTACGACCGTCACGTGTATGACGGCGACAACTGGAAATACCTCAATCTCCCCATGGAAGAGATCGCGCCCATGGCCATCGCCTCCATCAAGGACAACACCATGATGTACTTCTCCTGCGACGTGGGCAAGTTTCTCAACCGCGACAAGGGCTTTCTCGATGTCAACAACTACGACTACGGTTCCCTTTTCGGTATCGACTTTAAGATGGATAAAAAGCAGCGTGTCAGCACTTTCGCCAGCGGCTCATCGCACGCCATGACCCTCTGCGCTGTCGATCTCGACGCCAACGGCCAGCCCCTCAAGTGGATGGTTGAGAACAGCTGGGGCAGCTCCTACGGCTATAAGGGATTCTTGATCATGACGAACGAATGGTTCAACGAATATATGTTCCGGGTGGTGATCGAAAGCAAATACATCCCGCAGAAGTACCTCGACATGTTCAAGAACCAGAAAGCGATTATGCTCCCGCCGTGGGATCCGATGTTCGCTCCTGAAGAGTAGCAATCTTATACACAGAATCAATTATGGCCAACGAATATACTGTCAATCTGTTCATTCCGTGCTGCATGGACCTCTATTTCCCCGCCGGCGTGCCGTCGGTGAAGGGGCTGTTGGAGAAATTGGGCGATGTCTGCTATTACAACAGCGAGATGACCTGTTGCGGACGTCAATTCTTCTATCGCGGCGACATCAATGCCGCCAAGGAGTTGGGATACAGGATGATCCGTTATTTCGACAATCCTTATCCCGTGGTGTGCCCTTCCAGCGCTTGCATTGCCTACATCAAAAAGCATTACATGAGTCTTTGTGAGCACTCTTCGGTTCATGCCTCCATCTCCCATCTGATCAACAATTCGTTCGAACTGTGCGACTACATCGTCAATGTGAAGGGGAAGGAGAAACTGAACAACAAATTCCCGCACTCCGTTTTCTACTTTGAGTCGTGTGCGACTCGCAACCTGTACCCCTCCAACAATGCGGCGCAGACGTTGCTGGAAAACACCGAGGGACTGACTCTGCTCACCGATTCCGACCTGAAGATCTGTTGCGGTGGCAACGGCGGCTTCGCGATGCACAATGCCGAGATGACGGAGTACGCGCTCTCCATCATCGTGGAACGGGTCAAAAAACTGGGGGCGGAATTCATCACCTCCACTGATGTCCACTGCCTGCAGTACATCGAGGCCTATCTTCAAACCCGCAGCGACGTGAAGTCCAATGTGATTCCGATTTCTGAAATTTTGATCTCAAATAATTGAAAATGAAAGTATTGATGTTCGGGTGGGAATTCCCGCCGCATATTTCAGGAGGCCTGGGCACCGCGTGTTACGGATTGACGCGCGGCTTGGCGCACAACGGCGTCGAGGTGGCTCTGGTGGTTCCGAAGGCGTACGGCGACGAAGATCAAAGTGCCGTCCGCATCGTCAATGCCAGCGAGTTCGCCTTCGATGCGAGGCAGATCCGCCAACATGTGTTCAATGAAGAGATCTCATTCATCGAGGTGAATTCCCAGATGATTCCCTACATCGGCATGGACGAGTACTACAATGTGATCAACCAATTGGAAAGCGGGACTTTCAGCACGGAGGAGTCTGCCGGCAAGCACAAGTTCGCCTTCCAGGGCGGCTATGGTGCCGACTTGATGAAGGAGGTGGAAAAGTATGCGCTGGTGGCCGCCGAAATCGCGCAGTCGCAGGAGTACGACGTCATCCACGCCCACGACTGGCTCACCTACCGCGCCGGCATCGCCGCCAAACGAGTGAGTGGCCGGCCGTTGGTAGTGCATATCCATGCCACCGAGTACGACCGTTCCGGTGAGCACAACCGCAACGACATCGTCTATAACCTTGAGCGTGAGGGAATGATGGCTGCCGACGCCGTATGTGCGGTCAGCAACCTTACCCGTAACATCGTCATTGAGAAGTACGGCATCCCTGCCGAAAAGGTCTATACCCTCCACAACGCCGTGGAACCCGCTCTGCGCCAGACTGATGGCAAGCGCCCGTTGAAGGAGAAGATCGTCACCTTCCTCGGTCGCGTCACCTTCCAGAAGGGGCCTGAATACTACGTGGAGGCAGCCAAGCGCGTGCTCGACCGCGACCCCGATGTTCGCTTCGTCCTCGCCGGCGACGGCGACATGATGCCGCGCGTTATCAAGCGCGTCGCCGAACTCGGCATCTCCGACAAGTTCCACTTCACCGGATTCCTCCGTGGCAAGGACATTGACCGCATGTTCGGCATGAGCGATGTCTATGTAATGCCTTCTATCTCAGAACCTTTTGGCATCTCTCCGCTGGAGGCGATGCAATCGGGTGTGCCCGTGGTCATCTCCAAACAGTCGGGCGTGTCGGAAGTGCTTCAGTACGCCATCAAGGTGGATTTCTGGGACATCGACGCCATGGCCGACGCTATCTACGGCATCCTGCACTATCCGTCGCTCGCCCGGATCTTCTCCGAGAAGGGTTGCGAAGAGGCCAACAACTTGAAATGGGAGGACGTCGCTGCCCGCCTGAAGACCATTTACGAAAAGTGCGTGTTTACACAATCGTCTCTATTTTAATTTGTTAAGAATATGAAAGCGGTTTTTCCCGGCTCCTTCGACCCCATCACCAAAGGACACCTTGCGGTGCTTGAGGCCGCCGTGCCGCTTTTCGATACCATCTACATGGCCATCGGAATCAATGCCGACAAGAAGGGAATGTTTCCGATCGAACAGCGCAAGGCCTGGATCCGACAATGTACCGCCGCGTTTTCCAACGTCGAGGTCATCGACTATGACGGCTTGACTGCGGATTTGTGTAAAAGCTTGGATGCCAGGTATATCATCCGTGGTTTGCGCAATCCCAACGATTTCCAGTACGAGAAGGATATCGCCGAGGCCAACCGCCTGCTCTGGCCGGAACTGGAAACGCTCTTTTTCCCGACACGCCCTGAACTGTCGTGCATCTCCTCCTCTGTCGTCCGCGACCTCCATCATCACGGAGGCGATTGCTCCGCCTTCCTGCCCGAGGGTATTCTGCTCTAAATCAACTCTTTTTGAAACAAAAGCGGCCGTTTTACGTATTATAGAACGGTATTTATGCTATTTTCTATCATATATAACTGAAAATTAATTTCTTATGAAAAAAATATACACCCTGTTGACGCTGCTGTTCGCCTTCTCATTCTTGTCGGCGCAAGTCTCGTTGCCTTATAGTTATGATTTTGACGCATCTAATTCATTGACAGAGGGTTGGGTGTCCATCAGCGATAACTTCATGACGGGAATCCCGAGTTTCGGTATCGACCCATCACCCTACTCGTCACCGAACTGCTGGGCTTTTGCGGGGCCGATGAGCGCACAGGACGCACAAGACCAGTATCTTATTTCGCCGCGTTTTGCCAATGCCACATCCGATTCCGTGCAGATCTCATTCAAGTATGCGGCTTCAATGGGGGAACATTTCAGTATAGGATATTGTACTTCAAATAGTTATAATGATATCAACGACTTCTCTTGGCAGTCGGAATGCGTCAGCGCTGACCAGAACTTTCCGCTTACGTGGCAAGATTACTCCGTCAATGTCCCCGCCGGGGCCCAATACATCGTCATCCACTATTATCCCGATGTCGAATGGGGGGCACTGCTGTTGGACAATATCTTGATTCGTCCCAATATTTCAGGATTAAATCACTCTGTTATAGTTAATTATAATGCGGGGGGTACAGTCACTCCGGGGGCAGAGGTCGCGGATGGCGATCCATTCACGTTGGATGTCGTTCCCGATCAGGGTTACCGGTTGTCTTCCGTGACTTTGGACGGAGTATCGCTGTCGGGTGCCGCCAACTCGCCGCATTTCACCTACACCATCGAATCCGTTTTGGCCGACCACACTTTTGAGGTCGTTTTCACCCGCATTCAGTATTCCATTATGATTGCGTCGGGTGAGCACGGAACGGTTGTGCCCGATGGTGGCGCGTTGCACCAGATTCTGGTCTATTGGGGAAGTGACACCACTTTCCAGTTTTTGCCAGATGCTGGCTATCATGTTGAGGATGTGCTTGTTGACGATATTTGGCATGGCGGGAACATCCCTTCTTACACCTTTACCAATGTGCAGGGCAACCATACGATCTCGGTTTCGTTTGCTACCAATGAGTACACCATCGTTGCCGCTGCGGGAGTGGGCGGAACCATCACGCCATCGGGCAATGTAGGGGTGCAGGGCTTTTCCAACCAGTCCTTTGTTATCACCCCGAATCCCGGTTATCTTATTGATACTGTTTATATTGATGGCGTTGATGTAAGTGCTGTCACTCCTTCAGGATGGACCTATACTTTCAATAATATCCAGGCAGACCATACCATTTCCGTGGTTTTTGCCCGTCAGCAGTATTTGGTCACCTATACCCATTCTGTTGGCGGCTCCCTGACGGTCACGGGCGGCGAGGTGGTGGATGACCACACCCGTCGGGTCTATTATGAAGATGTGCTGACCTTTGTAGCGCAGGCCGATGAAGGATATCAATTTTCTGATATTCAAGTCAATGGATCTTCCGTTGGAGCGATCACACCCTATGTGCTCGACCATGTGCTGGCCGTAACGACTGTCCATGCGGATTTCGAACTCTTGACTTATAGCGTGCAGGTGGTCAAACATGGGCAGGGAACAGTTTCTCCGATGTCCGCTATCGATTCATCCTACTTTTCCACAACGACTTTTGCGTTGACACCATCCTACTGCAGCCAGTTGGATTCGGTACTCCTTGACGGTGTTCCGATGGATGTCTCACAGCCCTGTGAGTTGTCGCATCTTGTTGGGAATCATCAACTTGATGTCTATTTCAGTTCCGTCTATTATCCTATGACGATTGCGCAGACGTCGAACGGTTCGCTTACGGGGCCTGACCGTATTTTGTGCGATGGGACGGGCTATTTCAACATCACGCCGGATCATTGTTCTCAACTGGTTCATTTTCAGGTGGATGGTGTGACGCACGACGAGTATTTGCGTTACATGCCCAATGGTATTGTCGGTGTGATTTCCAATTGTGATGCGCCGCACACGATTTCCGCCATTTTCGAGCAGATCCAGTATCAAGTCAATGTGAGTGCCACAGGAGATGGAACGGTCAGTTACCTGGGAAACAACACCTTGCCGTGTGGAAGCAGTCTGGATTTTGTCGTCGTTCCCGACGATTGCCACTATGTTTCTGCCTTGATTATTGATCATCAGGATGTTACGGAAACGGTTTCCCATAGTTCACCGGCATTGCCGGGATTGGGCGATACCCTTCGTTTCTCTTTCGACGATCTTTCCGCTTCCCACACGGTGGAAGTGACCTTTACTCAGTTTGAATACACTTTGGACATCACTTCCGAAGGCAGTGGCTATGTGGTTCCGGAAGGAGCGCAAGCCATGTATTGTTCTGATAGTCAGGGTATTCTTGTTGCTCCGATGGAATGTCATCAGATTGCCGCAATCTATATTGACAGTGCTGAAATCACGGATCAGTTGACTTTCGTGGATGGCGCGACGTTCTACACATTCAACGATATCCGTGAAGATCATACCTTGCATGCAGTTTTCGAGCCAATTTTTTATACCATCCATGTTGATGATAATGAACATGTTAGTTTCAGTTCTGTGGGCGATAGTTTGGTGGAATGTGGTGGTGATTACAATCTTACGATCACTCCTGACGCATGCTACCAGGTAGATACGGTCTGGATCGACGGAGTGGATATGACCGCTGCCATGGAGCGCCACTCGACTTCCTATTCTTGGATCGGCGATGCTCTGTCCTATTCTTTTGCGGATGTTTCTGATAATCACATTGTCACCATATCATTGTCGCAGCACTCCTTCCTTGTTCATACGGAAGTGCAAGGCCCGGGACGGATCGTGGGGACAATGACGGATGGCGAGGTCGAGTGTGGCACTGCTCTGCATTTCGAGATCACTCCCGATGACTGTGCCGCCATCAGCCGTGTCCTGTACAATGGCGATGAGTTGCACGATTATCAGGTTGACGCCCAAGGACGCTTGATCATGAACATCGCCTCCCTACACGGAGCCATCACTCTGGTTGCTGAGTTTGAGCCATTTACATACAATATCATGCCGATCATGGCGGAGCATGGGGAGATCCAATATGACCCCACTCCGATCGTTTGCGGTGACGACATCCGTATCTTTTTCGCTCCGGATCCTTGTTACCATATTGATTCTGTGAGGGTTGATGGGACGTGGTTCCAACCATCGCAGTTGGAGACCAGCGAGACACAGGCATATTATGACATTCTCAATGTGCGCTCAAATCCTGAGGTGACTGCCCACTTTTCTATCGACTCCGTCCGTTTTGTTGTGGAAGGGGAGCAGCCGCTTTCTGTGAGCGACACGATGTTGGCGTGCGGTCAGCCGCTGACTTCCTACTTGGTGCTCCCCGATTGTAGCAGATTTGACTCCATTCGTGTCAATGGGATTGCTTTCAGCGAGAGCACTTTCCCATATATCGGCTCGACAACTTGGCATGAGGATACGCTTTTCTTCACCTTCCCCAGTATCACTTTTGATTATCATTGTGAGGTGTTTACGTCGCTAAGGCAGTATATAGTTGATATTCAGACGGATGACTATGGGTCAGTGTCCATTCCCGTACCACAACAGGTGGCTTGTGGCAGCGATCTTGCCATGACGATTATCCCTGACGCGTGTCATCAACTCCGACAAGTGGTCGTTGATGGTGGAGAATATTTGCTCGAAGATGATAGTTTGTTGATTCTTAATAATATTAGAAACGATTATTCCATACGTATCTTTTTCGAGCAACTCTATTTTGACGTGGTTGCCACTGAAACTGCGTATGGTGAAACGGTAATGGAGGACACACATCTGTTATGTGGCACGGATGTCAATGTGAAATTCGAACCGACCAGTTGCGGCCAATTGGATTCGGTGTGGTTGGATGGGCAATGTGTTAATGATCAGTTAGATACAGTTTATAATCATATTTCACTGTCGCTTTTTGATTTGCATGCATCTCATCATGTACACGCTTCATTTGTCCCACGTATATATGAAATTGAAGTGATCGCCGATGAAGATGCGGTGCTCAACGTCCCACTTATCAGTGAAGTGGAGTGTGATAGCACCTATCATTTGCATATCGCTTATGACGATTGTCACGTTTTGTCTGATTTGCTGGTGAATGGAATTGCTGTTTCTGATGTTGTTCAAGTTGCTGAAAATCAGTATGATTTTGAAATACCCAGCGTTCATTCCGATGCTCAGATCACACTGGTCTCCCATTTGCAAACGTTCGAGGTCAAACGCACCGTCGTGTATGGCACGAATACCATAGAGGAGGTCCATTCGACCATCTCTTGTGGCGAGGATACGACGCTTTCGGGACTTTGGGCTGACGACTGTTTCACGGTGACGAGGGTTAGAATTAATGAAGTTGATACGACGATTCTACCGGAGTATCTTTTCGAGCATGTTACGGGTGATATCGCGTTGCGAATCGATTTGCAGAGAAATACTTATCATATTGATGTCCAAGAAGTTCAACACTGTGAGATCTCATCAGAGTCTGCGGTCTATTCGTGCGGTGAGACCAAGACCTTCTACTTCACCCCGGAAGAGGGGTGGTGTATTACCGGTGTCGTGGTGGACGGCGTGGTCGGTCCGGCCGTTGGACAGTACGAATTTACTGATATCCATGCGGATCATACCCTCTCTGTTGAAGTAGCCCAATACACTTATGTGATTCATACCGAAGCCGGGGACCATGGAGCTGTTTCTCCTATCAATCCTATCGTCTCCTATGGCTCTGACCAAACCGTTCAGATTCTTCCTGACGATTGTTATCTTATTGATTCTGTGTTTGTTAATGGTCAATATGTGGGAACTGCTTCTTCCTATACATTTGAAAATGTGCAAGGCGATAGCAGTTTGTATGCCGTCTTCGCCATGAAGAAGTATCCCATTACGGCAAATCAGACACCGGGCGGTCAGATTACTCCTTCGGGTGTCAGCGATGTGGATTGTGATGGCAGTCTTACGTATCAGATTGTGCCGGATCCGGGCTATTATATTGATCATCTGAAAATTGATGGGGAACAACATCCAGCGCAAGGTGCCTATACATTCTTTCATGTCCGAAATTCGCATGCCATTGAGGCGGATTTTTCAATGTATGAGTATATGGTCTCGGTGACCTCTGACGGCAATGGGTTGGTCTCTCCGCAGGGCGATATGATGGTCCGTTGGGGCGAAGATCTTTCGGTAACGATTGTTCCCAATGAATGTTTCCATATCGATTCGGTCTTTATTGATGGGATATATGCTGGAAATCCAAGTAGTTACACCTTTACTCACGTCACCGGTGCACATACGTTGCATGCCACTTTCGCCCATGATATATATGATTTGAATGTCACATGCAATGCGGGTGGAGAGGTCGTTCCATCAGGTCATACGGCTGTTGAATGTGGTGATTATCAAATAATTGCATTTATTCCTGACAGTTGTCACACCATTGTTGACGTGTTGTTGGATGGAGTTTCCGTACCGTTTAGTGACAATAGTCTTACTATAAATAATATTGTGTCCGACCATGACATTAAAGTGATTTTCCAGACACTGGAGTACCAGTTGCAGGCAACGGCGGGGGCACATGGCTCGGTCGTGCCGGCAGGAGACAGCATGGTGCTTTGTGGGCAGGATCTTACTTATGCCATTGTCCCTGACGACTGCTATGAGATTGCATCGGTCACGGTCAATGGCGAGACCTTGTCCCAAATTACGCCAGCTGGCATGACCTATACTTTCCAGCACGTTGGTGCGGATGCCACTTTGTCGGTGGATTTCGTCCAGTCGTGGGATACGATTCAAGTGATTGCAGGTGAGCATGGTACGGTTTCGTATGCTGGGGAGAATCTGGTGGCTTGCGGGGATGATTTCGTGTTGACGCTTACCCCGGATGAATGCTATCGGGTGGAACGTGTCCGGGTTGACGGCATCAACCGTACGAGTTGGCTGCAGACGGATGGGGATAGCAAAGTGTTGACGTTGAGCTCGATAGATGCTAATCACGAGGTCATTGTCTCTTTTGCTCCCATTATCTATACCGTGCAGGCAACCACCAACTTGGGCGGTTATGTTGACCCGATGGGCGCCCTGCCACCTTGTGGCACCAGCATGGACTTCGCGGTCATCCCATACGCATGTTATGCTGTTGATTCTGTGTTTATTAATGACGTTCATTTGCCATTCGACCAACTTGCATTTCAGGGAGATACGGCGTTTTTCTCGATTCCGGATATTCGTGAGGATGAGCATATCTATGTGAAATTCAGGGGATTGCATTATCAACTGGATGTGCAGAATCACGGAACGGGTATTGTCGCTGTGGAACAGCATGGTGACGACTGCGATGGCGATTGGACCTTCTCGATTGCACCGACTGCTTGCGAGCGCATCAGTCGGGTAGTGCTTGATGGTGTGGATATTACCGGTGATCTGGAGTCGCATCCCAATGTCAATCCGCTGATTCCTGATAGTGCAGTCTATACAATCCACAATGTGCTGTCAGACCAGACTCTGGTCATTGATTACGAGCCGGTGGAGGAGAAAAACATCACTATGCGATATGAGGTCGCAGGTGTGTCGGTACAACAATTTGAATCCGCAATATCTTGTGGCTCTGATACTTCCATAACTATTTCCCTGGATTGCCATACGCTGGTCAATGTCTCCGTCAACGGTCTTCCTGTAGAGATGGAGGATTCGGTACTTGTTTTGTCCGATATTATTGAAGATCAGGTGGTTGTGGCTGTTTTTGCTCCTATTGAATACCAGATTACGTCTTATGCGACTGCCGGCGGTACGATTACGCCGCTTGGCTCTGGCTCGGTGACGTGTGACAGCACCCGCACCTTCACGATTCTTCCTGATGAGGGCTATGATATTGCCTATCTGGAGGTTGACGGCGTGCAGATGCCGGCACAGAACAGTTACTCGTTTACCAATGTCAATGAGAACCATTTCATTACGGCATATTTCACATTGCAGACTTTCGCGGTCGAGATCACTTCCGGTGAGGGTGGCAGCGTGACGCCGAGCGGCACGGTTGTCGTTAACTATGGAGATAGTCTTGTCGTTGACATTGCCCCTGCGGACTGCTATCGTATTGACAGCATTTGGGCCAATGGGGAGAACATCGCGTTTACAACCCGCTACGTCTTCCCACAAATTGCGGAAGAACAGACACTTCATGCCACATTTGCACCGATCAGTTATGTCATCACGTCGAATGCAGGGGAGGGAGGAAACATCACTCCTGCGGGGAGTGTCGAGGTGCCCTGTGGCGGAAATCAGAACTATGTCATTGCTCCTGACGAGGGTTATTATATTGAATATTTGGAAGTTGATGGCGTACAAGTCAATCCGCAGAGCGTGTTCAACTTCCATGATGTCCGTGCGGACCACACCATTTCCGCGGTTTTCGCCATCCACACCTATACGGTTGACGTGCAAGCAGGAGAAAACGGTGCTTCGACGCCCATGGGTGCTGTCGTGGTCGACTATGGTGATGATCTGGAGGTGAATTTCATCTCGGAAGACTGCTATCAGGTCGATTCCGTCTATGTGAATGGCATGTTTGTCGGAACGGAGAATGTGTATTCCTTCCATCAGATTACTGATAACCAAACGATAAGGGCCACGTTTGCGCAGCGTGAATATACGCTGACGGCGACGGCCGGCGAGGGCGGTACTGTCAGCCCGAGTGGAAACGTCTCGATCGATTGCGGCAACAGCCAGACCTACACTGTCGTACCTGATGAGGGCTATGACATCGCCTATCTGGAGGTTGACGGTCAACAGATGGCCGCCGCCGACAGTTACACCTTCGCGGATGTCCGTGAAGACCACACCTTTGCGGCGTACTTCACTTTGCGGACGTTTATGGTGGAAATAAGCGCTGGAGAAGGCGGAAACGTCACGCCGAACGGCACGGTTGCGGTCAACTACGGCGACTCGCTCGCGGTGAGCATCACGCCTGACGACTGCTTCGACATTGCGAGCGTGGGGGTAAACGGCGAGAGCGTCGCTGTCACCGACTCCTACGTCTTCCATCAAATTACAGAAAATCAGACGCTTGATGTCGCGTTTTTACAGCGTGAATACACGCTGACGGCGACGGCCGGTGAAGGCGGCACTATCACGCCGGCGGGTGCGACGTCGGTGTCCTGTGGCGACAGCCAGACCTTCACTGTCATTCCCGATGAGGGCTACGAGATTGCCTATCTGGAGGTTGACGGCATGCAGGTGGAAGCCGCCGATAGTTACACCTTCGCAGATGTCCGTGAAAACCACACCTTTGCGACGTACTTTACTCTGCGGACATTCACTGTGGAGATTACGGGCGGCGCGGGTGGCAACGTCACACCGAACGGTACGGTCGCGGTCAACTACGGCGACTCGCTGGCGGTGAGCATCACGCCTGACGATTGCTACGACATCGCGAGCGTGGTGGTGAACGGCGAGAGTGTCGCTGTCACCGACTCTTACGTCTTCCATCAGATTGCTGAAAACCAGACGTTTGAAGTGTCCTTTATCCAGCGCGAATACACGCTGACAGCGACGGGCGGTGAAGGCGGTACTATCACGCCGGCAGGTGCGACAACGGTTAACTGCGGCAACAACCAGACCTACACCGTCGTTCCCGATGAGGGCTACGAGATTGCCTATCTGGAGGTTGATGGCGTTCAGATGGAAGCCGCCGATAGTTACACCTTCGAGGATGTCCGTCACAATCATACCTTTGCAGCGTACTTTACTCTGCGGACCTTCATCGTGGAGATCGCGGGCGGCGCTGGCGGCAACGTCACGCCGAACGGCTCGGTTATGGTCAATTACGGCGACTCGTTGGCGGTGAGCATCACGCCCGCCGACTGCTACGACATCGCGAGCGTGGTGGTGAACGGCGAGAACGTCGCTGCGACCGACACTTACGTTTTTTATCAAATTAATGAAAATCAGACGCTTGACATCTCCTTCGCCCAACGTGAATATACGCTGACGGCGACGTCAAGCGCGGGCGGCAGCATTTCCCCCAACCATCAAGTCGTCCTTTGCGGCACTAATGCCACGTTCACTATCACCCCGCAAAGTTGCTACGTGCTTGATTCTCTTTTCGTCGATGGAGAATATATGGCTAACGAACAACTTGAGTTTCAAGGTGATGTGGCCGTTTTCACGCTCTCTGACATCCGCCAAGAGCATCAACTCTATGCTCAATTCAGAGGATTGCACTATCAAGCTATTGTGCAGAATCATGGCGCAGGCGAGGTCTCCGTTTTGCAGAATGACCAGAGTTGCGACGGCGATTGGCTCGTGACGATCCTTCCCGCCACCTGCGACAGCATCAGCCAGGTCACGCTGAATGGTGTGGATATCACCAACTTGCTTGAAATGCACCAGGATACTGCCACTTATACCATCCAGAATGTGATGGAAGATCAGGTGATTGTGGTTGATTATGAGACTGTTTCGGATAAATTTGTGAATGTCGTCGTGATGCAGTCAGGACAGGTCGTTTCTCAAAATTCCTTTGCTGTCCATTGCAATGCAGATACGGCTATCTCCCTGACTTACGACTGCTCCGCCATTTCGACGGTGAGCGTCAATGGGCAGTTTGTCGTGGTGGAAGATTCCATGCTTTATCTGAATGATATTGTTGAGAATCAGGATGTTGTTGTTGAACTTGTGCCGCTTACCTATACTCTTTCTGCCCTTGCCGGCATGGGCGGACATATCTCGCCGGTCGGATTGACGACGGTGAGTTGCGATGGGAACTTGACCTACACTATTACCCCTGATGAGGGCTATGAGATTGTCTCTCTGGTGGTTGATGGTGCGCAGGTGCCCATCCAAAACAGTTACACCTTCAGCCATGTCCGTGCCAACCACACCTTCGCGGCGTACTTTACTTTACAGACGTTTACGGTGGAAATTACCGCTGGCGCGGGTGGCAACGTCACGCCGAACGGCACGGTCACGGTCAACTACGGCGACTCGTTGGCGGTGAGCATCACGCCCGCCGACTGCTTCGACATTGCGAGCGTGGTGGTCAATGGCGAGAGCATTGCCGTTACCGATTCCCACGTCTTCCATCAGATTACAGAAAATCAGACGCTTGATGTCACGTTTGCGCAGCGCGAATACACGCTGACGGCGACGGCCGGCGTGGGAGGTGCTGTCACCCCGTCGGGTGCGACGACGGTGGCCTGCGGCAACAGCCAGACCTACACTATCGTTCCCGATGAGGGCTACGACATCTCCTATCTGGAGGTTGACGGTGTGCAGGTGGAAGCCGCCGACAGTTACACTTTCGCGGATGTACGTGACAACCACACCTTTGCAGCGTACTTCACCTTGAGGACGTTCACGGTGGAAATAACCGCTGGTGAAGGCGGCAACGTTACGCCGAACGGGACGGTTGCGGTCAACTACGGCGACTCGTTGGCGGTGAGCATCACGCCCGCCGACTGCTACGACATTGCGAGCGTGGTGGTGAACGGCGAGAGCATTGCCGTTACCGATTCCTATGTCTTCCATCAGATTACAGAAAATCAGACGCTTGATGTCACGTTTATTCAGCGCGAATACACGCTGACGGCGACGGCCGGCGAAGGCGGCAGTGTCACGCCGGCAGGTGCGACGACGGTGCTTTGCGGCAATAGCCAGACCTACACCGTTGTCCCCGATGAGGGCTACGACATCTCCTATCTGGAGGTTGACGGCGTGCAGGTGGAGGCCGCCGACAGTTACACCTTTGCGGATGTACGTGACAACCACACCTTTGCAGCGTACTTCACCTTGAGGACGTTCACGGTGGAAATAACCGCTGGTGAAGGCGGCAACGTCACGCCGAACGGGACGGTTGCGGTCAACTACGGCGACTCGTTGTCGGTGAGCATCACGCCCGCCGACTGCTACGACATTGCGAGCGTGGTAGTCAATGGCGAGAGCATTGCCGCTACCGATTCCTACGTCTTCCGTCAAATTACAGAAAATCAGACGCTTGATGTCATGTTTGCGCAGCGCGAATACACGCTGACGGCGACGGCCGGCGAAGGCGGCACTGTCACGCCGGCAGGTGCGACGACGGTGGCCTGCGGAAACAGCCAGACCTACACCGTTGTCCCCGATGAGGGCTATGAGATTGCCTACCTGATGGTTGACGGCGATTCTGTGGCAGCCGCCGGCAGTTACACTTTCTCGGATGTCCGTGACGATCACACTTTTGAGGCATATTTTACTTTGAAGATGTTTACGGTGGAAATAACCGCTGGAGAAGGCGGCAACGTCACGCCGAACGGTACGCTCACGGTCAACTACGGCGACTCGTTGGCGGTGAGCATTGTGCCCGATGATTGCTACGAGATCGCGAGTATCGTGGTGAACGGCGATAACATCGGCATCACTGACTCCTACGTCTTCTATCAAATTACAGAAAATCAGACGCTTGATGTCGTGTTCGCGCCGACATTCTATGCAGTCACTTTGGATGTCTATATGAATGGAGAATTGGTGCTTTCGGATAGCATGTCCGTGGAGTGTGGCACGGATACTTCCGTCTATGTTCCCGAGTTCGACTGCTTCGAGGTGGTCTCTTTGGAAGTGAACGGGGAGAGCGTGGACGTGGAGAATCCTATTGAGATTACGGATGTTCGCAACAACTACCATGTTGTGGCAGAGTTGATGGCGGAGCAATATCACATCGTGTCAACCACGCAGGGCCAGGGAACGCTTACGCCCGCCGACACTTCGTGGGTCACTTGCAGCAGCAGTATCACCTATACTTTCACCGCTGATACGGGGTGGTTCGTGCAGGAGTTGATCGTTGATGGACACAGTTTCGGCACGCCCACTTCCAATACTTATACCTTCCCCAATGTGATTGCTAATCACACCATTGAGGTGATTTTTGCGCTCAACGAGTACATCATTACTTCGACGGTGCACCCGATTGATGCGGGGCAGATCAATCCCTACGGCACCCACATCTACACGGCCGGCGATTCGGCGTCCTATACCATTATGGCATTCCCGAACTACTATATCGTGGATGTGCAGGTCGATGGCGTCAGCGTGGGCAGTGTGAGCAGTTATACCTTCACGAACATCAATGAAAACCACACCATCGAGGCCTTCTTCGCTACTACAGATATTGAAGAAGCGATTGAAAATGAGGTGGTTGTATATGCCCACGAGCATACGGTATATGTTCGTTCCGAAGGAATCGGGCGGGTGCGCGAAGTCGAGATATACGACATGCAAGGCCGTCGGGTCGTGCGGCAAGTGGGTGAAGGAAATGAAATGCAGGTGGATGTGCCCGCGGCGCAAGGCATCTATGTGGTGCGGGTGGCGACGACCGAGGGCATGCTCTCACGCAAGGTGATGATCACGCGCCGATAGGGCGGGGGAGAAGTCCATCGGAATCAGATGGTTACTTCCCCGCACAGCGGCATTTGCAGCCGTTTAACGATGTCTTCGTGGTTGCTGTAGTTGCCCAACAGGTGCATCAGTTTCGTGACGGCGGTTTCCAAGGTCATGTCGAAGCCGCTGAGGACGCCGGCGCGTTGCAGGTGCAGACTGGTCTCGTACCGTCCCATGGAGACGGTGCCGGTGAGGCATTGTGAGATGTTGACGATGACGATGCCGCGGTCGGTGGCGCTTTTGAGCACGTTGTACAGCCATTCGGCACGGGGGGCGTTGCCAGCCCCGAAGGTGCGCAGTATGATGGCGCGTAGTCCGGGCACGTTGAGCAGCGACTCCACGACCTCCTCACGGATGCCTGGGAACAGCGTGAAAACCACCACGTTGTTGTCCATCCGTGTGTTGACGGCCAACGGCTTGCTCCCGTCTTCGTAGTGGATGACGTGCGGTTCGTACTTGATGTGGACGCCGGATTTGGCGAGGTCGGGATAGTTGTAGGAGTAGAAGGCGTCGAAGTTGTCGGTGCTTTTCTTGGTGGTGCGGTTGCCGCGCATGAGGGCGTTCTCGAAGAAGATGGCCACTTCGGGCACCATGGGGCGGCCGCTGGCGTCTTTGGCCGCCGCGATCTCAATGGCGTTCAGCACGTTCTCCTTGGCGTCGCTGCGCAGGAACCCCAACGGCAGCTGCGAGCCGGTGAAGATGACTGGCTTGGCGAGATGGCGCAGCATGAAACTGACCGCCGACGCGGAGTAGGCCATCGTGTCGGTGCCGTGGAGGATGACGAAGCCGTCGAACTCGTCGTAGCGGTCGCGGATGCTCTCGGCGATCTGCTTCCAGAAGTCAGTATCGACGTCGGAAGAGTCGATCATCGGGTCGAAGGCGACGACGGAGATGTTGACAGGCAAGAGGCCGAGTTCGGGCAGGTGGCTGAGCATTCGCTCTTTGTCCAAAGGGGCGAGGGCCCCAGTGGCGGGGTCTTCGCCCATGCTGATGGTGCCGCCCGTCAGGATGAGCAGCACGGAAGTCTTCTGATCCATAGTCGGTTATCTGCCCCAGCGTTTGAGGACTTCGGGTCCGGCGAAGATGGCGTCGCCGTTGAGGCCTTCCTCAATGCGGAGGAGTTGGTTGTACTTGCAGATACGGTCGGTACGGCTGGCGGAGCCGGTCTTGATCATGCCGGTGCCGAGGGCGACGACAAGGTCCGCGATGGTGGTGTCCTCGGTCTCGCCGGAACGGTGGGAGATGATGGCCGTGTAGTGGTTCTTGTGGGCGAGGGTGACCGCGTCGATGGTCTCGGTGAGCGTGCCGATCTGGTTGACTTTCACCAAGATGGAGTTGGCGACGTGCTTCTCAAGACCCATGTTGAGGCGTTCAACGTTGGTGACGAATAGGTCGTCACCGACGAGTTGGACGTTCTGACCGATCTTGTCGGTGAGCAGTTTCCAGCCGTCCCAGTCGTCTTCGGCCATGCCGTCTTCGATGGAGAGGATGGGGTATTTCTGGCACCAGTCGGCCCAGTAGTCGGCCATTTCGGCGGGAGTGTACTCTTTGCCGGTGGACCATTTCAGTTTGTAGATCTTGCGGTCGGCGTCATAGTACTCGGATGCCGCGGCATCAAGGGCGATGAACACGTCCTTGCCGGGTTCGTAGCCGGCTTTCTTGATGGCTTCGATGACCACTTCGATGGCCTCCTCGTTGGAGCCGAGGTTGGGGGCGAAGCCGCCTTCGTCGCCGACATTGGTGGAGTAGCCCTTCGTCTTGAGCACCTGTTTGAGGTTGTGAAACACCTCGGCGCCCATCTGCAGTGCGCGGGCGAAGGTGGGCGCGTTCGCAGGCATGATCATGAACTCCTGGAAGTCGATGTTGTTGTCGGCGTGCGAGCCGCCGTTGAGGATGTTCATCATGGGGACGGGGAGGATCTTGCCGTTGCAGCCGCCGATGTAGCGGTAGAGCGGCTGGCCGGTCTCCTGCGCGGCGGCGTTGGCCACGGCCAAGGAGACGCCGAGGATGGCGTTGGCGCCGAATTTGCTCTTGGTGGGAGTGCCGTCGGCGTCGATCATGGCGCGGTCGATGGCCACCTGGTCGAGCACGTCCATGCCCTCGACAACCTCGGAGAGGCACTTGTTGACGTTGTTCACGGCCTTGAGGACGCCCTTGCCCATGTAGGTGGACGCATCCTTGTCGCGCAGTTCAAGCGCTTCATGCACGCCCGTGGAGGCGCCGGAGGGAACGGCGGCACGGCCGACAGCGCCGGCAGCGGTGTAAACTTCGACTTCAACAGTGGGATTTCCTCTCGAATCCAGGATCTGACGACCCAAAATGCCAATAATCTTGCTCATAGTAATTGCTTTTTATTTGAATGTTTTGTTTTCTCTTTTCAAGCGGCAAAGATACGATTTTTTAATGGAAAATTATTAGCAAAAAAATTTTTGATTTTGTGTCGAACAAGCGCGGAAAAGTTGTAATTTTGCACCCTCAAAACCGGGGAATTAGCTCAGCTGGTAGAGCACTTGGTTCGCAATCAAGGGGTCGTCGGTTCGAATCCGATATTCTCCACATAAACAGCCGGTTACATGCCGGCTGTTGTCGTTTTCTGAAAGATCTACGATGGGTTGATTGCCTATCTGAAGACTGTCAGGACGATGCATCTTTAAGAGAAGTGGCGCGAATTTGGCGCGGCAAGAGCAAAAAAAATGGCGGAAGCCATGATTTCATAGGACTTTCGCCATCTTTCGTAGCGGGGGCAGGACTCGAACCTGCGACCTCCGGGTTATGAGCCCGACGAGCTACCACTGCTCTACCCCGCTATTCGGTTTGCAAAAATACACTTTTTTTCTTATATAGCCCCCTAAAATGGAAAAAACTGTCCTTTTTTATTCTTTTTGTCTTTTTATTAAAATTATTCTTTGTAATCAATTGAATATCAGTGTGGTGTGATAATGTGATAGGCGTTTTTCCACAATAAAAAAGCACCCTGATCTGGAAATCAAGGCGCTTTGGTCAGCTTTGATTGGCCCGTGTGGCTTGGATTTTCGGAGTTTTCTGGTTCCTAAAATCGCAAAACAGGGCTATTTTTTTACCTTTTTGTCGATGGAGTTCAAACCTACGATGGCCTTCTCGAAGTTCTCTTGCAGTTGCAATGCGCGGTTATAGTCGGCGCGGGCTTTCTCGTACTCTTCCATCATTTCGTAGGCCTCGCCACGTGCGGCGTAAGCATCCACGAAGTTCTGGTCGCAGGCGATGGCCTTGGAAAACTGTTCCGCAGCAGCAGCGTAGTTCTGCTCCAGCAGGTCGAAATAGCCGAGTTGATAGTAGGCGTTCGCCACGTAACTTCCGCTTTTCGAGATGGTTGTGAGATGCTCAAACTGCGCCTTCGATTCGTCGATGCGCCCTAGGTCGCGGTAGAACAAGCCCAGGTTGTAGTTGATCTCCTCGTTCTTCGGGTCGATGCGTAAGGCATTCTGGTAGTGGTCGATTCCCAAAATGTCGAGGTGCTTCTGGTAGAAGTAGCCCAACTCCAAGTGCGCCTTCACTTCGTTGGGATCCTGATCGATCACCATCTGCAGGCGATGCAGGTAGTTGGTGGTGTCGCCACGCTCCTTATAGCACATGGCCTCAATGAGATACGCTTTTGGATTGTGGGGCTGCTTGCTGCGGGCCTCTTCGAGCAACTTCAGACATTCGTCGTAAAACGCGGGGGTCGCCTTGGCGCGATAGTAGAACAGCTCTGCCAATTTCAGGCGTACTTCGTTGTTCTCGGGATCGAGCGACAGCGCCTTTTGCAAATGCTCTTCGGAACCGTCGAAGTCCTGTCGGGCATAGTCGATGTCGGCGTAAAGCACGTAATAAGGTGCTTTCGAATCGTTGAGTTTCACGGCTTTCAGAATGTCGCTGTAGGCCTCTTGGACGAACTCATGCTCGAACTGGTATTTCGCGCGGCGGTAGTACCATTCGGCATCGTTGGGATGTTGTTTGATCTGGTCGGCGAAATAGGCCAAGGAATCGACGGGTGCGGAATCGCCGCCATCGACTTTCTTGCCTTTGCAAGCGGAAAGAAGGCAGCAGCCCACGAGAACTGCTGCCATAAGTGTCAGTAGCCGTTTCATGCCTTCAATGCTTCACGGACTTTGGCTTCGATCTCCTCGGCTAATTCGGGGTTGTCGGCCAGCACCTGCTTGACGGTGTCGCGACCTTGCCCGATCTTGCTGTCGTTGTAAGAGAACCAGGAGCCGGATTTCTTGATGATGCCCTTCTCGACGCCGATGTCGATGAGTTCGCCGATTTTGGAGATGCCTTCGCCGAACATGATGTCGAACTCGGTGAAGCGGAACGGCGGGGCCACTTTGTTCTTGACGACTTTGACCTTGACGTGGTTGCCGGAGGCCATGTCGCCTTCTTTGATTTGCGACTGGCGGCGGATGTCAAGGCGCACGGAGGCGTAGAACTTCAGCGCATTGCCGCCGGTGGTCGTCTCGGGGTTGCCGAACATCACGCCGATCTTCTCACGCAACTGGTTGATGAAGATGCAGCAGCACTTGGTCTTACTGATGGTGGCGGTGAGTTTGCGCATGGCCTGCGACATCAGTCGGGCCTGCAAGCCCATCTTGGAGTCGCCCATGTCGCCCTCGATTTCGCTCTTGGGTGTCAGTGCGGCCCCGCAGTCGATGACGCTGATGTCGATGGCGCCGGAACGGGTGAGGTTGTCGGCGATTGCAAGGGCCTGCTCTCCGTTATCGGGTTGTGAGACAAGCAGTTCTGCGGTGTTTACGCCCAACTTTTCGGCGTAGAAGCGGTCGAAGGCGTGCTCGGCGTCGATGAAGGCCGCGATGCCGCCCTTCTTCTGCGCCTCCGCGATGGCGTGGATGGCCAGCGTGGTCTTACCGGAGGATTCGGGGCCGTAGATTTCGATGATGCGTCCTTTCGGGTAGCCACCTACGCCCAACGCGGCATCCAGGCCGATGGAACCGGAGGAGATGACCTCCACATTGTCGATGGCGGAGTCGCCCAGACGCATGATGGAGCCCTTCCCGAAGGATTTCTCGAGTTTTTCCAGCGTGGAATTGAGCACTTTGAGTTTTTCAGCATTGACGTTTTCGTTTTCCATAATTTGTAGAGTTTTAGTTGAAGATTTTTGACCTGCAAAGGTACGTTAATTATTTTGAAATTTCCGGTCCGAAATGAAAAAAAATTTAAGGTTAAAATTAAACTTCTTATTAAATATATGGTCTTGAATTAGTTTTTGCAACCTCACCCAAATACATTTTATGATTAACATGAAAAGAATCCTCCTGATAGTGCTCCTCTGTTGCGGCCTCGCGGATCTCACTTTCGCACAGCAGACCGACTATAAAGACTTGGTTACCAGTACTACTGGCGTGCTTGTCGGCGGCGTGACCGACGCCCATGCCAAACCCATCGTGGCGGCCAGTGTCTATGTGCTCTATGCCAAGGATTCGGCATATATCACCCACGGTATCACCGATGGCAATGGCAACTTTGTCATTTCCGGAATTCCTTTTGGAAAATCCATACTTCGAATCGAGTACTTGGGTTATGGAACAGTCATCACCCAGCCGTTTGTTCTCAGTCAGACCAACCCCGTGTATAAGATCCAGAAAATCAAGATGACGCAGGAAGCCACCGTGTTGGATGGTGTCGAGATCGTGGCGCAGGTGGAGATGTTGGAGAGCAACCTCGACAAGACCGTCTTCAACGTGGAGTCGAGCATCACCACGGAGGGCGCGACGGCGGTGGAAGTGCTGGAGGAGATCCCGTCGGTGGACGTCGATCTCGATGGCAACGTCACCCTCCGCGGCAGTGAGAATGTCACGATCCTCGTCGATGGGCGTCCAACCAATCTCACCTTGGACCAGATTCCTGCCAATCTGATTCAAAGTATCGAGGTGATCACCAATCCCTCGGCACGTCTCGAACCCGATGGCGAGGCGGGCATCCTCAACGTGGTGCTCAAAAAACGTCGTGCCGCCGGCTTCAACGGCATGGTCAGCGCCCGCGGCAGCATGGAACTCTTCCGCAACAAGCCCCGCATCGGCAACTACAGCGGCAACATCAACTTCAACTATAGTTACGGGAAGATCAACATCTTCCTCAACTACGATATTCGTGGGCATCGCCATTTCAACGGCGGCACCACCGACCGCACTTCGTGGTTCGGGGAAGACACCACCCGGCTGTTCCAGTCCAACTATGGTTTCCATGGGGGCTACAACCACAACTTGCGCACGGGTATCGACTGGAGCATCAACGATCGTAACACCCTGAGTTTCACCTTTTCTTATAATAACAACAAGAACCGTGGCTTCAGCGAACTCTCCGTTAAGGACGACAGTGTCCGCCTCGGCAGCGAATTTCCGTATGAGCAGTATTTCCAAAGTTCCGGCGACCTCGGCAAACGTAACAACTACAGCGGCAGCATCAACTACAAGAAGACCTTCGCCACCAAGGGCATGGAATTGACTTCTGACATCTACTATACTCATAATGACCGCATTCAGACCGACTCCACTTTCCAGGATTACGATTTCCCGATCAACCACCTAGACATCACCCAACGCACCAGCACGATTGACAAACACACCAACGCCTCCGCGCAGGTGGATTTCGTGACGCCGGTGGGCAAGAAAGGCCGGGTGGAGACCGGCTACAAAGTGTCGTATCGTTCTGTAGGTGAGGATTATCGCTTCTACGAAGGCGATGACAGCACCGCGGTTGTCATCGACCCTAGCCGCAGCAACCACTTTGTCTTCAACGAGTGGATCAACGCCGTCTATTTCATTTACTCTACCTCTTTTTGGGATAAGTTGAAGGTGCAAGCCGGCTTGCGCGGCGAAATCGCCAATACCAAGTCCGACTTGCTCTCCACTGGCGAGGTGCACAAGCGCAACTATTACAACCTTTTCCCGACGGTGCATGTCCGTTATGACATCACCAAGGAGCATTCGTTGCAGGTGAGTTACTCGCGCCGCGTCACCCGTCCCAGTATCTGGCAACTTAATCCATTCCTCAACGTCGCTGACCGTCAGAACTATCGTTGCGGCAATGCCGACCTGCAGCCCGAATTTGTCAACTCTGTCGAACTCGGCTACCTGATGGCCATCAAGAAATCCTCCATCAGCGCCACCCTCTACTATCGCCAGCGCACCAACATCATCAGCCGTTATACCGAAATCCTGCAGGATACACTCGATGGCGAGGAGCACACCTACACCCTCACCACCTACCGCAACCTCAAGAACAGTCAGAACTTCGGTATCGAACTCGTTTATGGTCAACAACTTTGGAAGTTCTGGCGTATCTCCCTCAGCGGCAGTTTCTACCGCCTGATTGTCAACAGCGAAGAGCATATCGACGACTATCTTGCCCGTGACTGGACCTGGCGGGTGCGTCTTAACCAGACCTTTACTTTGCCGAAAGACTGGCAGTTGCAACTCAACTTCCGTTACCGCGCGCCCAGCATCACCACCGGCAGCATGGGCTGGGGTAGCGGCGGCGTCGGCCAGGGCAAGCAGTCGGGCAACTACTCCCTCGACTTTGCCGTGAAGAAGTCCTTCCTCAACAAAGCCCTTGTGGTCAGTTTGAACATACGCAATCTGGTCAATTCGTATAAAAACCATATCGAGACTTATTCGTATGGCGTGAACAACGGCTACTATGCCACCAGCTTGCGCGAGCGCGGTCGTCTGAACATCTCGCTTTCCATTAGTTATAAAATCAACAACTACAAGAAACGGGAAGAACGCAACGCCGGAGACAACGATTATCCGGAGGAAAGCGGCGAATAGGGGAGGATGGATTTTTAAGGGAGATGCGCGGTCTATCTACGAAAATCGCGGATGAGCGCCTCCAACTTTGACAAAGCCTCATCGACTTCCAACGGAGCGGTGAGGCGCTCTTTTTGGCGATAGACGCAGACTTTTCCCGCCGAGGCGCCCACGATGCCGAAGTCGGCGTCGGCCATCTCGCCCGGGCCGTTCACGATGCATCCCATCACCCCGAGTTTCAGGTCCGGGTAGCCGTTGAAGCGGGCTTTTACTTTCGCCAAAGTCCCCTGGATGTCGTATTGCGTGCGTCCGCACGAAGGGCAGGAGACGATCTCGGTGCGCGTCATCTTGATGCGGCAGGCCTGCAAGATCATGTCGGCTACGTTTTCCCTTTCTTCGGTAGGGAAGTGGATGTTGTTGATCGTCAGTTTCTTGTATGGATGGTGGATGAGTTCGTGTCCGGCGAAGGCGGCGGTGGCGATCATCCAGCGCTGGCGGTCGGGCTCGTCGCACTCTAAGGTGAGTGTTTCCCCGTCATGACGGCTTCGCACTTGCGCGGCGAGGGCTTGGACATTCGCCAACAGCAGGGCGGGGGAGACCTCTTTTTCCGGGGCTTCCGTCAACGAAACGCGCACGGTGTCGCCGATGCCGTCGAGCAGCAGCGCGCCGATGCCTGCGGCCGACTTGATGCGCCCCTCATCGCCTGCACCCGCCTCGGTTACGCCGAGATGCAACGGGTAGAGGGTCTCGCGTTCCAGCATCTTCTCGTGCAGCAGGCGTGTCGCCTCGATCATCGTGAGCACGTTGCTGGATTTAAGGGAAAAGACAATGTTTTGAAAGTCAGTCTGCTGGCAGATGTCCATCCACTCCAAAGCCGACATGGCCATCGCTAACGGCGTGTTGCCGTAGCGGCTGACGATGCGGTCGCAGAGGGAGCCGTGGTTGACGCCGATGCGCAATGCCGTGCCGTGCTGTTTGCAAATGTCGAAGAGCGGATGGGCGCGGTCGGCCATGGCCTGCACCGATGCGGCATACTCTTCCTCGCTCATCTCCAGATGTTCGAAGCGGCGTTTGTCCACGTAGTTGCCCGGGTTGATGCGTACTTTCTCCACGATGGCGGCGCACGCTTCGGCCACCTCCGGCCGGTAATGCACGTCGGCTACGAGCGGCACGGCGCACCCCTCGGCACGCAGCCGTTCCTTGATCTGCTGCAACGCCTCCACCTCCCGCATTGTGGGCACTGTGATGCGCACCAGTTGGCATCCGGCTTCCACCATCCGCATCGTCTGCGCGACCGTGGCCGCCACGTCGTTCGTGTCGGTATTCGTCATCGACTGCACCACAATCGGGTTGCCCCCGCCGATGAGCACCCCTCCTACATTTGCCATCTTTCTCATAATCAATATTTAAGGTCGGTTGTTGCGATTCAACGGCAGGTCGGGATCCTCCTCGCCATCGCTGAAAAGTTGGGCTAGGAACTGCGACAACTTTGTTGTGATGTCCGGTGCGTAGCGCTTTGCCAGTGTTCCGTCGGGCGCGATCAGCAGGTTGTCGGGCAACGTCGTCACCTCCATGTTGTCGATCCAATCGTATCGCCCGTTGAAATGGACAAAAGTCCAGTCGAACTGCGGAAAACGTTCCTTGAATTGGATGAATTGCCCGTAATTAAAATCCAACGACAAACTTACAAAGGCAATTTTGTCCTCGTATTTCTTTTGCAACTCTTTGACAATCATCATTTCACGGATGCAGTCTTCGCAACCGACATTGAACAGCTGCACATAAACCCATTTCCCCTTGAAATCGGATAAATCGAATTTCGCTCCTTGAACGGTCTTCATTTTATCGAAATCCAAAGCCGAAATGGATGTGAAATCCGTCAAATCTCGGATCACATTCTCCGCAATTTTCTTGTGTTCGTAGAAATGGGAAGTGAGGGCGATTTCGCGCAGAATCGTTAGTATGTTTTTCTTATTGAACTGTTTAACATTGTAAAGAACGGCAAGATTCTCGATAATGACTAATTCCCTCAGTCGCTCGTTGACCAGGAACTCGTCTTGTCCCAAGGTGTTGAAAAGCGACAGATAGGTTCCGTCTTCGTTGATGCTTTTCCGCAACTCCGTGGGATTGATGCGCGGCGAGGTGAGGAGGTATTCGTTGTAAAAGTCATACAGGAAGTTCATGTACGCCGGATTGTCGTAAAGGACATATTCGTTGTCTAAATATTTGAGGTACAACGAGTCCGGACGTTTGAGTTGGATGATGCGCTCCAAGGAGCCCATGGTATAATATAGGTATGACTTGTAGAAGTTGGTCGGGCTGTATTGGATGGGGACGCGATTGCTCACGAATTGCAAGATGCTGTCGAATTGTGCGCGGGAGAGGTCGCCGACAATGTTGGGGGCGAAGCGGTCGATGGCGTAGTCGAGAGTTCTTTCGAAATAATTGATTTTCAGGTTGATATCCTCGGTGAGCGTGGTGTCGTTGTTCTTGATTTGTAAAAAGCCGCCATAGGACATCGGGTCGAGGAGGTTGAAAAGTTCGGGGTCCATGTCGATGGAGAGGTCGTAGGTGCGACCGGGTTCGATGTAGAACTCCGCACGCGATGTGCGGATGGCAAGTTGCACCAACGTGGGCTGTTGGATGTTGCAGGTCAGGGTGAATCGGCCGTGTCTGTCAATCTCATCGGTGGAGATGACGGTCAACGGATAACTCACCATGTCGTCAAATGTCACTAAGCGCGCGCTCTCGCCCACGGCAAAATCCGCCGTTCCTTGGATGGTGGTGGGGTAAGAACGCTGTGCCAGCATCGTTCCCGTGCAGGTGACGAGAAAACAGCAGATGATCCAAAAGCGGCGCATTTTCGTGATTTTTACAATAATCCTTTCAGTGCAAGCAGTTCGTATTTGGCTTTCAATAGTTGGATGGTATGGACTTCTCTTGCAGTAACCGACTGTGTTTCATCGTTTTGCAATTTGATGTAGTCCATAGCGGTGATGGTGCCGTTGAGCAGTTGCGTGTTGGCTGTCTCGCGAATCTCCTGATACTTCTTGGTGATCTCTTCATCCAAGACCAGCAGATGCTCGATGCGCTTGATCTCGTTGATCTTCTCCTGAATGGCAATCTGATTGCCTTTGGTGAAATCGGATTTCTGGCTTTCCAAAATCGATTTTTGCAGCACGATGATGTCGCTCACGCCTTTGGTCCTGGCCCAGTCGATGAGGGGGATGTTGAATTTCAACCCCACGACGTAGAACCAGTCGAAATTGGGATTGAGCAGGTTGTAAGTAGGACGCCCGTATCCGCCGATGGCCATAAAGGAGAGCTTGGGCAAACTTTTGGAAATGTGCATCTTGCGTTGGTATTCCAAACTGCCCATGGTGTTGTCGAAAATGGCGAACTCGTTGCGGATGCTGGATAGGTCGTAAGACACCGAAGGTAGCTCGGGCTGCTCAAAGGTGGCGTCGGAGAGGTCTTTGCCGGTGAGGATCGAGAGGGACGAGATGAGCGATTCCCGATTAGCTTGGAGCTCATCCTTTTGCTGTTGGATCTTCAGCCCTTCCACATCCAATTGTGCGATGGAGTTTGCATACACCACGCCCGCTCTCAGCAACGCCCGCAGTTGGTCGGACTGCTCTTGGAAGATATTCTCCACGTTCGAGAGGATTTCAATCTGTTTATCAATGATGAGCAGATTGAGGTACATGGATATGACCTGCTCTTTCAGTTGGCTGATGGAGAGGTCCAACTTGTTGATCTCATTTTTGTTGAGAAGTCGTTCCAGCTTTCTGCCGTAGGTGGCTTGCAGTCCGTCGAAGACCACCTGCTGCAAGTTGAGCGACACGTTGTACATGTCCTTGTGCATGGGTTGGTACCCCGGGGTTTCCGAGGGCAACTCCGTCACGGGTGACATGTAGCCGATGGCGCCGTCGATTTGTACGGTGGGGTAGTAGTGTGATGAGACGTCGTTGAGTTTCACCTGCAACAACTGCTCATTCAGTTGCTTTTGCAGGTTGGATGAGGACTGCGCCACAGCCCATTGCTGGCACGAGTCGATGGTGACGACTTGTGCGGTTGCGGGAGAAAGCGCCCATAATAGGCAGATGGCAAGGGCTGTGGCGAATCTTCTCATGGTTATTCCTTTACGATTTTAGCGGTGCCGATTACGGCGTTGTCTTTGCAGATGCGCAGGACATATACACCCGGAGCGCAGTCGCTGAGGTCGATGACGGTAGTCTCGCCGATGGCGTTCATGGTGCGTACCTGCTTGCCGTATATGTCATAAACGTAAATGGCATCGCTGTTATTGCCATTGCACTGTACAGTGACGGTGCCGTGGGTCGGGTTCGGATAGACCAGCATGTAGTTGCTGCCGTCGTTCTCGCTGACGCCGGTGTGGTCAACGACCACGGTGATTTCGAACTCGCTGGTGGCATCGACGGAGCCGTCGGTGATCAGGTGGGTGAAATGCACCACCGTGTTGTCGGGCGTATTGGCTGCCAGTTCGACGTTGAATTGCGCGGGCAGACTGGCGTTCGGCGTGGCGGTGGCGAAGTTGACTACCGGGTCGGGAATGGTGGCGTAATTAGAGGTGGTCATCAACGTGGAGGTGATGTTGTGGGCGACGAGATCACCTTCGTTGCGGCTGAAGACGGTCACCTTGATGGTTTCTCCCGGGTTGATGGCGTCGTCGTTGTTGCCGGTGAGGATGCTGATGCTGTGGCTGAGGTCTGCCAGGATGACCTCGCCGTCAACTTCGACCACGGTGATGTCGAAGGGCAGTTCGCAGGTGTCCTCGTCGCTGGTCATCGTGTGGGTGAAGTGCAGCGTGGTCGGGGTGGGCATCGTGGCGTCGAGCGCGACGTCGAACTGCGTCACGGCGGTGGCGTAGCCGGCGATGGTTCCGATCTGCTGGGCGCTGTTGGCGATGACGGCTAACGAGTCGTCCACCGTGAGGGTGGAGACGGCGTTGTGCGCATCGGCGCGGCCGTCGTTGCGGGTGGTGACGACGATGCGGATGGTCTCACCAGGGTTGACGTCGTTGTCGCCGTTGCTGACGGTGATGGTATAAGTCTGGCTGATGTCGTTCAGGTCAACGATGGCCGGGGTCATCACCAAGATGCTGAAGGTGTAGGTGTCGCTGCCGTGGACTGCGTCGAAGACGTTGTGGGTGAAGGTGATGGTGGTGTTGTCGGGCGTGTTGGCGGCCAGATCGACGGTGTAGGTCGTGGTGGAGGTGCCGCCGGCCGTGATGCTGGCAATCGTCTGGTTGGCGTTGTCGATCGTGGCGTACGGCGAATTGGCGGTCAGGTTGGAGTTGACGTTGGCGATGTCGGTCCATCCCGGATTCTCGGTGGTGATGGTCACCTCAAGGGTCTCGCCGGAGTTGTACTCGCTGTCGCCGTTGCCGACGGTGACGACCACATTGTGGCTGATGTCGTCGAGTTGCGCGGCGCGGATGGCGAAACTGAAGTCGAAGCTGTGCGAGATCGGTTCGTTCATTACCACGAAGTCGGCGGTGACGGTGCAGTTGACGACGGTGCCGTCGGCGACCGCATCGGAGATGGCGCCGGCAAAGATGCTGGCTAAGTCGATGGTGGCGTTACCGGCCACGGTGGGCAGGAGCTCGGTGGCGTCGGTGAGCGTGATGTCGGTGGAGGTCGTCGTCAGCGTCAGCGTGACGTTGTCGATGTCCGCGGCGCTGTTGTTCTGCAGGGTGGCGTCGAAGGTGACGTTCTCGCCCTCATAGCCGTTGCTGCCGGCGTTGAGCCCGGCCGCCGTGATGTAGATCCCTTCTGGCATCGGGGCAATCTCGCCGCCCATGCCGGGCCAACTGATGTCGTCAACCTTGGCGCAGTCGGAGCCGGCGTTGGTGTAGTTGTTCTTCGTGAAGGAGAACCTGATGGTGTGGGTGCCTGCCGTCACAGGATAACTGTACCGCTGCCACGTGCAGGTGTCGGTGTAGGTCTGGTTCCAGCCATAACCCGATCCTTGCACACCGCCCGAGTACTGAAGCTGCTGCTGGTTGTCGATGTAGAACCGGAAGTAGTCGGCGTTGGGCTGTGAGGCGACCTTGGCGTAGAAGGAGACCTCGCCATCGCCGGTGGTGATCTCCAGTTCGAGGGTCGACTGGGTGTTGCCATGGCCGGCGTTGCCCGACTTGGCGTAGTAGCTGCCATTGTGGGCTTCGTCGGCGTCGTTGACGATGACCCACGGATAGGTGCTCTGATTCGTCCACTCGTATTGGGTGAAGTCGCCGGTCTCCCAATCCTCCATGCCGGCGATGGTGCCGACGGTGAGATAGAAGGTGTCGGTGCGGCTCACCGTGATGTCGGTGGCGCTGTAGATGTGGTGATAGTAGGGGATGATGGTGCCTTCGGGCACGTCGGCGCCGATCTGAATGGTGAAATCGGACGTGCACTGGCTTTGGGCCGCCACCGTGCCGATGTTGAGGGTGCCGTTGGTGACCTGTGCGGGCGTGTAGTAGGTGCTGAGGTTGGAAATGACGTTCTGTGCGTCGGCGCGGCCGGTGTTCTCATCCACAATGGTGAGGACGACCGTCTCGCCTGGGTCGATGGTGTTGTCGTTGTTCCCGCCACTGATGACATAGCTGTCGCTGACATAGTAGAGATGCGGGGTGGGGACTTCATAGATGACGAAGTCGAAGTCGAAAGTGCGGGTGGTGGGCGTCCCGTTGAGCAGGAAGTCGGCAGTGACGGTGCAGTGCGCTGGGGTGTTGTCCTCGGCGGTGGCCGACACGGTGCCGGCGAAGATCTGCGTCAGGTCGAGGGCGCTGTTGGCGGCGATGGCGGCGACGGTCTCGGTGGCGTCGGTCAGCGTCAGGTCGTCGCAGGTGGTCGTCAGGGTGAGGGCTACGTTGGTGAGCGCGTCATTGCCGATGTTCTCCACGGAGGCGTCGAAGAAGACGTTCTCGCCGATGTAGCCGTTGCTGCCCGCACTCAGGCCGGCGGCGGTGATGGTCAGTCCTTCCGGCACGGCGGCAATCTCACCGCCTATCGGCAACATGATGTTGTCAACCCAAGCGTAGTCGGAGTTGCTGTACTGGTTAATGTCTTTTTCATACGAGAACTTGAGGGTGTGCGTGCCCGCCGTCACAGCCCAGGTCGATTGCACCCAGTTGCCGTTTCCGGAGCGCCTCTCCATCTCTGCTCCGTCCAAATAGAACTTGAAGAAGTCGTAGTTGTTTTCGGATGAGACCTTGCTGTAATAGGAGATCTCGCCGTCAATGGGGACGTTGATGGTCAGATCGAGGTCGGAGACGCTGCTGTTGACATTGTGGTTGCCCGAGCGTGCGCAGTAGGTGCCGGCGTAGGCCCCACTGTTGACGACAGTCCACGGGTAGTTGTCGGATGGGGTCCAGTCGAACTGGCTCATGTCACCGCTCTCCCAAGTCTCGGTGGCGGTCACGGTGCCGACAAGCAGCCAGACCGTGTCGGTGCGTGTCAGCGCGTTGTTGGTGGTGCTGTAGATGTGGTGGAAGAAGGGGATGATAGTGCCGTTGGGAACGCCGGCGCCGATGTTCACCGTGAAGTTGCTGGTGTATTGGGCGCCCGCGGCGATTTGGCCAACATTGAGACTGCTGTTGTTGATGGTGACCAAGTTGTAATAGGTGGAGAGTTGCGACAGGACATTCTGCGCTGTGGCGTGCCCCGTGTTGGCATCGACGAGGGTGATGGTGACCGTCTCGCCCGGGTTGATGACGTTGTCGTTGTTGCCGCCATTGATGGCGTAACTGTCACTGACGTATGCGAGTAAGGCATCCACTAATGCTAAGTCGAAGGTGTAGGTGGTGTTCTCCAAAACGCCTTGGTTCAGGTAACTGACCACGAAGTCGATGGGGGCGATGTCGCCGTCGGAGATGTTGCCGCTGATGTTCAGCGCGAAAGATGCGGTGAGTGTGGTGTTGGCGCCGCTGTTCACCGTGCCGACGTTCTCCTGACTGTCGGTGAGGGTGATCTGGTTGGAGGTCGTGGAGGCGGAGATGACCGTGTTGGTGGCGGCCTCCGGGAAGCGGTTCTCGATGGTGACGTCGAGGGTGAGGTGGGCGTTGGCCACCGCCTGTGCGTTGTTGGTGATCTGCACGTCGGAGATGACCACGCGTGCGCCCTCACCTGCCATCGCCTCGATGGTGGTGAAGGATGTCTTGTAGTTCTGAGCCGAAGCGGCCAGCTCGTATGTCTCGTCCGCGATCAGGGCGGGGAAGGTGAGCGTGGCGTTGCCATTGGCGTCCGACAGCGCGGCGGCGACGAGCGTCAGGTTGTGCGTCAGCGCGATGTAGCTGTAAGGAGCGCCTGTGGAGACCTGGAAGGAGGTCGTTCCGTCGATGGCCTCATACACGTTGTCAACGGGTGCGGTGTTGTCGATGCGGATGGTCATGTTGTCGGGTTGTCCGAGCCAGTTCATCACCGACGGGTCTCCCATCAACTGATAGATTTCCCAGTAGTATCTGACGTAGGTGTCGTTGGCGCCATAGGCCTCCTGCACGGCCATGTTGCCGGAGCGGATCATGGCACCTTGGGTGACGTGCCAGTCGGAGTATGCCTCGTTGTGCGTGTGGAACATACAGTCGTAGGCGCCGAGGTGACTGGCGTTGTATGAGGCAATGTTACAGTTGGTGCAGCTGGTCTGTAGCGATCCGTGATAGCCGACGGCCCAGTAGTAATCGTGGTTCCAATAAGTGTAGTCGGTGCCGCCGATGTAGCCCACAGCGCCCTTGTTGTTCGCACGCAGCAGCGCCTCTCCGAAGCACTCATTCTCCTCGAACTTGTTGCTCTGACAGCAGTTGCCGATCATCAGTCCGTACTTGCCGGTATTGGTCATCTGTCCGACGTTGGTGGTGGAGAACGACGGGATGGACCAGCCGTCGGAGCCGCAGTGGGCGGAATAGTTGGCGTAGCCAGTGCCTTCCGAAAGGTTGGCGCGGATGCTGGCCGCGTTGGAGCTGGCATGGGGGTTGTAGTAGGAGTGGACCGTAGTGAAAAAGTCGTCGGTGTAGGTGTCCTCCAGATACTGCATGGCGGGGTTGGCCATGCTATAGCCGTAGTCGCCGCTGCTGCCGCCATCCTGACCAGCCACCAAAACGGCGCGGTCTAAATAGGTTGGATCGGGCATCAGGTACTGCTCGTAGGTCAGCGTCTTCTGAACTTGAGGGGTGAGTTGCGCCACTGTCTGGGCAGAGAAACGCCCGTAGTAGCAGTCGGGCACGAAGTCGTTGCCCACCTGCTGGAAGTAATAGACGTCGGTGACGTGGTCGTCCATGGTCTGTCCGTCGTAGGCAGGGAGTTGCGCCACATCGCCCACCAGCAGCACATAGGTCGGCGCGGGATTGGCGGCTGTCGCGTTGTTGAACTTCGTGGTGATGAAGTCCTTGATGGCGGTGGTGGTGGTGCCGATGGTGCCGGTGTAGGCGATCTCGACGAGGTATCCTTTGCGGCGTTTCCAGTTGGCGAACTCATCCAACTGTCCGTTGAACAAGTCGTTGGCGATGATGAGGTATTTTACTGGTGTGGTGCTCAGCGCGTCGCGCTCGTTGGCCACCTCGATGCTGTTCACCAAACCTTGCGGACGGGAGAACTCGGGGCTGGCGTATTTCAATTTCAACTCACGGGTGGCGGCCATATCGACGTCGTCGTAGGTCACCGTCACGGTGATGTCATCGTAGAGGGTGATCTCGTTGGTGACGGGGTTGACCTGCACGGGATAGATGCGGATGTCGGCCATGCATACGTTGCGGGCGATGCCGGCCTTCTCCACGACGGCCAACGGCATGCCGTAGTCGGCGTCGGTGCTGTAAACGCTCGCGTCCTTTACGAAGGTGCGGTCGCCGGTGTACGACTTGTGGTACAGCGGCTGCGTCGGCACGACGGGATATTCGAGCCAGCCGGAAAGGTGTTCGACGTGCGCGGCCGTGGCGGTCACGTGGATGTCGCCGCAGACGGGGATCTCAATCGTCTTCACAATCATCGGCAACTCAGGGGAACCGATGTTCGTCACCATCTGCGTGGCGCCGTCCAACGTGAGGCGGGAATAGTACCCGTCGTTAGTCACCACAGGCGTGACCTGCAACTCCCCGGTGGTGACCGACAGGGTGATGCCTGTCTCATTGTTGCTGACTACGCGGTGGTTCTGCGCCTGCAACTGCAGCAGCCCCAAGGCGATGGTGATGATGATAAGAACTGTTTTTTTCATAATGGTTGATTTTTTATCTGATTTCTTATTTGTCTTCTTCTGGATTGGTTTTCAATGAAATGGTTATAGCGGCAGACTTCCACCGTAGGCGTCTATCATGTTCATGATGACGGGGTTGGCCTCGAAACTGGGAGAGATGGCTAAGAACATCTCTCGCTCCTCATAGTTGATGGTCAGGGCATTACGGAGGTAGTTGTTTCCTTCGGCGACATGACCGCAAACGTAGTGCAGGGCGGCCAGCAGGTAGGGGAGGACCATGGCGACGTCGGGGTCATCGAGGAACTCCTCCAGCAGACTGATGCCCATCTGGCTCAACTCCTTATTGCCCGCGCAGTAACTGGTGAAGAACTTGAGGAAGCCCTCCTTGTCATCGATCTGTTTGATGGTGAGTTGGAAAAGTTCCTTCAATTTCTTGATCTGCTCGGCGTCATCGTAAAACGGCAACACGTTGAACAACAACTCGAAACTTTGCGGACTGAGGGAGAATGACTTTTGGATGAAGGCCTCCGCCTCGTCGCTGCGGCCGGTCTCCTTCAGGCAGGTGATGATGCCCATGATGGCGTCCATGTCGTTCGGTTCGATCTCCAGTGCGGCTTGGTATTTCTCAATGGCATCCTTGTAGATGTACATCTCGAAGTAACAGTCGCCCATGCCGGTCAGCGCGTGGTAGTCGCGGTCGTCGAGTTGGAAGGTCTTCTCGTAATATTCGAGGGCTTTCACGTAATCGCCGGCCTCGAAGTGGATGTTGCCGATGTTGAAGTAGGCGGTGGATGCCTCCTCGTCGAGACTGATGGTGTTCTGGTAGGCCTCCATGGCGTTGGGACCGTCCTTGATCCAACTGTAGGCCAATCCCAGAGCGAACCAGCCGTTCTTGCTCAGCGGGAACTCCTCGGTGAGCCGTTTGAAGAACCACACGGCCTGGTCGTAAGTATGCTCGTCCTCAAAGATGTAGGAGACGGTGAACAGTTGGTCCTCCATCAGGTCGTCCTCGCGCATGGCGTAACTGATGTGGCGGTAGGCGCGTTCGAACTGCTGGGCCTTGACGTATTCGCCGCCGAGCATGAAATTGATCTCCGGGTCGTCTGGTTCCAGTTCGTAGGCCTTGCGCAACAGGGGCAGTGCCTCGTCGCCTTGCCCGGACATCTTGCAGTAGAAGGCCTTTTCCAAATAGAACTCCGCGTAGGGCGGGAAGTCGCGCTCGATGGCGTCCAACGCCTCACCCGCGCGCTCCAACTCCATCTCCATGATGAGTTTCTTCGCGTTCAGGATACAGAAGTCAAAAGAGTCGGGGTAGAGCGACATGCCCAACTCCACCGCTTCGGTGGCGTAGGGAAAGTCGAAGCGGGCAATCAACTCCTCCACGATGTACTCCAAGTCCTCCGAATCGTAAAAACCGAGGTCCCCACGGTCGGCGTGCTTCTTGAATTCATCCACTAACTCGTTGATTCTGTCTATGTTATAGTCTTGATCTTCTTCCATTGCCCATTTCTACTTATCGCCTGCAAATCTACAAAAAAAGGCGCTACCAATGAGCGCCTTTTCTTTATTTTTGTTGAAAAAAATTACTGGTCTGTTTTACCGGGAATCGGGTTGAACTTCGATTTCAACATGAACCCCGTTCCATGGACGTTCTTGATCTCGATGTCCGGCTCGTAGCCCTCAACGTACTTGTTGCGTTTGGAGGTGTCTTTGTTGAGATATTTCGGGTCGATGGGTTCGATGGCGAGGTAGGAACGCAACTTGGTGAGAAACACGTCCATGCTTCTGCCGGAGGCGTAGTCGTCGTTGCCCCAGATCTTGCGCAGGATCTCCTCGCGCGGCACCAGGCGGTTGATGTTCTCGCACAACAGGCGCATCAACTCGGCCTCCTTGCGGGTGAGCGTGCGCGTCTTCAGCGGGTGAGAGAGCTCCAAATTGGCGTGGTCGAAGGTGAACTTGCCGAAATGGTACACCTCGTTGGTCACCTTATAGACGGGTTTCACCTTGATGGGCTGGCGCGTGCGGCGCAGGATGGCCTCGATGCGCAAAATCAACTCCTCTGTGCTGAAGGGCTTGGTGATGTAGTCGTCACAGCCCATCTTGAAGGCCTTGATCTTGTCCTCCTTGTCGATGCGCGCGGTTAGGAAAATGACAGGTACGAACTCATCGACCTGACGGATCTGCGCTAACAGGTCGAAGCCGCTTTTGCCCTGCATCACGATGTCGAAGATGCAGAGGTCGAACCGGCTCTTTTCAAAGGACTCCCATGCGCTCTGCCCGTCGCTGAAGTCGGTGACGTTGTATTTAAGCGTCTCGAGATAGTCTTTCAGCACCTTACGCAGTTTCTGGTTGTCCTCAACCAACATGATCTTGCCTTTTGATTCTCTTGATGATACCATATTAAAATCTTTTATGTTATTTTTATTCTTCAATCGGATGACGTAAAGTATGCAAAAAAGTGGCATAAACTACGCATTTTTCACTCTTTCTAACGCATGTTTAACAAAAATATTGCATTAATGTTCAAATTGATTGATATTTTTTTGTGTTTTACCTCTAATTTGTTGATATACAGACGTGGCTGCTTTTTTTATTTTGCTGAAAAATAAAAAAAATACGCTGAATTACTCGTATCGGAGTGCGGTTATCGGATCGAGGTTCGCCGCTTTCCGCGCCGGATACCAACCGAAGAAGACGCCGGTGACGAAGCAGACGATGAAGGAGATGCCGATGGCACCTTCACTGATGACTATGGGCCAGTGGAGTATTGTCTTGGAAATCAGAATGGAAAGCGCGATTCCGATGATGATTCCGATGACACCGCCGACTAAACTCAGAATGACGCTTTCCGACAGGAACTGCAACAAGACATCCTTTCGCTTTGCCCCGATAGCCATGCGGAGGCCAATCTCCTTAGTGCGTTCTGTCACAGTTACATACATGATGTTCATGATGCCGATGCCGCCCACAATCAGTGAGATGGCGGCGATGGCTGTGAGCAACAGTGTCAGCATGCGTGTCACGTTGCTGATGGTAGATAGCAGTTCCTCTTGGGTGCGGATCTCGAAGTCGTCGGAGCTGCCCTCTTTGATGTTGTGGTTGCTGCGAAGGATGTATGTGATCTCCGTGGCGGCCATCTCCGACTCCTCCTCGCTGGTGGCGGAGGCGAAGATCATGTTGAAGGTGTTGCGGCTCTTGTTTCCCGCGAACCTCGTCATCAATGTGGAATAGGGCGCCAGCACGATGTCGTCCTGGTCCTGCCCCATCTGGTTCTGCCCCTTCGATTTCAGCACGCCGATCACCTTCATCGGCACCCGCCCGCAACGGATGGTTTGCCCGATCGGATTCTCACCGTTGGTGAAGAGCGATTCCACGATTGTCTTGCCGATGACGCACACCTTCGCGTTGCTCTTGGTGTCCTCTTCTGTGAACATGATGCCCGACTCCAACTCGATTTGCCGGATGTCGAGGTAGTCGGGGGAGACGCCCTGGATGCTGCCGGAGTGGTTGTTGCCGCCATACACCAACTGACTGGCCGTGCTCACCGACGGCGAGATGTAACGCACGTATTTCGTGTTCTCTTTCAGGGATTTCAAGTCCTTGGTGTCTAATGAGTTGCCGCTTCCCATATCGACTCCGCCGCGCCGTTCGTGCGAGGGCATGATCATGATCATGTTGGAGCCCATCGACGACAACTCCGACCGCACGCTCGCCGTCGAACTTTTGCCCAGACTCACCATGATGATGACCGAGGCGATGCCGATGATGACGCCGAGCATGGTGAGGAACGACCGCCCCTTGTTTCGAGTCAGTGCCGTGAGTGATATCTTGATGAGATTGAGGATGTTCATCTCTTCCTTTCGTTGATTCGTACGGGTACTTGCTCAATGCCGAGCACGACTTCCTCTCCTTCGCGCAGTCCTTGCCGCACGAGGGTGCGTGTGCTGTCGCTCTTGCCACAGACGACGATGCTTTGTATGAAGGTGGTGTCTTTCTTGACCCAAAGTGATTGCGTAGTGGGACGCTTTTTCTCTATACAGTTGAATGTAAATCCATTATCCATGAAATATTTCATGTCAATGGAGTCGAATTCGAATTCGAGGGCGTCGTTATAGACGAAGAGTCCGCGCCGTCCGAGGATGGTGTCGTAAGCGACCTCCATGGTGTGCAGGGTGGTCTCGTAGGTGACGGGCACCGGCCTGGGTTTGGGCTGTGGCGCTGGCTCTTGCTTGCAGCTGATCATACAACCTGTGAAAATTAGTAAGATGCTGATATATAAATATTTCATATCATCGAATGTTTCATGTTCTGTTCGTAAAGGGCTAATGCTTCGGAGGCGGACTGTTGTTCTACGGGGCTGTCGAGTACGATCTCGCCGTCGCGGAGTTTGATGGTGCGGGAGGTGAAGGTGGCGATGTCGGGCTCGTGGGTGACGAAGGCGATGGTCTTGCCCTGTTGGTGAAGTTCTTGAAAGAGGGTCATGATCTCGTAGGAGGTGCGTGTGTCGAGGTTGCCGGTGGCCTCGTCGGCGAGGATGATGACCGGGTCGTTGACGAGGGCGCGGGCGATGGCGACGCGCTGCTGCTGTCCGCCGGAGAGTTGGTTGGGCATGTGGTTGGCGCGTTCGGTCAACTTCACCGCCTCCAAAGCCGTATAGGCCCGCTCCTTGCGTTCCCGTGCCGAGATGTCGGGGTTGTACATCAGCGGCAACTGCACGTTGTCCAACGCCGAGGTGCGCGCCAGCAGGTTGTAGTTCTGGAACACGAAGCCGATCTTGCGGTTGCGCAGGGTGGAGAGCTGGTTGCGGTTGAGCGAGCTCACCGACGTGCCGCCCAGGATGTACTCACCCGACGTGGGCGTGTCTAAACAGCCCAGGATGTTCAGCAGGGTCGATTTCCCCGATCCACTGGTTCCCATGATGCTCACAAACTCGCCCTCGCAGATGGTGAAACTCACGCCGTTGAGCGCGTGTACGGTCTCGCTGCCCACCTGGAAATGACGGTGCAGGTCGCGTATCTCGATGATCTCACTTCCCGCCATGACTATCTCTTTTTGCGTTCCGGCGGTCCGGGCATGAATCCTATGGAGCCCTCTTTGCCGCCCCCCATTTGTTGTTCCTTGACCGAGGTGACGACCTCTTCCCCTTTTTCCAAACCTTCCAAAATGATGCTGACGGCGCCGTCGTTCAGTCCGGGCTTCACACGCCGCTGTTCGTAACTGTTGCCGTTCTTCACCCATACCGTTTTGGTGGTGATGTCCTTCAGCGCGTGTGTCTCCTCTTCTTTGCTATTATATAATCCCTTGAAAGTGAGGCCGTTTTTTTCGAGTTGCGCCTTCACGTTGGCATCGATTGTGAGGTACAGCGCCTCCATCGGGACGGTCGCGCCTCCCTGCTTGTCAACGATGATATTGACGCTGGCGGTCATGCCGGGCATCAGTTTCTCGTCGGGGTTGGGGGCGTCGATGATGACGGCGTAGGTGACCACGTTGTTGGTGACGGTCGGCTCCAGCCGTTTTTGTCGGACCGTACCCGTGAACACGTCGTCGGGATAGGCATCAACGGTGAACGTAACCTTCTGCCCTTCAGCCACCCGGCCGATGTCGGCCTCATCGACGTTCGCCTCCACCTGCATCTGTGTCAGGTCCTGTGCGATCGTGAAGATGGTGGGCGTGCTGAACGACGAAGCCACGGTCTGCCCCTGTTCCACCGACTTGCTCAACACGATGCCGTCGATGGGGGAGGTGATGGTGGCATACGACAGATCAACCTGTGCGCTGCGGAGGGTCGTCTTGGCCACTTCCAACTGGCTTTTGGCCTGATTATACTGGTTTTCAGCCACTTCCATGTTCTCCTGCGTCTCGGCGCCCTGTTGGTACAGCGCCTTGATGCGGTCGTAACTCTGTTTGGCCTGCGTGAGCGTGCTCTGCGCACTTGCCAAGTTGGCTTCCGATTGGTTGATGCGTTCCAGCAGCGTGGAACGGTCCAACTCCGCCAGCAATTGCCCCTTGGTGACGTGTGAGTTGTAATCGACATAGAGTTTCTCCACCTTGCCGGACACCTGCGTGCCCACTTCTACCTTTGTCACAGGCTGGATCTCGCCGGTGGCGGTCACGGTCGATTCCACACTGTCGATGCGCACTGGTTCGGTTGACAGCGCGTAACTGCTCTTGCTGCCGCCTTTGATGAAGAACATCAGAATGAGAACGATCACAACCGCTCCGATGATGCTCCAGATGATGATGCGTTTTTTTGTCCTGGGTTTCATATTCGCTTTCCGAATGGATTATTGATTATAAAGTCACCGCTTGTCCTGTATAGACCTCCAAAATCTTCTTTTGCAGCAAGAAGTTGTATTTGTTCTGCATGAAGTTGCTGAGGATGCTCAGGTAGTTGGTCTGCTGTTGCAGAAGTTCCACGGCCGTGATGGTACCGTGTTGGAATTTCTGACTGTAAGTCAGGAAGTTGAGGTAATAGGCCTCCTGCTGTAATTCTGAAAGAACATAGTCGTTGTACGCTTTCTGCACAGTGAGATGATGCTCTGTGATTTCGCTGATCACATCTCCTTCGGCATCTTCCAACGATATTTCTGCCTGCTGAACTTGTATATTCTTGATTTTTACGTTGTTGCGGACTTCGCTCTGCCGATAGATGGGAATGTTGACGTTGAGCCCGACATTTTCCCCCAATCCTTTGTACAAGCCGGAGGTGAGACCGTGGACATCGCTGCCGTAGGCGGCATTGTAGCCGGTTCCGATACCCGCACTGGCGGAGATGGAGGGATAGTAGGCCCCTTTGGCGATTTTGACATCATATTCGGCAATCTCCACCGCCTTCTTCTTGACTTTCAACTCGGGCAGGTAGTCGAGGGCTTGTTGTATGACTGTTTGCAAATCAGGTAATTGCATGGATTGCGCGAGTCGGGAACTGTCGGGAACCACCACCGTGATCACCTGGTCGTAATCCATGTTCAACAGGTCGTGTAATGTCAGGTATTCGTTGGTGATGGTGATGAGGGTGTTCTCGATGCTCATAGAGTCCGACAGGTATTGGGCCTGCAGCATCTTGTAGTCGCTTTCGAGGATGCGCCCTGCCCGAAGCCGCAACTCTCCCTGTACCACTTGTTCCCTGCTGGTATTCAATACATTGCGTTGATGTTCCAACATCTCCTGATTCATCAGGATGGTGAGGTAGGTGCGGATGATCTCCACTCGTATCTGGTCTCGGGCCTCTGTCACTTGCAACTCTGCCATGCTTTCTCTTAACTCGCTCTGTTTGATGCTGTTGCGGATAGTCAGACCGTTGAAGATTTCGATGCCGGCGTTGAGGTTGTAGTTGCCACCTAAGGAGAGGGCTTCGCTGCCGTGCGAATAGCCGAGCGACTGGCTTAACCCGGCCGAAACGGTGGGATACTGCCGTGCCTTGGCCTGTTTCAGCTGTATCTCGGCGACATCCACATCAAGATTTCCGCTTTGAAGTGTAAGATTGTGGATTTCTGCATATTGCAGGCATTCCTGCAGATTCATGGAAGTGGATTGTCCGAATGCCGCAACGGTCAGCCCGAGGAGGAAAATCAGTCCAGAAAATCTCTTGATCATAGGTCGGAAAGGGCTTTTAACTTCTCCACCACGTAGGGACGGTCGGCCTGGTAGGTGACGCCGAACCACTGCGCGTCGCTGTCGAGCACGATGATTTCCGCCTTGCCGGTGGTGAGGAAATGGTTGATGACCGTGGGAATCTGGAACTCTGACTTGGGGTCGTCGCCGTTGGCGGTCAGGAACTCGCGGAACATCTCGTCAAGGCGGTCGAAGAAGAGCGGCGTGAATCCCCAGAAGTTCATGGAGACGGGCGTGCGCCCTTCGAGTGGGGTGATGGTGCCATCGGGGAGCGTGTTGCAGATGGTCCCATCCACCCGCTGTATCTTGGTCATTTCATTGATACTTACCAATTTACCATCCTTGTCGGCCGTGCAGACACCGCGGGAGACGGTGCCGTTTTCCGATAGTGTATTCTCCAAACGATAGCCCACCATGGCGAACTGCGGGGTGGGGGATGTCTGCGGCTTTTGCAGGAACTCGCTCATCACGCGGAAGGCGTCACGGCCGTAGAAATCGTCGGCATTGATGACGGTAAACGGTTCCTTCACAGCATCTTTCGCGACGAGAATGGCATGTGCGGTGCCGTAGGGTTTCACTCGATCGGGGTGCTGACGGAAGCCCGCGGGCAGCATGTCGAGTTCTTGGAAGACGTACTCCACCGGAATCTTCCCGACATATCGGCAGAGCACGTGTTCGCAGAAGTCGGCTTCCATGCTTTTGCGGATGACGAAGACCACCTTGCCGTATCCGGCGGCGATGGCGTAGGTCACAGAGTAGTCCATGATGGTCTCTCCGTTCGGGCCGAGCTGGTCTAATTGTTTCAGTCCACCGTAGCGGCTGCCCATGCCGGCGGCGAGTACTAATAGTGCGGGTTTCATCTTTTTATCTGTAAAATAAAGGAAGTTAGTTCAATTCAGTTACTTGGTATGTATCTGATGTGGAAGGACTCGGGTCGCCCATGCTTACGGTCTGTGCCTGAGGTTCTTTCGGGGAGACGCTTTTGACGATGGCTTTCTGCCCGATGAAGACGAGTGCTCCGGCGAGGTAGCCGGCGATGGCCAGCCAGGAGATTCTTTTCAGATACCAGATGAAGTCGATGCGCTCCAGCCCCATGACGGCCACGCCCGCGGCGGAACCGATGATGAGGATGCTGCCGCCCGTGCCGGCGCAGTAGGCGAGGAACTCCCAGAAGTAGTGGTCGGTCGGGAAGTCGTACATGCCCATGGCGCCTGCCACCAACGGCACGTTATCGATGATGGACGACAAGAAGCCTATGATGATGTTGATGACGTAGTACTTGCCCGGCTCGCCCATCGGGATGGCGTCGAGGCCATTGGCGAGCAGCGAGAGGTGTCCGACTGTCTTCAATGCGTTGACAGCCAGCAGGATGCCGAGGAAGAAGAGGATGCTGGGCAGGTCGATGCGGGTGATGATGGAGAGGATGGAGTACTTCTCTTTGACGATTTCGTCGTCGTGACGGTGGACAATTTCCGACATCATCCAGAGTACGCCAAGCGCTCCCATCATGCCCATGTAGGGAGGCAGGTGGGTGAGGGTCTTGAATATCGGGACGCAGATGAGGCCGCCGACGCCGACGATGAGGAATCCTAGACGGTGACGGCGGGTGGTGACGAAGGCGGCATCCATGTGCTTCAGGTTCTCCGTCGGACGTTCCACGTCGCCCTTGAGCATCAGCGAGAGGATGACGAGCGGCACTAACATCGCGAACAAGCTGGGAACGAGAGTCATGAGGATGATGTTGAAGGAGGTGACGTCGCCGGCGATCCACAGCATGATGGTGGTGACATCGCCGATGGGCGACCAGGCACCGCCCGCATTGGCGGCGATGATGACCATGCTGGCGAAGGTCCAGCGGTCGTGCTGGTTGCCGATGAGTTTGCGCAACAGAGCCACCATCACGATGGAGGTGGTGAGGTTGTCCAATACCGCAGACATGAAGAAGGTGATGAGCGAGATGATCCACAGCAACTTGGTCTTCTTGGTGGTGACGATTTTGTCGGTGATGATGCGGAAGCCGCCGTGCGTATCGACAATCTCCACGATGCTCATGGCTCCGATGAGGAAGAAGAGGATCTCGGAGACCTCACCCAAGGCGTGAAGCAGTTCGGAGTGGACGAGCCAGTCGGTGAAGGTGCCGTCCGCGTGTTTGCTGAGGTATTCGTGCAGCGGCGTGGCATCGACTAAGATGCCTTCTCCGCCGATGACGGCGCAGGTCCAAAGCACGACGCCCAGCAGCAACGCCGTGGCTGTCTTGTTGATTTTGAGAGGATGTTCGAGCGCGATGACCGTGTAACCGACCAGGAACGCTACAATCATGAATGTGAATATGAACATGGTTTTTATGGATTAAGAATTTGTTGTTTCACGCTTTGCATCAGCCACATGGGAGTGGAAGTCGCCCCGCATATGCCGACGGTGTCGGCGGCATCGAAGTGGATTTGCGACAACTGCGCCATGTCGGTGATGAGATGGGTATGGGGGTTGTTGTCTTTGCAGATATTATATAAATATAGTCCGTTGGAACTCTTCTCACCCGACACGAAGATGATCTTGTCGAAGTGGCGGGCGAACTCGCCGATCTGCCGGGCGCGGTTGACGACGCTGTGGCAGATGGTGTCGCTGTAGGAGAAAAGCCCGGGGGTGCCGCGGCGGGCGTACTCTTCCCGGATGATGTCGATCAGCTGTTGGTACTCTTCGGGGTTCTGGGTGGTTTGGGAGAAAAGGTGCGAAGGACGGGAGTAGTCGATGTTGGCGGCGTCGGCAGGGGAGGAGAGTACCAGCCCGTGGCCGGCGGTCTGCCCCACTAATCCCACGACCTCCGCATGGCCGCGCTTGCCGAAGATGAGAATCTGGGTCTCTTTGCCGCACTGTTCGTATTGCTCCTTGATGGTCTGTTGCAGGTGAAGGACCACCTTGCAGGTGGCGTCGATGATCTCGATGTTGTTCTCTTTCGCAATGCGGTAGGTCTCGGGCGGTTCGCCGTGGGCGCGGATGAGCACGCGGGCGTTGCGCAACTGCCGGAACTGGTCGTGCGAGATCACCTCCAGTCCCATCCGGCTCAGCCGCTGCATCTCCTCGCTGTTGTGGACGATGTCGCCTAAGCAGTAGAGATGCCCGTCTTGGCCCAGCCACTCCTCAGCGGTGCGTATGGCGTTGATGACGCCTGCGCAAAAGCCCGAATTACCGTCGATTTCCACCTGCATCGTCCGTCCCGCTATTTATCCCAACTCCACTGTTTGTTCAGTTTGAACTTCTCGATGGTGTATGCTTTTTTGCCGCTCATCCCGAAGTAGATGTCCTGTCCGTCGATAAGCCACACGTCGTGGAAGGTCTGGCCGGCCTTGGTCGGCATCATCACCACCTTCTTGTCGGTGCCGTAATCGACGCGGGTGACCACGACGCAGTTGTCGGTGGCACTCTCAATGGTGGTGGATTCCCATTCGTTGCTTTCTTCTTCAAAGTTGGAGGCCTTGTCGGTATAGATGACGAAGATCTCACTGCCCTGCACGACGGGCACGTAGCCGAGCCCCAAGTTGTAGAAGGTGGGCGCCTTGGGACGGACGTCCTTCTCCACGAGGCGGAAACTGCCGATGGGCTCTCCGTCGTCGTGGGTGGTGACGATGGCGCCGGCTTGCGCGCTCACGTGCTTATCCACGCGCACGCTGCCCAAACTGGTGCCGTCAAGGGTGAAGCGGTTGCATACGATATCGTTGGTGACATGGCGGTAAGCGACCGCGCTCTTCTCGCTGTGCTGTATGATGCTGGTGTATTGCTCGCCTAACATGGCGATGATGTGGTCGGGCATTTCGAAAAGGTAGTCACACTTCACATAGTAGTCGTGGTCCGTCAGACCTTCGTAACTCTTGCCGGAGGCGAAGTCGAAGGCGGCGTGGTTCTTGCTCGTGATGCGCATGGGGTCGTCCTTCACGATGAAGTTGAAGTAGCCGGTGGTGTTGCTGCTCATGGTCTCGTCGTAGTAGCCGCCGATGAACAGGTCGTGGTTCGCGAGCCGGAGCATCTTCATGGAGTTGACGAAGCCGAAGGTGAGCTCCTCGGAGATGGAGGTGAGGTTGCCGCGGGTGCAGGAGAAGAGTTGCATGGTGGGATGCAGCACGTTGGGCCCTTTGGTCTTGGTGGCATAAACCAACAGCAGCAGCTCGCCCTTGTCGCTCAACTCCAGGTCCTGAATGGAGAACTTGGTGCCGGCGATGGTGGGCAGAAACTTGTCGTACCACAGCTCCTTGCCGGTGTTGTCGTAGATGTAGCAGTAGAAATAGGGGGCCTTGTTGTTCTCGTCGGGGACGATGAAGACGAAGGCGTATTTGCTGTCGTCGGGGGAGGTGGCGACGTATTTCAGGATCTCCCCTCGGCCGGTGACGTCGATGGCGACGCGGTTCTCGGGATTGATCTCCCGAACGCCGGAGGTGCTCTTCTTCTGGGGATAACGGGCAAACGAGAAGTCGAAGGTCTGTTTCTCCGCGTTGTAGCGGTAGTAATAGCCCAGATACTCCGCGCCGAGGGTGCGGGTGTAGAGGTGATGGTAGCCGAGCGGCAGCACCGCCTCTTCGGCATACGAGGTGCCGGTCGATTTGTTGTAGGTCACCAGCCCTTGGAATTTCAACTTGGGGTTGGTGCTGTAGTTCTCCAGGTAGAAGATGGCGCTTTTGTCGTCGTTGCGCAGCAGGCATTGTGTGGAGGTGGCGGCGAAGCATTTCTCCACGACGGGGCCGCCTCCCTCGGTGAGCGGCGTCTGGGCCTGCGACTGCGGACGGAAACAACTCGCAATGAGCAGGATGACAGCGAAAATGTAGTATTTCTTCATCTTTTTTGTTTTGATTCTACTCTCTTTTCCAGCCCTTTTCGGACTTATAAAAATTACCGCGCAAATTTACAAAAATCTGACGGAATACATGTGTTTTTTTCAAGTTTTTTTGCCTTTTAAACAAAAAAAGCACGCCACTCGAAGTGACGTGCAGTGTTGACTTTTGGTTCCGGAAATATTAAAGCGTGCTCAATTCATTGAGGGCGCCAACAGCGGCAGAGGCAGCAGCGGCGATTCTGATGGCATTCACGATCAGGATGACGATGAGAATGCAGGAGATGATCAAGCCAGCGATGGCCAGGCCTTTCTTTCTGTTTTTCTTTACCACGCCAATGATGGAGAAAATCAGGCCCAGCGTGCCGAGGATCCAGCCAATGATAGGACCTGCGATGGGAATCCAGAAGAGGCAGAGGCCGATCAGGGCGCAAATGAAGCCGGCGGTGCCGATGCCATTCTTCTCAAGTTGAACGGGAGTGTTAGTGTTTTCTTCCATAATGAAACTGTTTTTAATGATGCCTACTCTGATGCGTTTTCGGCTTCCCGCTTTTTTATGCCGCAAAAATAAGCATTTTTTTGAAATATTAAGTTTCTTTATGAATTTTTTTTAATAAAAAATGCCACCCGGATAGAGTGGCACTTGGTGAATAGGTTTCTGATTTTTATTTTGTGGCGATCTCCACGACCTTCTGCACGGCGGCCGCGATGCCGTCGCAGTTCTTGCCGCCTGCCTGGGCGAGGGTGGGCTGTCCGCCGCCGCCGCCTTGGATGAGCGCGGCCGCCTCCCGCACCAGCTTGCCCGCCTGCAGTCCTCCGGCGACCATGTCGTCCGAAAGTGCCACCGTCAGGTTGGGCTTGCCGCCATCGACGGTGCCGAAGACCACCAGCGTCTTCTCGCCTGTCGTGCGCAACTGGTAGGCCACCTGCTTCAGTCCGTCGGCGTCTAACGTCTTCACGCCGGCAATCACGCGGATGCCGTTGACCTCCGTGGACTCCTTCTGCCATGCGGCGACCGCGTCGCGGATCTTCTCCGCCTTGACCTCCTCAAGTTGCTTCTTCATCGCGGCGTTCTCGGCGGCTATCTTGGTCACCGACTGTAGGACGTTGTCGGTGTTGAGTTGCGATTTCAGCGTGTCGTGGAGCGCGATGAAGCCGTTGACGTACTCTTCGGCCTGCTTGCCGGTGATGGCCTCGATGCGGCGCACGCCGGCGGCGATGGCGCCCTCGCTCACGATCTTCACCAGTCCGATGTTTCCTGTGGCGGAAGTGTGCGTGCCGCCGCAGAACTCGATGCTCTCGCCGAACTGGATCACGCGCACGTGGTCGCCGTACTTCTCGCCGAAGAGCGCCATCGCGCCCAGTTGACGGGCCTCTTCAATCGGCACGGAACGCCGCTCGTTCAATGGCAAGTTCTTGCGTACCAGTTCGTTGACACGGCGCTCCACCTCCTGCAACTCTTCGGCGGTCATCTTGGCGAAGTGAGAGAAGTCGAAACGCAGGCGCTCGGGCGTCACCAGCGACCCTTTCTGTTCCACATGGTTGCCCAGCACCTGACGCAGGGCATGGTGAAGCAGGTGCGTCGCCGAGTGGTTGTTCTCGGACGACTGGCGCAGGTCGGCATCGACCGTAGCGGTGAACGTGGCCGTCAGGTTCTCCGGCAGGGTGTTCGCGATGTGGATCGAAAGGTTGTTCTCCTTGATGGTGTTCTCGATCCTCACCTTCTCGTTCACGTTCTGCAGGAAGCCCTTGTCGCCCATCTGGCCGCCCGACTCCGCATAGAAGGGAGTGCGGTCGAGCACGATCTGGAAGAAACTCTTGTTCTTCGCGGTCACTTTCCTGTATTTCAGGATTCTACAATCACATTGCAGTTCGTCGTAGCCCACGAACTCGGTGGGTTGGATCTGGTCGGACAGTTCCACCCAGTCGTCGGTTTCGACAGCGGCGGCGGCGCGGGAACGCTGTTTCTGTTCCGCCAGTCCGCGCTGGAAGCCCTCCATATCGACCTCCAGCCCCTTCTCGGAAGCCAGTAGTTGGGTCAGGTCGATGGGGAAGCCGTAGGTGTCGAACAGTTCGAAGGCAAAGGCGCCGTCGATGCACTTGCCGTCGAGTTTGGCGCAGTAGTTCTCGAACTTCACGATGCCGGATTCGAGCGTTTTCAGGAAGGAGGTCTCCTCTTCCAAGATCACCTTCTCGATGAGCGTCTGTTGGCGTTTCAGTTCGGGGAACTGTTCGCCCATCTGTTGTACCAAGTTGACAACCAGCGTGTTGATGAATGGCTGGTTGAAGCCGAGGAAGGTGTATCCGTAGCGGATTGCGCGGCGCAGGATGCGGCGGATGACGTAGCCCGCGCCGGTGTTGCTGGGCAGTTGCCCGTCGGCGATGGCGAAGGTGACGGCGCGCAGGTGGTCGGCCACCACGCGCAGGGCCACGTCGGTGTCGTGCTTCTCGCCGTAGCGGGTGCCCGACATCTTCGCCAACGTCTGGATGAGCGGCTGGAAGACGTCGGTGTCGTAGTTCGACTGCTTGCCCTGAACCGCCATGCAGAGGCGCTCGAAGCCCATGCCGGTATCGACGTGCTTGGCGGCTAACGGCATCAACTCGCCGGAAGCCAGACGGTTGAACTGGATGAATACCAGGTTCCAGATCTCAATGACGAGCGGGTCGTCCTTGTTGATCAGGGTGACGGCATCGACCTCCTGGCGGGCTTTTTCGTCGCGCAGGTCGATGTGGATTTCGGAGCAGGGACCGCACGGACCGGTGTCGCCCATCTCCCAGAAGTTGTCCTTCTTGTTGCCGTAGAGGATGCGGTTTTCGGGAAGGAAGCGGGTCCAGAGTGCCTTGGCCTCTTCGTCGGACTCGGTGCCGTCGGCTTGGTCACCGCCGAAGACGGTGGCATAGAGCCGGTCGGGATCGAGTTTCACCACCTGGGTGAGGAACTCCCAAGCGTAGGCGATGGCGTCGGCCTTGAAGTAGTCTCCGAACGACCAGTTGCCCAGCATCTCGAACATGGTGTGGTGGTAGGTGTCGCGCCCCACCTCTTCCAGGTCGTTGTGCTTGCCCGACACGCGCAGGCACTTCTGCGAGTCGGTGGCACGGGGGAATTTCGCCGGCGTGTTGCCGAGGAAGATGTCCTTGAATTGGTTCATGCCGGCGTTGGTGAACATCAAGGTGGGGTCGTTTTTGACCACCATGGGAGCCGAGGGCACGACCGTGTGCCCCTTGGAGGCGAAGAAGTCGAGGAACGACTTGCGGATTTCGCTGCTGTTCATGAATTTGGAATGTTTTGCTAAAGGTTGTGAAGGCGGTTACGCCATCGGTTGTTCTTCTTTCTGAGGAGGCCAGACGTTGCGCCATCCGTAGAAATATCCGATGTGGAAACGGGCGGCGAAATAATAGACCACGTGTTTCAACTTGCTAAACGGCATGTAGATCCACAATGCGCTGGCGGAGAGGTAATAGATCCATTCCACCGTGACGTTGATCCCGCCCGTGAGCAGGAAAAAGACGCCGGTGCAGTGGAACAGGGTGGTGAAGAAGTTGGCAAGGTAGTCGTCCGGGTTGGAGAGCGGACGCAACTCGTTGCTGCTCAGTCTTTTCACCAATAACAACACGCCGCAAAGCGCAGACACGCTAAGACAGAGCGCCAGGATGACATTCAACCATTCGGGATAGTACCAGATGTTGAGGTCGAACAGCGACAGGACGAAGAGCAGGATGGAGAGGAAGGAGCCGAGGTGGTAGATGATGCCGGCGGCGTAGGTGGGCAGGTGCATGTACGCCGACTCCTTGTGGGTCGGACTCATCGCGACGGTGTTGGAATAGGCCACGCCTTTTGCCACGTTGCCGCTCTTCACCGACAAGTCCTTCGGCTTGCCCAATCGTACGATCCTGACGAAATGCATCAGCATCAGGATGAAGCAAACACCCAATGCTATCAGGGAAATAATCTGAGGTATTGTCATTTTTTAAGACAAGATAAAAGGTTTGTTGAAAAAGGAATGGGAGGACTATACGCAGCCCTCGGGTTTGGGCAGACCGGCCACACGGCAGGCGCCTCTCGCCGGACCCAACGGGAAGAGTTCGTAGATCTCCTTCAACTTCAGGCCGCTCTCCTTGCAGATGACGCGCACCATTGGGGCCAGACCTTTCTCTAAGTAGTTCGCACGGATGATGTTGATCACCTTCCAGTGGTTCTCGGTCAATTCGTTGATGCCGTCCTCTTGGGCAATGAGGTTGGCCAACTCTTCGGTCCACAATTCAGGGTTCAGCATGAAGCCGTCGCCATCCATTTCAATCGTTTTGTCTCCTAATGTAATACTCATAATTTGTTGTTTATTAATAATTTATAATGAATGATTCGTTAGTGTTTCAGGGCTTGTCGCTTCTCGTATTGCCGCAGGAATTCCGGGATGGTATCCATCTCGATACGACGGTTGAGGATGATCTCGCGCCGTTCGTTCAGGATGAACATCGCAGGGTTGCCGCTTTCATATATATTGTATGCTTCAAGATAGTCAACGTTGCCTTTGTTGCCACCCACGTTGATCCACGGGTAGTTGTTCTCCTTCACGTATTTTTTCCAACGGTCGATGTCGGCGTCGTTGGCCACGGCATAGACGTCGAAGTTGCGCTGCCCGAGGTTCTCCAGGGAGTCATACACGGCGCGTAGTTTCTTCGACTCCTTCTTGCAGGTGGGACAGTCGGGATCGTAGAACCAGAGGATGACGTACTTCTTGGGCAGCCGGTAGGAGGAGTGCCACTTAGTGAAGTCGTCGGTGAGGGTGGTGTCGGGGATGATCAGTTCCTGCGACTGTCGTCCGATGAGTATGGGGTCGAGGTGTTTCACGCGCTTCTCGTATTTGCGCAGCAGGTCTTCGTCCATCCAGGTGCACTTGCCCTTCATGTGGTTCTCCTTGACGATGTGGACGAATACGCCATCGTGTCCCAATACTTTGCTTGTTTCGTAATGGTATGACAACCAGTCAATTAAGTAGTGGAACATCAGGGTGTCGGCTTCGGCCCGCGCCAGCATCAGGTCGATGTAGTGATTGATGGAGTCGGGTTCCTGGTATTGCAGCCAGCGGTCGAAATAGTCTTTCAATTTGGGTTCGAAGAGCGGGGTGAAGATGAACCGGCTGTCGCCGAGGTCGATGTTGTCCCAGTAGTGGGTGAGGTAGTAGCGGAGTTGGAAGGTGGAGTCGATGCTGCCGTCGGGGTTGGTCGGCGGATCGGGCACGTTGATGCTCTGGTAGGCCTTCTGCATCTTGGAAAAGAGGTAGGTGGGATTCCGGTCGATCAGGTTCTGGATGTAGTCTTCCATCTCCTGGTTCAGGTCCTTGGAGAGTTTTTCGTACTTGTCGATGTCGGCCTGGTTCTCGTTTTTCTTGGCTTCGTCGAGCAGTCTGCGATACTCGCTCATCTGCTTGCCGGCGGCGGTGGTCTTGCGCTGGAAGGCCATCAACTCATCATTCTGAGGGGAGTTGTGGACGATGACGCTGTCGGCGCTGCCCGTCACTCCGCACTCGAAGGACATGAACTGCGGCCCGTCCATGATGAAGTCCATGTACGGGAAGTGCGTTTCGCTCACCAACTTGTAGAGACCGCCCTGGTAAGCTTCATCGCCTTTGAAGATGAACTGCGGGCCGGCCTTGCTCTCCGTGCGGAAGGCGGAGTCCTTCAGGATGAGTTTCTCGCGGTAGTACACGGCGAGATAGACTTTTTGGTCTTTCGCCTTCGGGATGGTGAAGGTGATGAGATGGCCTTTGTTCTGCGCCGGGGCGGCACCTTTTTTCTGTGCATAGAGTCCGCTCGGCAGGAGCAGGGCAGCCATCAGGATGATCAGCAGGGATGTCTTTTTCATTGCACTTTTTATTTTTCTGGACTCAAATCGTTGAAGAAGGTTTCGAGTTCTTCTAACGAAAACTGACGCATGATTATTTTATTTGTTGCATCGATGAGCAGGCAGGCGGGGGTGGTGAGGATGTTGAAGTAGTCGATGACGTCGTAGTTGGTGCCGCCCAACCCGTCGCAGGTGTTGACGAACTGAATGTCCATCTCTTCGGAGACCTTCTTCCAGCGGTTGATGTCGGCGGTGATGCAGTAGCCATAGACCTCGAAGTCGTAGTCGTCCTGGTGTTCGATGTACATCCTGTTGAGGATCGGGGTCTCTTCAAGGCAGTCCTCGCAGTCGGCGTCCCAGAACCAGACGACGGTGTATTGGCGGCTGGCATTGGCGGTCGATTCCGTCTTGCCGTCGGCGGTTTTGGACTGGATGACAGGCATTTCGGCTCCGATGGCACTGTGGCGTTTGCGCTCGACGCCGCGGGACAGCCGGCGCTCGTAGTTCTCAGAGAAGAGTTGCAGGTGGTTGGGCAGGTAGTAGGTGTCGTAGATGTGCAGCAGGATGTCATCGTAGGCGACGTTGTTGTCCATGTTGTAGTATTTCAGCGTCTGGACCAGGTAGTACTGCCCGATTTCGGTGTCGGGCCCGAAGTGGTGGAAGAAGGTGTCGATGCGGGCAATCTTCTCCGACTGCAGTTCTTCGGCGGCCAGTTTGTTGAATAGCGGGTGGCGCAACAACCGCGGGTCGGCGGTCTCGCCAGCGTATAGCCCCAAGTGTTCCAGGACCAAGTACTTATAGACGAGATCGTGGCCGTGGCTCAACGTCTCCAGCGTGAGTTTGTCGGGCTTCCATCCCTCTTCGGTGCTGATGGTGAAACGAGCGACCATGTAAGTCTCGTTTTCGGAAGAGCCCTCGACATGGCCGGCGTAGTCGTGGTAATCGGTGAAGTTCCTGCTTTCAGAGATGACGAAGTTGCGGGGCGCCGTCTCAGCCAGGATGACCTGGTAAAATCCGCTGGGGAGCTCTTTGCCCTTGAAGACTGCGGCGTTTTTCTTGACGACTGCGCTGTCGTAAACGGTGGCTTCATCGCCATGAAATCCTATCAGGTAGGCGGTGTTTTTTTTCGTGACGATGTCGTCGTGCCAATAACAAGTGATTTTAAAAGAATTCTTCTGCGCGATACAGGATAGTAACGTGCAGAAATACAATAAGATAAAAAGCGGAGTTCTTTTTTTCACTCTACCATGGTTTAAGCTCGCAAAGATACGAAAAAATATTGAACCCCTGATGCTAAATTCCCCAATGTTTTTTCATGATTTTGGCTTCGGTCTCTTTCTCGATGTCGTCGGGTAGGGCGGGGAAGAGGTCGCGGTGGATGATCTTCTCCAGCTCGTCCACGGTGAGGGTCGTCGCTTTCAGTTCCTGACGTTCGTCGGTGTTGGCGACGTAGAATCCGATGGCGGAGTAGGTGCCGTCGGCTTGGATGAGGAAGGCCTTGAAGAAGGCGTCGGGGATGGCCACCTGGTTGGCGCCGATGGTGCGGTATTTCGTGCTTTTATAGACGGGGCCGCAGACGATGTGGACGCTGCCGTACTGTCCGGCGATGCGTCGGCCCATGCGTTCGGTGCGCTCCCACACGCCGGCGTTGCACTCGTGGTCCTGCGGGCACATGTTGGTGAGCAGGAAGCTCTCGAGCATGGCCTGGTCGCTCCATTTCATGTCAGCGGCGGGGGCCATGTGGCCGCGGTCCCAGCCGGAGCCGCGGTAGTCGGACAGGTCGGCCTGGCGACCTTTGCAGGCCTGGTCCTGCGCGAAGGCGTCGTTGCGCGGCAGGTCGCCGTCCGCCTCTGACTTCGTGAGTTCGTAAGCCACCCAGTTGGGGGTGAGGGTGGTGTGGTTGTAGGCCGTGGTGTAGCCGATGTGCTGGATGATGTCGTCGCTCTTGTCGATGGCGGGCCATTCCAGCGGGCGCTCCGTGGAAATCTTGGGCGCCGACTGCGACTGCTGCTCTTGCTGTGCTGCCTTTTGGCTCTTGCTATGCACGAAGGTGACGGCGAGAGCGATGACCGCCGCGACAATGCCAGCGGTCAGAAGGTTCCTTCTCATTCTCTTCATTTTACGGTAGGGTAATTCATCATGATAATTCGCCTGCAAAATTACATGAAAAAGATAAAATTTGCATGGGTGAAAACCAGTTGGGTGTGCGGTTGGATTTAAAATCGTAATTTTGCCGTCCCAAAAATCTACGCAGATGACAGGTGAAGAAATCCTACAGGAGTTGTCCCCCTCGGCGGGGGCGGAACTACGTGAAAGTGTGGCGGCGCTCGCCCCCGGCAGGCGGATCCGTACGACGGGCCTTGCGGGCTCGTCCCTTTCGCTCGCGGTAGCGCCGCTGATGCGGCAAACCGCTGCAAACCACCTCTTTATCCTCCCCGATCGCGAGAGTTCCGCCTTCTTCTACCACGATGTGGAGAAACTGCTTGACGACTCCTCCCGTCCCTTGGAACTGAAGCATGTCTTCTACCTGCCCGCCTCATCCCGCCGCCCGTACGATACCGAGCGTCCCGACACCGCCAATGTCAAGTTGCGTTCGGAAATCGTCAATCGCCTGCTTGACGTCGGCGTGAATGGGGGCAACGTCATCGTCTCCTATCCGGAAGCCGTCGCCGAGAAGTTGGCATCTCCTAAATTCTTGAAAGACAACTCCTTCACCATCCGTCGCGGGGAACAGTTGCCCCTCGACGTCTTCGTCAACTTCCTCTATGAATATCAATATCAGCAGGAGGATTTCGTTTTCGAGCCCGGGCAGTTCGCCTGGCGCGGTGCCATCTTCGACATCTTCTCCTTCTCCGAAGAATACCCCTACCGCATCGAACTTGCGGGCGATACGGTCGAATCCATCCGATTTTTCGATACCAACACGCAGCTGTCGGTGCGCGAGGTGGAGGTGATGCACGTGATGCCGCTCGCCTCGTCGGACGACACGGGACACGGCAGAGTCAGCTTCTTCGAGTTCCTGAATCCCAGCGATGTCTGTTGGGTGAAAAAGGCATCCGACGTGCTTAACAATCTGGACCACAGTTATAAAAAGTTCGAGGAGGAGTTTGTGCAGCACCCCGATGCCGTCGCCCCCGAGGAACTCTATGTCGATGGGGGCTTTCTCGCCGCCCGCTTCGAGGAGCATCCACTGGTGGAACTCGACTCCAACGTGCTCGGGCCGTACGTCCGTACCATCGACTTCTCCATCCGTCCGCAGAATGGCTTCAACAAGAACATCGACCTGCTGCTGGCGGAGTGGCTCGACAACCGCGACCATGGCATCCGTACGGTCTTTCTTACTGAGAACGAGCAACAACGCACCCGCATGCAGCACCTGATGACCGACCTGCTGGCGGTACACAACGCCAAGCACGCCGACAACATCGCACCCGAAGACCTTTACGAGTGCCACCCTTTCCTGCTGCACGAGGGCTTCCGCAACGAAAAAGACAAGGTCTGCGTCTATACCGACCATCAGATTTTTGAACGCTACCACCGTTTTGTCATCCGAGACCGCTACCGCCGCAGTGAATCGTTCACGCTCAAAGAGGTCTATGACCTGCAGCCCGGCGACTACGTGGTCCACATCGACTATGGCGTCGGCATCTACGCCGGCTTGGCCAAGATGGATGTCAACGGCGTGGAGCAGGAGGTCATCAAGTTGAAATACAAGGACGGCGACGAGTTGTTCATCAGCATCCATTCGTTGCATAAGATTACGAAATATGTGGGGCGCGAGGGCACGCCGCCGACGTTGCACCGTCTCGGCTCCGGCACGTGGGAGCGGATGAAGGAGCGCACCAAGCGTCGCGTGAAGGAGTTGGCCGTCGATCTTATTCAACTCTATGCGAAACGCAAGGCCCGCAAGGGTTTCGCCTACTCGCCCGACAACTATCTGCAGACCGAGTTGGAGGCGTCGTTCATGTACGAGGACACTCCCGACCAGGCGAAGGCGATGAACGACATCAAGCGCGACATGGAGGCCGACTGTCCGATGGACCGTCTGCTTTGCGGCGACGTCGGCTTCGGCAAGACCGAACTGGCCATCCGCGCCGCTTTCAAGGCCGTATGCGACAGCAAGCAGGTGGCCGTGCTGGTGCCCACCACCGTTTTGGCTTTGCAGCACTATACTACTTTTACCGAGCGACTGCGCAACATGCCATGCAAAGTGGGCTATATCAACCGTTTCCGCACAACCAAGCAGATCAAGGAGACGTTGAAGGAGTTGAAGGATGGAAAACTCGACATCTTGATAGGCACGCATCGTATCTTGAGTAAGGATGTGGTCTTCAAGGATTTGGGATTGCTGATCATAGATGAGGAGCAGAAGTTCGGGGTGGGGGCGAAGGAGAAGTTGCGCGAGTTGAAGGTGACCGTGGATACCCTCACCATGTCGGCGACGCCGATCCCGCGCACGTTGCAGTTCTCGATGATGGGAGCGCGTGACATCTCCGTGATCGCCACGCCGCCTGCCAACCGCTATCCCATACAGACCGAGGTCCACGAGTTCGACAAAGAGTTGATGCGCGACGCCGTGGTGTATGAGTTGCAGCGCGGGGGGCAGGTCTTCGTCGTCCACAACCAGGTGCAGAACATCCAGGAGGTGGCCGATTTGGTGCGGACGTTGGTGCCGGCGGCGCGCGTGGCTATCGGCCACGGGCAGATGGAGGGCAAGGAGTTGGAAAAGGTGATGATGGACTTCATCGACGGGCGTTACGACGTGCTGGTGGCCACCACCATCGTCGAGTCGGGCCTTGACATCACCAACGCCAACACGATGGTCATCGACGACGCGCAAAACTTCGCACTCAACGTGTTGCACCAGTTGCGAGGGCGCGTCGGACGCAACAACAAAAAGGCCTTCTGCTACATGTTCACCAAGCCATTCGACACGCTCAACGACCAGGCCCGCAAGCGGTTGAAGGCCATCGAGGACTACTCCGAGATCGGCAGCGGCTTCCAGATCGCCATGCGAGACATGGATATCCGCGGTGCGGGCGACGTGCTTGGCGCCGACCAGAGCGGTTTCATCTCCGACATCGGCTTCGAGACCTACCAGAAGATTCTCAACGAGGCCATTTCCGAACTGCAGGACGAGAGCGACGACGCCGGCGCCACTCCTTTGGTGCAGCGTGAGTGCATGCTTGAGACCGACTTTGGACTTCTTTTCCCCAGCGACTACGTGGCCAGTCTCAGCGAGCGCATGAGTCTATACAAGGAACTCGACCAGATCCGCGAAGACGCTGATTTGGAGCAATACCGCCGCAAGTTGCTGGATATGTTCGGCCCGTTGCCGCACGCCACCGAGGAGTTGCTGAAGACGATTCCGTTGCGTCGTGAGGCCGCCAATCTATACTTCGACAGGATTTCCCTCAAGAAGAACACCTTCACTGGCTTTTTCATCGAGAACAGTGAGTCTCCGTTCTACCAGTCGCCGCTTTTCGGCAATATTTTGGCTTTTGTCCAGCGTCATTTTCCCGACACGCAAATGCGCGAAACCAACAAGAAACTTTCCCTTGTCATCCGAAACGTGCACTCCATTGAGCAAGCCATCGACTGGATCGGGCGGATGAAGTCGGAGTGTCAGTGTATGCAACAATCTGAAAATCAATAAATTATTTTCTAAAATCAAATTTTCTGAAAATTTTTCAAGAAAGGTTGTCTGCATTGAAAAAAGTTGTATTTTTGCAGTCTCAAAAAGCGAGTGTCTGTCTCCTTAGCTCAGCTGGTAGAGCAATTGACTCTTAATCAATGGGCCCAGGGTTCGAGTCCCTGAGGGGACACTCGGAAAATCCCGCCAAATCGGCGGGATTTTTTGTTTTGTGCTTCCAGCCGTTTTGCCCCTCTTGTTGAGCGCGGACATGTGGAGGATATAAATCCCCATTTTTGATGATGTTTTACCGCCATTTTTATCGTATTTTTGCTTCTCTTTTTAGAAAAACAAACATTTTTATAACTCGCATTACATCAAATTGTTATGAAAGATACGGAAGAACTTGACAACGAAGGGATGGCGCAGCACTGCCATCCACATGGCCACGAACATCATCACGAGCATGAGGATAAGCACTGCCATGATCACCATCACGGGCATCACCATCACCACCACCACCATCACGCCGCGCCCCGAGGCCGGAAGTTGCTGTGGGCTACCATCCTGAACTTCTCCATCACGCTGGTGCAGATTGTCGGCGGTATCGTTTCCAACAGTCTGTCGCTTCTTTCCGACGCCATCCACAACCTGGGAGACTCTTCCGCCATCTTCATTGCTTTCTTGGCCGGCCGTCGTGCCGAGAAGAAGCCCGACGAGCGACGCACCTTCGGCTACAAGCGCATTGAGATCATCGCCGCGCTCTTCAACGCCGTCGTCCTCATCGCCATTTGCCTTTTCCTTTTCGTGGAGGCCTACCACCGTTTCGTCCATCCCGAGCCGATCCACGGGTTGGTCATGCTGATTGTGGCCCTCTTCGGACTGATTGCTAATTTGTTGTCTGTCGTTATTTTACATAAGGATAAAGATCACAACCTCAACATTCGGGCGGCTTACATGCACCTGCTGGGCGACACGCTTTCTTCGGTGGCGGTCATCATCGGTGGCGTCGCCATCTGGATTTGGGAAATCTACTGGCTCGACCCGGCCATCACGGTTTTGGTCGGCATCTACATCATCTGGCACACCTGGGGTATCGTGGCGGAGACCACCGACATCCTGATGCAATCCAGTCCGAAGGGTGTGGTTCTGAGCGAATTGAAGAGCGCGACGGAGGCGATGGAGGGCGTGGAGAACATCCACCATGTACACATCTGGAACATGGACGAGGAGCACATTCACCTGGAGGCGCACGTCAACATCGACCACGACATGCCGTTGTCGGAGGCGCAGACCATCCGCGAGGCGATCGAACGGATGATGCACGACCGTTTCGGCATCCACCATGTCACCATCCAGCTGGAGCACAACGCCTGCCGCGACCACGACGAGTTGATCCACCATTCGCACGAATAGTCCAATTGTGCCAAAATGTAACATCTTTGCGTATTTCGTGTATAAACTATATTGTATAAAATTTTTCCACCAAACGTATGGAGAACATGTATGCTTTAGTTACGGGTGGCAGTCGCGGCATCGGCCGCGCGGTCGCCGTCAAGTTGGCCCGCATGGGCTATAAGGTAGTCATCAACTACCGTTCCAACGAGGAGGAGGCGCGGCGCACGTTGGACATGATCCGCGAGGCCGGCTCCGAAGGCGAGTTGCTGCCTTTCGACGTGGGTGACGCGCAGGCCGTGCAGCAGGCCCTCGAGGGCTGGCAGCAGTCGCATCCCGACGACTACATCGAGGTGCTGGTCAACAATGCCGGCATCCGCAAGGACAACCTGCTGATCTGGATGGAGCCGCAGGATTTCGACGCGGTCATCACCACCAACCTGCGTTCTTTCTACAACGTCACTCGCCCGCTGCTCACGCCGATGATCCGTCACAAGTACGGGCGCATCGTCAACATGGCGTCGCTGTCGGGACTGAGCGGCATGTCGGGGCAGTGCAACTATTCGGCGGCGAAGGGCGGCCTGATTGCGGCCACCAAGGCGCTGGCGCAGGAGGTGGCGAAGAAGAACGTCACCGTGAACGCCGTTGCCCCGGGCTTCGTGCGCACCGAGATGGTGGACGGCTTGGACGAGAACGAACTGAAGCGCGCGATCCCCATGCAGCGCTTCGGCACTCCGGATGAGGTCGCCGAGGTCGTCGGCTTCCTGGCCTCCCGCGGCGCGAGTTACGTCACCGGCGTCTGCATCTCCGTCAACGGTGGACTTTATACCTAACGCAACCCACTGACATGCAGTTGCAAACACGCATGAACAACGGCCGCACCGAGTGTTTCGACGTCATCCGGAGGAAGTGGGTGACGTTGACGCCGGAGGAGACCGTGCGCCAATTCTTGGTGCATTCGCTGCTGGAGGGCAGGCGAGTGCCGGCGTCGCACATCTCTTTGGAACGCAAGATCACTGTCAACGGGTTGACGAAACGCTACGACTTGGTGGTTTTCGGCGATGACGCCGCGCCGTTGTTGGTCATCGAGTGCAAGGCCCCCGATGTGGCGCTCACCCAATCCGTTGTGGAACAGGTGGGGCGATACAATAAAACCCTGCGCGCGCCGTTCATTGGAGTGAGCAACGGCAAGGAGAGCATTTTTTTCAGGATCGATTTCGAGACGGAGAAGATCACGTTGGTGGAGGGCTGGCCGATTTAGTTTGTAAAAATGAGAATATGAGAGCATACGTATTCCCCGGACAGGGGGCACAGTTTCCCGGGATGGGAAAGGATTTGTACGAAGGCAGTGCCGAGGCGCGCGCTTGGTTCGAGCGGGCGAACGAGGTGCTGGGGTTCCGCATCACGGAGGTGATGTTCGAGGGGACCGACGAGGACCTGAAGCGCACGGAGGTGACGCAGCCGGCCGTGTTCATCCACTCGGTGGTGGCCTATTGGGCCGCCGGGGTGCCGGCGCCCGACATGGTGGCCGGACATTCGCTGGGAGAGTTCTCGGCGCTGGTGGCCAGCGGCGCGCTCGCTTTCGACGATGCCCTGCGGCTAGTGGCGCGCCGGGCGCAGGCCATGCAGAAGGCCTGTGAGGAGCGTCCTTCGACGATGGCCGCTGTCCTCAAGTTCGACGACGGGAAGATCGAGGAGGCCTGCGCCGCTGTGACTGACGACGTGGTGGTGCCCGCCAACTACAACAGTCCCGGACAGTTGGTCATCTCCGGCTCCGTGACGGGTGTGGAAAAGGCCATCGAGAACCTGCGGGCGATGGGGGCGCGCCGCATCCTGCCGCTCAACGTCGGCGGGGCGTTCCACTCCCCGTTGATGCTGTCGGCACAGCGTGACCTGGCTGCTGCCATCGAGCAGACCCCCTTCCATACACCGAGTTGTCCGATTTTCCAGAATGCCAGCGCGGAGGGGACCACCGACGTGGCTGTCATCCAGCGCAACCTGAAGGAGCAACTCACCAGTCCCGTGCACTGGACGCAGTCGGTGCTCCGCATGGCCGCCGCCGGCGCCACGGAGTTCCGCGAGTTCGGTCCGGGCGAAGTGTTGACGGGGCTCATCAAGCGCATTCTGCCCGAGGCATAAAAAAAGCACGCCATGGAGACGTGCTTTTGTGTGGGTTATAGATGCTGTTATTTCACATTCTTCACTAAATCCCAGGCATTATCGATCTTCTTTTGCAGGTCGTTGAACTGGTTGAGCATGGCCTGCGCATCCTTGGCTTTGGGGCTCTTGCCTTGTGCCACGATGCGGATCAGTCCCATCTGGGTATATAGGTTGATCCCGTAAATACTGCCGGGCTTGTGGAAGAACTGGTAGCATTTCTCCACGATTTCCTTGTCTTGGGGGAAGCGTTGCACTGCCATGGCGGCTGCGGCATCGGTCGGGAGTCCCACCCATACTTCTTTTCCGTCAACGACAGCGGTCTGGAAGCCATAGGGCTTGTAGCTGTCCAACATCTGCTGGATCTGCCCCACGTGGGTCACCATGTCGTTCATGTGCCCCTTGGCTTCGGCGTAGAATTTGTCGTAGGTGGCTCCGAGTGGGATCTTGGCTAATTCCTCCGGATTGCAGTCCGCCATCTTGGGAAGAACGATTTGGTAGGTCAAGTCGATCTCATCGGCGTGGGCTTCCAAAACCTTGTCGCGCTGCTGTGCGTTCTCGAAGAAGTTGAACTCGGCGAGGGCGTGGTCGAGGATGATGCTGCGGATTCCGTTGGCCTTCTGGCCGGCCTTGGCGGCGTCGTATTTGCCGACGATGTTGCCGTGTTTTGCTGCCACGTCGTTGAAGGTCTGCTCGATGCTCGCGTAGATGTCAGCTGCGTTGAGGAAGTAGAGCGTGTATTGGTGGTAGCGGTTGTTCTTGTACGGCAGGAGGTCGTTGGGGAGCACTTTCTGCAGGTGGTCGAGGACCTCCTCGGCACGTTGGAGTTTGTAGAGGCAGCGCAGGGCCACTGGGTCGCCCTGGCCCATGCTCTCTCCGATGCGTACCGAGTCGGCGTACTCCCTCACGAGGTCGGAGGCGAGTTGGGTGTGCATGGTGAGGATGGAGAGGGCGAGGCGCACGTTGTCCTCGGAGTTATACACGCGCGGGTCGTTGATGCCGCCCCAGGCGTACTCATACGGCGTGTGGGTCTTGGCCTCTTCGGGGTATTTGACGGCATCCGGGCGCGTGTGGTCGTCGAACTTGTGCATGATGTTGTCGTAAAGGATATCGGAGTTGGAGGTGCTGCCTTTCCGGACCGGCACGAAGCGGTATGCAAAGCCGTCGTTCTGCAGGTAGTCGTCGATACCGAAACTGCGCAGGGTGGAGGAGGCGAAATAGAGCGGACGGTCCCAGTTGCTGTTGGCCAGCATCTCCATCACCATCAGATCGCTGCGGGTCATGGAGTAGCCGACGATGGTCCTATCGGGACCGGGGATCTTCTTGTCGTCCGGCTTGTAGGTGAAGACGATGCGATCGACGATGCGGGCGGTGTCAGGGCCGGTCACAGTGCCGGTCTCGATCACGTGCTGGCGATCAACGTCGATGTAGAAGCGGTTGCCGTATTCGCGGAGGTCGGCGTGTGACCTGCCGTTATAGACGCTGGACTTCACGGCCTTGAGGAAGTCCTTGAGGGCGATGGGCTTGCTCTCGTCATTGCCTGCATAGACCACGTCGCGGGTGCCGTCGCGGTACTGCTCCCATGTGAAGTCGATGGGCAGCGGGTCGGACTCGTAGGCCTTGCGTTTCATCTGATCGACGTACCAGCCGGCGGAGAGCAGCGACAGGTTGCAGTTTCTCACGTCGGTGCGGTAGCCCTCCACCTCCTGGGCGTACCAGATGGGGAAGGTGTCGTTGTCGCCCATGGTGAACAGGATGGCGTTGGGCGCGCACGAGTCGAGGTAGGCCTTGGCCGCCGCCAACGCGGTGTAGCGGTGCGAACGGTCGTGGTCGTCCCAGTTCTCCTTGGCCAGGACGCCGGGCACCAGCAGCAGGCACACCAAGGTGGCCAAGGTGGGCGCGATGATCTGCACGGCCTTGCTCTTCATCTTCTCGAACAGGGAGTAGATGGCATATACGCCGAAGCCGATCCAGATGCAGAAGGCGTAGAACGACGCCGCGAAGGCATAGTCACGCTCGCGCGGCTGGTAGGCGTACATGTTGAGGTAGAAGCCGATGGCGATACCCGTCATCAGGAACAACAGGAAGACAATGAAGGAGTTCTTTGTGTCGCGGATGGAGTAGAATACCAGTCCGATGATGCCCAACAGCAGCGGGAGCATGTAGTACTTGTTGGTGCCCTTGCTCTGCATGCTGGCTACATCCTTGGGTTGGTCGCCCAGACGGGCGTTGTCGATGAACGGGATTCCGCTGATCCAGTTGCCGTTGACGTTGTCGCCCATGCCTTGGATGTCGTTCTGACGGCCGGAGAAGTTCCACATGAAGTACCTGAAATACATGTAGTTGAACTGGTAGCGGTGCATGAAGGTGATGTTCTCGGAGTAGGTCGGAATGTGGCGGGCCTTGTTCATCTGCTGCTCTTTGAGCTTGTCGCCGGAGGCCACCCACTGGATGTACTCTTCCCTGTGTCCGCCATCGTACATGCGCGGCATGAACACCTTCTGGTTGGAGGGGTAGCGCGGGTTCTGCTTGACCTGGGTGACGATGTACTGGCCGGACTTGTCGTCGCGGACATAGACCTTGTCGCCCTGCTCGATGCCGTTGTACTGCGAGTTGTAGGTGCGCCCATAGAGGAACGGGGTGTCGCCGTACTGCTCGCGGTTGAGGTAGGCCAGGAGCGCCACTGCGTCTTCGGGACTGTTTTCGTCGATGGTGGGATTCGCGTTGGAGCGGATGATCAGGACGAAGAAGGTGGAGTAACCCACCAACAGGAAGAAGAAACAGTAGGTGAGGGCCGTCAGGACGGTCTTGCGGTATTTGATGCCGAAGAAGAGTCCGAGGAAGATGATGGCGGCGATGATCAGGAAGAAGAAGATGGTGCCGGAGTTGAATGGCAAGCCGATGGTGTTGACGAAGAAGAGGTCGAACTTGCCGGCGAAGTTGACGACGTTGGGGATGATGAAGTAGAGGATGAGTCCGAGCAGGATGAACGAGCCGCAGACGGAGAGAAAGACGCCCCATTCGGCCGCGGAGTGGAAGGTGCCCTTGCGGATGCAGAGCACGGTGAGCGGCGTGGTGATGAGCAGCCAGATGGCGAACATGGCGGCGGTGGGGAAGAAGATGGCGGCGATGAAGGAGAAGATGGCGACGGCCTGCGCCACGCCCCAAACGGTGGCCTTCTTGGACAGCTTGAAATAGACGATCAGCACGACGGCCGGGATGGTCAGCAAGTTCAACAGGTGGACACCGATGGAGAGCCCGATGAGGTAGGCGATGAGCACGATCCAGCGGTGCGGGTTGGCACCCTCCTTGGGATTGTCGTACTCGAAGTCCCACTTCAAAATGCACCAGAACACCAAGGCCGTGAAGAACGACGACATGGCATAGACCTCGCCCTCGACGGCGGAGAACCAGAAGGTGTCGGTGAAGGTGTAGGCCAGACTGCCCACCATGGCGGAGCCGAAGACGGCGATCATGCGGCCGGTGGTCATCTCACCGCTCTTGGCGACCAACTTGCGCCCCAGCATGGTGATGGTCCAGAAGAGGAACATGATGGTGAGGCCGCTGCAGATGGCCGACAGGCAGTTGATGCAGAAGGCGACCTTGGTGACGTCGCCACCGGCAAACAGACTAGCCACGCGGCCCAGCAACTGGAAGGTCGGTGCTCCAGGCGGGTGCCCCACGAGAAGTTTATAGTCCGTCGCGATGTACTCGCCGCAGTCCCACCACGACGCCGTCGGTTCGGCCGTCATGATATAGACGATGCAGGCGAATATGCCAATGGCCCAGCCTAAGATGCGGTTAGTCCACTTGTATTGATTCGATACCATTAGATGTTGTGTTTCAGTAATTTATAACTATTTGTTAAATCTTTTCTTCAAGACATCAAGCATATCCACGGTCATGCTTTCGAGGTCGTAGGTCGGCTTCCAACCCCACTCTTGGCGGGCGGCGCTGTCGTCCATGTAGTTCGGCCAACTGTCGGCGATACCCTGTTTGAGCGGATCGACGTCGTATTTCATTTCGAAGGTCGGGATGTGCTTCTTGATTTCGGCATAGATAGTCTCCGGCGCGAAACTCATCGCGGTGATGTTGAAGGAGTTCCGGTGGATGAGTTTGGTCGGGTCGGCCTCCATGAGTTGGCAGATGGCGTGGATGGCGTCGGGCATGTACATCATGTCCATCAGCGTGCCCTGCTTCAAGGGGCAGGTGAACTTGCCCTCTTGGATGGCGGCGTAGTAGATCTCCACGGCATAGTCGGTGGTGCCGCCGCCGGGGAGGGTGACGTTGGAGATGATGCCAGGGAAGCGCACCGAGCGGGTATCGACGCCGAAACGCTTGTGGTAGTAGTCGCTCAGCAGCTCGCCGGTCACCTTGGTGACGCCGTAGATGGTCTTCGGACGCTGGATGGTGTCCTGCGGGGTGCCGTCGTGCGGGGTCTCGGGGCCGAAGGCGCCGATGGAACTGGGGGTGAAGACGGCGGTATGGAGTTCACGGGCGACCTCCAGGCAGTTCAGCAGGGCGCCGATGCCGACGTTCCAGCCCAGCATGGGGTTCAACTCCGCCTTGGCCGACAGGATCGCCGCCAGGTTGAAGATCGTGTCGATGTCGTACTTCTTCACCGCATCGGCGATGTCGGATGCCTTCGTGGCGTCGATCTTCACCGACGGACCGGCATCGGCCAACTCCGGACGAAGCGGATAAACCAAGTCGCTGGCAACGACGTTGTCGCTGCCGTAAATCTTACGGAATGCGGGAGTCAATTCAGAACCGATCTGGCCGGAGGCTCCAATAATCAGAATTCTTTTCATTTTATTATGTGTTTATTTGGTTTAATGAAAAATGAGGCGCAAAAGTACAAAAATATCGCCAATTCGCCACCTCCCTTTTCCAGTTTTTTTACGTTTCTCCTCCACTTTTTTTTAATGTGAAAAAATATGTATTTTTGTGCTTGAAAACATGGATTTATGTTTTGTTTTTAATTTATTGGAAATCAGTTAATTAATAATTGAAATCAAAAATCGGATAGATGAAAAAAGTGTTGCTCATCAATGGCTCGCCCCGTGCGAAGGGGAATACGGCGCTGGCGCTGGAGGAGGTCGCCCGGACCTTGGCCGGCTACGGCATCGAAACCGAAATCGTCGGCATCGGCACGCGGCCCGTGCGCGGCTGCATCGCCTGCAACGGCTGCGCCTCCCGCGACGACGGCCACTGCGCCTTCGACGATGACATCTGCAACTCCGTGATAGACAAGCTCAACGCCGCCGACGGACTCGTGGTGGGCAGTCCCACCTACTACGGCACGCCCAACGGCACGGTGCTCAACTTGCTGCACCGCATGTTCTATGCCGGCGCCCGCGCCGACGGCAAGCTGGCCGCCGCCGTCACCGTCTGTCGCCGCGGCGGCGCCACCTCCGCCTTCCAGGCCCTGCAGATGCCCTTCCAGATGGTCAACATGCCGCTCGTCACCTCCCAGTATTGGAACATCGTCTATGGCTGCGACACCGGCGAGGCCTCCCTCGACGCCGAAGGGCTCCAGACCCTCCGCACCCTCGCCCACAACATGGCGTGGCTGCTCCGTTCGCTCGACCGCGACACCCTTCCGCCCCGCGAACCGTGGAAGGCGACCAACTTCATCCGGTAACGGATTTCAACCAGCATTATCAACCATAAAAACCACGATATGCGCACCTACCACAACATTTCGCGTCCCGACTACACGCCGGAGATGATCACGGATTTGAAGGCCGACGAGGTCTTCGTTTTCGGCAGCAACCTGGCCGGCATGCACGGCGGGGGAGCGGCCCGCGTCGCCCTCAACAAGTTCGGCGCCGTCTGGGGAAAGGGAGTGGGCCTGCAGGGCAGAAGTTACGCCATCCCCACCATGCAGGGCGGCGTGGAGACCATCCAGCCCTACGTCGATGAGTTCATCATCTTCGCGGAGGAGCACCCCGAGCGCTTCTTCTATGTCACCCGCATCGGCTGCGGCATCGCGGGCTTCCGCGACGAGGAGATCGCCCCGCTGTTCCGACGTGCCGTCGGATTGGAAAACGTCTGCCTGCCAGAGAGTTTCGTCAAATAGCGCATTCTCTTTTTTTCAGAATCAAAATTTCTTTATGCGTCGATTCACCTTGCTTCCCCTCCTTTTCGTCCTCTTCATCCTTCCCGCAGCGGCCCAGGACTATGCCCAAGCCGTCCGCCGGATGCAGCACGACTATCCGGAGATGCGCCTGCAGGATGTCTATAAGAGTTTCTACCAGGACCGTTTCGGTCCCGGCCACATGGTTTCCGACAGCGCCGCCGTCTATCAGTACCTGCAACGGGAACTGCAGCAGCCCGACAACCCGAGGGTTCTTTTCGAGCCGACGGGCGCCCAAGGCCGTTTCTACCGCATCCACCTCGCCAACGTGCAGAAGGGCTACATCACCGCCGAGGAACTCAACCGTGCCTTCATCCAGAGTGCCAACAGAGTGGTGTCGCGGCAGGCATATTTCGATAGCGACAGTCTTCATTTAGCCGACACGTTGAGTTGGACGCAGGAGTGGCACGAGATTGTGGCCGCCATTGAGAAGGCCAAGCTGAAATTCGAGAACTATGAGTCTGACAAGCAGATGATTGAGGAGATGCTGGCGACGGAGGGTGACGTGCCCGTCCACCACAGCCGCGCCTTCAACGAGGCCTACCACCCGCACTATCGCATCGTGAGGGCGGAATTGGCCGCGCCGCTGTTGAGGGCGACCATGCGAGAAGGCCATTGCCAGAAGGGGTATCGCTATCCTGTGTATTTTTATGCAGAACCCACCGAGGGACCATACTATCCTGATGATCCCGAAAAAGACAGGTACAGTTCCAGCAGACTCATCATCATGGTGGACACCGCCGTGGGCAAGAAGCCGTTGCTGAAGGCCATCAGGAAGTATGGCGCAGAGCTGAAATGGGATTACAAAATCATCCCCGGCGTGGCTATCCTGAAGCCCGCCAGAAAGACCATCGAGGAGACGATGGAGTACTTCCGCAAGGTGGAGGGCGTGATCAGCGTGGAGCGGGATGAATTGATGCACCTGCACTGAGCGTTTTTTTTCGTAGGGATTCTTTTTCTTGATTTGGGCGCCGGACGGGCTGTCCGCTTTACTTCACTTCGCGGTCGCCACGGCAGCAGGGCGGCCTGCATAGAGGCGCACGACCGTGCGCCTCTACAGCGGCTTCCGTTGGTCGCCGCTTGCCCGCCGCTGCCGTAGGCAACCGCGTGCGTTCCGTGCCCGCTTCCATCCCTGGCGCGCGCTCTTCCGTCACCGCCTCCTTTGCGCGACAACCCCGATGCCTGTCCCGTCGAAAAAAATCCCCGCCGAGGTGGGCGGGGATTTTGGCATGGGGTAGGGGAGACGGTTATCGCGCGTAGTTGACCGAGCGGGTCTCTCGGATGACCGTGATCTTGATCTGCCCCGGATAGGTCATCTCGTTCTGGATCTTCTTGGAGAGGTCGAAGGAGATGCGGTTGGCCTCTTCGTCACTCACCTTTTCGGCGCCGACGATGACGCGCAGTTCGCGGCCGGCCTGGATGGCGAAAGTCTTTACCACGCCCGGGTATTGGAGGGCGAGGTTCTCCAGGTCGTTGAGTCGTTTCATGTAGGCCTCCACCACTTCGCGGCGGGCTCCCGGACGGGCGCCGGAGATGGCGTCGCAAACCTGCACCAGCGGGGCGATGAGACTGGTCATCTCCATCTCGTCGTGGTGCGCGCCGATGGCGTTCACGATCTCGGGCTTCTCCTTGTACTGTTCGGCCAGTTGGGCGCCGAAGAGGGCGTGCGGCATCTCGGGCTCGGTGTCGGGCACCTTGCCGATGTCATGCAATAGTCCGGCGCGCTTGGCCATCTTGGCGTTGAGGCCCAACTCGGCGGCCATGGTGGCGCAGAGGTTGGCGACCTCCTTCGAGTGCTGCAGCAGGTTCTGGCCGTAGGAGGAACGGTAGCGCATCTTGCCCACCAGGCGCATCAGTTCGTGGCTCATGTTGTGGATGCCCAGGTCGATGCAGGTGCGTTTGCCGATCTCGTTGATCTCCTGCTCGATCTGCTTCTTCGTCTTGGCGACGATCTCTTCGATGCGGGCGGGGTGGATGCGGCCGTCGGTGACCAGTTTCTGGAGCGACAGGCGGGCGATCTCGCGGCGCACGGGGTCGAAACTCGACAGCAGGATGGTGTCCGGGGAGTCGTCGATGATGACATCCACGCCGGTGAGGTTCTCCAAGGTGCGGATATTGCGGCCTTCACGACCGATGATGCGTCCCTTGATCTCGTCGTTCTCAATGTTGAAGACGGAGACGGTGTTTTCAATGGCGGTTTCCACGCCGGTGCGTTGCAGACTCTTGATGACCAGCTTCTTGGCCTCCATGTTGGCGGTGTTCTGGGCTTCGTCCACGATCTCCTTGATGGTGACCATGGCTTCGGCGCGGGCCTCGTCCTGCATGAGTTGGATGAGTTGCTCCTTGGCCTGTTGGGCGGTCAGTTCGGCGATGGATTCGAGTTTCTCCTTCTGCACCGCGGTCTGCTTGTCGAGCTCGGCCTGCTTTTGGGCAGTCAACTCGAGTTGGTGGTTCAGTTTCTCCTTGAGGGCGTTGTTGTCGTTGACCTTGCGGGTGGCCTCCTCCAGTTTCTGGCTGAGGGTGTTCTCCTTCTGCTTGATGCGGTTCTCCGCGTTGGCCATCTGTTGGTTGCGCTCGTTGATGGTCTTCTCGTGTTCGGCCTTGAGCTGAAGGAACTTCTCCTTGGCTTGGAGCATCTTCTCCTTTTTCAGCATTTCGGCGTCCTCTTCAGATTTTTTCTTGATGGCTTTGGCCTCGTCCTGGGCCTTTTTCAGCACGTCCTGGCTGCGGTTGGTGATGGCTCGCTTGAGTAATGTATATGATAAGGCGACACCCACACCACAACCTGCGACGGCACCGATGATGATACTTATTGCGTCCATTGTTTAAGATTAGGTTGATATATTGTGTTTTAAGTGTTTTAAAATAAAAAGCCCGCACATCCCATAGGGTTCTTGTAAACTCCTATATAAAACGCTGAGGGAGCCTTGGCTTCGCAATAGTCCCACGGGAGCCGAAGCGCCTTGTCTTGCGACAATCAGGGCCGGATTTTAAAACCAAATGAGCCTATCCCTCAATAAAATTCTGTTGAGTTTACCAAACGTATCTGGACGTGCGGGTGTGCTTGTATTCAAAGAACCTTCTCGATCAACGATCTTGGAGCAGTTCAGGTTTTTCGGTTGTTGCCTTCCCTTCTGCCGGGGTGGTCTCGGAGGTGTCGGGTTCCTGGCACAGACAGTCGAGTGCGTCGTTCATCTGGTCGGCCAGACGGACGAGTTTCTCGATTCTCGGTATCAGGTTCTCTTCATATCCGTTGAGTTTCTCTTCTTTTGCTATATAATTGACGGTCAGTTCGATGAGTAGTTTTGACAGGAGGTCTTGGTGGTCAATGTAGTTCCATTTCTTAGCAAATTCGGTGGCTTTTTCGTTGATTCGTTTTTCGGCTTCGCGGTAGTAAACTTCGTGCTCCTTCCTAACCCACAGGTCGATTTGCCTTTGCAGTATGGCCAGCCTGATGTGGATGGGTTCCTCTTTTTCCATTACTTACTGTTTATGTAGCCGATGCAATAATCTATTTCCCGCACTAATTGGTTGATTTCTTTCTTCAGTTCGTTTTTGTCTTCTTTTTTGAGGATGCTTTGCGTCGCGCCGAGCATCTGGTGTTTGTTTTTCCACTGGGCCGCTTCTTCCGTTGCGGCGGCTGCCTGCCGGCGGAGCGCTTCGTTCTCTCTTTTTAGGTTGTTGATAATATGTTGATATTCATTTATTCTGGCAATGACCCCGTGCATCTTCCCCTCGAGTTCGTTGTATTTCTGCTGTAAGGTCGCCATTGTCTTTTTTTGAACGTGCAAAGATACACATTATTTTGCTCTTTGGGGAGGGTCGGCGACGCTTTTTTCATTTTTTTTTCATCATTGCCCGGTTGATTTCTTTTTCCCCTTTTCTAACATTGTAGTTTATATGGATTTAGGTAGACCGCGCCTTTGGGGAATGTCCTTTTCACAGTCCTGTTCCATCAAAAAATAATTTATCCCTTAAAGAGGGGATTTTTTTTTCAGCCATCCCCATTTTATATCATTTTATTTCTTAACTTTGCCGCGTTTTTAGAATATCAATTTTTACCATATAAATTATAAACAAAAACTAAGGTAACTATGGAAAAAATCAAGTCATTAGCGGATTTGAAGAAAAAAAGAGAACAGCTTCAGTCCAATTTACAGTTGCGCGAAATGGGCGACAATGTTGACAACATGATCCAGGTCAAGGTCGCTATGGCCACCTGCGGTATCGCCTCCGGTGCCAAGCAGGTGATGGAGACCATCATCAATGAGTGCAACGACCGCAAAC
>JAEEKX010000048.1 GCA_016288655.1 Bacteroidales bacterium
CACGCCGGCGCACGAGGCCTACACGGTCGATGCGTGCGGCGAGTACGAGTGGAACGGTACGATCTACGATGAGAGCGGCGACTACACCTTCGAGCACCAGACCGACAACTATGGCTGCACGCAGGTCGATACGCTGCACTTGACGATCCACACACCGGCACACGAGGCCTACACGGTCGATGCGTGCGGCGGATACGAGTGGAACGGCGAGACCTACGATGAGAGCGGCGACTACACCTACGAGCACCAGACCGACAACTACGGCTGCACGCAGGTTGATACGCTGCACCTGACGATTCACACTCCGGCGCACGAGGCCTACACGGTCGATGCGTGCGGCGAGTACGAATGGAACGGCACGGTCTATGACCAGAGTGGCGACTACACCTACACGCATCCGACCGACAACTACGGGTGCGAGCGGGTGGACACGCTGCACCTGACGGTGAACCCGACGTACGATGTCGAGGTCTCCGAGACGGTGGGTGTGGGCGAACTGCCGTACCTCTGGAATGGCCAGGAGTTGACGATGTCGGGCACCTGGACGGCCTCTCTGCAGACCGCGGCGGGCTGCGACAGCATCGTGACGCTGACGCTGACGGTGAACGGGCTTGTCGAGGGCGAGCCGGTGATCTCCACCGCCGAGGTTGACGACGCCACGTTCACGTTCACGGTCTTCGCCGACGCTGCCGACGGTGGCAGGAAGGTGTCTGTGGACTACCACCTGTACAAGGACAACGTGCTGGTGGATGACATCGCGACGGAGTGCGGCGGACTGCTGAACATCGGGACGCCGTACAACGGCGGCTACATGGGCCAGAACCTGACCACTGGCGAGGGGAACCTCCCGGAGAACACGTTCATGGTCGGCGGGACGCACTACGACTACCTGTACCTGCACTTCCTGGCCGGTCGCGCGAACCGCGTGACGCACGGTTTCACTGAGCCGGGCTCCTACACGCTGGTGTTCGAACTGGTGGAGGAGGAAGGCGGAAGCGACTTCGCGACGACATACACGGTCGGTGGCGAGACTCGCCGTATCGGCGGTAAGAACAGCGTGGGCGGCAACGTGCTGGCCACGACGGACTACCAGTTCACGGTGGAAGGCCCGGCAGGGGAAAGCGAATCCGGCTTGCCGATGCTGACATTGTCCACCAGCAGCGTCACAACCGCCACCTCGACGGTGACTCTGACCTGCGAACAGAACGACTACGACCCGACGGCGAAGGTGGCCATCCGCTACGTCATCAAACGCGACGGCGAGATGTTGAGCGATGTGGTGAACGCGGGAAGCATCAACCTGTCCACGCAGGTGGCGTCGATGAACAACTGGTACGGCAAGACGGTGACGGAGGCGACGGGCACAATCCCGGGCACCACGTTCCGTCCGGTTCCGACGTTCATCTACAACTACTTCTACATGGACTTCCTGGCTGCCACTGAGAACCGCATCACGGCGACGTGGAACGAGGGCGGCAACTACAGCATCGACTTCGACCTGCTGCTGATGCAAGGTGGTAGCGACCTGTCGATCAACTGGAGTGCGGGACACCGCATCGGCGGCAAGAACGCGACGAGCACGGGCACCGTGCTGGCGAGCGCGACGCTGAACTACGAGATCCCCGCCTCCGCGGCCCCGACGGGTATCGGAGAGAATGCCGACAGCCAGAGTATCGCGGTGTGGCCGAATCCGGCTCGCGACGTGCTGAACGTGACCGTTCCCGACACCTATGACGTCAGCGAGATCGAGATCGTTGACATGAGCGGCCGCGTGGTGGCGCGCCTCAACGCGCGCGACACCGCCAGCATCAACGTGAGCACGTGGTCGGCGGGCGTCTATTTCGTGAACGTCCGCACCGCTGACACGGTGGTGACCGAGAAGTTCGTGGTGACGAAATAATCCACGGAGAATCCGAAAACCGACAAATCCCCCGGGCAAACCCTGGGGGATTTTTTTTGCGTGTCGGCCACCCGTGCCCGTTCCCTGGTCCATCCGGAAAGAGGCGGCTGTTTCGTCTGTCGAGGGGAGTACGGAAGGGCGTGCGCCAGGGGCCGCAGCGGGCACGGAATGCACGCGGTTGCCTACGGCAGCGGGGGGACGGCGGCGACCAGCGGAAGCCGCCGTAGAGCCGCACGGCCGTGCGGCTCTATATCGGCCCCCCATGCTGCCGTGGCAACCGCGAAGTGAAGTAAAGCGGAGGACCCGACGGCGGGATGGGGCGGCCCCCACAGGCGGGGCGCCTGAGACATTGTCGCATTTCCCCTACAAGCGGGGCGCCTGTGGGACCTGCGGAAATTGGGGCGACGCCTGTGGGGGGCGGAATGGACCGCCGGGGCGCCATGATTATTGGAATAAAAGGTTGCAGGAGATAAATGGGGGTGAGAAACAAAAAAGGCGATGTTGTTGTACATCGCCTTTGTGGAATTTGTTGAAAATCAGTGGTTTATTCGAGCGTGAAGCGGCTTTCGCCGAGAAGTCCGTTGTCGGAAAAGACCTGCACGATGAAGGTGCCGCGCATCTCCTTGAACTTCTTTTGGTCTTGGGCCGAAATATCCCAGTACATAGTGACGGTCTCTGCTTGGTTGACGTAGTTGACGCTCTTCTTCACGGAGTACTGCAGGCGTTGCTCGCCGTTGACGAAGGAGTAGGCGTCGGACTTGCCCTGACAGAGCACGTGGCCGTCGCCCGGGCAGGAGATGCGGCAGTAGATATTGTAGGTGCCGGCGGGAACGAGCGTGTTCTTGGCCAACGTCAGCGTGGTCTTGATTCGCTCGGCGTCACGCGCCTTTTGCGTCTCCACTTCGGGTTTGCTGTTGCTCTTCTTCCGGACGCAGCAGGCACGTATGTTGTTGGCTGTCAACTTCGCCGCCTCGTTCATCTTGTTGGTCAACTCGGTATTTTGCTGTTCCACCGTGGCTTTGGCCTCCTTGGTCTGCGTCAGTTCGGTGTTGAGCGCCTCGTTCTTCCGCTCCAACTCATGCTGGATGGTGATCAGACTATCCATCTGATGGACATACTCCTTCGAGATCTTCTGCACGCGATCGAGTTTCCGTTTGATCTGATTATAGTCGGCCTGACGAGCCATCAAACCCTCGATTTCGGCAATCTGGGCCATGATCAGACTGTCTTTTTCAGACAGCGAATCGGCCAGCGCGCCGGCTTCCAACTTGATGCGGGCATGTTCGGCCTTCAATGAATCCAGCTGACGGACAAGGTCTTGGTTGTCTTGCGTGCTCTTTTCCTCCAAGGCGACCACCTCTTTGTAGTCGGAACTCTTGCTGAAGTAGAGCGATGCGAAGATCACCGTCGTTACAAAAAACAGACATGCCAAAATGGCCCAAAGGCCGGCATGGTCGTTGACAAAATTTTTTGAATTTTTTTTGTTTTCAAATCCTGTGCTTTCCATATTCCATAGTATATTTGCGCACTTATTTAACTATAAATGCTCATTAAAAATTGTGTAGGATGAAAAAATTTTTTTTGCTCATTGACAGACTCTTATCGGTGTTCTATCCCCGGGTTTGTGTTGCGTGCGGGGATTTGTTGCAGCAAAACGAGCCGCATCTCTGCCTCCATTGTCAGTTGCATCTGCCCGAAACCAACTACCATCTGGAGGCCGTCAGTCCGTTGGAGGTGATTTTCCGGGGGCGCGTGCCCGTGCAGAACACCCTGTCGTTCCTATCCTTTAGGAAAGGGAACAGCGTGCAGCACATTCTTCATCAACTCAAGTACAAGGGAAACAAGGAGATAGGTGCCTATCTCGGGGAGATGTATGGTCGGAAGTTGGCGGCCTCGGGGCGGCTTGCCGATGCTGACATGATCCTTCCTATCCCATTGCATCCCAAGAAGATGCGTCTCCGCGGCTACAACCAGAGCGAATGGATTGCCAAAGGCCTTTCCGCCGGATTGGGCATCCCGTACGACACATCCATCTTGGTGCGCCGGACGTTTACCGAGACGCAGACCAAGAAGGGACGCTTCGCCCGCTGGCAGAATGTCAAGGATGTGTTTGCCGTCGCCCACGCCGACCGTCTCGCGGGACGGCATGTCATCGTATGCGACGATGTCCTCACAACGGGCGCCACCACGGAGGCGGCGATACAGAAGTTGTTGGAAGTGCCCGACGTGCGCGTCAGTGTGGTCACGCTCGCCACGGCGCAGTAACTTACGGCGTGTAGTACTCGCGCGATCTCACCTTCCGCGCCGGCATCTCCTTGTCGGGATTTCGTCCATCGACGCTCTCCAAATACAGCCATTTGCCGTTGTCTTGGATGAATCCGTGATTCACACTGGATTCCGGTACCATGAAGGATGAAATCCCGCCAATGAAGTCGTCCAACGGCGCGATATCGTCGAAGATGATCATGTCCGCATTGTGCGTCTCGTAGGTCACCGTGTGCGTCTTCGGGTCGCGCTTGCCCGTGCCCACGCGGTAGTTGTGGTTCTCATATTTCAATGAAAAAACGGAGTTCTTCGAGTATTCGAAGATGATCCGATAGGCCTTTTCTGGGTATTTCTTGAAGATGTTGGCGCCGAACACCGGCGACATGTCCTGCTTGAAGTAGAGTACCTCGATCACCTTCTGGTTGGTGAACATGTCGTTGCCGTTCCATCCTAAAAGCGTGTAGTAGGTGCGTGTCTTCGTTTTCATGGGTATAATGTTGTAATACACAGCACCATACCATTTGTTCTGGTTGCCGATGGCGGTTTTGGGGTAGTCCATCGTCACGCGGCGGTCGAAGAGCGGGTAAAGCACGTACTTTTTGCGTCCTTCGTTATACACCTGGATGAACCCGAAGTTCTCAACCGTGAAGTCGTCTTTCGGCACGAACCAGGTGAAGATCTTGAACAACTTGTCGGGCGAAGCCAGCACGGAGAAGTTCTTCACGGAGTCCCAACCGTAACGGAAGGAGTTGTTCTCGTTCAGGGTGAACTCCAGCAGGTTGGTGAAGTCCTCGTTCAGAGAGAGCCGTTCCACTTCGGTGGAAGCCGTCATTGACTCCACGCGCAGCCGGTCGAGCGAGTCGGCCCAGTACTCGAAGTCGTAATCCTTCCCCTTCCGCTGTCCGAAGAGCGCGGTCGCCATCCATAGCAGTAACAGGAAGGGAGCGACTTTTTTCATTAGGGAATAATAACGTAATTGAGTTGGAACTTATTGTCGATGAAGAAAATGCGATTTTTATAAATAGTGATGGCGTCGCAGGAGCCGTTGAGAACGGGGCCGCAACTTCCTAATGTGGAGCTTGACATCCGCCGCGTGTCGTAACGTGTGAGGGTCATAGAGTGATCGCTGCCGATGCTGGAAGCATAGTCGATGGCGCTGTTATAGACGGTCACCACGTGTGGGAAGGGCAGTTGCTTGAGGTAGGTGCCGAAAGCATCGAAATAATAGATGCTCTCCTCGGTACACATCGCCAACTGTTTCTCTTGCAAAGAGTAAAAACGCAGGGGATGAAAATCCTCCCAAGAGAGATGGTTGCGCGAAATCTCGTCTAACTGGAAGTTGATGTTGATGAGATCCTGTAACATTTCATCGTAGAGCCAGATAGTGTTGTCGGTGGAATAGGTGGCCAAGGCGATGTTGTGGAAACGGCTGAACAGGTCGAGAGGTTCCATCACGGGTACCAACTTCTCGTCCAAGAACAGAATCAGGGATGCCTCTTTGTAGAAAACCATGATTTTCAGAGGGTTGTCAACATCAATGGAACTGATGTTTCCCTGTTGGAAGTTCGTATAGCGGAAGAGGATCTCGCCGTCGGCGTTGAGTTTGAAGAGGGTGGCGCCGTTGGTGACATAGACGTTGCCGTTGGGATCGGTGGTCACGGTGCGGCCTTGCGCGGGGCATTCCACCGATAGGGCAGGGGAGTCTTGCGCTTTCGCCAGACTGAGGGTTGTGAAGAGGATCAGGAAAATGGCTGCGGGTCGCATTGACACGGCCGTTTATTTACCGAAGATCTGCTTGAGGGCGTTGGCGAGGTCGTCACCGCGGAGGCCGCGGGCCAAGATCCGACCTTCACGGTCGAGCAGGAAGGTGCACGGAATTGAGTTGACGCCGTATAATTTGGCGGCGGCGGACTGCCAGTATTTGAGGTCGCTGACGTGGTTCTCCCAGATCAGCCCGTCCTTGGCGATGGCGCTTTTCCAACTGTTGGCATCCTTGTCGAGCGACACGCTGAAGATTTCAAAGCCCATGTCGTGGTACTTCTTGTAAAGAGCGACCACGTTGGGATTCTCGCGGCGGCAGGGACCGCACCAAGAGGCCCAGAAGTCAATCAGGACAACCTTGCCGCGTAGATCCGACAACTTGCGCAACTTGCCGTTCGGGTCGTTGAAGGCCAGCTCCGGGGCAATGTTGCCAGTCTCCGCCGTGTTGATCTTGTCCCAACGCTCTTTCACCAACTGATGGTTCGGGTACTGCTTGTGCAGTGCTGTGACGATATCGGTTATCAACTTCTTGTCTTGCGCGAAGTTGTCAAGGAACATCAAGGCCGCCAGGTCGTTCTGATGCTCGCGCATCATTTTTTCGGCCTGCTCGCTCACCTTCTCGTTGTAAATGTTGAACTCTTTCTGGTAGCCGGCGACGATCTCTTGGATGGCCGCTTGCCCTTCGCCGAACAGTTTCTGACCACTGCTGGCCACGAAGGTGGAGGATGCCGTCACCTCATTCTTGGCCGACGCTACCCTCGGGCCGAACTCGTTCACAATCGCTGCCATGCGGTTGCAGAAATTGTTCTTCGCCTTGGCATTGTCCAAACGCCCGTCATAGAACATGGCGTCGTAGTCGCCCAACAGCGTCTCGGCCTTTTCCAGATAGTTGTCAAACAGTGTCTCGATGGTGGCTTCATGGTCATCGGCGGTGGCGGTGTAGGAGTCGCGGGACAGGAAGAACTGGTCGTGGCCGTTGATGGTGCCGCCCATGGCCGCACGTGCCGTGGGTGCGACGTTGTTCTTGTGGTTTCGATAGGTGGCGTAGTTGTTTTTCAAAACCTTCAGTTGCGTGACGGCCGCGTTCATGTAAAGGTCGGCGCTCTTCTTATCTAATTTGCCACCGGGAACATAGATGTTGTTTAGACTCAGCAGGGAGTCGTTGGCGGACATCATTTTCGTAATCCCATCAGCCACAGATACATGAGATTGGTGATAGGGCTGCAAGGCGTTGAGGAAGTTGACAAAGAAGTGTTGGTCTGGGTTGTTCTTCACCAATTCGTTCAGACTGTCGAGCACCCGTTGGCGGTTCGTGAACAGATCGGTGAGATCTTTGGTGAAGGCCACCGATGCGGAGCCGGAGACGTGGGGAACCTTCTGCAGGTTGTTGGCATCTAACGTCAACTTGATCTTGTCGCCCGGGTGGAGGCAGATCAGGAAGTTGTCTTTGGCGGAAAAGACCATCATGAACAGGTCGGTGGAATCCACCTGCGGGCGGATCGTGAAGTGCCCGTCGGCGATTTCGGCGTGCGCCAGCGTAGGTGCCGTATTGTTGTACGCCGACTTCAGGTCAACGCTCTTGAATGCGGTGTTGTTCTGCAGGGTCACGTCGATCGTGACGTTCTGTGCAACGGCCCAACATCCCCAAAGGATGATGATGGCAAGGGACAAGAGATTTCTTCTATTCATGATTGGTGGCTAATGAATTCAAAAATCAGTTTAGGAATTTAAAGATCGACTGTTCAAACTGCTCGCGGGCGTAGGTGTCGGAGATGGTGACAGTTTTCTTCTTCGAACTCGGGAACTCGAACATGGCGTTGGTCATGATCTTCTCGATGATGGCTCGCAGGCCACGGGCACCGAGTTTCAGTTCCACCGCCTTCTCCACGATGTAGTCGATGGCGCTTTCGCTGAAGGTCAACTTGATCCCATCCATCTCGAACAATTTGACGTACTGCTTGATCAGTGCGTTCTTGGGCTGGGTGAGGATGTTCTTCAGCGCGATGGCGTCGAGACTGTTGAGGTGGGTGATGACGGGAAAACGACCGCACAGTTCGGGAATCAGGCCGAAGGTCTTGATGTCGGTGGCGGAGACGTACTTGAGGATGTTCTCCTTGTCGATGACGCGGTTCTTGGCGTTGAAGCCGATGACGTTGGTCCTCATTCGTTCGGTGATGATCTTGTCGAGACTGTTGAAGGCGCCGGAGCCGATGAACAGGATGTTCTGTGTATCTACTTGAATGAATTGCTGTTCCGGATGTTTGCGCCCGCCCTGCGGGGGGACGTTCACCATCGAACCTTCCAGCAACTTCAACAGGGACTGTTGCACGCCTTCGCCGGAGACGTCGCGGGTAATGGACGGATTCTCACCGCCTTTGCGTGCGATCTTGTCGATTTCGTCGATGAAGACGATGCCGCGTTCCGCCTTGGCCACGTTGTAGTCGGCGGCCTGCAGCAGGCGCGTCAGGATGCTCTCCACGTCCTCGCCCACGTAACCCGCCTGTGTGAAGACGGTGGCGTCGGCGATGCAGAACGGAACGTCGAGCATCTTCGCTATCGTCTTGGCAATGAGGGTTTTGCCGGTTCCCGTTTCGCCCACCATGATGATGTTCGACTTCTCGATCTCCACGTCGTCGGCCCCTTTGTCCTGCGCATACAGCAGGCGTTTGTAGTGGTTGTAAACGGCCACGGAGATGGCGCGTTTGGCCTCATCCTGTCCGATGACATACTCGTCGAGTTTGGCTTTGATCTCGTCAGGTTTCAGCAATTTGACCTGGAATTTCTCTGAGTTCCGGGCCTCTTGAACATTTCTCTCCTGGAAGACGTCGTAGGCGGCGCGGGCGCATTGGGGACAGATAGCCGCGCCCAAGCCATACGCCAAGGGACGTGTGGGGGAGGCGGGCTGTCCGCAAAAATCGCAAAATTCGCTCTCTTTACTGCGTTTGGCCATACTATTTGCTTCTACCTAACACTTCGTCGATCATGCCGTACTCCTTCGCTTCGGCCGCGACCATCCAATAGTTGCGGTCGCAGTCCTTCCAGACTTGGTCGTAGTCCTTGCCGGAGTGGTGGGCGATGATCTCGTACAACTCCTTCTTGAGTTTCTGGATCTCGCGGGCTTCAATCTCGATGTCGGAGGCCTGTCCTTGCGCACCGCCCAGGGGCTGGTGGATCATGACGCGGGAGTGGGGGAGGGCGAAACGCTTCCCATCGGCGCCGGCGCACAGCAACACTGCCGCCATCGACGCCGCCATGCCCGTGCAGATCGTCGAGACGTCGGGCTTGATGTACTGCATCGTGTCGTAGATGCCCAAGCCGGCGTGTACGTAACCGCCAGGCGAGTTGAGATAGATCTGGATGTCGCGGTCGGGATCCTGCGACTCGAGGAACAGCAGCTGCGCCTCGATGATGTTCGCCACGTCATCGTCGATGGGCACGCCCAGGAAGATGATTCTGTCCTTCATCAGTCTCGAAAAGACGTCCAACTGGGTGATGTTCATCGGGCGCTCTTCGATGATGTACGGGGTGAGGTAGTCGTTGACGACTGAAGCGTAGTGGTCAACGTGCAGACTGGATATGCCGTGCTGCTTGACGGCGTAGTTTCTGAAATCTTTCATGGATTACTCGGCTTTGGGGGTGGTTTTCTTGGCTTTGGGAGCGGCTTTCTTGGCTTTCGGCTTCTCGGTTTCCTCAGGGGCTTCCTCCTTGGCGGCGGCGGCTTTCTTGGGGGCTGCCTTCTTGGCGGTTGCCTTCTTGGCCGGGGCCTTCTTCTCCTTGCCTTCTTCCTTGATGCCATAGAGTTCATCGGCGAACTGCTTGAAAGTCACCTTCTTGGATTTCGTCTTCATCTGTTTCAGCAGGGCTTTGCCGATGGCGTCGTCGAAGAGTTGGTCGTAGATGTTCTTGACCGTCTCCTTGTTCTTCAAGGTGTCGGCGGCGAGGGCCTCGATACGGTCCTTCACATCCTCCGGCTTGAACTGCGCGAAGTAGTTCTTCAAGAAGAAGTCGTGGACGTAGTTCTTGATGTCCTCTTCGGTCACCTTGATGTCGTTCTCCTTGGTGAGTTTGTTCTCGATGAGTTGCCAACGGAAGGAGTTGAGGTATTTCTCGAACTCTTCGTTGAGTTTTTCTTCGGTCATATCTTCCTGAGCATAAAGGATGTAGCGGCGGAGGAAGTCTTCGGGGAGTTCCACTTTGACGTTATCGACGAGGGCGCCGATGGCGTCGTTCATGAACTTGCGCTGGCTCTGCTGGGCATATTCGACGGCGATCTTGTCACCCACCTCCTTGCGCAGCTGCTCCACCGTGGTGACGCTGCCGTCGGGGAAGGCGGTCTTGAAGAACTCCTCGTTGAGTTCGGCGGGCTCGAGGTGGCCGATGTATTTGATGGTCATCTCCTGCACGTTGGGCTGGTCCTTCTCGAGCAGTTCCGGAGTGGTCTTCAGGAATGTAGCCAATTTGTTCTCGTCGTCAAACAGGGTGTTGATGTCGCCGCTGACGACTTCGTCCTTGTTCTTGTTGAGGAACAGTTTCTTGCCGGCCTTGCTCAGGTCGTTGGCGTAGAAGTTGCCGTTGTTGTTCTCGCCGAACTCAACGGTCACGAAGTCGCTGTCGGAGATGGTGTCGGGCGCGCTGTACTTGCCGTGGCGCTTGCGAAGGTCGTCCACCTGCGCGTCAATCTCCTCGTCGTCGGCCACGATCTCGTAGGCAGTGATCTCGGGAAGTTTCTGGTAGTCGATTTCGAACGGCAGTTGGTTGGCGATCTCAAAGGTGAAGACGAACTTCTCGGGATGCTCGAAATCCACCACGGTTTTGTCGTTCACCGGCAGCGGCTCGCCCAACATCTCGATCTTGTTGTCGCGCACGAACTTGTTCAACTCGTCCATCATCATCTGGTTGACCTCCTCGGCGATGAACGACTTCTCGTATGTCTTCTTGATGAGCGGCATGGGGGCGTTGCCGGGACGGAAGCCGGGCACCTGCGCCACCTTGCGCTGTTTTTTCAATGCTTTCTCTACTTTTTCTGCATAGTCTTCCTTGCAAATCTCAACGGTGAGAATCTGAAGTTGCTCACTCTTTTTTTCGGTTTGGATGTTCATTGATGCTTAATGTTTTATGTTTGAATTTTGCGGCTGCAAAGATACGAAACTATTGGCAATGCGCAATGTGCTTCTACAATATTTTTATAGAGAAGAAAAAAGTAGGGATGTAAGGGGCGTTTTACTGCTTTTGGTAGTCTTGCAGAAGCGGTTCGAACTCGGGAAGTTGGCGCACCTCCCCGAACTCCGGCAATGTGCGGATGAGTTTGAACCGTTTAAATCCCTCTTCCAGCGCTTGCCGCAGGTATTCCATGGATTTCGCCGTGTCGCCGAGCAGCGCGTAGAGTCGGGCGGCGGTGAACAATTCGGTGGCGTCATGCATCCGCATCTTCAGCATCTGCTGCTGGATCTTTTCCGCCTCCGAGCGGTTCCCAAGATGGAGATATGCGAATTGTGAAACACGCTGATAGCCGGCAATCTGCATGTAACTGTAGAGCGTCTCGCATTTGATGGCGGTAAGAAATGCCGGGCGCGCTTCCGTTGTGTGTCCGCCCATGTGCGTCAGCGACAAGGCATAGCCCAGATAGGAGCACGCATCCGTGCTGTCCAAGGCGAGCACTGCACTGTAGCACTCCGCGGCCTCTTCGTACCGCATGTTCCAGAACAGGAACTGCGCTTTGTTGTAATACGCTGCCGTATTGTAGGGTTGATGTTGGATCAGGGTGTCGCAGTCGAGAAGGGCGGAGTCCGTGAGGTAGAGTTCGTCGTAGCATGTCGCCCGGATGAGGCGTGCCTTGTCGTCTTGGGGGTAGCGCTGCAGGTGGAGCGTCGAGTGGATCACTGCCTCCTGATAGTGCCCGAGTTCTTTCAAACAACGGGCGATGTCGTCATGTAATAAGATATTGGTATCCAATGACATACATTGCTTGTATTCTTCTAAAGCTTTCTCCAACTGTCCGTTCGACTCGGCTGCCGCGGCGAAGTAGAAGTGCCATTCGGGCTTCTCCGGCGCCTGTGTCATCTTCTTGCGGATGGCCATCTGCAACGCCTCCGCCTTCTTCCCGAATTGCGTTTGTAAATAATTGAAAGCCGTATTGTTGTCGTCCATCTCCAACGCGGTCACGATGTCCTGCGCCCCGCGCTCCAGCTCTCCCTTGTCCATGTATGCGGTTCCGCGCAGCGCAAAGACTTCCGACGACTCCGGAATCCGCGTGATGAGCTGATCCAAAAGTAGGATGGCTTTGTCGTATTCCTCTCTCGCAATGGCATTCTGCGCAATCCCTATTGCCGCAATCGCATCGCCAGGATTCCGCTTGTTCAACTCTTTATATACGTTGTCCGACAGGTCATACTCCTTCAACTGATACAGTGCGTCGGCAATTTCGTATAGTGGACGCAGGTCCTTGCGGTCGAGTTTCTCGGCCATCAGGAAGTTCTGGATGGCCTCTTGGTATCTCCCGTGTATCGCCAACAGTTTGCCCCGCATCACGTAGGCCAAGGAGCGCATCTTCTTGTCCTTCTTGGGGAGGTCTTGTACGGCCTGCGTCAGCAGGGAAAATGCCCGGGTCGCATCCTCATCCGCCACGTTGACCGCCAGCATCATCTGCGCATAACCGTTGTGCTCTTCCTCCTCTAACGCTTGGGCGAAATAGGTGGCTGCCTGCTCGTAATCGTCTGCTTGAATGTAGCTTACACCTCTCTGATAGTAGTAGTTGTCCTTGCCCGTTCCCGATTTTTTTTGTGCAAAAAGGGAAAAGGGGAGGAGAATGGACAGAAAGAGTAGGGTCGATTTTCTCATGCTGTCATTTTTTTAGTAGATAGAACGTGAAATCCCCGCTTCTGTTTTGTGTCGCAAATTTTTTTTTGAAAAAATCCGTTTTATGCTTCGCGCTCGCTCAATTCCAACCAGCGCATTGATTTTTCATCCAATAAATCAGAAACTTCCTGGTATCGTTGGCTCCATGTGACTAACTCCTCGCCATTGCCTGTCCCGGAGTTCATCTTTTCCAACAACTCTTTTTTCTCCTTTTCCAAAGCATCGATTTCCAATCCGAGTTCGTCAAATTCTTTTTTTTCTTTGAATGTAAGTTTGTTGGATGTATCTCTTTTGGATGTCTTCGTCTCTTTCGTTTCCGTCTTCCGTTGCAACTTCTCTGCTTTCTTCTCGATTCGAAGTTCTTTGTCTCGGGCTAATTTATAATCGGTGTAGTTGCCGTAAAAGTCCTTTATTTTTCCGTCTCCGTTGAAGACGAAGATGTGATCCACAATCTTGTTCATGAACCAACGATCGTGCGATACGATGAGCACGCAGCCCGGGAAATGGTAAAGAAGATCTTCGATTTTGTTGAGCGTGTCGATGTCGAAATCGTTGGTCGGCTCGTCTAAAATGAGAAAGTTGGGATTGCGCATCAGGGTGATGAGCAGGTACAGTTTTCGCTTCTCGCCGCCACTCAAGTCCTCGAAGTAGGTGTATTGCTGCTCGTACTTGAAGCCGAAGTGGTTGAGGAACTGCGAGGCGCCGACGTAGTTGCCGGTCTCTGTGCGGATGACCTCCGCCTGCTCCTTCACAATGTCGATGATGCGGCGGTTGCCCTTGATCTGCATCCCCTCCTGCGAGTAGTAGCCAAATTGGATGGTCTGTCCCGCCACGATTTTCCCGCCGTTGGGCTTCAGCAGTCCCATGATCAGCTTCAGGAAGGTGGATTTTCCCGTTCCGTTCGGACCGACGATGCCGCATTTTTCTCCTCTTTTAAAAATATAGGAGAAGTCGTCTATCAGCACATGATCTCCGTAGGAAAAATCCAAATTGTTGATTTCCAGAATTTTATTACCAATACGTTCGGGTTCTACGTGGAATCCTTCGGCCTGCTTCTCCACTTTCCGGCTCACGGCCTCCTTCAGTTGCTCGAACCCCTGGATGCGGGCGCGTGACTTCGATGTGCGGGCCTGGGGCGAAGTGTGAACCCACTCCAACTCTTTGAGGTACAGTTGCTTGAGTTTCTCGTGCTCCGTGTTCTCCATCGTGATGCGCTCCGCCTTCTTCTCCAAATAGTAGTCGTACTTTCCCCGATAATGGTAAAGTTTTCCGTTCTCGATTTCGAAGATGTCGTTGCAGACCTGGTCGAGGAAATGGCGGTCGTGGGTGACCATCAGCAGGGTGACGTTGGCATGGGTGAGATAACTCTCCATCCACTCAATCATCTCGATATCAAGGTGATTTGTCGGCTCGTCGAGAATCAGCAGGTCGGTGTCGGCGATGAGTGTTTTGGCCAATGCCGTCTTTTTCCGTTGCCCGCCCGACAGTTCTCCCACCGACTTGAGGATGTCGTGTATGCCGAATTTTGACAGGATCTCCTTTGCCTTGTTCTCGAAGTCCCAGGCGTTCAGCCGGTCCATCTCGTCGATGGCGCGGTGCATGCGTTCCTCTAATTCGGGGTCGATGGCGACGCCCTCGCCGGCCAACGCCAGGCAGGTCTCGTACTCTCTGACTGCTCGGATCTCCGGCGTGTCGGTGTCGAAAATGGTGTCGAGCACCGAGGTCTCGTCGGCGAAGTCGTCGATCTGCGACAGGTACGAGACGGTGATGTCCTTGCGGATAACCACCTGACCCTCATCGGGTTGCTCTATTCCTGCGATGATATTGAGCAGGGTCGATTTGCCGGTGCCGTTCTTGGCGATCAGCGCGCTCTTCTGCCCCTTCTCCAAACCGAAAGTGATTTCTTGGAAGAGCAGTTTCTCTCCGTAGGTCTTCGACAGTTTCTCGACGGTCAGGTAGTTCATCGCTATGCAATTTTTTAGCGCAGTGGAGGTGGTTTAGTAACCGAGGATTTTCAGCATCGACTTGTAACTCTGCTCTTTGGCAAAAAGTTTGGTGCAGAGTTCCCCGTCCTCATCGCGGTAGATGATGATGTGTTTCGGGGCGGGGGTGAGGCAGTGCTGCACGCCGCCGTAGCCGCCCACCGACTCCTGGTAGGCGCCCGTGTTGAACAGTCCGATGTACTGCGGGTCCTCCTCGGAGTAGTCGTTGGCTTGCGTCGGATGGCACGCCATGATCTTTGGAAGGAACACCGCGTTGAGCGAGGCCTCCGAGTTGTAAAAGTCCTGGCTGTCGCATGTCAGTCCACCCAAGAAGACGCGCTCGTACTCCTTGTCCCAGTTGTTGACGGCCAAGATGATGAACTGCTGGTTGATGGCCCACGTGTCGGGGAGCGTGGTCATGAAGGAACTGTCGATCATGTCCCATAACTCCCTGTCGTTCTGTCGTTTTTGTTGCAGGATGGAAAAGAGGACGGCACTGGCCTCGCCGACGGTGAAGGAGCCGAACTCGGTGAAGATGTCGGGTTCAGGCACGCCTTCGCGGTCGCAGATGCTCTTGATCTGCGCGACAATCTCCTCCGCCATGTACTCGTAGTCGTAGTCGAACGAGAGCGAGGTCTTGATGGGGAAGCCGCCACCGATGTCGAGCGAGTCGAGTTCGGGGCAGATCTTCTTCAGGTCGCAGTACAAGTTGATGCACTTGCTCAACTCGTTCCAGTAGTATGCGGTGTCCTGGATGCCCGTGTTGATGAAGAAATGCAGCATCTTCATCTCGAACTTCGGATTATTCTTCACCTTATGTTCATAGAATGGGAGGATATCGTTGTAGCGGATGCCGAGGCGTGAGGTGTAGAACTCGAAGCGCGGCTCCTCCTCCGCCGCGATGCGGATGCCGATCTTGCACTTGGTGTTCACCGCCTGGTCGAGCATGTCGAACTCGTGGATGTTGTCGAGGATCGGGATGGTGTTGACATACCCCTTCTCCAACATCATCGCGATGTTGTCGATGTACTGCTGCTTCTTGAAACCGTTGCAAAGAATGAAATTCTCCTTGTCGAACATCTTCTGCTCCTCCAACACCTCGATGAGGTTGAGGTCGAAGGCCGAAGAGGTCTCAATGTGCACGTCGTTTTTCAAGACTTCCGACAGGACGAACTCGAAATGGGAGCTCTTCGTGCAGTAGCAATAGTGGTAATCGCCTTGGTAGTCGGCCTTCGCGATGGCCACGTTGAACCACCGGCGCGCCTTCTGGATATTCTGCGAGATTTTCGGAAGATAGGTGATTTTCAACGGCGTTCCGTACTGTTTGATGATGTCCATCAACGGAACTCCGTTGAAATGCAACTCGTTGTCCTCCACATTGAACTCCTCCTGGGGAAATTCGTAAGTCTGTGAAATCAGATCAATGTACTTGGTTCTCATTTTTTTGGAATAGGGTTGAAATATAACGCGGCAAATTTACATGAAAAAATAAAGTGGTGTATCTCTTTTTGAAAATAATTTTTTTATTTTTATTTTCAAATGTGAAAAATGGAAGAAATCCAAGTGAGACGGATGGGAGGAAAAATCGCAATCCGAGTGAGTCGGATTGTTTGAAAACTTTTGTTTTAACTTAAATAACAGAAAATCTGATGAAATGCCGTTTTATCAACGTTGAAATGTTGAACGATTGACGACGAAATTCTCCGTCCGTCATCACAAATGTATTATTTTTGCGTTCTTAATATATTATTTTGTGATGAAAAGATTATTTTTTACCCTACTGACCTTATGGTTGACCGTGATGGGCGGCTCTTTGAGGGCGCAATACACAACGCAGGATGTCTATGTCTATATTGATACATATAAAGAGTTGGCAATCAATAAGATGTATGAATATAAGATCCCGGCCAGCATCACCATCGCGCAGGGCATTTTCGAAAGTGCCTGCGGCATGAGCCACCTCGCCAAGGACGGCAACAACCATTTCGGAATCAAGTGCCACAAGGATTGGACGGGCGACACCATCCTGATTGACGATGACGAGTTGCAGGAATGTTTCCGCAAATACGAAAAGGTGGAGGACTCCTACACCGACCATTCCGAATTTTTGAGCAAGCGTTCGCGCTATGCAGACCTCTTCAAACTCGATGTGATGGATTATCCTGGATGGGCTCGTGGACTGAAGGCCGCCGGCTACGCCACCAACCCGCAATACGCCGATCGTCTCATCAGTCTGATCGAGCGCTTCCACCTCGCCGACCTCGATACCATATACCAGCAGCGTTTGCAGAACGGCTACTTCGACCGTTATCCCAACCTGTCCGTTGATGATTTGGCGGACATCTCCTTTGTTGCCAAGTACGGACAGCCCGGCACGCCCACGCCGCCTGCGGTCGCGCCGACCCCACAGCCCAAACCGCAGCCCACGGTCCGTGAAGAGCCGCGAAGCGACGGCGCCATCACGGTAACGCCTGCTCGCCCGCAGCGTCATAAACCTCTGCGTCCGGGTAAGAAGACCCAGGCCAACCCCAACCATCGCCCCGCTTCCGGCAACAATCCTCCTGCGTCTCAGGCGACAAAGCCGCAGCATCAGCATCAGCAGAAGCCGCAGCCGCAAGCACAACCGCAAGCACAACCGCAACCGCAGCCGCAAACACAGCCGCAGAAACCGCAACCGCAGGACCAGCCGGCCACCGAGGTACAGAGCGCCACGGAACTGCCCACCCAACTCACGGTCTTCTCCGCCCGTGATGGCGAATACCCTGTCGTGCCCGACTATCCCTTCACGGAACGCACTGTCTATAAGAATAATAACGTACTTTTTGTCATTGCCAAAGGCGGTGACACCTACAGCAAGATCGCTGCCGACGTGCAGATCAAGGTCAAGAAACTGCGCAAGTTCAACGACGAAAAGGGCGCCGGCAAACTCAAGGTTGGCCAGGTGGTCTATATCGAGCGCAAGCGCAATGTGGGTATCGGTCATGACTACAAGGTGCAGAATACCGAGAGTATGCTCTACATCGCACAAAAGAATGCTATGAAAATCAAGAAGTTGTGTGATTTGAATGGTCTGCCGGAAAATGCGCAACTCAAAAAAGGGCGCGTGCTCAAACTCAGATAACTTATGCCTCAGTCCATCTATATTTTCAATCCGAAAACCCTCTCTTTCGAGAAGAAGAAATTCTCTTGGAAGGATATTGTGAAGCGTGTGCTTTGGTTCTTGGCCACCGCACTCGCTTTCTCCGTGGTCATCGTGTGGATGTCATTCTATCTGATTGATTCTCCTAAGGAGTTGATGCTTAGACAGGAAAATGAGCAACTGAAGCGCAATCTGCAACAACTCAATGCCAAATACGACCAGTTGGCCACCGTCGCCATCGACATGCAGGAGCGCGACGACAAGATCTATCGCGCCATCTTTGAGTCGAATCCGTTGCCCCTTAGTGAGCGTTATCCATTCCTCAGCCGAAATTCCCACCATGAGGGGGTGAACTCGCCCGATGCCATCACCCTGCTTGAAGAGATCCAGCACAAGGCGGACCGGCTTACCGTGAGTTTGGCCGCGCAATCTCGCTCCTTCGACACCATCACCACCCTCATCGGCAAGAAAAAGGAGATGCTCCAGTCCATTCCCGCCATCCGGCCGATGCCCAACTGTTACGAGATCTCCTCTGGTTTCGGCTATCGTTACCACCCGATTGTCAAGATTTTACGTCCACACACCGGCATCGACATCTCCGCTGCAAAGGGCACGCCTGTCTATGCCACCGCCGACGGTGTGGTGAGCCGCGAGACGCCCGGCGGCGGCTACGGCAACGTCATCGTCATCAACCACGGGTATTCCTACAAAACCCTCTACGCCCACCTCTCCAAGAAGGCCGTCAAACCAGGGCAGAAGGTCACTCGCGGGCAGGTCATCGGCTACGTCGGCAACACCGGCCTCGCCACCGGCCCTCATCTCCACTACGAAGTCTTCAAGGACGGCGTGCGCGTCAATCCCGTCCACTACTTCTTCCAAGACATCACGCCCGAAGAGTACGACGCCATCCTCAAAAGTTCCCAGCGCGTCAACCAAGCCCTCTCCTGATGCCTGCCGCCGGCATTTTCAACACGGATACAATAAATCGTCATTTTTCCCATTATTCCCATGTGAAAAAATGTCGATGTACGCCTTGTGGGCTGTTTTTCTTTTTTATAATATTTAATTTTTTGATTATAAATCAGATATGGGGACAACATGTCTCCTCCATGCGCTTCGGCCACCGACTGCTCGACTCCACCGCCGTCACCTTCGACTCGCTCTCCGTGCTGCCCGGATCGCTTTCTATCAGCGGACTTGACAGCAGCGACTACACCTTCGATTTCGCCACATCCACCCTCTATCTGCGTAATCCGGCGCGATTAGGACAGACCGTTTCCTATACCTATCGTGTTCTGCCATACAACATTACAAAACCTGTCGCCCACAAGTCACCGGAATTGGTGCTGCCCCGTTTCGTTGATGACCCCACCTCGCACGACCTCTCCCTCATCACAACTACACCGCCTCCCAACTCGATTTTCGATTCCGACCTGCAGGGCAACGGCTCCATTTCCCGCAGCATCGCCGTCGGCAACCGACAGGATTTCGTCCTCGATGCCCACCTCAACCTGCAACTTTCCGGCACACTCGCACCCGACCTTGAAATCCTCGCCAACATCACCGACGAGAACATCCCGATTCAACCCGAAGGCAATACCCGCTATCTCCGCGACTTCAACAAGGTTTTCATCCATCTGAAATACAAGGATTTGCTGCAAGTCAGTGCTGGTGACGTGGAACTGGGGGCACCCGATAGCACCTTCCTCTTTCGCCTCCGCCGCCAGTTCACCGGACTCAAGGCGCAGGCCGTCACCCACGCCGGCGACCACTCCACTTTCTCCAACATGGTCGGCGGCGGCATCACCAAGGGCAAGTTCGTCCGCAACGCCATCACCCCTATCCACGGCGTGCAAGGTCCCTACCAACTCACTGGAGAACAGGGAGAAACGAACATCGTCGTTCTCTCCGGCTCCGAGCGCGTCTTCCTCGACGGCGTGCTCCTCACCCGCGGCCAGGACAACGACTACGTCATCGACTACAACACCGGCGAACTCACCTTCACCACCAAGCATCTCATCACTGAACACAACCGCATCATCCTCACTTTCGAATATAGCGACCAATATTATACCCGCTACAACCTCTTTACTTACAACTCCTTTACGCACGAGAAAAGCAACCGAATCGTTTTGGATGTCAATCTTTTCCATGAACAGGATTTGAAGGGGCAGTCGATTCGGCCGGAGTTGACCGACGACCAGATGCTCTTTTTGGCGGGGATCGGTGATCAGTCGGCGTTGGCCAACTACAGCGGGGCCGCGCCCGTCGCCGACCATCTTGCGGGCGAGGTGCTTTACCTCCGTGTCGATACGCTTGTGGAGGGATACCACTATGCGCCGGTTTACGTGTATGCTGGCAACGCCCGCGACTCGCTCTATCGCGTCTCCTTCAGTTACGTCGGCGCCGGACGCGGCAACTACGTCCTGTCGCAGAGCACCGTCAACGGCAAGGTCTATCGCTGGGTGGCGCCCGTCGGCGGCGTGCCGCAAGGCGACTACGAACCCGTCGTGCCACTCAATGCACCGAAGATGAACGACTTGCTGTCGGTGGGCGCCACCTTCCATGTCAGCGGCAAACTGAAAGTGCGCACCGAATGGGTCTTCTCCTACGCCGACGCCAACCTCTTCTCCAAGAAGGACGACCGCGACAACGCCGGCTTGGCCAACAAGACCGTCGTGGAGTACAAAACCCGCGTGCGGGGGCGCCATCCCGACTCGCTCTGGCACTACGCCGTCCGCCTCGACTACGAGTTCGTACACAAAAACTACATGCCCCTCAGCAGTTTCCGCGAGGTGGAGTTCTTTCGCGATTTCAACTTGGCAAGTGATTATACCACAGAAAGTTCCGAGCAGATATTGAGGTTTTCAACGGGCTTTTTGCACCCTACGTGCGGCGCCACAAACTACACGTTCGACTGGCTCGCCCGTTTCGGCACCCTTCATGCGCTGCGGCACAAGATCACTTCCGTCCACCGTTTCCGTGGATGGAGTTGGAATGCCGCCACCTCGTTTTTGAGCAGTGATGACACCATCCAGCGCACCCGTTTCCTAAAAAGCAACAACTTGATACGCCGGGATTTCACGCATGTCTATCTGGCATTGCGCGACGACTTGGAGTACAACGTTTTTCGGACCGCTTCGATGGGGCAGCTGCGTGCCAACAGTTACGCTTTCAACGAGGCCGCTCTCACTTTCGGCAGTAGCGATACCGCTCGTGTCGCCTATTCGTTGCAGTACCTCAACCGCCTCGACTACCTCCCGCTCGACGAAAGTCAACTTACGCTTCACACCCTTGCCCACGAGGCAAAGGTCTCGCTCGAGTGTTTGCAGTGGAAATATAACCGTTTGAAAATCAGTGCAGTGTATCGCAACGACAACGTGCGCGATTCCAGCCAGCGGTTTCATGCGGATCACAACTTCGTGGGGAGTCTCGACTATTACGGCAGTTTCTGGAAGGGCGCGGTGACTTTGAATCTCTACTATGAAGCCGGCAGCGGGCTGGAGCAGAAACGGGAATACACCTTTCTGAAGGTGGCGGCGGGGCAGGGGACACACGTCTGGAACGACTATAACGGCAACGGCATCGAGGAGTTGGAGGAGTTCGAAAGGGCGGTCTTCCAGAACGAGGCCGACTATGTCAAGGTGTGGCTACCCACCAACGAGTATGTGAACACCCGCAACTGCGGGACAACCCAGTCGCTGCAGTTGCGTCCGGCCAACGTATGGCGTAATTCGCACGGTTTCAGGAAATTCCTTTCGATGTTCGCCAATACGACGATGTTGCGTACCTATCAGAAAAACACGTTGCGGCGGGATGTGCGTGCCTTCAATCCCTTCCAGTTCAACCTCAATGATACGGTGCTGGTCAGTCAAACCGCCAACTTCAAGAATTCAGTCTCTTTATTGCTTCCAAAGTCCTATTTGTCAATAGATTACACCTATTCATACGGACAATCGAAAAATTTGCTGTACTATGGCATCGAATCGGCGAAGAGTGCGTCGCACTTGGTCTCCTTGCGCAGTGTTCCTCACAAATTGTTGATTCTCAAGACTATCTATACACGTGCGATGGGAACTAACACGACCGACTGTTTCGATACACGTAATCATCAGATCTTGAGCCATAAACTTGAGCAGGCGTTGACCTTCAATATTGAGAATGTGGCATCAGTAACGGCTTCTTGTATAATGACTTACAAAAGAAATCTGATGGCGTTGGAGAAGTCGAATCTCTATCTAGTGTCGCTTTCCGGCGACTACCGCATGAAGGAGCGCGGAGCGTTGAGCGCTTCGGTCCAGTATGCCCGCATTTTGTACAACCAAACAGGGGAGAGCGCCATCGCCTACGAAATGCTCGAAGGGCTTACGGCGGGCAACAACTTCCTTTGGAATGTCACCTTCCAGACCAAGTTGTTCGAGTACTTGCAGTTGAATTTGCAGTACGAGGGGCGTGTCACCAATGATAACAGATTGATTCACACTGGTTTTCTACAGTTGAAAGCGCTTTTTTAAAAGGCGTTCAAGTGGGTTGGACAATCCCACAAATCGTATCAACATTTCCGTGTTCATTTCTGGCGTTTTTTGTGCTGGAAATGGGCGAGAATTTTTTTTTGAAAAGTTGTCAACAAGTGTAGAACAAAAAAATATTTTTTGTATTTTTGGCTCGCAAAAATTTTAGGGTAAGTTTTTTTCCTGTAACATTTTTGTCTGAGGAAAGTAAAAGAATGAATACAAGTACAAAGACGAGGTGAACTCGAAAACTAACTTGCTGATTAAAAATGTTTTGCACTTATGATGTAATGGGAAACAGAAAAAACTGACTATGAAGAAACGGTACATTTTATCGGCTTTTTTGTGTGTGTTCACCACATTCGCATTTGCACAACAGGATGCACAATTTGCACTTTTTCAGTGGGCGACGCCCTACTATAATGCGGGTGCCATCGGCGAGCAGAGCAACACCTTGTGCTTCACGGGCATCTTCCGTCAGCAATACGCCGGGTGGAATGATACCTACAAGGAGGGAGAGACGACGAGCAAGTATAACACCTCCCCGCAGCAGATATACTTCAGCATGGAATCTTATCTGCGCAAGTTGCATGGCGGCTTGGGTGTCACTTTCATCAAGGATAAAATTGGTTTCTTCAACAATGTAGGCGTCAAGCTGGGCTACTCATTCAAGTTGAAAATCCCCACGGGCAGTCTTGGTATCGGCGTGCAGGTTCAGATGTTGAGCCAGAAACTCGACAAGTCGCATTTCAATCCCACCCAGGACGGCGACCCGCTGTTGGAGGCCATGGGCAACAACGAGTCGTGGCTGGACTTGGACTTCAGCGCCGGTTTGTACTATAAGGCCGACCGTTGGAATGCCGGTGTCGGCGTGACCCAGGTCGCAGAGAAGATTCGTCTTTCGGGCGACAAGCAGTCCTACAAGATGAGCCGCAACCTCTATTTCCATGGCGGTTACGACTGGATTCTGCCGTGGGATCCCAGTTGGGAGATTCTGCCGCAGGCATTGATCAAGACCGATCTCGCCACCGCGCAGTTCGACCTGATGGTGTTGGCCCGCTACAACGGCATTTTGTGGGGCGGTCTTTCCTATCGTATCCAGGACGCCGTGTCGGTGCTTTTCGGCGCCCGCCCCTTCTTCAACTCCTCCAACAACTACCTCAAGGGCTTGGAGATGGGACTCGCTTATAGCTTCACAACCAGCAAGTTGGGTTATAAGCCCGACCGCAGTTACGGTGACATCGAGATCATGCTCCGCTACTGCTTCGACATCTATAAGGAGGAAGTCTTCTCCGGCTACGGTTCCACCCGTAACATATATAAGAATGTTTATTAAACAATAATTTGTTTGTAACTCCGTTGAATATATTATCAAATCAAAAAGATATGAAAAAGACAGCATTATTATTCGCAGCAATCGTCGTCTTGTTCACCGCGTGCAAGAATGACGGTGACGGCCAATTAGTGGGCGTGAAGGATCGTCCCGACTTTTTGGATTTAATGCCGTATGGAATGGTGTACGTTCCCGCAGGTCACTACCTGATGGGCGCTGGCGACCAGGATGTCCCCTTCGCCTTCACGCACCAGTCCAAGAACGTCACTATCTCTGCGTTTTACATGGATGAGACCGAAATCACCAACAACGAATATCGTCAGTTCGTGTATTGGGTCCGCGACTCCATCGCCCACTGTCTCCTCGGTGAAGCCGAAATCGAAGAGGAAGAGAGACACGGCGGTCACTTCGTGAAGTACGAGTCCGGCGAGAACGAGGGCGAGTTGGTGGAGCCCCGTCTCATCAACTGGAAAGAGGAGATCGACTGGAATTCCGAGAACGAAGAGGTTCAGGCAGCCCTGGCCCCGATGTTCTTGGTGGCCAACTCCCGCTTCTACCACTACACCCCCAGAATGCTGAACATCAGTAAACTCAATTATGAATATTGGTGGTGCGACTACCGCAACCAGATTGATCCCACCCTGCCCGACGATCCCAACAATCCGCCGTACGGTGCTTCTTATAAGGAGATGGACAAGGAGGGCAACGATGTGGGTGGTCTCTTCGCCAGCCGTCCGAGCAGTTACAACAAGGGCCGTGAGCGCTTCATGAAGAGCGAACTGGTAAACATCTACCCCGACACCTTGTGCTGGGTCCATGACTTCACCTATTCTTATAACGAGCCGATGACGCTCAACTACTTCTTCCACCCGCAGTTCGACCACTATCCGGTTGTGGGCATTTCCTGGAGACAGGCCAAGGCCTTCTGCTATTGGAGAACCCATCTGAGAAACTGCTGGTTGTCCGGTCATGAATACGCCCGCGAGCAGGAGTTCCGCTTGCCCAATGAGGCCGAGTGGGAGTGGGCTGCCCGTGGTGACTTCGACATGGAGATGTACCCGTGGGGCGGTCCCTACACGCAGAACCAGAACGGTTGCTACCTGCTCAACTTCAAGCCCCAACGCGGCAACTACATCGCCGACGGCAACATTTACCCCGGCATCGTGGCCCACTATCACCCGAATGACTTCGGCTTGTACGACATGAGCGGCAACGTGGCCGAGTGGTGCGAGGACGCCTTCGACAAGTCGGCCGTCAACTTCACCCACGACCTCAACCCGCAATACACCTACTATGCGAAGAAGGGCGACACCCCCGAGAAGAAACGCAAGGTCATCCGTGGCGGCTCCTGGAAGGATGTCAGTTATTACAATACCGTGTATGCCAAGAGTTTCGAGTACCAAGACACCTGCTGCTCTTACGTCGGCTTCCGCTGCGTGCAGAGTTACATGGGCCGTCAGAGAGGCGACAACCTCAACTCGGCATCCCACGTGTACTAGTATATATAATATATTGTATAAGAAAACACAACCAACCAAATCATTAACCAATTAAATTATTATTACTATGGGTTTAGACAAATTAGTAAGAAGCAAGGGCTATAAGAACTTTATGGCCAAGTTGTATGGATGGGGTGCATCCGTTGTTATCTTGGGTGCTCTGTTCAAAATCATGCACTTCCCGGGCGCTGGCGTCATGCTGATGGTCGGTATGGGAACTGAGGCATTGATCTTCTTCATGTCGGCATTCGAACCGCTGCATGTCGATTACAACTGGGCTTTGGTATATCCCGAACTGGCCGCCGGCGATGAGATCGAGACGACGACTTCCAAGACCAAGAAGAGTCTCCCGAGCGGCACTCCGACCCAGCAACTCGACAAGATGCTGACGGAAGCCAAGGTCGGTCCCGAACTCATTGAAAGTCTGGCTACCGGCATGCGCAACCTCGCCGACAACGCCAAGAAGCTCTCCGGCACTGCCGACGCCGCCGCCGTCACCGACGCATACGCCGCCAACATGACCAAGGCTGCCGAATCTGTCCGCAACCTCACCCTCCAATACGACAAGACCACTGCTGCCCTGCAGAAGGATTCCAACGTTTCTGGCGAATACCTCAGCAACGTGCAGAAGGCCTCCAACGCCGTGGCCGGCCTCGCTTCCATCTATGAGGCGACCAGCAAGACCATCCAGGGCGATACCGGTGCCTATAACGACCAACTCAAGAAGTTGAACCAGAACCTCGGTTCCCTCAACTCCATGTATGAACTCCAGATGAAGAACTCGAAGGATATGCTTGAGAACTACAAGCTGGTGGAACAGAACATCAACACCTATGCCCAGAACTTGAACGAGTCCCTTGCCAACACCAAGACCTACAAGGAAGAGATCGACAAGCTCACCAAGAACGTCGCCCGCCTGAGCAGCGTTTATGGCAACATGGTCGCAGCCATGAGCATCCAAAAATAAAAGTATTGCAGTTATTCACGGAGTACTAACTTAATAATTGTAATAAAATGGGTGCAAAAAACTGTCCAGAAACACCACGTCAACAGATGATTGGCATGATGTACTTGGTGTTGACGGCAATGCTCGCATTGAACGTCGCCAAGGACATCCTCGACGCTTTCAACGTCGTTGACGATACGTTGATACAATCGAACAAGAACCTGAAAACGGCCCTTGACGACCGTTACGAGAACTTGCTCAGCGTGAGCGGTGATGAACTTACCAAATCCATTGAGGAAGCACAAGGCAAGGCCAAAGAGTTGCGTGCCATGTCCGATTCCATGGTGTTCTATATCGAGAACCTCCGTTGGGAACTGACCAAGGATGTGGATGGAGAGACCGATGCCGTGAAAGAGGCCGAGGCAGCTGCCAAGAAAGAGGGCAAGAATGTGGTTCCCTGCGTTCCAGTCAACCAGATTGAAGGCAAGGACAACTTCGACAAGCCTACCCACTTCATGTTGGGAACCAACGAGGGCCACGATCCGAACTGTCCAGCCATGCAGTTGAAGACCAAACTCAACAAGTACAGAGAAGGGTTGAAGAAGTATTATACCAACGACCAAGGCAAGGTGGATCCCAGCGTTGACGCTCAGCTCGCCAGTTTGAATACCAACGACCATAAGGATCCCAAGACGAATGAGGATATCCGTTGGGAGATCTACAACTTCGACCACCTGATCACTGGAGGTACCGTCATTCTGCTCAGCAAGATGGTGAGCGAGGTGAAGTCGGCAGAGGCCGTGGTGTTGAACTACATCATTGCCCGCGCAGGTTCCGCCAACCTCTCCTTCGCGGAGTATGCCGGTCACTCCATCGCTGAATCGAAGGTCCTCTTCGCTGGCGACAGTTACAAATCGACCGTCATCGTGGCCGCTTTCGACCCCGCGATGAACCTCGACGTCTATTACAAACTGGGTGTTGACTCCCTGAGCGAAGCCGAAGAGGCCTCCGCCACCCACGAAGCGGGTCCCGCCACCGGTGTGCCGGTCGAGATTCCTGGCGGCGGCGTTGGCTCTCACAAGATCGCCGGCTATGTGAAGGTTGTGAACCCCAATACCGGTAAGGCCGAGTGCTACCACTTTAAAGACGAATATGTCGTTGTCCCGAAGGGTGGCGCTACCATTTCCGCTGATAAGATGAACGTGCTTTATGCCGGTTTGAAGAACCCCGTCACCGCTGCCGGTGGTAGCGATGCCAGCAAGCTGAGCATCTCCTTCCCGGGTTGCCAGGTGCTGGGTAGCGGTCCGAGCCGCGACGTCATCCCGCCCACCAGCATGATCGGTAGAACTGTGACGGCCGTGGTCACCACCTCCGAGTCGAGAGTTGAGAAGGCCTACCGCGTCAAGAAGGTTCCGGATCCGTATGCACAGATCGGTGCCAACATCTACGGTGGCAAGAAGACCAAAACCGAATTGGCCGCCAACCCGATGCTGATCGCCAAGATGAGCGACGACTTCGCCTTCGACCTCAAGTGGACCGTCAACTCTTACACTGTCGATGTCATTGAAAAGGGTATTATCACGACCATCCGTTGCAGTGGGTCCCGTTTCTCTGGCGAGCTGTTGAACAAGATCAACAGCGCCTCCACGGGTACCGTGTTCATGTTCACCAACATCAGCATCAGCAACTCCGAGTTGGGTACTCGAACCCTTCCGCGCGACATCACCGTCCGTATCAAATAACATTTTAATACTATAGTTATGAAAAAAATTGTTTTGTCAGCTTTGGCCCTTTTCCTCGCAACCGCCGCAATGGCGCAGGTGGAGGAACCGCAAGAGGGTAGCACCATGAACCAGCCGGTGCGTAAACCTCTGGAACTGGCATGGGAACAGACTGAGGTGGGCGAGTTCTCAGAGAATGTGCCTTACGTCTATCAGCGCAATGCTGATGTGATGTACTATCACACCATCTGGAGAACCATCGACCTCCGCGAGAAGATGAACCATCCGCTCTACTTCCCGCAAGAGACCCGCGGAACCTGGCGTAGTCTCGCCCAGGTCATCATGGATGCCATCGATATCGATCATCCGGAAAAGACCGAGGCCGACGGCGTGCTGCCCGTCTATACCGACGAGTTTTGCACCAACTACACCAGCCGTGAAGGTGTCCGAGCTTCCTTGGCGGAAGTCCACACGATCGACTCCTTGGACGAAGAGACCTTCGAGGTCGTCGGACAAAAGCAGATCGTGGAGAAGTACCAAGCCCGACAGATCCTGATGTATCGTGTGAAGGAGATCTGGTTCTTCGACAAGAAACGCTCCGTGTTGGAGGTCCGTATCCTCGAAATCGAGCCGATGCTCCAGGTGGAACGCGAAGTCGGCAATGCCGGTCCGCCAATGCCTGGTCAGGAAGAAGAAGAGGAAGTGCAGACGGTCAAGGCCTGGAAGCGCCTCGGATACATCATGTACGACGAGCTGAGACCCTACTTGGTCAAGCAGGAGATGTACAACCCGAAGAACAATGCCCAGCGCCTCTCCTTGGACGATGTGCTGACTTGGAAACGTGAGTTCTCGAGCTTCATCTATCAGGAACAGAACGTTTACAACAACCGTCAGATCGACGAGTACATCGCCAACGCGCGCGACCAGCGCATTGAGTCGGAGCGCATCACGGAGAAGATCCGTTCCTTCGAGCACGACCTTTGGGAATTTTAATTCAGAAACACAATTTTTTTCATAGCGAGCGGCGGCCTTTGCGGGTCGCCGCTCTTTTTTTCAGTAAAAACATAGATGGAAACACCTTCACATACCAATTATTTCGTATCTTTGCACTGCTTAAAATAATTGGCAAGATAAATCATAAATCATTGATACAATGGCAAGTAGAAGAAAAGAACTCTTTCCGAACGTTACCGATGAGCAATGGAACGATTGGAAATGGCAAGTGCAACACAGAATTGAGAACCTCGAACAGCTGAAGCAGTACATTGAACTGACCCCCGAGGAGGCAGAGGGCGTGAGCAAGACCCTCCAGACCCTCCGTATGGCTATCACCCCTTACTACCTCAGCCTGATTGACCCGAACGACCCGTACTGCCCGATCCGCCGTCAGGCCATCCCGACGGCCGCTGAGGTGCATCAGTCGCCCGCCGACCTGCTGGATCCGCTCCACGAGGATGAGGACTCCCCGGTGC
>JAEEKX010000049.1 GCA_016288655.1 Bacteroidales bacterium
CGGGAAAAACCAAAAGGCTCAGGCTTGATTCTTCAAACATCTGTCAATCCCACACAGTGCGAGCGCACTGAAGAGAGATTGCGGTGATTATAGCGTCGGGGCACACCTCTTCCCATTCCGAACAGAGAAGTTAAGCCCGACTGCGCCGATGGTACTGCCTTGACCGGTGGGAGAGTAGGTCGTCGCCCAATACCATAGAAGCCCTCTGATTACAGAGGGCTTTTTTTTTGCCCTTTCCTCATCTTAAGTCTCCAGTTTTCAGTCTAACGTCTTTTTTTATATCTTTGCCCTCCTTTTCATAAATACCCTATTCAATGAATCTCTTCCAACTCTTTAAAAACCTCCGACCCTTTGTGAAGCCCTACAAATGGTTGGTCCTCATTACTTTGATTCTTACCTTGGTTGGATCCCTGATGGCACAGGTCAACGCCATTGTGCTTGACCGGACTGTGGACGCCATCAACGCGCTCATCGGCACCAACTTCCAATGGGGCCAGGCGGCGCGCATTATGACCATTATCAGCATCGTGCTGTTAGGCAAGGAGATACTCTCGGCATTGGTAACCTTCGCACAGAACTACTTCGGCGAGCGGATGCGCATCTATGTCAGCCGCGACCTGGCACAAAGCGTCATCGAAAAGGTGCTTACCTTCAAGATGGCCTTCTTCAACTCCGGCGACAATGCCACCGGCAAGCTCCAGGCCCGTATCGACCAGGGCGTCAGCTCGCTGTCGCGCACTGTGCAGAACTTCTTCATCGACCTTTTGCCGCTCTTTACCAGCGCCTTGCTCGCCTTGATCCTGATGTTCGCGGCCAATGTTTATGTGGGGCTCGTCGCCCTCGGCATTGTACCCGTCTATTTCTGGATTACCTACCGCCAGGCTCGCCGACTTAAGGGCTGGCGCCGCGAGATGCGCAGCCATTTGGAGTCGAAAAGCCAGGGTATCAAGAATATTATCGACTCCATCAACGTCATCAAGAGTTTCAACCGCGAGCAAATCGAGGGACAAAAACAACTCGACATCCAAAATCAGGTCACCGAAAACCAGATGAAGACCCGTAAGGTGGCCTTCTACTACAACGGGCTCAAGAGTTTCGTGCGGCAGGTTGGCACTGTGCTGGTCATCATCCTCACCGCCTACTTGGTGCTTATCGAATACCCCGGTATGACTATCGGTAAGATTATGTACCACGTGATGCTCTTCAGCAACGTCATCGCCCCCATCACGCAACTGCAGCGTATCTTCGACGACGTGAACGACGCGCTCATCTATGCGGAGGGCTTCTTCGGCATCCTCAACTCCGAGAAGGAGGTGGAACCGTCGGGCGACCACAAGCCGGAGCAAATTCACGGCAATTTCGAACTGAAGGGCGTTGATTTTACCTACCCGAACGGCACGCAGGCGTTGTTCGGCGTCAATATGCGGATCGAACCGAGTAAGATCACTGCGTTGGTCGGACTGTCGGGCGCTGGCAAGAGCACCATTGTTAATCTCCTCGACAAATTCTACGAGCCGCAGGTGGGCACCATCACCCTCGACGGGGTCGATTTGCGTGACTTCGACACGCAATACCTGCGCGAGAACATCGGCCTGGTGCTGCAAAAGAATCACATCTTCGACGGCACCATCGAGGAGAACATCCTCTACGGCAACCCTAACGCCACGCACGAGGAGGTGGTGGAAGCCGCCAAGAAAGCTCATCTCTACGACCAGGTGATGGACCTGCCCAAGCAATTCGCGCACAGTGCCACCGACCTTTCCGGTGGGCAGCAGCAGCGCGTGGCCATCGCCCGTATGTTCCTCAAAAACCCGCCCATCATCTTCCTTGACGAGCCCACGGCCAGTCTCGATGCCATCGCCACCGAGCAGATCAAGAACAGCATCGACGCCATCAAGCAGGACCGCACCGTCATCATCATCTCGCACAGCATCTCGCAGATCATCGACGCCGACTACATCTACGCGCTCAAAGACGGCCGCGTGGAGGAGAGTGGCGACCCCGACGAAATCTACAAGAAAGGCGGCATCTACAAAGAGATTATCGACGCTTCGGCGCGGAGCCTGAATATCGAGAAAATCGCGAAAACGATAGGGTAGAGAGGGCGATTTGCGATTTTGTGGTGAGGTAGTGTATTATAGTCCTTCCCTATAAAAAAAAAGGTCGCGAGATTTTTTCCGCGACCTTTTTTATAGCATCCGTGTCAGGATTACTCCATATCGGCTCTTGCCACAGCGTCTTTGTAGTACTTCTGGTTGACGAAGACATCTTCCTTGTAGGGGTTGATGTGGCGCTTTTTGGACTGGGCGATGATGTAGCACAGGGCGATGGCGTTGGTGATGAGTGCCAGGGCGCTGATGACGGTCATCATCGTCGGGTTGCCGGCCACAGTCTCCACGGTAGTGCCCACAGCGGCAGCCTCACCGCCGGCAGCGGCGTAGATCTCCGTGATGGTGTCGATACCGTTGGGATATTGTACGGGAAGCACAGCCCATTTGAAGGCCTGGAAGCCGTCTTTGAAGGTCTCTTGGAAGAGCGGGAACACCTGTGCAAACATACACCAGATAGCCAGCGTGTTGGCACGGTTCATAATCCAGCCGCCGCGGTTCCAGCAGATGGCTGCGATCGTCGGGGCGAGCAGCAGGGCGATACCGCAGAACCAGCTGTGCGTGGGCAGGCAGTTGTAGGTGTAGGCGAAGTTCCAGATGTCATAGACCACGATGAAGACCCATGTCATATCGGCCCAGATCATGTCTTTCTTGTCCTTGGAGGGGAATACATTCCACCATGCGGTCATACAGAGGATGTTGAGCAGACCGGCGACGCCATTCATGACGTTGTGCCAGCCGCCGTAGAGCCACACGCCCTCGCTGGAGAGCCACCACTTGTTCCAGCCCATAATGGCGGATTCGAAGTCGGAGGCCACGGCGATGAGGATGTTGATTGCCACGATGATAAACGGGAACGGTTTGAACCAGTGTTTGGCGCCGATGCCCCATTTGTACTTGATCATCATGAAACCGATACAGCCGGTGAGCGCGGCGTAGAGCTTGGCGTAGTGGAACCAGCCGTTCATATAGACGTGCGTCTGGTTGTTGACCGCCCATTCGGCTCCGGAACGTGCTCCGATGGCGATGGCCACGAAATAGACCGTCAGGATGACGGGGATGACGAAAAAGGTGATGATGCCGCCGGCTTTGGTGCGACGGGCGAACTCGTTGAACAGGATGAGACCCACGAGGACGACGAGCAGCATC
>JAEEKX010000050.1 GCA_016288655.1 Bacteroidales bacterium
AACTATTAACTCTCACCTTTGAACTCTCAACTCTCACCTTTCAACTTTCATCTCTCAACTTTTACCTCTCAACTTTTAACTCTCAACTTTCAACTCTCAACTTTTATCTCTCAACTTTTAACTCTCAACTTTTAACTCTCAACTTTTAACTTTCAACTTTTAACTTTATAAGTGTGACAGCCGCGAATTTTTGGATTTAATCAAACAGATTCCTTTGGCAATGCCCTGCTGATTGGTGATGATGAATCTTTTGAAACTTTGGGTCAGCAATGGCAGCGCTTTCAGAAAATCCTCACGAAGCACCAATTCGGAGGTATTCTTCACGTAATCGTTTGTCAATTGGACATTTATAACGCCATCACGGTCAAGAAACAGGGTGTCTTTCGTTGCCATTGTCACCTTAAAGTTTAGCAGGCAAAGGTACCATTTTTTTTAATGCGACACGCGGTGTGAGCGGGGGCAACAGAAGGAGATTAGTCACGTGCGCAACGAACGCTGAATGAATTGAAGGGGTCATAGTCAGCCCCGCAATGGAAGGCCCGCGCACTCTGATGATTCATATAACGAATCCGTGCTTGTCTTTTGTTGGAGGGTGTGCAGCTCCACAAATGGGCGAAGTAGCCCAACCCTACCCCTCCGGGAGAGCCGAAAGGCCCCGATCCGGCAGGAATCATGCCAAAATGGGTGGCGTTGTTTAATTGCTGGTTGTTGCCGCAGGAATTCGCATATCCGCTTGAGTGCCACCCGAAGTCGCTGGCAATTGACTTGTCGATTTGCCGGATGTCATCTCCAAACACATATTCGGGATGGCTGCTGATGGTATTGGCCAATTCGACAAATTCTGCATCACTGGGCACATGCCATCCGTCAGGACAAATACCCTGCACCCCACTCGGATTCTCATTGCTGCCGGGTTCACCATGCATGACGGCAGGCCAGTTGTACAGGTACCCATAAATCGCCACGTCCGCGGTCCCGCAGTCCGGAACATACCGGTATGGAACGAAACGGCTGGTGTCGCCTTGGCCGCCCTGCATGATGGGGTCCCCATTGGCGTAACGTGTGGTCATGAGATTCTGGACCATCCATACATGATGCCCGATGACAACACCGTCATACAGGTTCCCGTCAATGTCTGCGACAACATCGGGAATGACCGTCCCAATGGGCATATTGAAAATGTCACTGTCGTCCAGGGGATCCAGCCCGGTAGAGTCGGTCGGTGTGACCGTCCCGTTCGGGTCATCTTCTGGCTCCTTCTGACATGAATTCAGGAGGAGAACGGCGAATAAACATAAGGTCAGAGATGGGAAAAGACAACGTTTCATGGCTTTCTTTTTTTAAATTAATTTATTGAATGATTGTTCTTTTTTTCAAGGTGCAAATATAATAATTATCATTCAATAAAATGCTGATATTAGCAAAAAAAAATGGTATCTTTGCGCAGAAATTGCAATTGTAACGAATAAAGAGGATTCTCAAGATGCCCAGAACAAAATCAAATACCCAACCCAAACAAAAGCCCAGCAAAACGATGGAAGCGGCCCTGTGGGAGTCGTGCAACAAACAGCGCGGCGCCGTGGAACCAGCTGAATACAAGCGCGTTGTACTATCGCTGATATTCCTCAAATATGCCGGCGACCGTTTCGAACAGCGCAAGAAAGAGCTCGTTGAACAGGGACTGAAAGAATATATCGACACCGTGGATTTCTACACCGCCGAAAATGTGTTCTACCTTACCGAAGGCTTCCGCTGGTCGTACAGTGTGACAGCCGCGAATATTTGGATCTAATCAAACTTTTCTTAGTTAAAAGGGAAAAGTTAAAAATTAAAAGTTTTATTTTGTTGGATGCCATCGGACTGGATTCCATAACCTTGCAGAACTAAAGCGTGGGGTTGTCCCATCCCAGCAGTGCACCACCCACAACTCTCAACTTTTAACTCTCAGCTCTTAACTCTCCCCCACAACTCTCCCCCACAACTCTCAACTTTTAACTCTCAACTTTTAACTCTCAACTTTTAACTCTCAACTTTCAACTTTCAACTTTCAACTCTCAACTTTTAACTCTCAACTTTTAACTATCAACTTTCACCTCTAAACTTTTAACTCTCACCTTTTAACTCTCAACTTTTAACTCTCAACTTTATTCGCACATCCTTCTCAGACACCCACCCTAAGATGTAGTCTGCCTCGGGTAACTTGATTTCGGAGTTATTGGGAACTGCTTCCATGATTACAAACAACCACTTTTCCCCATCCACCGTTTCAGTGGCAAGCACCTGCCCGGTGTCGCCCTTGCGGAAATACCAGTTGAATTGATTGCGGAGAGAATCTGAATCAGATGGGTTAGGCAGCAAAACAACTGAATTTCGTTGAATGACGAGCTTTTCTTTTTCGCCCTTGTAAATCCATGGGAACACTCCTCCATTTTGCCAATACACACTGCATCCGAATCCTTCGTCGGGATTTTGGCCGTAGGCGTACAGGTAGCCATGACGATCTTCGCAACAACCATTCACCAAAATCTGTATGAAGGTATAGTCGGGAAACTCCTCCCAATGGATAATGTCGCCTTCTCGACTGAAAATGCTCTCAAAACCATTGTCTCGCTGCAAAGCGATTAGGATGTATGGCTGGAAGTTACAGAAGTCCACCATCCCATAGAAAATGAAATCTTGCTTCCCGTCGTGGTTGATGTCTGCCAGGAAAGAGTGGGCGGCCAACTCCTCATCCGACATCCCGTAAACGGTGTCTAAGGCCGCAAATGGTGGGGCAGTGCTCTTTATTTGGGGGATGAACTTCAGTTTGGCTTCCACCTCGGCCGAAGTGTTTTGAATAGGGAGCGAATCATTGAATCCTCTAAAACTCCAAATGGGCAGACCTCTAAAAGTTGGGGCAGTGGCTATCGGCTGCGCCTGAATAGAGGAGCCAACCAGAAAAAAAGCGACGAAAAGGAATAGGGCTGCGGGTTTCATGGTGTTTTTGGGGTTGTTTTTACTGTAACGCGAAGGTGATGGGCAGCTGGAAAAACGAGCGACACGGCTGGCCAAACTCCTCCCCGGGCTTCCACTTCGGCATGGCTCTCACTACCCGGATGGCCTCTTCGTCAAGCGCCTTGCATACACTACGTATCACGGTTATCGTAGAGATGCTGCCATCTTTCTCCACCACAAATTCCAACAGCACCACCCCCTGCTGTTTTTGCTCAAGAGCCTCTTTCGGATAGTGGCAATTTGCCGCAAGAAATTCCCGCAATGCAGGCATACCGCCGGGAAATTCAGCCCTTACCTGCGGGGCGCGCGCGTCCCCCACTATTAGTTCATCATCTGCAGACGTTCCATCGTCTGCGAATCCGTCCATCTCTAGAGACTTACAATTGACGCTGTCGGAGGGGTTTACATTTTGGGCCGAGGCAACCGACATGCCCGAAATAGCCAGCCCCATCGCCACTCCCACGATGGCCACTTTCTGGGAAAGACTCTGCCGTTGTAAGAGTTCCCGTTCCAGTTGCCGCACCTCCGCCTCGCAGCGTGGACACGTGCCGGGGCATTCCCCCTCGAAGGTACAGTCGGGAATTTCCAAGTCAATGCCGTTGGCCGACGCCACCTCGCGCCGCACCGACTTCAAATACGAGCAAATCTGTTTTCCATTCATGGTGAAATCAATAAGGGACTTCCATTTTTACTCTTCTTTCGCCATACCTCCAGATCCTGCAAAGTCTTTTAAGCAAAATCTGACTGTATGACGTTGCAAATTTACATGTTATTTTTTGATTTCCAAATGGTTAGTATAAGATTTTTTGATTCAAATGGGGTAGGGATAATATGCAGACAATCAATGTATTACAAATATCAATTCATGCCGAATCTCTTGAGTGGCTCATATCTCAACATGTTGTAGAACAGACATGTGAAGATGATCTGGGCGTCACTACAGGCGTACCAATTTCTTCGCAATCAAATCAAAAAAACTGAAATTTGTGTAATTCGTGGTCTAAAAAAGCGGTGAAGCCGTGCCTACCGCTCCTTGACCAGCAGCAGCGTCCCCATGTCGCCGGTATAGCACCACTGTCCGAAGGCGTCCTCCTTGAAGTCAAAGATTCCGCCGCCCTCCTTGCGGAAGGGATGATGGGAGATGTGATGGTATTCCAACTCGCTGTCAGTCAATCCATACAAGTCGCTTGCACTCACTGGTCGCCCGTCGGCGGTGCGGTATCGGATGTCCCTCTTGTTGAATTTCAATTTGCTGGTGCCTGGTGCGGAGACCTCGAAGTGCATGCACGGCTGGTTGCAATACAGCGTGAACCGACCGTTTTCGTCGGTGTAGGTGTTCATCCCGATGTTCCACCATTCGCTCCATCCCCGTACCACGGCACCCTCAATCGGCTGGCGTGTGCGCATGTCAAGGATGGTTCCAGTGATGCGGATGTTCTTGTATCCCAGCATGTTGTAAAAGTTGATAGGACGTTTCGTCGGCCGGGGATGGTAGAGGGATAGTTCCTTCACTTTCAGCGCGGCGGGCTTGACCGTCCCTTGTAAGGTGTATCGCCCATCGGCGGTGGTGGTGCGTCCCTCGTGGTTGAGCAGGCCGGTGTACTGCGCCTCGAAGTTCCCTTTCGAAATATCCTGGTATGCCCACCATCCGAAGCCGCAGCCGCCGGCGTCGCGCACCAACTGGTACACCGCCACCATGAACTCCGTCTGCTCCTCATACGTGATGCTGTCGCCGTCCGCCGGCAGTGCCGTCTCCCCGATCATCCATGGTTTGTCCACATAGCGCGAATACCAATAGATTTCGCTCGGCACACGCAATGGATGATAGGTGTGGAATTCCACGAAATCGACAGCCAGCATCGCAGGATCCCACTCGAAGACTTCGAGCGGTTCCGAAAATCCGATGGTAAAGAGTTGATTCGGAGCGTATTGCCACATCATCTTCCGCCATTTATCTACTATTTTCACGGCATCCGTCTTCGTCCTCTTCTCCACGGGGTCGAAATAGAGCGGCTCGTTCATGAAGTCGTAGGCGAAGAGGGTCGGGTCGTTGCTGAAATGTTGTAACAATCTGATAGTAAATGATTCCAGGGTAGGTTCGCCTATCGGACCATGAATGAGCAACATCACGCGCAGGTCATGTGCTCGTGCCAGTTCCATCAATTCCGACAGCCCTTCGATGATGGCGGATTCATCGGCCTCGTTCCCAATCCTGAATTTCCGATTCCCCCCTTGGTAGTAAAGACCGTGGTCATCGCGTGCAATACGGTTGCAACATACCCGCAACGTGTTGAATCCCAGTTCGGAAATCAACTGGAACTGCCCGTTGATTTGCTCCGTAACGGGCGCTTTCCCGTATGCGTCCACGTATCCGACGGAGTCGTAATCGACATCTGGCGCCACAATGAACTTCCCATTTTCATCACATTGAAAAGAGGGAACCCAGTTCAGCATCATCGGGAAGAAGGTCTCTCCATGTAATTTGAACTCATTGTCTTTCAAATAGATGAAGTTGCTTTTCGATAAATCTACATCCTTTTTTTTCTGGCAAGATGCCAAAAATAAGCATAGTAAAAAGAAAAACAGGAGTCTATTTCTTCTCATTGCCGTTCTTTTGGAGGGTGTCGCGAAGGGTGGCGCGCTTGGCGGTGGCGATGCTGACGTTGAGGTCGTAACCGACGAGGATGACGAGGTTGTTCCAATAGAGCCAGAGCAGGATGGCGAACACGGCGCCGAGGGAGCCGTACAGGGCGTTGTAGTTGCCGAAGTTGGAGAAGTAGATGTTCATGACGGCGAGCACCAGCACCATGGCGATGGTGGCGAAGGTGGAGCCGGCGGAGAAGAAGCGGAAGTGCTTGTGGGTGGCAGGCGCCAAATAGTAGAACGAGGAGATGAAGAGATAGACGAGGAAGAAGAGCAGCAGCCACTTGGCCACGTGGGTGATGGCGGGAATGAGACGAGGCCAGTCCGTGCCCTGCCGCCGGATGTACCCCAGGAAGGTCGAGGTGGCGATGAAGACGGCCACGGCCAGCAGGATGATGATCATCCAGATGAACAGCAGCATGGCAATGACACGCAACTGCTTCAGCAGTTTGCGCTTGCCGATGTTGTAATAGGTGGTGTTGAGGATGTTGATGCTGGCGTTGATGGAGATGAAGACGGAGAACAAGCTGATGGCAAGCGAGGAATAGAAGAGCGCGCCGTTCTGCTTGTTGATGACGCCGTCGATCATGTCGGCGAAGGTGGGCCAGACGTATTCGGGGATCATGGCCTGTAGGAACTCCATGATGGTGGTGCGTACGTCGCTGCCGAGGAAGGAGATGGCGGCGAAGAGCGACATCAGCAGGGGGATGAGGGCGAAGAAGATGCGGTAGGTCATGGCCGCCGCGCGGTGCATGACGATGCCCTTGGTGATGGACTTGTGGAAGAAAGCCATCACGGTGCCGATGGAGACACCCTGGAAACCCGGAAAGGTGGCGTTGTTGGCCAACGTCACCACATTCTGAACCAGACAACTGTCCTTGAGTTTCTTCATTAGAAGAATTTGGCCTGTTGGACTTGGATGACCTCACGGGTGGAGGCATCCATCAGGATGGCGATGACGCTGCAGTTGGCTGCGTTCCAGGTTTTGGAGCCGCAGTCGAGGGAATACGACTTGAGGTAGGTGCCGTCCTCTTCGGCCTCCATGAGCGGTACGCCGTAGGTGCCGTTGAGCGAGCCGCGCAGCACATGGTTGTGCTCGTACTCCGCGATGGTCTCCTCCCCGTCTTTCTGAGGCCCAATGATACCGTCTTCGATGACGTAGAGCGCTAAAAGCAGGTCGTCAGGACAGCCGTTGAGGCGGGTGGTGCGGGTGTGGGCGGTCAGCGTCTGCGTCGCGGGATCATATACGTTGATGAGTTGCACGGCGGCGACGCAGGGCTGTTGCGCGTTGGCGCGGATGGCCTGCTGCCAAGAGGAGATGTTGAGCGCGTAGGTGTTGTTGTACTGTGCGCGTCCCACCACGCCCGCGGGCGTGCCGATGGCGGCCACGTTGTAGTCGCTGTAGAGGGTGTTGCCCTCCTCGGTGCGAAAGTCGTTGGTGAAGGCCCCCATGGGGTTGGCGAAGATGCCCGCGTGGATGCCGACGGCCACCAGCGAGTCTCCGTACCGCTCCTTCAGACTCTCCAACTCGCGGTGCCCGTCAGGACAGTTGGTGCAACGGTGCCCGGTGTATTCCTCGATGAGCACCTTCCGGTAAAGGTCGGCGTCCGTAAGGTCGGGAAACTCGATGTCGGTGGCCGCGCTGTCGTCCGGCGTGATGTACGGCCCCTCGATCTTGTCGCATGCCACAAAGGCGACAGCGGCGATCAGCAGGAGGAAAAAGGAGGATATGCGTTTCATGATGATGTGTTCTCTGTTTGAATGTGGATTTCTGATGGGACATTAAAAGGATGTGGTGACCGACAAGCCGGCGCCGTATGAGGCAGGTACGCTGCGGCAGACACCGCCGATGCAGAGGATGCCCTCCTTGGTCTTGCCGAAGTTGAGCGCGATGCGGGTCGATTTGATGACGAAGGCGGCGGCGATGTTGTAGTAGTGGAAACGTCTGTCACGGTCCTCGTTGCCGTAGTTCCATTGGTCGGAGACGGAGATGAACCAGTGCGGCGCAATGGAGTATTCGAGCAGCGCGTAAAGCCAACTGCCGTCGTCCTCCTTGGCGTAGAGGTGGTCAATCTCGAGCTTGAGCGCATGCTTGTTGTTGATCTTGTATGTCACCTTGCCCATCAGGTTGTGGCCGCGGAAGAGCGGACTGGCGTGGCCCTGCAGGATGGTGAGGTTATAGGTGATGAAGTTGTATGCGAGGTCCAACTTCCAGTTCTTGTTGTTGAAACGGTGGCTGAAGTCGATGCCGACATCCTGATAGAGCAGGTTGTCGCCGAATTTGAAGAAGGAGGACGTGTAGCCCTCGGTGCCGATCTGCATGTTGGAAGCGGCGGCGTCGGGCACGAGTTTCTGCTCCACATCGTGGAAGCGGGCGTAGTTGACGGTGATGTCGATGCCGTATTTGCCGCCCAACTTGGTGTTTTTCGGCACTTTGTAATTCACCTGCGCCTGCACGCCGATCTGGCCGTTGGGCTGGCTGGCGTAGGCGTAGTTGCCGAGTAGCATGTAGGTGTACTGCCGGTTGACGGCCGGGATGTAGTTGATGCCGAGCAGCGGTGTGGATGCGGAGATGTCGCGTTGCGAGCGGAAGTCCATGTTGTCAGAACGGATGAAAGAGGCCTCGACGCCCAAGCCCTTCATGGAGTAGGAAGCGGTGACCAACAGCGCGTTGCCGGTCTTGTAGATGTAGCCGTTCGTGTTGTTGGGGTCGTTGTTCTTGTGGGCGAACTCGCCTTCGAGGCGGAAGCCCTTGTATCCGAAGTTGAGGCGGGCGGCCCAGGTGGCGATGTTCTGCGGGATCTTGTCGGCGTAGATGATGCCGTCGGCTAAGGGATCTGGGTAGTCGATGAACATGTCGTTTTCGCTCTTCTCGTACTTGCTCACGAAACTGCCGCCAACGGTGAGCACGAAGCCCTTCTCCCCGAGTTTGGGAATGAAGTCGCCGAAGGAGAACTCGCCGTCGAGACCGCGCACGTAGTCCTTGCGGTGCAGGTAGTCGAAGTCGAAGTTCTTGCGCTCGATGCCCCATACGCCCTTGAGAGTGATGCCTTTGTAGGGTGTCACCTTGACGCGGGCGCCGAGGATGCTGTTGTCGATGCCGAGTTGTCGGTCTTCGTAGGCGCGCAGGGTGAAGCCGTTGCCGAACTGCTCGTAGAAAGTGCCGGCGGTCACCTGGATGAACTCATTCTTGTAATCTAAATAGTAATTGGTCAACCCTTGCCCCTTGTAGCCGATGTCCTCGAAGTCGATGAGGGGGAAGCTGTAGAACTCGTAGCGGACACCTGCGGAGAAGCCGCCGTTGGTGTAGTTGAGGTTGAGCCAGGTGTTGGCGCGCACCTTCTCCTTCACCTCGCGGGCGCCGATGGTGGAGTCGGGAATGTAGAACATGCCGTTGAAACCGAAGTCGCCGCCGATGTGCCCCCACTTCGACTGTCCGTAGGAAGGCAAGGCCATGATGGTCGTCAATGCAATGACAACCAGTGTCTTAATGCTATTTTTCATAGAAGATGAGTCTGCTATTTCTCCAAACTTTTCAGCACTTCATAAACCTCTTCCTCACCGCCGGCGGCGTAGGAAGTGTGCGACCAGACCATGTTGCCGTTCTTGTCGAAAATGCAAAGGAAAGGCACATCCACGACGTTGAGCGCACGCTTAAAGTCGGAGTTGATGTCCTGAAGCACAACGTAATCCCAGCCCTTGGCACGGACGAACGGAGCCACCTTGGAAGCGGAACGGCTGTCGTCGATGGAGACGGCGTAGAGGGTGACACCGAACTCCTCCACCCAGTCCTCATAGACGAGGGAGATGGCGTCGAGTTCTTCACGGCAGGGCATGCACCAGGTCGCCCACAAACTCACGATGAAGGGGTGCTCGCCGGTGTACATCTGCTTGGTGCTGAAGGCATCGCCATCCAACGTCTTCAAATCGACGGTGGGAATGCGGGAGGAATTGTTCTCTTGAGCGGCCATTTGTCCGCACATCAATAGAGCGATGGCCAGGATGAGGATTTTTTTCATTGTTTATGAAATTTGTAACGTTACTATTTTAATTTGCAAAGATACATGAAAATTGTATTCGGTTTAATCTCGCGGCTCGCATTTTTTTGCTACTCGAAGAGGTCTTTGTAGATCTCTTCGATTTTGGTGATGGGTATCAACTTGATTTTCAGCTGGTCGCATTTGACACCCTTGAGGTTGTACTTGGAGAGGAACATGCGGGTGAAACCGAGTTTGTCGGCTTCGGCGATGCGCTGCTCGATGCGGGCGACGGGACGGATCTCGCCGTTGAGGCCCATCTCGCCAGCGAAGCAGGTCTTGGAGTCGATGGGCAGGTCGGTGGCGGAGGAGAGGATGGAGGCGACGATGGCGAGGTTGACGGCGGGGTCATCGACGTGGATGCCGCCGGCGAGGTTGAGGAAGACGTCCTTGGCGCCGAGTTTGAAACGGCACCGTTTCTCCAGTACGGCCAGTAGCATGTTGAGCCGGCGGATGTCGTAGCCGGTGGCGGAACGTTGCGGGGTGCCATAGACGGCGCTGCTCACCAACGCTTGGATCTCGATGGTCATGGCGCGGGTGCCCTCCATCACCACGGCGATGGCGCTGCCGCTGAACTGCTCGTCGCGGTCCGACACCAGCAGTTCCGACGGGTTGAGCACTTCGCGCAGCCCCGTGCCTTGCATCTCGAAGATGCCCAACTCCGAGGTGGAGCCGAAGCGGTTCTTGATGCAGCGCACGATGCGGTAGCCGTAGTGCTGGTCGCCTTCGAACTGCAGCACCGTATCAACGATGTGTTCCAAGATCTTCGGTCCCGCCAGCGTGCCGTCCTTGGTGATGTGGCCGATGAGGAAGACGGGCGTCGCCGTGGTCTTGGCGTAATGCTGGAACTCTGCGGCGCACTCACGGATTTGCGAGATGGATCCGGCGGCGGAGTCGAGCAACTGACTCTGCAAAGTCTGGATGGAATCG
>JAEEKX010000007.1 GCA_016288655.1 Bacteroidales bacterium
GATGTTCAAAATCCAGCCGTAGTTGGCGTTGCTGGTGGGCGGCGTGTCGTAGCCGCTCCAACGGGCGTCGTCGGTGAGCTCGTTCTCATCGCGCCAGGCCTTCTGGTTGAACGGCGGATTGGCCATGATGTAATCCGCCTTTAAGTCCTTGTGCTGGTCGTTGTGGAAAGTGTCGCCCTGACGGATGTCGGCCGAGATACCACGGATGGCGAGGTTCATACGCGCCAGCTTGAAGGTGGTGTTGGTGTTCTCCTGTCCATACACGCTCACATTCTTCTGGTTGCCGTGGTGCGCCTTCACAAACTTCACCGACTGCACAAACATACCACCGGAGCCGCAACAGGGGTCATAGATTTTGCCATCGTATGGCTCAATGAGTTCGGCAATGAGATTCACGATAGACTTCGGCGTGTAATATTCACCCTTGCCTTTGCCTTCCGCAATGGCGAACTTGCCCAAGAAATACTCATACACCCGCCCGATAAGGTCGTTTTCGGCATCTCCCACCGTGTCGAGTTTGTTGATTTCGTCAAGCAACGAAGCGAATTTGGTGCGGTCGAGTCCGAGGTTGGAGTAGTAGTTATTGGGCAACGCGCCCGCCAACTGCTTGTTTTTCTTCTCAATATTGCTTAAAGCATCGTCAATGATCTGGAAGATGTTGGGCTGTTTGGCGTTTTCCATGATGTACGACCAGCGGCACTCCTCCGGCAGATAGAACACATTTTCGGCGGTGTAGAAATCCACCGTATCGACATACTCTTTCAGCTCCTGGTCCATCAGCTCCTGCTTGCGCTGCTCGAAGCGGTCGCCCGCATACTTGAGGAAGATGAGGGATAGCACAACATGTTTGTATTCAGCCGGCTCCACGGCACCGCGTAGTTTGTTGCACGACTCCCACAGGGCGGCTTCCATCGTTTTGCTGGGCTTTTGAATTGCTTTCATTTTCGATCCGATTTTCCTCATTAGGTCTTTGTTTTATCTTGCAAAAGTAACAAAAAAAATCGTATTTTTGCTGGCTATTTTTAGGATTATTGATTAAAAATTACAGAATATGAGAACGATTATGATTACTGGGGCTTCCGCCGGATTTGGGGAGGCCATCGCCCGCACCATGAGCCGAGAAAACGGCCGACTCATCCTCACCGCCCGCCGCGAGGACAAGCTGATGAAGGTGGTGGATGAGATTGCCCGAACCACCTCCTGCAAGGTGCTCCCGCTCGTGTTCGACGTGCGCGACCCGCAGGCCTGCGAACGCGCCATCAACTCCATCCCCGATGAATTCAAACCGATTGACGTGCTCGTCAACAACGCCGGTCTCGCCGTAGAGCTCGACCCCATCCACAAGGCCTCCCTCGAGGACTGGAACCGCATGATCGACACCAACATCAAGGGACTGCTCTACGTCACCCGCTTGGTGGCCCCGCAGATGGTGGAGCGCAAAAGCGGCCACATCATCAACCTCGGCTCCACCGCCAGCCATGAGGTCTATATGGGCGGCAGCGTGTATTGCGCCACCAAGCACGCCGTGCTGGCCCTAACCAAGGGTATGCGCACCGACTTCCTGCCCTACGGCATCAAGGTGACGATGATCGCCCCCGGTGCCGCCGAGACGGAGTTCTCTGTCGTGCGCTTCCATGGCGACAAGGAGAAGGCCGACAAGGTGTATCAGGGCTACGACCCGCTGGTGGCACAGGATATTGCCGACATTGTGGAGTTTGTGCTCAGCCGTCCGCCGCACGTCTGCCTCAACGAAATCATTGTCACCCCCACGGCTCAGTTCAACGGGGTGATCAACCGCTCGCTGTAGTCTCGCCGCCCCGCCATGAGAGCGCGTCTGGCCTTGTTGGGAGTGCTGCTGCTGGTTGTCTCGGGGCTGTCGGCGCAGAACTTGCAGGTGTCGCCCGCCGGCGGCTTCTACACCCACGCCCCGCAGGTGACCATGACCTGCCCCGACACCGCCCTGCGCATCTTCTTCACCACCAACGGACAGCCGCCTACCGCCGCCGATAGGCGCTACACTCATCCGATCACCCTCACCAGCGCCCTCTTCTCCGATGCGGCTCTGTACCAAGTGCCCATGTGCCCCCCGTCGAACTTCCACATCCCAGACGATGGTGTGCAACGGGTGGTGGTGCTGCGCGCCGCTGCCTTCAACAGTATCGGCCAGCGGGTAGGGCAGGTGATCACGAACACCTATCTGGTGCAGGATTTGGGCAGCGACAGCCACGGACTTCCCGTGGTGTCGATCTGCGCCTCACACCACGACCTGCTCGACGATACGGTCGGCATCCTGGTGCCGGGCGTGTGGTACAACGGCGACGAATGGAGCGGCAACTACTATCAGGAAGGCCGCGAGTGGGAGCGCGAGGTGAATATGGAAATATATCTGCCTGATGGACAGGTGCTTAATCAGCAATGTGGGTTGCGTACCCATGGTGGGTCGGCACGTAGATATGTGCAAAAAGGTCTGAAAGTGTATGCCCGCGAGGAGTATGGCGACAAGCGCTTCCGGGCGCGGATTTTCGAGGATACCGATGTGGATGCCTTCAAACGGCTGGTGCTGAAACCGTTCGCATGCGCATGGACCCATGCCGGCGTGCAGAACATGGTTACAGAGCAGATCGCCCGCAATCTGCGGCTCGACGTGCCCGCCATCCGTCCCGCCGTGCTCTACCTCAACGGCGAGTACTGGGGCATCTACTTCATACAGGAGAAACCTGACGAGCATTTCCTCAAAGACCATTACGGCGGCAACGAGGAGTACTATAACATCATGTCCAACTGGGTGAATTTGCTCGACAACGGCACGGATGTCTATTTTCAACAGATGATGTCGTGGTTGGCCACTGCCGACCTTTCTGTCAGGGAGAACTACGAAGAGGCCTGTCGGTTGATTGATGTGGATAATTTTATTGATTATCAGATCTTTGAAATCTTTATTGATAATGAAGACTGGCCGGCCAACAACATGCGTTGCTGGCAGTATTTCATGGGGGAGTGGAGGTGGATTTTTTATGATGGGGATGCGGCGTTGAAGCATTTGGAATGGGATGGTTTTGCCTACGCTACTTACGATGGCGATGAGGAGTACCCCGCCTCGCGCATTTCTACGCTGCTGTTCCGTAAATTGTTGGACCATCCGGATTTTCAGAAAAAGTTTGTGGAAAGGTATAATTCTTTATGCCATAGTGTTTTAAGTTATTACTCAATGAAACCTTACTTGGATGCCGCGGTGGATGCCATACAGGAGGAGATCCCAATGCAGATAGATCGTTTTCATTTTCCGGCCACCTATAAAAAGTGGAATGCAGATGTGAAGGAGGTGGATGAGTTCCTAAGGAAGCGCCCCGCACAGGCCATCGCCGAGATGTTGGAGTATATCCATGTGAAAGAGGATGTTAGCGCGCTGTCGTTCCACCCCAATCCCACTGCAGGTGAGGCGACGGTCAGTGTAACGGTGGGGGAAGCGGGCATCCGCACCCTGTGCGTATATGACATGGGCGGTCGGATGGTGTATAACAGTCTGTTATACTGCGAGGAGGGAACGACGCAGTTCTTCAAGCAGCTGCCGTTGCCTGCCGGAGCGTATGTGGTAAGGGTAGGGGGTAAAAGTGAGAAGTTCCTGATTGTAAATTAGTTGCGATACCATCCGGTGGAGGTGTCGTGAATCCAGCGCGGACCCTTCTTGCCGCCCCGCACGTAGTCGGGGTTCTGGATGTATTTCTCGTTGAAGGAGTAGATGAGCCGCACGGTGACGACGTTGTTGTGCATCTTGCGCACCTCCTCATTCTTGCCGAAGGGGTCGTAGATGCGGGTGCGGATGGGCACCATGGAGTATTGGAAGCGGACGTTGAGTTTCAGTCCTTTCCAGAGTCGGATCTTGGCATCTGCGATGACGCTCCAGTCGTTGGTGGCGAACATGCCGGAGCGCAGGTCTGTGGTGGTGGTCCAGCCGTTCTCCACCTCGCGCACGCGCACCAGTCGTCCCCAGGCGAAGCCCGCGCCGATAGAGCAGCCGGTGCGCCAGTCCTCGTAGTGAAATAGCACCGGCACCTCCACATAGTCGAGGTTGAGCTTGTATTTGATCTTGTGGTTGAAGGGCACGCTGGTGTTCTCGTTGTGCCACAGCAGCGGCACCGTGTCGCTGAGGGTGGCGTTGGCGCGGTAGTGGTTCTGGAAACTGCCTTTTTGGTTGTAGAGGAGTTCGACGGTGGCGAACCAGTGGAAGCTGTTGTCGAGCGGCATCATCAAGGAGAGGCCGCCGTTGAAGCCGAACTTGTAGTAGCCGGCCACCTCGTCGCCATCAACCTGCGAGCCATTGACGCCCGCGATGACAGAACCGATAAAACGCTGTGCCTGAATATTTTGTGCGGACAGTAGAAGTGTCAGCGACAAGACCAAGGCGGCACAAATGCGGTGGGTGGGATTGAGTAAAACCATACGCTGCAATTTAGACCGCAAAGGTACATCATTTTTTGCATTCACGTGCGGGAGTGGAGAGATTTTTCGTGGAGAGATGGGGAAACAGTGTCGCACTATTCCGCTCATTCGAATAGTCTCGATCTGTCTTTGCGCCCCAAAACGACACGCGCAGCCGCTATTATGTCCCCGCCAAACGAATGGCCTACATTGTGGCACTCATCCGTTGGCACTACAAAGATGAGACGCTCGATTTGAAATGGGCGAGCGAGAAAGTGCGCCGCCTGCTCGACAAATACCTGAAATCAGATGGTGTGCGCGAGACTGTTCCAGAAGTGGATATCTTGTCGGATGATTTCCCAAAGATTGTTAGCAATATGTACGGCAATCCGCAGACTGTGGCTTCGGCTATGGAGCACCAAATCCGCGACCGTATCATCATCAAATTGGGTGAAGGACGAAACACCGCACTTTATCAGAAGTTCAAAGACCGAATGGAAAACATTCTCACCACATACGCTGGCAACTGGTCGGAGATGATAAGCGAATTGGAGCGTCTGCGTCAGGAATTGGCAAATCCGAAACCAGCTGTAGTATCGGAAGAAAAGGAACCGTTCTACGACAAACTCTGCCAATGCGCAGGCTTTGATTTTGAGGAGCGCCACGACACTATCGTCGCTGTCACCGACCAAGTGATGACGCTGATTTATGCTGCTATGTCCATTCCGAACATCTGGACAAAACCAACCAATGTGAACGATTTGCGAGGTAAAATCGGTACGGCATTACGTTTCTCTGGCATTCAGCTACTGAAAGAGAACAGCGAATCCATTGTTACAGAATTGATTAAGTTGGCAAAAAGTAATGAGAGCGTGCTGAGGAAATTCATCATCAACAAAAATTAAAGTGACTTTTTGACCTTCTACTTCAAATTTTATCATAAAATCCGAAGTACAACTTCAAATTTTCACTCGAAAAATAATGTTTGTATTGTTTTTTCTTGTATCTTTGCATTCGAGAAAATATCTATTAGTATGTTAAACAGATTATTGTCACTCAGCGATATAGAAAGCGACAGCCTGTTTTTATGGGGACCTCGCCAAACGGGTAAAAGCACCTTGTTGAAACAATTGTTTTCCAATGTCCCATATTACGACTTGCTTAAATCCGACGTTTATACAAAATATAAACTCAAACCTTCTTTGTTGAGAGACGAGTGCATGATGTTGGATGAAGGCTCTGTGGTGGTTATAGACGAGGTTCAGAAGATTCCCGCCTTGTTGGATGAAGTACACTGGCTTATGACCAACAAAGACATTCGTTTCATACTTTGCGGCTCAAGTGCCAGAAAACTGAGACGAACAAGTGCCAATATGCTTGGCGGAAGGGCTATTCGTAAAGTCCTGCATCCTCTGGTAAGTGCCGAAATCCCTGATTTTGACTTGAATAAAGCAATAAACCATGGTATGCTTCCACGACATTATCTGATTGAAAACCCTCAAAAACGTCTGCAAGCATACATCGGAGATTATTTACAGCAGGAAATCATTGCAGAGGCTCTGGTTCGAAATCTTGATTCCTTCACTCGTTTCTTAGAAGTAGCGGCATTGTGTGACACCGAAATGGTTAATTACACCAAAATAGCCAGCGATTGCGGAGTGTCTTCCAAAACCATCAAGGAATATTTTACAATCCTTGAGGAGACACTGGTTGGTATGTTTATTCCTGCCTATACAAAAGTGATAAAACGCAAAGTGCAGCTGGCACCAAAGTTTTATTATTTTGATGTTGGTATAACAAACTATCTCTTGCATAGAGAAAAACTTCAGCATGGCACTGCGGAATACGGACATGCTTTTGAACATCTTATCATTCAAGAGTTGGCGGCTTATCTCGATTATTCCGAATCAAACAAAAAACTGTCTTTTTGGCACACTTTAAATAATGCATACGAGGTTGATGCAGTGATAGGAGACGCCGAACTCGCCATTGAGATAAAGTCTTCCGAAAGGATCGCTTCTTCACATCTCAAAGGATTAAAGGCATTTAAAGAAGAACATCCGCAATGTAAACTTGTGGTTGTATCTTTGGAAGAAACACCAAGATTGTTTAATGATGTTGAAGTGTGGCCTGCAAAAGAATTTCTGTCAAGATTATGGGCTGGTAAGATTATAAGTCCAAAATAATCAATGCTTTCGTATGAAAATAGGCGATTTGGAAATAGAAATAAAACGCTCAAAGCGGCGAAAAACCATCACGGTCAATATTGAGCGTGACGGTAGTGTGAACGCGGTGGCGCCAACCGACTGCGATGATGAGACTATCCGCAAGGAACTCGAAGCCCGCGAATATCTGATATGTAAACACGTGGCTCACCGTAAGGCTGTAAACAAGGCGTACATCAACCGTAATTTTGTCAACGGACAGGCATTCCTTTTTATGGGAAAATCGTATAACCTGCTTATTTCCGAAACCGCCAAAAAATCGCTTGAAATAGTTGATGACAAATTCGTTTTGAACGAGAGATGTCTGCCTAAAGCCAAAGAAACATTCATCAAGTTTTACAAGAAGCAAGGCCTACCTTACTTACAGGAGCGAATTGACTATTTTTCAAAATTAGTCGGCCGCGCTCCCACTTCTATCCGTCTCATTGAATTGGGTGGGCATTGGGCATCGTGTACCCCGCAACACACCATCAATTTCCATTGGAAGTGCATTATGGCAAAACCAGAAATTGTTGATTATCTGATAGTTCACGAACTTACTCATCTGAAATATCCCCAGCACACCCGCCAGTTTTGGGATGCGGTTTTTTCCGTGATGCCCAACTACAAGGAGTGCGAGGAATGGCTGCACGATTACGGAGTGACGCTGAGTTTGGAATAACTACTTCGGAAAAGTAAAACGTATAATTCGTGGACCCAACACGGCGTTAGCCGCGCTGCAACTCCTCCGCCAGGAAAACCGCCGTGTGCCCCTTGCCCTCGCGGACAATCTCTTCCGGCGTGCCTTCGGCGATGACCTCGCCGCCCGCACGGCCGCCCTCCATCCCTAAGTCGATGATCCAGTCGGCCATCTTGATGACATCCATGTTGTGCTCGATCACCAAGACCGTGTTGCCCTTCTCCACCAGCTTGTTCAATACGTTGAGCAGCACGTAGATGTCCTCGAAATGCAGGCCCGTGGTCGGCTCGTCCAAGATGTAGAAGGTGTTGCCAGTGTCTTTTTTCGACAACTCGGCAGCCAACTTGATGCGCTGCGCCTCGCCGCCGGAAAGGGTGGGAGAGGGTTGCCCCAACTTGATGTAGCCCAGGCCGACATCGCAAAGCGTCTGCAACTTGTCGGCGATGGCCGGGATGTTCTCGAAGAATCCGACGGCCGTCTCGATGTCCATCTCCAGCACGTCGTTGATGGACTTGCCCTTGAACCGCACTTCGAGGGTCTCGTCGTTGTAGCGCTTGCCGCCACAGGCGTCGCAGGTGACATAGACGTCGGGCAGGAAGTTCATCTCGATGGCCTTCACCCCGCCGCCCTTGCACTCCTCGCAGCGACCGCCGGTGACATTGAACGAGAACCGCCCGGGCTTGTACCCGCGGATCTTCGACTCGGGCAATTCTGCATAGAGTTGACGGATCTGGTCGAAGACGCCGATGTATGTCACCGGATTCGACCGCGGCGTGCGCCCGATGGGCTGCTGGTTGATCTCAATCACCTTGTCTATGTTCTCGATGCCCTCGATCTCGACGTAGGGCAGCGGCCGCTTCTCCGCGCGGAAGAAGTGGTGGTTGAGGATCGGGTATAGCGTCTCGTTGATGAGTGAGGACTTCCCACTGCCGGAAACACCTGTGACACAGATGAATGTCCCAAGCGGGAAGGTGACGGTTACGTCCTTGAGGTTGTTGCCGGTGGCGCCGACAAGCGTCAGCGAATGACCGTTGCCCTTACGGCGGACGGACGGCACGGCGATGCACTTGCTGCCGTTGAGGTATTGCGCCGTGAGCGTTTCGGTGGCCAGCATCTGCTTGTATGTTCCTGCAGCGACGATCTCGCCCCCGTGGATGCCCGCCGCCGGCCCGACATCGACGATGTAGTCGGCCGCCTCCATCATGTCGCGGTCGTGCTCCACCACGATGACCGTGTTGCCCATGTCGCGCAACTGCTTCAGGGCGGCAATCAACTGGCGGTTGTCGCGCTGGTGCAGTCCGATGCTCGGCTCGTCCAGGATGTAAAGGACATTCACTAAGCGCGAGCTGATCTGTGTGGCCAAGCGGATGCGCTGCGCCTCGCCGCCCGACAGCGCCCGCGCCGGCAGGTTCAGCGAAAGGTATTGGATGCCAACCTCTTGCAAAAAGCCCAACCGGTAGCGGATTTCCCGCAACACCTCGTAGGCGATCTTGTTCTGCTTCTCGCTCAAATGTTTGGGACACTCGTCCACCCAACGGATGAGGTCGGCGATGTCCATGGCGGCTAAGTCGGCGATGCTCTTGCCGTCGATCTTGAAGTGCAGTGACTCCTTGCGCAGCCGCTGGCCGTGGCACTCCGGACAGGGCGTCTCGTTCATGAACCCCTGGATCCACTTACGGATGCCCGCGGGCGCACTCTCGATGTCGAAATCCTTGATGAAGTTGACAATGCCCTGGTAACTCATGGTCACCGGAGCCATGCCGGTGAACTCGCGTTTCACCTTGATCGGCTCCTCCGTGCCGTAAAGGATAGTGTTGATGACGCTGTCGGAGAGTTCGCCGACAGGGTCGTCGATGGAGAAGTCGAATTTTTCGCCCAACGCTTCTATCTGTCTGAATATCTGGCTGTTCTTATAAGGTCCGAGCGGCGCGATGGCTCCCGCGCGAATCGACTTGGTGTCATCGGGGATGATCTTTTTCAAATCCACCTCGGTGATATAACCCAGGCCGTTGCACTTCTCGCACGCGCCGTAGGGCGAGTTGAAGGAGAAGGTGTTGGGCTCGGGTTCGGGGTAGGAGATGCCCGTGGTGGGACACATCAGGAACTTGCTGTAGTTGCGCACCTCTCCACTGGCGTTGTCCATCACCATCAGCACGCCCTTGCCGTGCTTCAGCGCAAGGCGCAGACTGTTGACCAACCGCGGTTTGGAGAGTTCACGCACCCGCACGTTGTCGATGACAGTCTCGATGTCGTGGATCTTGTAGCGGTCAACGGCCATGTTGAGTGTCAGCGGACGGATCTCACCATCGACGCGCACCTTGGAAAAGCCGCGCTTGCGGATGGTCTCGAACAGCTCGCGGTAGTGTCCCTTGCGGTGCTTGACAGCCGGCGCAAGGATGGTGACGTCGTGCTCGTCGTAGGTCTCCAACAACTTGTCGATCAGTTCCGACTCGGTGTAGCGGATCATCTTCTCTCCGGTTTCGTAAGAGAAGGCATCGGCGACGCGGGCGTACAAAAGTCGCAGGAAATCATATACTTCCGTGATGGTGCCTACCGTGGAACGCGGGTTCTTGTTGGTGGTCTTCTGCTCAATGGCAATCACGGGATTGAGCCCCGTGATCTTATCCACGTCGGGATGCTCGTAGTTGCCGACAAACTGGCGGGCGTAGGCGGAGAAGGTCTCCATGTAGCGGCGCTGCCCCTCGGCGTAGATGGTGTCGAAAGCCAACGACGACTTGCCACTGCCGCTCAACCCGGTCACGACAATCAACTTGTTGTGGGGCAGGGTGACAGAGACGTTCTTGAGGTTGTTCTCCCGAGCGCCGGTGACTTCCAGGCGATCTTCTTTCTGCATGCTACTACTCCTTTTTAGCCGGTTTGCGGATGATGTATTTCTTACCCGCGGGTACGGTCAACTTGGTGCTGCGCAACCACGGATTGAGCGTCTTCAACTCCTTGTATGTCATGTTGTTGTCTTGACAAAAGGTGTAAAGACTGGGAATGCTGCTGGTGACTTCGATCTCCTCGCACTCCTCCGGCGGGTATTTGTCTTTGTCGTTCAAGCGCACATTATAAGCATGTGGCTTCTCGAAAACGAGTTTGTAGGCGAGGATGCGGAAGACGTAACGGGCGGTTTCGGGGTTGAAATAGAGGTCCCAATACTCGCTTTGCCCTTGGTTGGTCTTGCTCTTGTTCACCCCTCCGGTGCCCATGTTGTAGCCGGCGGCAGCCAACGACCATGTACCCAGCGACTTCTTCCCCTCTTTCAGATACTTGCATGCCGCGTGTGTCGATTTCTCCACGTGGTAGCGCTCATCCACCTCTTCGTTGACGGTCAGACCGTACAACTTGGCGGTACTTTCGAGAAACTGCCAGAAGCCGACGGCCTTGGCGGAAGAGATGGCGTTGGAGAGACTGCTCTCCGTGACGCAGAGGTATTTGATGTCTTCAGGGACATTCTCTTCCTTCAGAATTTGCTCAATGACAGGGAAATAGCGCCCGGCACGCTTGAGACAGAGCAGGGTAGTGGAGTGTTGGTAGCAGACGGAGGTCAACTCGCGGTCGAGGGCCTCGCGCACCATCGGGTCGTTGAGCGGCACCGGCTCGCCACAGAAGGTGAGACTGTCGGGCAACGGCGGATTCGCCAACACGTTGACGTAGTGGTTGACGGGCGGCGCGGCATTCTCTTCCCCCGCCTTCCCATGGTTGTGTGTGATGAGCCAAGCACAGAGGCAAACGAGTATTCCGCAGGCGATGCCCCCACACCATATCAGGATGCTTTTCTTTCTTTCCATGTCGTAAAGGGTTAGAATTGCCAGTTCACACCGATACTGTACAGAAGAGGCAACTGGTAGATGGTCTTGTTGGTGATGCGGTCCTTGTAAAAGACGTTTCTGTAGTTGTAGAGGTTGGTGGCGCCGGCACTGACCTCAATGAGGTGCCGATCGCCGATGTGGAAGGTCTTCTTTACACTGATGTCCAAGCGGTGATAACTGGGCAGACGCCCTTTGTTGTAATCCGCCAGCATGAAATCGAGTTCCTCGTTGGCGGAGATATAGTCGCTGTCGTAACTGGTGATGTTGAGGTTGGGATAATAGGCCTGCGTTTGGGTGTAGGGGAATCCCGTGCCGAAGTTCCAACGCAGGTCGATCTGCCAACTTCTGCGTTTGCCGAAACTGTAGGAAGCCAGCAGGTTGATGTTGTGGCGACGGTCGAAGTGCGGCGTGTAGGAGATGTGCCCGTCGTTGCGCCGTACCCATCCCAGTGCATATACCAATCTGATACTCAGTCCTTTGTGCGAATATTCCGCGGTGATGTCGCCGCCGTAGGCATCGCCCGTCTCGAACATGTAGTCAAGGTCTTCGTCGAACATCTTGTACCGGTTGACCGAGGTGAGCACTGAGAAGTGCTTGTAATAGCCCTCGATGTTGATGGAGAGATGGGGAATGGGATCGACTTCGAGGCCGACAATGACGTGTTCTGCCCGCTGCATGCTCGACATGACCTCCTTGCCGTTGGGCAGGGTGTCGGGAATCTGGAGCGGACTGGAGAGGAAGCCGGTGAAGAGGTTGACGACGTCGCGGTCGGAGGTGGCGCCGACGAGATTCTGCGAGAACAGCCCGCCTGCAAACTTCAGGCGCACCTTCGGAGTGATGTTGTACTTGAACGACAGCCGCGGCTCCGGCGAACTCTTGCCCAACGAGGCATAGTACTGGAAACGGAAACTCGGCTCGAGGATGATCCGGTCTTTCCAGTTGTATTTGTACTTCACAAACAAACCGACGTCGGTGGTGTAATCGATCCGCTCGGTGTGCGACGACGCCCAAGCCGTGGGATAGAAGACGTAGCGCACCGTGTTGCCGGAGAACTCAACGCCGAACGACAACTGGCTCTTTCCCAAGTAGTAAGAGAAATGCAGGTTGGCGATGAACCCATTGAGTGCACTCTGTCGGGTGTTGGTGTCCTTGTCGGAAGTGCGGCCGCTCATGTCGGGCTTGTTGTACTTGTCGTCCAACGCGGTGTAGTAGTTGGTGTAGCCGATCGTGCCCTCGATGATCATGGCGGTGCGGCCGGGGATGATCAGAAAGTTGGTGCCGACGCCGTAGTTGCGCCAGCGGTAGGTCGCGATTTCGGAGTAGTTCACCTTGTCGTCGAACCGGAAGGCAAACAGGTTGACCTTCGAGCCCGATTTGCCGGTCAGCGAGAGTTTCCCGTAAAGGTCGAGGTAGTTGTACGGCAGCCCGTCCTTGACGTAAGGGTAGAACGCCTTGGATGAGTATTCCAAGTACGATCCTTTGGCGGAAAGGATGTAGCCGAGTGAGAAGGCGTTGCTCTCCTTCATCTTCACCAAAGGACCTTCCAGCAAGACCTTGGCGCCGAAGGTGTTGAGATCGACTTTGCCGCTGATGCGCTTGCGGTTGCCATCGCGGGTGCGGATGTCCATCACCGAGGAGATGCGCCCGCCGAAGTCGGCCCCGAAGCCGCCCGTATATACGTCCGCCGAACCGATGATGTCGCTGTCGAACACGGAGAAGAGACCGATGGAGTGGAAGGGGTTGTAGATGAGCATGCCGTCGAGCAACAGCATGTTCTGGATCGGGGTGCCACCGCGGATGTATAACTGTCCGCCCTGGTCGCCCGTCGAAACCACGCCCGGCAACACCTGCAGGTACTGCGCGAAGTCGGGCGTGCCGCCGATCGACGGCATCTGCTTGATGTCCTTCGTCGATACCGAGATCACCGACGTGCGCGTCTCCGTCAACACCTGCTGCGCCTCCGCACTCACGTTGACTCCCTCCAACATCACGTTCTCCGGCTTCATCGTGTAGTTCTTCGACAGCATCTTGTTCTCTATCACCACCGTGTCAATGATGGTTTGGAATCCCATATAGCTGATTTCCAGCACGTATTTGCCCGCTGGGACTTTCGTGATCATGTAGGACCCGCTCTTCTCGGTCATGGCGCCGTAGTTGGTGCCCTGCAACTGCGTCATGGCGTAAGCTATCGGCTCGCCCGTCGAGGAGTCGTAAATGAATCCATGCACGCCTCCGTTCTGCGCCCAGACGGGAATTGCTATCAGTGTGATAATGAAAAGGATAAAAATCTTTCGGAAAATCTTTGCCATCGGTTGAAATTAAGGCGGCAAAGTTACAATTTTTTTCTGAACAATTCCCACAGAACAATCGCTCCGGCCACAGAAACATTGAAAGAATGTTTTGTGCCCGCCTGCGGGATCTCAACAGCCCCGTCGCAGAGGGCCAAGACCTCGTCATCAACGCCGAAGACCTCGTTGCCTAACACCACCGCAACCTTCGCGTCTGCCGCCGGCACGAACTCCTGCAACGATACGGAAGTATCTACCTGCTCTACTGCAAATACCTTGTAACCCAATGATTTGAGCTCTTCAACCGCCTCGACGGTCTGCCCGAAGTGCCGCCAACTGACCGACTCGGTCGCGCCCAACGCGGTCTTTGCGATCTCCTTGTGCGGCGGACACGCCGTGATGCCGCACAGGTAGAGCGCCTCCACCGCGAAGCCGTCGCATGTGCGGAATATCGACCCTACATTGTACATGCTGCGTACATTGTCCAAAACCACCACCACCGGCAACTTCTCCTGCGCCTTGAACTCCTCCGTGCTCACACGGTTCAACTCCTCCATCGTCAGTTTTTTCATCCGTCTATTTTTTTGCAAAAGTAGAAAAAATATTGGAATAATTGGTTTATCTTTGCTGCTTTAATATCAAAGACAGTATGGTGAAAAAAATCTCTCTTTTTTTGCTGGTATGGGTGCTATTCGTGCAAGGCCTTTCCGCACAAGTCAATCCAGTCACTACCGACAAAAATGCCAACCATTTCCTATATGAAGTGTATGATTATGGCGAAACTATCGATACTTCCCAATTGTGGGTGGCCTTGTATCATAATGAATATCAGATTGCTATAAATGAAAGCCAGGAACCTCTCGTGCCTGGCTATGCTCGTGAGGTCACGATCGTCAATCTGAAGTTGGACAGCACCTATCTGTTGGCGAAATTTACGGGAGTAGAGCCGTCGGAGTGCTACGAGGTGGCCTCCGCCTTCAGCCGCACCGACATCGCCTACGACACCGCCTTCGAAAACGGACTTACCCGCTACACCTGCCACATCAACAGCAACAAGTTGGAGTTTTTCGTGCAGGATTTCCCGTCCGACATCAACCCGCTGCCATATTACGGACGTTTCAAAGGGATTGTCGTCTGCTTCAAACGTAACGGTCAGACTTATTTGCAGTTAGCCCAAACCGAATCTTGGAAACAGTCGGGAATAGTGCCTTTCCGCGATGGCTATCGGAATTGCCAGCGCGTGACCGGCCGCGAGCTTTCCAACCTCAAAAAACAGAAGCTCGTCATCACCACCCGCATCTTCGATGATGTGCAATTGAGCTGGGGACAGAAGAACGACCACATTGAAGGAGACTATCGCGCCGATACGCCCTTCGACAGCGTGCTGCATTTCGCGGGCGGCACCCTCGCGCTGAAACGTGTGCGGCTGCCCCAGCTGCCCAGCCACTACCAGACCTTCATCGAACTGCACCAGCGTAGCAACGGCGACGCCTACGACCGCACCGGCAGCGTGTTCGTGATACCGGATGCCGACAATGATTTGTGTCCCAACTTTTTTGACGGCATCAACAACCATCCCGACTCTCTGCCTGTTTTCGTTGGGAAAGACGGCCAGAAGTATCAGGGCTTTGCGTCGGCGGTTAGCCGTTTGAAAGAGTATTGGATCTCCTCCTTCGTGTACAGACCGCCGGTGGAGCTGCTGCGCTTCTTCACCCCCTTCGGGGTGGGCCATTTCAACGACCGCGTGCAGATCGACGGGCTGGAGTGGGCCGACGAGACCTACTACAAGCAAGAGGTGACCGACCTGTCGTCGGTGCTGCAGGGCGAGGTGTGGATCGGCGTGTGGATCGGTAACTACGACGGCGGCGGCCACAAGGTAACGCTCGACATCAAATCCTATCCGGGAAGCGAAAAGTGGGACGATGGAGAGAAGCGCCGCGTCTCTGTGATATCTCTGTTCAACACCTGCAACGTGCTGGAGATGGCGGGACAGAACTACGGCAAGGTTTTCGGTACCGACAGTCTGAAAGCAAGGTTTTATGTGCTAGGCAAGAAGGAGAAGATACGCCTGCGCTACATCAGCACGGGGCATGGCGGCTGGGACGGCGGCGACGAGTTCACGCCCAAGCCCAACACTATCCTGATTGACGGGAAGCCCGCGTTCACCTACACGCCGTGGCGCGAGGATTGCGGCTGCTACCGCCGGTTCAACCCCGTGAGCGGCAACTTCTGGAACGGCTTGTCCAGCAGCGATTATTCGCGCAGCGGCTGGTGCCCCGGCACCGCCACACAGCCGGTCTATTTCGACCTGCCCCCGCTGGGAAAAGGGAACCACACCATCACCATCGCCATTCCGCAGGGCGAACCATTGGGCGGCAGTTTCAGCCATTGGTCGGTCAGCGCCGTGCTGATAAAAGAGACTGTAAAGAGATAGGGGATGGGTTAGTACTTTTTTGTTTCAAAAAAGCTCAACTATTTCTTGCTAATATCCAATGTGTTAGACATATAAAGAGTGGGGCGGACAGGCGGTGATGCCGCACAGATACAGCGCCTCCACCGCAAAGCCGTCGCACGTGCGGAACAACGGCCCTACATTGTACATGCTTCGCACATTATTCAAAACCACTACCAGCGGAGTCTTCTCCTGCTCCTTGAACTCCTCCGTGCTCACCCGCGCGAGTTCGTCCATGCACAATTTCTTCATCTTTGATGGATTAAGATTTCAGATGCGAAAATAGTGAAAAATCAATTATGCATTTTGGGTTTACAAAAATACGTAAAATTCCAAATCCTCATAATTTTTTTGTCGGGAAAATTCCAAATCCTCACTTTTTGGGGGCAACAGCGCAGAAAAGTTTGCGGAAGTTAGCGGGTTCTGTGGGAGAACAAGTTATCCGAAATACTCTATCAGACCCATGACTGTGGGTGGGATGAAGAAGAACTGGAAGGCGTATTGTAGGGCAGTGACCACACGGTTGCCTGCCAATTCGGTGGCGCTTTTCA
>JAEEKX010000008.1 GCA_016288655.1 Bacteroidales bacterium
GCGAGAAATGGGAGAGCATGCCGTGGATTCAGCGCGCTTCCATCATGATGAAGGCCGCCGAGCTGCTCGCCACCAAATGGCGCTATGTGCTCAACGCCGCCACCATGTTAGGCCAGGGCAAGAGCCCCATGCAGGCCGAGATCGACTGCCCCTGCGAGGCCATCGACTTCCTCCGTTTCAACACATACTTCGCTTCCAAGATTTACAGCGAGCAGCCCATCTCCGACCACACCATGCTCGACCGCAACGAGTACCGCGGCATGGAAGGTTTCGTGTATGCTATCACTCCTTTCAACTTCACTTCTATTGCTTTGAACCTCAACGTGGCTCCCGCACTGATGGGTAATGTCACCATCTGGAAACCGTCCACCACGGCTATCCTTTCCAACTACTATATCATGCGCCTGCTCCAGGAAGCCGGTCTTCCTGACGGCGTCATCAACTTCTTGCCCGGCAGCGGCTCCGTCATCAGCGAGGTGGCCTTCAAGTCGCCGCACTTGGCAGGTATCCACTTCACCGGCAGCACCTCCACCTTCAAGAGCTTCTGGAAACTGATCGGTCAGAACATCGACACCTACAGAACCTATCCGAAGATTGTGGGTGAGACCGGTGGCAAGGACTTCATCTTCGCTCACAAGACCGCTCCGGCCCGCGAGCTGGCCGTGGCCATCCTGCGTGGTGCTTTCGAGTACCAAGGTCAGAAGTGTTCCGCCGCTTCCCGCGCTTACGTTCCGAAATCTCTCTGGCCCAAGACCTTGAAACACATCCAGGAGATGATGAAGACCGTGAAGATGGGCGACGGCCGTGACTTCGGCAACCTCATCAACGCCGTTATCGACGAAAAATCATTCGACAATATCAAGGGTTATATCGACCGTGCCAAGAAATCGAAGAATGCTGAGATCGTGCTGGGCGGCAAGTGCGACAAGAGCGTGGGTTACTTTGTGGAGCCCACCATTATTGTGGCCAACACCCCCGACTACGAGTCCATCCGCGAGGAGATCTTCGGACCCGTCATCACCGTTTATGTATATCCCGATGCACAGTTCGAGAAGACCCTCAAGCTTTGCGACGAGACCTCTCCGTACGCACTCACCGGCTCCATCTTCGCCACCGACCGTTATGCCATCGAGACGGCCGAGCAGATGCTCCGTCACAGCGCCGGCAACTTTTACATCAACGACAAGCCCACTGGCGCAGTGGTAGGTTGCCAGCCCTTCGGCGGCGCCCGCGCTTCCGGTACCAACGACAAGGCAGGCAGCGCCCTCAACCTCTACCGTTGGATCAGCGCCCGCTGCATCAAGGAGACCTTCGTCCCCGCTACCGATTATGGTTATCCGTTCTTGAACCCCGAAAAATAATAGAGTAGGGGATCAATATGAAAAAGCGCGCTCGTTTGGGCGCGCTTTTTTGTCAAACATTTCCGTGTTTTTGGGATAAATCAGCAAAAATATTTCCGTAACCCACCGAAAAAGAGTATTTTTGCACTCGAAAATGACTGGACACTTATGAAAATAAATTTCAGTAAACCTTTTCTATTTGAAAAAGTTGAGATGTAAAAACGATGAAAGGAAAATGAATCGTTGGCGTATGTTGGTTGCTCGCTTGCTGGATGGCCTTGCAGGCGGGCGGAACATCCGATTCCACCTCTATCCTGAAGAACGGATGGTTTACCTATGCGCCATACGGGAAGTCGCTTCTCAGTGATGTCCATCCCAATTTCGTGCGATTTGAAATGGTAGGGAACACCAACCACCCGGCTTATGATTTTACGCATAGCGGCAAGGGCTTTCGTCCCAGTACGCAAGGCTGTTTCGGGATGGATTTGCCCTTGTGGAACGGCAACTTCGGAGCCGACAAGCGGTTCGGATTGAGCTTCACCCTGAGTGCGTCGGCTTATTTGTGAATGGATTTGTTTGAGTCGCAAACTTCGCCGGTGCTCAACACGGACTACCGAATCGGGATGCCCACGCATACATTTATCCACCGCCTGAACCGCAAGTTTCTGAAAAACTATTCCGTTGCTTGGTCTCCGTTCAAGCACGAGTCCACCCATGTAGGCGATGAGATCCAAATCCAGCGGGTGGAAGCGTACTTCCAATACCAATATCAGACGCCCACCTCGCGCCATGGCTTCCAAGGAATTGTTTCGGCAGAGATCCGCAATCGGGTGCTCTATGGTTATGATTTGACCGCCAAAGAAGACGATGAAGACAGCGGTTCGTCCGATTACAGGCGTTTTCCCTACAACCTATTTCTTGGGATGCGGTACAATATTCCGGGTTACGACGGCTATTTCAGCCGTTTCGCCTTTGGGGTCAGGTTGTACCACGGCAACTGCCCGTTCGGACATTTCCGTTCCATTGACAACTTTAGTCAGGTAGGCGTAGCTTTTGTGTTTCAATAATGTTTTCGCATTTCCGGGCATCGACTAGCCGTCTCTTAATGTTTTTTAGGCCGCCACCGTTTCGTGTCCAATTTGCGCCAATACTGGCAATTTCCAAAGTATAATTTATTGATACACAATATTAAAATTATAAAAATGGCCTTTTCAAGTCTCGTAATTGAGCTCGATGTAATGGTCAAACGACGCTCCGAGGTGAAAATGACAACTAACAACCTGATGCGTAGGTTGTTAAAAGAAAGAAATGATGTGTGCTTTACTCCACATCGCCCTCTCAAGGGGGAGGCGATGCGGAGGTCTTCTATAATATCAGATCGGAGAGCTTGACCTTCGGCACGTAGTGGATCCCGTCGCGGCGGTAGTAGGCGTGGCTGTCGCCCTCGCTGATCTCGACGCGGCGGATGACCTCGGCGCCGCGCCCGATGGCCAGCACCAGCAGAGGCGGGTAGGGGAGCGCGAAGGCGGTTTGCAGGTTCTCCCGATGGAACGCCCCAATCATCAGGCCGTTGTAACCCAACTCGGTAGCTTTCAACAACATGCTTTGCGCCGAAATGCCCATGTCGATATCCACGAGTTTGCTTTCGGGCACGGTGCTGCAGATGAGGATGAAGGCCTGCGGCTCGGTGCCCGGAAATGGCAGGTGCAGTTCCGGCAGGGCGGCGCCCATCTTGATGTTTCGGAGTACGACGTCGGCGCCGCTGTCGCGGGTGACCAACTTGAAACGGAGTACCTGCTGGTTGCAGGCCGACGGCAGTAGCGGGTTGACGGCCACGATACGCTCCAGCACCTCCCGCGTCACCTCCACCTCGGGACGGTAGCCGCGGTAACTGCGATTGCGCTCCAACAACTTGTCGATGGGTACGTGCTTGACGACAGTGCGTGCGGCACCCTTGCCGAAGACCTCTTCGTATCGGCTTTCCAAATATCCGTCTGCCATGGCTTTACAATTATTTATTCGGCGGTCAGACCGAGTGATTTCAACTGTTTGTCGATCTCTGCGAAACTCTCCTTGACGAGGATGGCCTCTTCATCGGAAAGGGCATAGACGGCGCAACCACCCTCTACGGCTTCGATTTTTTCAATGGTTTCCACATTCATGAAAATCTTAACCCCATTGTCTTTGCGTGTGAATGAAATGAACATATTCCAGAATTTTGAAATTGAAGCGACAAAAGTAGTTCTTTTTTTTGAAATCGACATACTTTTATCGGTAAAACCATAAAAAAATGGTATCTTTGCCGCTCCAAAACCGATAATGTGATACGAGTCAGTGGCCTATGTTTTTCCTATTCCCGCAAGCCGGTCTTGCAAGGGTGCTCGTTCGGAATCGAGCCGGGCGATTTCTGCGCCATCGTTGGTCCCAACGGTTCGGGAAAGACGACTTTGCTGAAGTTGATCGCGGGCATTTTGGAGCCGCAAGGGGGAGAAATCTCGCTCGACGGTCGTCCGTTGTCGCGGCTTTCGGTGCGCGACCGCGCACAAATCCTCTCTTACGTCTCCCAGCGCCAAGAGGTGGTCTTCGACTTTCCCGTCTTCGACACGGTGTTGCTGGGGCGCAATCCCTACCAGAGCCGGTGGGCAGAGGCGGGCGCACATGACCGCGAGGTGGTGGAGCGCGTGCTGGAACAGACCGGCCTCTTGCCGTTCCGCGACCGCATGCTCACCGAACTGAGCGGCGGCGAGGCCCAACGGGTGATGATCGCCCGCGCCATGGCCCAGGAGACTCCGCTCATGCTGCTCGACGAACCTCTCTCCAACCTCGACATCACCCACCAGTTTGCCGTGATGGACATCCTGCAACAACTTAATAAACAGAAAAATACAACCATACTAATCGTGTTGCACGACTTTTCTTTCCTGCATGGTTATGCCAACAAAACCCTGATGCTGTGCGGTGGGAAACTGCAACATTTCGGTCCCACCGAGGAGGTGATCACGCCGGAGCACATCCGCGAGACCTTCCACCTTGACGAGACCTTCTCCGTCGATGCCGGCGGTCATGTCATCCGAACGACTAATCATTAAAAACATACCGATATGAAACTTTTATTAATCAGCAATTCAACAAATTACAAAGAGAGTTACCTCGGCTGGTGCATGCCGTTGATTGAACGTTTTCTAGGCACGGAGCGCAAATTGCGCATCGCCTTCTTCCCCTACGCCGTCGTGCGCAATGGCGAGACTTTGGAGGCAAGTTATAACGCTGCCACTGAGAAGGTTAAAGGATGTTTTGAGAAGTTCGGTCTGGCGGCCGACATCGTCTCTACGCATTCCGTGGCCGATCCTGTGAAGTTGGTCAACGAGAGCGACGCCATCATGGTGAGCGGTGGCAACACCTTCCACCTGGTTTATGAACTGCACCGCAACGGGCTCATCGAGCCGGTGCGACGCAAGGTGATGGAGGGGGCCCCCTACATCGGCTGGAGCGCCGGCAGCAACGTGGCCTGCCCGACGCTGCGCACCACTAACGATATGCCCATTGTGATGCCCGCCAGTTTCCAGTGCTTCGACTTGGTGCCCTTCCAGATCAACCCGCACTACATCGACCCCTATCCGGAGGCCGTGAACGACGCCCTGACCCATGCCGGCGAGTCGCGGCAGGACCGCATCGAGGAGTTCCTCTGCGTGAATCCCGAGATCACCGTCGTCGGTCTGCGTGAGGCCACTGCGCTGTGGGTGGAGAACGACCGCATCACCTTGTGCGAGTACGAAAAGAATCCCTACAATAAGAAGCGCGAGATGATCGTGCTGAAAAACGGCTGCCCCGTGCGCGAAATCAAGCCCGGCAGCACCTTCGACTTCGCTATGCGCGAGTGCTGATTTTTGGCATCGCGGTGGTCGCAGACAGATACAAAAACCGTTCAAAACCTTAATCGACTCATGAGTAACGAAATCAAATCCAAGGCCTTAGAGGTCAATCTCAAAAACACGAACGTAGAATACGAAATCCCCGCAGAGCACCAGTGGTTCATGGCGCAGTCGGAAAAGCAGTGGGGGTTGCACAAGCGGGTGGTGGAGTTCTTCACCGAGTACGACCACCCGATGTCGAACCGCGCCGAAGTGGTGAAGGCGTTGCCGAATGTCACCATCAGCGACTTCTGGCTCTACAAGGATCTGCCGGTGGAGGATCAGAAGCGGGTGGTGAACGTGGCGTTGGAGATTTACGAGAAGCTGCTCTCCGAGAAGTTGCGCCACGCCTGGGCGCGCGACCTGGTGACCTACTTCCTCCGCTTCATCGAGAACAACGACGCCGTGCTCAACCGCTGCGGCGACGGCGTGGCGCGTTGCATCGCCCTGCTCGACAAGTATCTGGACGACAACGCCTTTGACTACTACTGCCACGTCGGTCAGTTCAAGGTGAAGTTGGGGCTGGCGGCGACGAATCCCGCGACCGCCGAGGCGACGCTCAAATTGATGCGACGCTTGGTCCTGAGTCACATCGCCTTCTGGCGCGACACCACCCAGATCGAGAAGTGGTACGACGAGCACAAGGGCAAGATGTCGCGAGACTACTCCGCCCACCTCGCCGACTTGGGCGCGCCGCTCTTCGACGAGTTCGAACAGAAGGCCAGCAACGCCGCCACCTGGCAGGAACTCTGCGCTAACGCATTCACTTTCAACGACATCATCCGCGCTTTCGAGAGCAAGATTCCTGTTTTCGACCACACGTCTGAGCAGTTCTGCTACATCTTTTATCTGCTCCACCTGCCCGGCACTATCGACAACCACCCGCAACTGCTGGTTGAACTCAACAAGGTGATACGCCTCGTGAGTCACGAGGACGACGAGGCGCAGTGCATCTCCTCCATGGACGACCTGTTCGAGCAGTTCGACGACTTCCGCGACAGCCACCTCAACCTCATTCTCGACTCCATCCTTGAGTTGGGTAAGGAAATCATCAACACCAAGAACCACAAGTTGATCAAGTACTTGGAGCGCAAGATCATCGACTTCGGCTTCGTCACTCCGGGTGTGAAGTACATCACGAACGACTGGGAGTTGAAGGTCAATCCGTGCCACATCAAGAACGTGCGCGTTTGGCTGGAACTCATCGAGTACGCGCCGGAGACCATGCAGCGTCTGCTCTCCGCCCTCATCATCAACCTGCGCGTGGGCGGCATCTTTGTCTTCGACACAGACTTTTTCCAAAAGGACATCACCAAACTGCTCAACTCGCAGATCTCCCCGGTCTATAAGCAGACCAAGCAGTTGGCGAGGATCTTCCCCGTCTATTTCAACGAGATCGGCGCGGAAGGACAGTTGCGCGACGTCTCCACCAAGATCGACGAGTTGTCGCACCGCAACGACAAACTCATTCACTTCCTGCGCAAGCAGATCCACACCGAAGGCAACAACTCTCACATCCAGATTACGTTGGATATCATCAACTTCTGGTATGACAAAAAGAAAGAGCGACTGAAAGAGATTTTGCCCCCCAATGTTTATGAATTGGTTGAACCCGACGGTGTTTGGGTCGAAGGAGTGCACCAGTGCTTGCTGAAATTCTGCTCTTTTGCCAACATGAAGTTGGAGGATCTGATTGAGTTGAAGAAGGATGAGGTCGAGCAGATCAGCAGGAAAATAGAGCACGAGGAGCCGGTGGATGTGCAGCGTGTCTGCCTCATCATCGAACTGTACCAACTGCTGAAGGAGAAGTACATTTTCGACTCCACCGACATCATCGACATCATGCGAGGCGACAGTTTCTTGGCCACCGAAGACGTGAACCGTCTGGAGGAGTGCCTGGCCGGCAACGACCCCGTGGCGACGCTCAAGCACATCTTCTCGTTGATGAAAAAACTCAACGACATCATCTTCGACCCGAAGGAGAGCCAGGGCTGGGAGAATGTGGTCTATAAGCGCCACATCGCTTTCGGAATCCCCTCTATGTATGGATATTATCGCGAGGTGAAGTTCGACGCGCTCGGCTTGATTTTCCGTCTGGAACGCATCGTCACGGTGTTGATTCACGACATCATCGGCAACCTCAACACCAGCGTCTTCACCTTCAACGCCTTCAAGCAGATCTGCGACACGATCCAGTTGATGCATGAGGGCATGGCGCTTGATGGCGTCTATGACCAGGGCTTCGACTCCAACTTGAAGATGCTCCAGTACAGTTTGAACTCCGAATGTTTTACTATTGGTCAGTATATCAATATCTTCCAATTCATGGAAAGCAGCTTGCACGAGATCATCAGCAACTACTTCATCCGTCCTTACGAGCCGTTGTTGAAGGTGATCGTGCCGCAGTTGTTGGAAAATGAGGTGCGCGACAAGTCGCAGATGCGCAAGATTGTGGCGCAGAAGTCGGAGGTCTTCTTCCGCGAGTTGCTCTCATCTTCGTTCCTGATCCAGCAGTTGGACAACTTCATCGGCGAGATACTCAACAACTTGCGCACGCAGGCGAACCTGTTGACGCAGGAGGAGGCCCGTGACCTGATGACTTACGACCAGAAGTTGGCCTTCAGTCCGCTGAACCGCGAGACGCCGTCGGTAGATAATCGTGTCTTCTTGGGTGCGAAGGCCTATTATTTGAAAAAACTGTATTTGAACAACTATCCTGTGCCGCCCGGATTCGTGGTCACCACGGAGGTTTTCCGCCGTATCGACGCCATCTTGAAGGTGGATGCCATCAACGATGAATTTGATCGGGTGTTGCATCGTCATCTTGTTGGTGTAGAAAAACTTACGGGATTGAAGTTCGGCGACCCGAAGCATCCGTTGCTGTTGAGTGTGCGTTCTGGCTCTGCCATTTCGATGCCCGGTGCCATGAACACCTTCCTCAACGTCGGCTTGAACGACACCATCACGGAGGAGTTGAGCAAGCAGGACAACTACGCGTGGACCTCGTGGGACTGCTACCGTCGTCTGTTGCAGACGTGGGGCATGGCGCACGGGCTTGACCGCAACGACTTCGACCAGATCATCCTCAATTACAAAAAGAAATATGGTGTAACGCAGAAGATCGAGTTCACGCCGGATAACATGCGCGAGATCGCCTTTGCCTACAAGCAGTTTTTGATTGACAACGGGGTCCGCTTTGAGGAGCATCCGTTCCGTCAGTTGAAGCAGGCGATATTGTGCGTGTTCGACTCTTGGAACTCGCCGAGGGCGAAGGTCTATCGCAACCACATGCACATCGCCGAGGAGTGGGGCACCGCCGCCATCGTGCAGAAGATGGTACTGGGCAACATCCACCGCGAGTCCGGCTCCGGCGTGGTGTTCACCCGCGACATCAAGAAGAACCGCGCCAACATCAACCTCACGGGAGATTTCTCGTTCCTGAGTCAGGGCGAGGACATCGTCGGAGGATTGATCAACACCTTGCCTATCAGCGAGTCGCAGCGCGAGGCGGAGTATCAGAACAGTCCCTTCTCGTTGCAGAGCCAGTATCCTGAGATATACAATCGTCTGTACGAGTTGGCGAAGAACATGCTGGAGAAGGACGGTTTCAGCCACCAGGAGATCGAGTTCACGTTCGAAACGTCGAAGGCGGAGGATCTGTACGTGTTGCAGACGCGTAACATGAACGTCACGCGACAGGATGCCGTGGAGACCTTCGCGGCGAAACCGGAGCAGATGGAGAAGGTCGGCAACGGCATTGGCATCGGCAACGGTGTGTTGAACGGCATTATCGTGTTCGACATGGAGGACATCCGGAAGGTTCGCGAGGGGGCGAACCCCAATCAGCACATCGTGTTGGCGCGACCCGACACGGTGCCCGACGACATTGAGCTGATCATCGAGTGCGACGGACTGTTGACCGCGCGTGGCGGTGCGACCTCACACGCTGCCGTCACTGCCGCCACGTTGGGAAAAATCTGTGTGGTGAACTGCGACGCACTCGTCGTGCATGAGAAGGAGAAGACACTCACCATCAACGGGACGCCTTTCGAGGTGTTCGCCCCCATCGCCATCGACGGTCATAACGGCATCATTTACAAAGGAAATTACGAGGTGTCGGTGGACGAATTGGAGTAGGGAAGGATTTTTTTTCTGAAAAAAACAAAAAAAACTGCGAGAGGACTCTCAGTTCGTAAATATTTTGTATTTTTGCGGGCTAAATTTGCAATTATAAATTCAAATCCATTCAATATGAAGAAGACTTTATTATCTGTTCTCTTGTGCTGTCTTTTCGCACTTGGCTTTGCGGCCAACGAAGTGTCGGTGCAGGAAGCCAAGACCGTTTCCAAGAACTTCATTTCCGCGGTGGCTCCCGAGGCGGGCATCACGGAGAGTGATTTGATCCTCCAGCAGACGGTCAGAAACGAAAATGACGAGGCCCTGTTCTATGTTTTCGCCATCCGCAATGGCGGTTTCGTGCTGGTCTCAGCCACCGAGTCGTACAGCCCGATTTTGGCCTATTCGTTGGAAAACGAATTCAAGGCAGAGGCATGTCCCTACATCATGGATGTCTATAAACAGACCCTCGATGCTGCCAAGGGTACGGCCGATGCCGAGGCCGCATCGGAGTGGAATTACCTGCGCAACTACCAGCGCACCCGTACAGAAACCACTGAGTACCTCGTCTCCGAGGTCAAACCGCTGCTCTCCTCCTCTTGGAACCAGACCATGTGGTACAACAACTACTGCCCTGTTCAGGCGGATGCTGTTCAAGCTCAGATCAACCAGGACTGCGACAACCACGTGCCGGCCGGCTGTGTCGCCGCCAGCATGAGCGTGCTGATGCACTACTTCAGATTCCCTGAATATGGTGTCGGCGGCGTGGGTTACCACCCGATCCATTACGTTGTCAACGATGACAATGAGATCACCGATACCGTCACCTACCCGTGGCAGGTTCAAAGTTTCAACCAGAAGCACGACTACAACCTCATGCCCAACCACATTGAGGAGTACAACGGCGAGGTTGCCAAGTTGTTGTGGCACACCGGTATCTCCGTCCAGATGGGCTATGGTCCTGACGGCTCTGGAGCACAGTCCGCCGACGCTCTCACTGCGATGAAGGACAACTGGAAATACAACCGTAGCGCCCAGATGCTCGAACGCAACTCTTATTCCAATGCCCGTTGGACTGACTCCATCAAGAAGCAGATCAACGAACTTCGCCCGATCTATTACTCCGGCAGAAACAGCGGCGGCGGTCACGCCTTCATGGTTGACGGCTACCAGGTCTATAACCAGGTCGATATGAACATCCACTATAATGATACCCTCCAGGGTATCGACCATGTCGATTCCACCGTTGTCATCGACTCCACTTGGAACGAGACCGACAGCATTTGGGAGTACGGCGATCCCTACACTGTTTTCGACACCACCTACTACATTTACCACACCGACAGCACGATGGTTTATGACACCACCTTCAATGCCAGCACGAAAGTGCATATCAACTGGGGTTGGGGCGGTTACAGCAACGGCTACTACAATGTGAGCGGCAGCGGCCACATGGGCACCTACACTCAGGAAGAAGCCATGATGGTGGATCTCTATCCGGCTGACCAGGCACCGAAGGACACCACTGGACGTGTTGACGTGCGCGGCACCCGCGGCACCATCAGCGACGGCGCGGGCAACCTCATGTATCGCCCGAACACCGACCGCACTTGGATGATCTCCGCGCCCGAGGCAACCAAATATACCATCTCCTTCTCCCGCTTGGCCACCGAGGCCAACGCCGATGAGGTGATCTTCTACAAGAACGGCAACCTCAATGATGTGGCTGCCCGTCACTCCGGCAACAGCACCCCCAACAGTTTCAACATCAATGCCGACAGCGTGCTCGTGCGCTTTGTCACCAACGGCAACGATGTCGTCGGCCGCGGCTTCGTGTTCGATTTCGTCGCCACGACTCCCAATGCCTACTGCGACGGTGAGGTGGTCCTCCCCGCCGGCTCCGGCAGCATCACCGACAAGGGCAATGCCAACGTTGATCAGGACACTCCGTACCGTCCGGAATCGACCTGCACATGGAGAATCAACGGCTTCGACAAACTCTACATCTCCTATCCGAAGATTGAACTCGCCGCCGGCGATTTCATCGACATCTTCGACGCGACTCAGCCCACCAAGAGATACCTAATTTACCGCATCGACAACTACAACTGGCCCGACGACGACGTGTTTGTTGTTGAAGGCAATATCCACAAAGTTGTCATCCGCTTCGTCTCCGACAACGCCTTTGAGGACAACGGCTTCGAACTCACCTATGAGACTGTCACCAACATTCCGGACAACGGTTTCAGTCAGGTTGATGTCTATCCGAACCCCGTCAGCAGCCTGCTCAACGTCGATTTGACCTCCGATTTTGAAGGCCAACTCACCTTCCGTGTCACCGATATGACCGGCCGCACCCTCAGCACCGAGAGCGTCGAGAACTACGGCGGTGAGATGCACCACACCCTCAATGTGAGCAACCTCTCCAAGGGTCTCTATCTGCTTAGCATCGAAGGTAAGGACTGCAAGAGTGTCCGCAAATTCATCGTCGAATAATTACGATTTCTACCATAACCGAAGGGGACTTCTTGAGAGGTCCCCTTTTTTTGTAACATTATCATCCAAAAATACGTTTAAAAAGATTGTGTTTTATATGAAAAAATTTTTTTATTTTTGTGGCTCTAATTAAAATGCATAAACTTTAGGATTATGAAGTCATTTCGTATCTTATTTTTGATGGTCGCCATGGTGGCGATTTTCGGCGCGACAAGTCCGCTGAACGCACAGAAACTGAAGACCGACGACGTCCCGGGTGATGTCACCCAATCGTTCTCAATGGAGTATCCGAGCGCCAAGATATCCTCTTGGTCGCTGGAAGACAAGAACTATGTCGCCGCCTTCAAGGATGACGGTTCCGATGGTCTGGCCTATTTTGCCAACGACGGCACGTGGCTCTACACCACGTATGCCATTCCCAAGACGGAGATCCCGTTGAGCATAAGCAACTACGTCACGAGCAACTATCCGAACTACGAGATTTCGGTTTGCAGCCTGCGTGAGATGCCCAAGGTGGGCACGCACTACTATTTAGAGGTCCGTTTTCCGGAGGTGGGTAGCAAGGACCAGCCCTCCATACTGACTTTCAACTATGTGGGTGCCTTGTTGGAACGTAAGGATCCTCCGGGCTGGACGTTGCGTACCGACGAGCCCGTCCGTCCCACCACCGACCAGGCCGCCAATGGCAAGGCCTCCCGCGTGGAGGTGGTCTCGGGCGACCGCGCTGCCAAGACCAACGACGAGGTGAAGGAAAGTAAGCCTGCCAAGGTTGAGAAGGTCGCTAAGGAGGAACCTGCTGCCAAGGCGGAGCCCGCTGCCAAGGCGGAGAAGCCCTCCAAGAAGAAAGGCAAGAAGGAGGCCGAGGCACCGCATGATCCGTGGGCACAGTATGCCATCGCGGAGAAAGATGTGCCTGCTGCCGTCATGAAGACTTTCAAGAAAAAGGCCACTAAACCCGAGAACACCAAGTGGTTCCTTGTGGGCGAAACCTATGTGGGAAAATGCATCATGCGCGAGTTCCCGATGGAGGTCTATGTCTCCACCAAGGGCATCTGGAAGAAAACCTACTCCTATATCGATCCCGCCCGACTCAACAGTTCCATGGTCAAGCATCTGGATACCTATTATAAAGGTTATAAGATCAGTTTTGCCTACAAGGAGTTGCGCGCCGACAAGAAGAACAAGGTCTATATTGAGTTCTACGAAAAGAAGAACTATAAGAAGAAAATCCCCACGGGTGTGTTGTTTGACGAGAAGACCCGCAAACTCATCCGTACGGTCGATCCCAACTTCGAGGATCCCTTCAACGATCCCGACCTCTTTGCTGACGTCCAGATGAGCGAGGAGGATCTGCAGGCCGCCATCAAGGAGTTGCCTGCCGAGGTGAACTCCTACATTGCCTCCAACTACCCGTCGTACAAGATTCGTGCAACCGATTTGGAGGAGGACAGCGACCTGGGTGAAGTCCACCGCGTGGAGATTGCCTCTCCGGGCAACAGCATCATGGTGCTCTATTTCGACAAGTCGGGCAAGTTCCTCAAGAAGGAGAGCCACGATGGCATGCGCACCGTGAAGTCGTATGGCGACTATGACGAGATCCAGGTTCCCGAGGTCGTCCTCAACGCCTTCAAGGCCAAGTTCCCGCGTGTGCCCGATCCGGTTTGGGACGAGGACGAGAATGAGAACTATGATGCCCAGTTCCTCGGCACCAAGGGTCGTGAGATGTGTATCTTCAGCCCCAGCGGCCAGTTGTTGGAGGATCTTTATTACCTCGATGCCAGCAAGATGCTGCCTGAGATCGAGCGTTACATCAAAGAAACCTATGGCAAGTCCGAAATTCAGGAGTATTTCTCCGTGAAGAAGGATGGAAAGAACTACTACAAGGTGATTATCCTGCCCAACAAGGAGAAATACCCGAAGTACCTGTGGTTCACTGCTACGGGAGAGTTCTACAGCGTCGAGGACTAAGTCTATGGCATACATAGAGTTAAAAGTCAAGTTTTCGCAGCCGGAACCGTGGAAGGATCTTTTCGCAGCGATCCTCGGCGATGCCGGCTGCGATAGTTTTATCGACGGCGACGACGACTGCACGTTGCTCGCCTACATGAAGGAAGATGTCTATGACGAGGCGGCCGTACGCGAGGCCCTCACTCACCACGGCTACGATGTGGAGGTGAGTTACGAAGTGTCGCGCGTGGAGGAACAGGACTGGAATGCGGAGTGGGAATCGGCGTACGATCCGGTGCTCATCGCCGACCGCTGCTACATCCGGGCTCCGTTTCACGATGCCCGTCCCGACGTGGAGTTCGACATCGTCATTGAGCCGAAGATGTCGTTTGGCACAGCGCACCACGAGACCACCTCGCTGATGATCGAGTACCTGTTGGAAGAGGATTTCGCGGGCAAGCGTGTGCTCGACATGGGTGCGGGCACCGGCGTGTTGGCCATTCTGGCCCATAAGCGCGGCGCGGAATCCATCGTCGCCATCGACAACGACCCGTGGGCATACGAGAACAACATTGAGAACGACGCCCGCAACCACGCCGACGACATCGAGGTGCGTCTTGGCGACGCCTCCGCCATCGGCGACGACCGGTTCGATATTATCTTCGCCAACATCAACCGCAACATCCTGCTGAACGACATGCCCGCCTATGTCCGTGCCCTCAACACCGGCGGTTACATCTACTTCAGCGGTTTCTACAACGGGCATGATCTGGAGACCATCCGGCAGCGTGCTGCCTCGTTAGGATTGGCGTTTTGTTCCTTCAAGGAGCGCAATCAGTGGGTGGCTGCCCGCTTCATGAAAGCGTAGTTTCATTCTAAAAACCTTCGATATGAAAAAGTTGCTCCTTTTGCTGCCTTTGTCTCTTTTGTTGATGACGGCTTGTAACGACGCCGCCGAAATCGCCAAAGAGATGCGACGGACCTCTGTCACCCTCAACAATGAGAACCAATCGACCGGCAAGACCGCCGAGTTGCTTTTGGTGATGGACAAGACCTGGCCGGAGGAGGTGCAGGATACGGTCTATTTGATATTGGCGAAGCCGATGACGGGGCTGCCCCAACCCGAGCCGATGTTCAGCATTTATCAGACCGAGCCGAGTCTTTTCAAGGGGGACTATACCCGTCGGGCCAACATCATCTATCTTGATGTGAATGAGAATTTTACGGAGCCAGACTGTAAGATTGAGCGCAATCCGTGGAGCAAGCCGCAGGTGTATGCTCACATCATGGCGGCCACGCGCGACGAGGCCATCGGCATGTTGGCGGAAAAATGCGACGAGATCTTGCAGGAGATGTATGCCAACGACATAGCCAAGTTGCAGATGAACCAGGCGAAAACGCCCAACATCGAGTTGCAGAACTACGTGAAGGAGAAGTTCGGCATTCTGATGACCATCCCGCAGGAGTACGCCATCGCCCGCGAAGGCGACGGTTTCTTGTGGCTCGCCTACCGCACCAAGAAGAACGACCGTTTCGTGATGATATACACCAGCGAGAACAAGTCGATGACGCGGGCGATGTTGATAGCCAAGCGTAACTACATCACACAGAAATATATAGAGGGAGAGACCAAGGAGGTCTATCCGCGGGTGGTTGAGCAGATGGGACTGCCGACTTACCAGCCGCTGACGCTTTGGAACAAGAGCGGTGCCCAGTTGCGTGGCCTTTGGGAGACCGAAAAGGATTACATGGGCGGACCTTTCTATCAGTTCTCGTTCATCAACACCAACGGCGAGTGCGTCACCATCGATGGATTTGTCTTCGCTCCCGAGGAACCCAAGGCCGTTTACATGCGTCAGGTGGAGGCCATTGTGAAATCCGTCAAATAATTTGCAACATTCTTCGCAAACCTGCGTCTTATCTTCTGTGGAACCCAACGAGGAAAAAACACTGGTGGAAGGTTGCCTGAACGACAATCGGCAGGCACAGAAGAGGTTGTACGACAGTTTCGCGCCCATGATGCTTGGTGTTTGCTGCCGTTACGCCAATTCGCAGGAGGAGGGTGAGGATATTCTGATAGAAGGATTCACCAAGATTTTTTCCCACTTGCATGAGTTCCATTTCGAGTGCTCTTTGGCAGGCTGGATGCGGAAAATCATGCTCAATACGGCGATCAGTTTTTTTCGGATGCACCACAAGCATCACAATCAATTGTCGATAGATGAGGGTGTTGCGGCGGATTGGCAGGCGGCGTCGGAGGCGACGGATGCCAAGGTGCGCGAGAAGGACATTTTGCAGTTGGTGCAACAGATGCCGGAGACCTATCGGGTGATTTTCAACCTGTTTGTGGTGGATGGTTTTTCGCATAAGGAGATAGGGGAGATGTTGGGAATACAAGAGAGTACGTCGCGGTCGCAGCTTACGCGGGCCAAAAACTGGTTAAAGGAAAGGATAAGTCGATGAATGACAACGAGATAAAAAACTTATTAGAGAATGTGCAAGTGCAGCCGTCGGCGCGTTGTTGGGCTGCGGTGGAGGGCAACTTGGCGGCGGGTGCCGCCGGCGCTTCCGCTGCTGCCGCCGGTGCGGCGACGAAGGGCGCTGCGCATCTCTCCGCGTTGGCCGTGAAGGCCATCGTCGGGGGCGCCATTGCCGTGGTCGCGGCGGGCGCCATCGCCGTTGCCGTCATCGTGGGTGGCCGCTCGCAGGATGGCGAGGTGCCGGCTGCCGTGGTCGCCGAGGCGTCCGCGGGTGCGGCGACGACCTCTTCCTCCGCCACCGCCGAGGTGGTTGCGACGGCACCGGACGCTGAGCATGCCGAGTCCGCCGCGTCCGCTACTGTGGCACCCGTCGCGACTCCCGTTTCCGAAACCGCCGAGGTCCTCGTGGTGGAGCCCCCCGCGCCCGTGACGATTCCCGTGCAGCCGGTCACGCCGAAGGCCGCTCCTGCTGCTCCTGCCAAGCCCGCGGCCCCTGCGGCTTCCCCGGCCAAGCCGATGCCGACGGCGACTTCAGCGCCGACCGTTGCGCCGACGCCCGCCGCTCCTTCGGCACCGCAAACCGTTGCGACGACGCCCGACCCGGTACTGGTCAACCACGAGCCGGTGGAGACCGCCCCCGCCGTGGCCATTGAGATTCCCAACGTCATCACTCCCAACGGCGACGGCTACAACGACCAACTCGTCATCCAGGGCATCGAGCATTGCGACCAGACCAAACTCATCGTGCGCAACCGCACGGGCATTGTGTTCCAGACCACCCACTACCGCAACGACTGGGATGCCAACGGCCTGCCCGACGGCACCTACTTCTACCAGTTCTACTACAGCATCCATGGCATCGGGCACACCCTCTCCGGCACGTTGACCATCATGCGGTAAGGTTTTTTCAAACAAGTCGGCACTTTTTTCATAAAAGAAAGTGTAAAAATTCTGTTGAATACACTTGTCGGTTAATTTATTTTCGTACATTTGCAACCTCATTATTTAAGCAAATAAAAGGTTAAAATGGAAGAACAAATGCCTCCCCAGATGCCGGAACCGATTCCGCAGCAAAGCAATTTCAACACGGTAAATCCCATGCCGCAACAGGAAATTTCCACAGGTGTTGGAACCCTGCCTCCCATCAATCCGCCAGCGAAAAAACGTATGAAATGGTGGATTTGGTTGATCATCGGCGTGGCGGGTGCCGCCTTGCTGGGCGTTGGAGGTCTCCTTTTGCACAAGCACTTCTCGAACAAGCCCTTTTATGAACCCGAGATGAAACTCATCCCCGTGATGCAAGACACGCTTTGGGGCTATGTCGATAACAAGGGGACGTTAGCCATCCCTCCGCAGTTCAAGTATGCGGGATATTTCAGCGAGGGGCTGGCCCAGGTGACCGTCGAAAAAGATCTTATAGGATTCGTGAATGCAAAGGGCACGATGGCCATTCCCGCCAAATACAAATCGGTGACTGATTTCTCCGAGGGGCGGGCCTTCGTGGTCGAGCCCGGCAGTTGCCTCGTCTGCATTGACAAGAAGGGCAACACCCTCTTCGAGTTGCGGGATGTTGACTTTGCACTCCCCTATAGCGAAGGTATGGCGGCGGTATTCAAGTTGCACGAAATCGATGATGATGAAATGCCCGTCTATCGTTGCGGATTCGTCGATAAGAAAGGAAATTACGCCATCTACCCGCAGTTCAGTAGTGTGGGTGCTTTCTGTGATGGCTTGGCTGCTGCATCCAATAGCGATGGCAAATGGGGCTACATCGACAAGTCGGGCCGTTTCGTCATTCAACCCGTTTATGATGCTGTGGGGGGATTCATGGAGGGCATGTCCTCCATTCTCATGGGTGAGAAGTGGGGCTATATCGACAAAAAGGGAGCCATGGTCGCCTATCCTCAGTATGACGACGCCAGAGGTTTCGTCGATGGTCGCGCACGAGTGTGCCGTGATGGGAAGTGGGGCTATATCGACAAAAAATGCGAGGTGGTCATCCCTTTGCAGTATGAAAATACACTCGGCTTCGGGCGGGGATCGAAGTTGGCCCCTGTCAGCGTGGACGACAAGTGGGGTTGCATAGACCGTGAGGGGAAGATGGTCATCAACCCGCAGTATGATTTCTTGAGCGGTTTCACGGATGGCTTGTCCCTTGTGCGCATGGATGACAAATTCGGTGTCATCGACACCAAAGGCCGGCTCGTCGTCCAACCCCAATTCGACAACATCCAGTATCCCACGGTATGCACCACTTCAGCGGCAAGCGACTATTACGACTGCACCAGCTTCCTCAAGGCCTTTTTAGACAACTTCGACAAGAACCATGTCGATGGACTTCCTCTCCACGCCAACATGAGCGAGGTGCGCACGCACTACACGCTGAATAATATTGAAAGTTGGAGTTACTATTTCGCTGGAGTATCAGGAACTGTAGAATACACTCCGGAAATCACACGTGGCCATGCCTTTGTCGCTTTTTCCGATCCGACATACGGCTACGTTTCCGATGGCTGGTTCAGCAGTTACCGTACCCCTAACGATTCTGCTCTTGTGGAATATGTCAATATTTGCTTGTATCTATCGGGCAGGGCAAGGGCGAAGGACGAGACCATACTTTCCCAATTGATGGATAAGATGGAGGCCATCTATGGCGGGAGTGTTGAAAAATACGAGGGTAACTATTTCTTGGAGACCGAGACCTTTTGCTTCTATTTTTTTTCAAACCAGGTTAATGTGAATCTGCATGCTTTCTTCAACAAGGATGACTATATGAGTTTCAAGCGGACTTTGCTGCAAAATATAAGCCAAAAAAGTGAAGATGTGGCAGAGGAGACAGTCGATATGCAGGTAGAATAGGAGACAGACTCTACCTGGTAGTTGATGGCAAGGAAGTAGAAATCCGTGATAGCGTGGCCTCATCTTCCCATGTTGGAGGTGCTGGAAAGTAATTTCATTTAGCGTACTGACGGCTCAAACTTTTTTTGTAACTTTGCCGCTCAATAGGATTGTGTATTTTTTTAAGGAAATAGAATAGAAATCAATCAATATTATGGCAGAAGAAAAGCTTTTTAGCGAATTTGCACCGGTCCCGACGGAGAAGTGGGAAGAGGTGATTCAGCGCGACCTCAAGGGCGCGGACTATGAAAAGAAACTGGTATGGCGTACCGACGAAGGTTTCAAGGTGCGTCCCTACTATCGGGCGGAGGACCTGAAGGATCTCGGATACTTAGAGGTGATGCCTTCGGAATTTCCCTATACGCGCGGCGCGAAGGCCGACAACAACTGGGATATTGTGCAGTCGGTGACGGCGACGGATCCCGCGGAGGCCAATGCCGTGGCTCTCGCCTCCATCAAGGGCGGTGCCACCATGATCGCCTTCAACTGCAAGGAGGTGAAGAACGCCCAGGATCTGGCCGTGATGTTGAAGGGCATTGAGATGCCGAAGATCGGAATCCAGTTGCAGCATGTCTGCGGACGTGCCGTGGAGGCCGTGCGCGATTTCATCACCTACCTTGATGTCAACAAGATAGACAAGAGCCAGGTGCGTGGCGGCGTGGCCTACGACGGCATCGCCTGCGCCCTGCGCCACGGCAAGTTCCGCACGACGCCCGAGGCGGCCATGGAGACCGCCCTTGAGTTGGTGCGCCTTACCGAGGAGATGCCCCAGTTCCGCGTGGTGAACGTGCGCGGTATTCTCCTGCACAACGGCGGCGCCACCATCGTCCAGGAGTTGGGCTACGCCCTCGGCATCGCCAATGAGTACTTGGCCTACGCCACCTCCCACGGGCTGACTGTTGACCAGATGGCTTCCAAGATGGAGGTCACCCTCTCCATCGCCTCCACCTACTTTATGGAGATCGCCAAGTTGCGTGCCTTCCGTCTGCTGTGGGCCACCATGGTGGCGCAGTACAAACCTGCCGATGACAAATCCTGCCTTGTGCGTATCAACTCGGTGGCATCTTCTTGGAACAAAACCATTTACGACCCATACGTCAACATGTTGAGAACGACCACCGAGGGGATGTCGGCCGCTTTGGGCGGTGCCGACAGCATCACCTTGCAGCCCTTTGACATGGCATACAAGCACGACGACGACTTCTCGCGCCGTATCAGCCGCAATGTACAGGTGATCCTCAAGGAGGAGTCGTACTTCGACAAGGTGGTTGATCCCGGTGCCGGCTCCTACTACATTGAGAGTCTCACCGACTCCATCGCCGAGCACGCCTGGAAGCAGTTCCAAGCAGTGGAAGCCGATGGTGGCATGGTGAACTTGGTGATCTCCGGCGCGGTGAAGAGCGCCATCGAGGAGAGTTGCCACAAACGCGACATGGACATCGCCACCCGCAAATACGTGCTTTTGGGCACCAACCAATATCCGAACATCAACGACGCCATGCTCGACAAGATCGAGGAACAGGGGCAGGAGGAGTCCGGCGAGGGCTTGCGCACCTACCGCGGTGCCATGGCCTTCGAGGCGCTGCGCCTGCGCACCGAGCGCTATGCCAAGCAGCACGGCCGTCCGAAGGTGTTCCTGCTGAAGATCGGCAACTTGGCCATGCGCCAGGCACGCGCCGGCTTCGTCACCAACTTCTTCGGCTGCGCCGGCTACGAGATTCTCGACAACGCCGGCTTCGACACGGTTGAGCACGGCATCGAGGCCGCCCAGGCCGCCCAAGCCGACATTGTGGTGATTTGCAGTTCCGATGAGGAGTACGCCACCTTCGGTGTGGAGGCCGCCAAGGCCGCCAAGGCCGCCGGCTTCATCTACATCGTCGCGGGCAACCCCGCTGAGGGCGTTGAGGAACTCAAGGCCGCCGGCACCGACGATTTCATCCATGTCCGCACCAACGTTTTGGAGTGCCTGAGAAAGTACAACGACCTGCTGTGTAAGGAGTAAGCGAAGATGAAGAAGACAATTCTTGCGTTCCTGATGCTCATGGCCGTCCTCGCAACTCACGCTCAATACAACTATATCCCCGACTCGACCATCCAGTCCACTTGCAACGAAATCATGAAGAACTGCAAGTTCTCGGCGCAGCAGGTGTCGCGTGGCATCTCGCAGGCCGCCAGTCTGTGGATGAAGGAGGATGGCACGGCCGAGGAGTTCAAGCAGTTCTGTTTGGAGAACTTCTGCCGCACATCGACCGACAAGGAGACGCTTTTCCGTCGGCTGTGCGACCACTTCGAGGCCATCATGGGGCACAATCATGCCGTGGAGGTGCAGCTCACCATGCCGCTGCATGTAGTTGGCTACGAGAGTCTTCCCATTGACGCGGCCTTTGCGTCCTACGACGGGCTGTCGCACTTTTCCGACGACATGTTCGCCAACAAGATCGCGTTTGCGGTTGTGATGAACTTCCCGCACTACACTTTGAAGGAGAAGTCGGACGGATGCTCCCGCTGGACCGGTCTGGACTGGGGCTACGCCCGTCTGGGAGACCTCTTCTCTTCGCGCGTGCCCGCCGACCGCACCAAGGCGTTGAACCGAGTGACGATGGAGTCGGAGAAGTACATCTCCAACTACGACATCTGCATGGGCAAGGTGAAGGCCAACAACGGCGACCAGTTCTGGGGTAGCGACGTGAAGTTGTCGGCCCACTGGGGATTGCGCGACGAGTTGAAGGCGGCCTACGCCGATGAGGCGAACGGACTGTCCAAGCAGCAGATCCTTTATTCCATTATGAAGACGATTGTCTTGCAGACGATTCCGCGCGACGTCATCAACAGGGAAGAGTACTTCTGGTATCCTGTGGCGAACAAGACCTACAAAGGGAAAATCCAGTTTGAGTTGCCGACGGAGAACAACGTGCGTTACCAGCACCTGCTTGACAATTTCCATGCGCTTCGGGCTGTCGATTCCTTCTACATCGGGAATCCGACATACTTGGAGCGTCGTTTTGGCGATGAGTTGGAGTTCTTCCAGCAGGATGTGGAGCGGCTGTTCACCGGTTTTCTTGCGGCGCCGGAGGTGAAGACCGTGGCCAATCTCATCTCGAAGAAGTTGGGGCGCAAGTTGCGTCCTTTCGACATTTGGTACAATGGCTTCAAGAACCGTTCAGCTGTCCGTGAGAGCGATCTTGACAGGATCACGCGGTCGCGGTACCCCTCGGCGCAGGCCTTTGCCGCCGATCTGCCGAATATCCTGCTGGCTTTGGGCTTCACGCAGGAGAAGGCGGATTTCATCTGCCAGCATGTGGCCGTCGATCCCTCCATTGGTGCCGGCCATGCGTGGGAGGCCCAGATGCGTGGCGACAAGTCGCGCCTGCGCACCCGCATCGGCGAGGACGGCATGGACTACAAGGGCTTCAGCATCGGCATCCACGAGTTCGGCCATGTGGTGGAGGAGACCTTCTCCATGCACAACGTGCCCAACTACTTCATGTCGGGCGTGCCCAACACCGCCTTTACCGAGGCCATTGCCTTCACTTTCCAACAACATGACCTTCAACTGCTTGGCATCAACGCTGCCAACAGCATTGACGAGAGTTACGACCTGCTCGACAACTTCTGGGGTTGCTATGAGATTTGCGGTGTCGCGTTAGTCGATATCCGCATTTGGAAGTGGATGTATGCGCACCCCGAGGCCACGGCTGCGGAGCTGCGTGACGCGGTTGTGAGCATCGCCAACGAAGTTTGGAACCAATATTACGCCCCGATCTTCAAGGAGAAGGACCAGCCGATTTTGGCCGTCTATTCCCACATCATCGAGGCACCGTTATACCTCAGTGCCTATCCTCTCGGTTACCTCATCAGTTTCCAACTCCAGAACTACTTCAAGGGCAAGAACTTGGGGGAGGAGGTGGAGCGTGTCTTCTCGCAGGGACGGCTGTTGCCGCAGGTGTGGCTGCAGCGTGCCGTGGGTGCCAAGTTGGGCGCTACCGGCTTCGTGAGAGCCGCTGCCAACGCCGCCCTTCGCATCGAGAACTACGAGCGCCAACAGGCCGAGGCACAGAAATCCGAAAAGAAAAACAAGAAATAGAGATGTTTGCACTTTTTGCCAAAGAAATCAAGTCGTTCTTCACCTCCGTACTCGGGTATGTCGTCATCGGGGTGTTCCTGGTGGTCACCGGGCTGTTTGTATGGGTGTTGAAAGGCAATGTGATGGAGTTGGGACGCTCGACCCTCCAGGGATTTTTCGACATCGCCCCGCTGATCTTCCTCTTCCTCATTCCCGCCATCACCATGCGTATGTTCGCAGAGGAGCGCAAGTCGGGCACCATGGAGTTGCTGCTTACGCAGCCCATTTCCGACAACAAACTCATCGCCGCCAAGTTCTTGGCTTGTGAGGCGTTGTTGCTCATCGCCCTGTTGCCCACGCTCATCTATTTCTGGTCGGTGTGGTCGTTGGGCGCACCCGACGGCAGGATCGACGTGGGTGCCACATGGTGCTCCTACCTCGGTCTTTTCATGCTGGGAACCATCTTCGTCTCCATCGGGCTTTTCGCCTCCAGCATCACCAAAAACCAGATCGTCGCTTTCCTGTTGGCCGCCCTCTTCTGCTTTGTCATGTACTACGGATTCTTCTTCATCTACGACAGCGGGCTCTTCGAGAACGCTGGCTACGTCATCAAGAAAATCGGCATCGAGCACCACTACGCTTACATCAGCATGGGTGTCATTGACAGCCGTGACATCATCTACTTCATCACCGTCTCCTTCCTCTTCCTGTTGGGGGCGCGCATCTCTCTCCTGAGCCGAAAATGGTAACCGCAATTTTTTGAAAAGATGAAAAAAAGAAGTCAATTCATACAAGCCGCCATCGTCTCGCTGTTCGCCACGCTCATCATCGTGGTGGCTGTCAACGTCGTGTCCTCTTACTTCAATGCCAAAGCCGACCTGACGAAGCACAAGCGTTTCACGCTGTCGCCGACGACCATCGACCTGCTCACCTCCAGCCAGGATGAGATATATATCAAGTTCTACCTGACGGGCGACAACGTGCCCGACGAGTATGCGCTCATCGTGGACCGTGCCAAGGAGATGCTGGCGGAGTTCAAGGATGTGAGTTCGAATGTCAATTATGAATTCATCGATCCTTTTGAGGGAAAACGTCCCGAGGAGATTCACCCGATGTTGGAGGAGTTCGTACACAAGGGCTTGATTCCGATACCGGTGAACAAGAATTTCAGCCAGGGCGGTCAGCGGGCCACCACGCAGTTCATCCTGCCCGGTGCCATCATCAGTTATCGGAACCAGGAGCGTCCTGTGACGCTCATCGAGACCGACATCCGCAACTACTACACCTCGACGGACTTCTCGTACATGCGCATGGAGTACAACTTCGTGAAGGCGTTGAAGCCGCTGCTGCATCCCAAGAAGTCGCGTGTGGCCTTTGTGAACGGGCATGGCGAGATGGACTGGCCTTGCGTCGCCTGGGTGACGGGGCAATTGGGTGAGAAGATGAAGGATTTCTACAATGTGGAGAGTGTCACCATCGGGGGACGCCTCAATGCCTTACGCAACATCTCCGTGGCCGACAGTGTCCAGCAGACCGTCAAGGAGTTGGGTAACAAGTACGACCTGCTCATTGTGGCCGCTCCCACCCAGTGGGTGAGCGATACCGACAAGTATATCATCGACCAGCATGTGATGCGGGGCGGGCGGGTGCTTTGGCTCGTAGATGGCTCCAACGCCTCCATGGACAGCGTGGAGAACGTGCGGGCATTCTACGCCCAGCAGAACCTCGGCCGCCGTTCCCTCGAGCAACTCTTCTTCACCTATGGTGTCCGCATCAACCCCGACATGTTGATGGACATGGAGGACTACCAGATGCTGAAAATCGGCAACAACAACCTGTCGTTCCCGTATCTGTTGAAACTCACGAATTTCACGCAGCATCCGATCACCCAGCGGATGGAGATGGTGCGCGCCAACTTCGCTAGTTCCATCGACTTCGTGAATGATGGCGACGGGCTGAAGAAGACTGTACTTGCTGCCACTTCCAGCCGGAGCCGCATCAAGACCGCGCCAGGTTTCGTGGCGCTCAAGGAGGGCAAGGACAAGCCCAACGTGAGTGAGTACAACCGCAGTCACATCCCCGTGGCCGTGCTGGTAGAGGGCGAGTTTTCGTCGGCGTTTGCCGGACGGTTGCCCATAGCTCTCATCACCGAGCAGCAGTTCCACAATCTGACCCAGAGCAAACCCACCAAGCAGATCTTCCTGTCCGATGGCGACATGATGCGAAACTACGTTGATTACCAGGCGTTGAGCGAGTATGTGCCGATGAATGGCATGCCTGCCCGGAAGGAGTTCCTCTTCCACGAGATGTTCCTGCCGCAGGAGGGGATTTACCCCACGGGCTATGATCCCAACATAGGATTCATGTACGACAATACTGAGTTCATGGTCAATTGCGTGGACTATCTCTGCGACAACAGTGACCTCATCGACCTGCGGTCGAAGGTGCTTCAGATCGGCAGGTTGGATTCCGTCAAGGTGAATGCCAAGCGCACGCAGCGCAAGTATCAACTGTTGAATTTGGCGCTGCCGCTGGCATTGCTTCTCGCTTTCGGCGGTTTAGCTGTTTTGTTCCGCAGAATGCGGTACGCCCGTTGATTTTTAAATAGAATTCAATGAAAAAGAAAACCAAGATCATCCTCGTCTGTTCCCTTGTCGCGGCCATCGCGTTGGTGGCGTTCATCATGTACAAGGCCAACGTCTTCAATTCCAAAGCGGAGTTTTCCCAGACCATGTTCGCCAGTGCGGACTCATCGTTGGTGAAGAAGGTCTTCATCGCCGACATGAACGGCCATACGGTACTCTTGCAGCGCCATGGCGGCGAGTGGCGGCTGGGCGACAGCACGATGGCGACGCCCGAACTGGTGCGCTCGATGCTGTCCACGCTCATGAACCTGCGGGTTGACCGTCCTGTGCCCTCCAAGCAGATCCCCAACCTCACGCGCGTCATGGCCGCCTCTGCCATCAAGGTGGAGGTTTATGAGGACGCTCCGAAGTTCACCCTGTTCGGTCACGATTTCGGGGTAAAGGAACGGCATGTCCGCACGATCTATTTTGGTCCCGAAACGCCTGACCACATGGGCAACTATGCCATTTTGGAAGGGATGGAGGAGAAGCCCTGTGTGGTTACCCTCCCGGGATTCCGAGGCATCATCACTCCGCGTTTTTCCCCCTATGCTCAAGACTGGATGAGTCACCAGCTGTTCTCCACCAAGCCCACCCGCATCCAGGAATTGCGCATCATCGACCACCTTGAGCCTGCCAACAGTTTCTCTGTCAGGAAGGTGGACGACCGCCACTACAACCTGCTGAATGCGCAGGGGGAGATCTTCCCGAGATACGACACCGCCAAGGTATTCAACCTGCTGGCGGAGTTCCGCGACAAGAAGTTCGAGACCATCGCCACCAGTCTCGACCAGGAGAAAATAGACCACATCTTTGCCGACAACCTGTTCAAGACGGTCACTTTCACCGACATCAATGGTACTACCACCACCATGCGCTGTTATTTCATGGATGAGGACTACGACTATTACGATGATCAGGGTGACAAGCTCACCGACATAGAGCATTTGTTCAACCAAGATCGTTTCTATGCGGTCATCGGCGACGATACGAAGACGATCTACGTTCTTCAGTACTTCGGCTTCGGCCGCATGGTGCAGACGACGCTGGCGCAGTTGGTAGGAGAGGAGAACAGATAAATAATTTGCTTTTAATTCCGTAGATGCGATTCCGAAGAAGCTGATGTTCGTATTGGCATCAGTTTGTCCGTGATGATGAGGTGTACACCAACAAAAAAGCACCCGATTGAGGGTGCTAAAAAGATAGGGCTGCCACATTGTGATAGCCCTACGTCTGGAGCGGAAAACGAAAATTGCGCACCTGGTATTCCATTTTGAAAATCAACATCTTACAATTTCATTTTTTTTCTTCTTGAATGGTGGGTTGAATGGTTTTTTCAATGAAATAAACACCGCTAAAACCGCCTGCACAAATACAATTTTTTTCCCCTACGGGAAATACTTTCTCTGTTATCCATTTCTTTTTTTGTATCTTTGCAAACTAAAATTGTGTATATACACGAAAATATTTTTCAGATGGAATTTAAGAGAGAACAATACATTCAGAAACTGGAGGCATACAAGCATAACCACTTAATCAAAGTGGTGACTGGGCTTCGGCGTGTTGGAAAGTCCTATCTATTATTCAAACTTTTCAAACGCCATCTTGTTGAATGTGGTGTCGCCGCCAACCATATCATCGAAATCGCATTGGACGATTTCGCCTTCAGCGGATACCGCAATGCAGAAAAGATGTATCACTTTGTCAAAGAAGCCTCTTCTAATGATAAGGGAATGCACTATGTTTTCATTGACGAGGTGCAAATGCTTGACCGATTCGTGGATGTGCTGAACGGTTTTCTGCACATAGATAATCTTGATGTGTATGTCACAGGCAGCAATGCGAAATTTCTATCTTCTGACATTGTGACCGAGTTTAGAGGTCGTGGGGTGCAAGTCAATGTCAATCCTCTCACCTTTAAGGAGATTCTCACAGAGAAGGGAGGTGAAGTGACCTCCGTGTGGAAGGATTATATGTACTATGGCGGTATCCCTTTGATTGTGACTGAATCTGACGCTTCCATCAAGAGGGAAATGCTGCACGCTTTGGTTAAAGAGACCTATTTGACGGACATCATAGGACGCAACAAGGTGAAGAATGACCTGGAACTGTCAGACTTGTTCAACATACTGGCATCCAACATTGGAACGCTGACGAATCCGACCAAACTTTCCAATACGTTCAAAAGTGAGAAAAATGTCTCCGTAAACTCGTGGACAATCAAACAGTATATTGATTATTTCGAGGATTCTTTCCTGCTAAAGAAAGCCATCCGCTACGACATTAAAGGGAAAAAATACATTGACACTCCCTGCAAGTACTATTTTTCAGATCTCGGATTACGGAATTCCGCTTTGGATTTCAGGCAGGTAGAACCCACCCACGTGATGGAGAACATAATTTTCAACCATCTGATTCAATTCGGATACAACGTGGATGTAGGAGTAATGGAACGTTACTCAAAAGACAAGAACGGCAAAACCGTGAGGAATACGCTTGAAGTGGATTTTGTCTGCAACAAAGACAACGACCGACTCTATGTTCAAAGTGCGTTCTCCATTCCCGATGGCGACAAACTCGAACAAGAGCAACGCTCCTTATACTTGATTGACGATTCTTTCAAAAAGATAATTCTGACCAATGACACTGTTCCAGCGCACCGACTAAACAATGGGATATATGTTATGAATGTGTGTGATTATCTGGTAGATAATTAAGTGAACATCACCCTTGAATGGTGGGTTGAATGGTTTTTGGGAAAAAATGAGAAGCGGGCGGGGAACGCCCGAAAAACTCGCTCTTGATTTTCAGCAAGTTACAACAAAAAAGCCCAATCGTGCGATTGGGCTTTATGCTGAAAAAGAGCGGAAAACGAGACTCGAACTCGCGACCCCGACCTTGGCAAGGTCGTGCTCTACCAACTGAGCTACTTCCGCAATGGTATGGAGCGGAAAACGAGACTCGAACTCGCGACCCCGACCTTGGCAAGGTCGTGCTCTACCAACTGAGCTACTTCCGCTTATCTTTTGCTTGGTTTGGTTTGTACCTCGGGCGGGACTTGAACCCGCACGGGCGCGATGCCCAAGGGATTTTAAGTCCCTCGTGTCTACCATTCCACCACCAAGGCAATCGTCAATGAACCTTCCTCAAATTTGAGGTTGCAAAAATACACTTTTTTCCGCAATTAAATCACATCCAGCCGTAAATTTTCTCTTTTTTATTTTTATTCATTATAAAAAATTGAAAATCAGTTGTTTGTAATTGAAATTTCCGTTCGTCATCATCGGATTATGCCCGAGGTAAAGAAAAAAATCCGTATCTTTGCCCCATCAAAAATGCAATGATGAAACATATCGGACCTCATGTCAGCGCAAGTGGGGGAGTGGAGAACGCCCCGCTCGCGGCGCACGAACTCGACGCCACCGCCTTCGCGCTCTTCACCAAGAACCAACGTCAGTGGTTCGCGCCGCCCCTCACCCCGCAGAGCATCGCCCGCTTCAAGGAGCGCTGCGACGAATACAACCTCTCGCCCGACTACATCCTGCCGCACGACAGTTACCTCATCAACCTCGGACAGCCCGACGACGCCAAACTCCAACAGTCGCGCGACTCCTTCATCGATGAGATGCGCCGGTGCGAGCAGCTCGGGCTCCGCATGCTCAACTTCCACCCGGGCAGCCACCTCAAGCTCATCCCCCTCGAACAGTGCCTCGACCGCATCGCCGAGAGCATCAACCTTGCATTGGAGGAGACCTCCGGCGTGACCGCTGTCATTGAGAACACCGCTGGACAAGGCACCAACGTCGGCTTCAGTTTTGAACACATCGCTTACATCATCCGGCGCGTCAGCGACCAATCCCGCGTGGGCGTCTGCATCGACACTTGCCATACCTACTCCGCTGGCTACGACCTGAAGACCGCCGACGGCTACGAGGCCACCTGGCAGGAGTTCGACCGTGCCATCGGGTTGAAATACCTCCGTGCCGTCCACCTCAACGACACCAAGAAGGAGCTCGGCAGTCGTGTCGATCGTCACGACAGCATCGGCAAAGGGCTCCTTGGCATGGATTTCTTCGAGCGCATTATGGGCGACCGCCGCTTCGACCACATCCCCTTCATCCTCGAAACCCCGGACGAAATGCTCTGGAAAGAGGAGATTGCTCTTCTGAAACAACTCAGCGACAAATAGTCAACCACAACCAATTTCCAAAAGCGATGAACACTGCCCATCCGAAATACGTCACTGCCGCCGAGGCGCTTCAGTTAGTCCGTTCGGGCGACCGCCTGCACTGGCCCTGCGTCGCCGCCGCGCCCGAGTTTCTCATCCAGGCCCTCGTGGCACGTGCCGCCGATCTGCGCGACGTCCACATCACCCACCTCTACACGGAAGGGTATGCCGACTACGTGCTGCCGCAGTACGCCGACAGTTTCCACCTCGACTCCTTCTTCATCGGCGGCAACGTGCGCAAAGCCACCCAGTCCGGACTTGCCGACTACATTCCCTGTTCGCTCTCCGACACCGCCCGCATCATCCGCGACGGCTACCAACGCACCGACGGCGTGCTCGTCATGGTGAGCGAACCCGACGCCGACGGCTTCGTTTCCCTCGGCACCTCCGTTGATTGTACGCTGGCGGCCATCGAGCAGGCCCGCTACGTCATCGCGCAGGTCAACAAGCACATGCCCTACTGCTATGGCGACGCCCGCATCCCGCTCTCGAAGATCACGGCGTTCGTGCGGCACGACACACCGCTGCTCGAAGCCGAGTTCCCCGCGCTCAGCGACCAGGACATCGCCATCGGCAAACACGTCGCCGCCCTTATCCCCGACGGCGCCACCCTCCAGATCGGCATTGGCAACATCCCCAACGCCGTGCTCGCGCAACTCGCTGGCCACAAGCACCTCGGTATCCACTCCGAGATGTTCTCCGACGGCGTGCTGCCGCTCATCGAAAGCGGCGTCATCGACGGCAGTGCCAAGAAGATCGACGTCGGCCAGCATGTCGCCACCTTCCTCAAGGGCACCCGTCGCCTCTACGACTTTGTCGATCACAACCCCGCCGTACACATCGATGACGTGACCTACACCAACAATCCTGCCGTCATCGCCCGAAATCCCAAGGTGGTGGCCCTCAACTCCGCCATCCAGATCGACCTCACCGGGCAGGTCTGCGCCGATTCCATCGGCACCAAGATGTTCAGCGGCTCCGGCGGGCAACTCGACTTCATGCTCGGCGCTGCCGCCAGCGAAGGCGGCATCCCCATCGTGGCCATGCCCGCCATCACTGGCAAGGGCGTGAGCAAGATCGTGCCGACACTGGCCGAAGGCGCGGGCGTCGTCACCCCGCGTACCGTCGTCCACTGGGTTGTCACCGAATACGGCGCCGTCAACCTCTTCGGGCAGCCGCTCGCCGAGCGCGCCCGTTTGCTCACCTCCATCGCCCACCCCTCCGCCCGCGAAAATCTTGCCCAGGCCGCTTCCGAACGCTTCGGAGTCCATATCCATTAAAAAACATGATCTCCTATGAAAAAAAGAATCTTTTATATTTCACTTATAATCAGTGTTTTAATAACGGCTTTGCCGAAACTCGACGCGCAAACCACCGCCGGAGACAAAATCGTCGGCACCTACTATGTCAAGGACGACCAGTCGCCCGAAGAGGCCAAGATCCGGATTTACCGCACCACTTCGGGACATTACGCCGGCAAGACCGTCTGGGTGAAGAATCCCAAGTTCTCAGACGGCACGCCCAAGCGTGACATCAAGAATCCCGACCCGGCCAAGCGCAACACGCCCGCCGACCAGATTCCGATGCTGTTCCATTTCAAGTACGACGCGAGTAAAAAAGAGTGGGTCGATGGCGAGATCTACGATCCCGTCCACGGGAAATACTACAAGTGCAAGATGTGGTTTTCCGACGACAAGACGCTCAATCTGCGGGGCTACATCGGCATACCCGCATTTGGGCGGACGATGAAGTGGAAGAAGGTGGGCTGAGCCCTGCGCCGTTAGTCTTTCTTGATGAATCTGACGTTTTCGACGGACTTTCCGTTGCTTAATTGGATGAAATAGACGCCGTTGGAGAGACCTGCGACGTTGATTTGGTTGGTGCCGTCGGAGAGCGTTCCGTTGTCCACGATCTGTCCCATCGCGTTCACCAATTTGTAGCGGTCGAAGCCGTCGGCCTGCACGTTGAGCAGGGTGGTGGCGGGATTGGGGAAGACGGTGACGGCAGAGGTTGTGGTCTGTTCCGCGATGCCGACGCCCGCCTCGACGGCGATGTCGTCAATGGCTAACCCGTAGGAGTCCTCGTTCGCTTGCGTGTTGGTGTTGTGGACGAAGGCGATGTAGATGTCGCGTCCGGCGTAGTCGGTGAGCGGGGCGTAGCGTTGTTGGAACGTCGATGTGGTGGTGGTTTCACTGTAGATGACGGTGAAATTGGCAGGGTCGAGCGACTCGGAGACCATCACGTCGTAACTGTTGGCGGGAAAGTCCTCGTCGTAGGCGGCAACCCACCAGTTGATGTGCGCCCCCTCGGTGGGAATGGAAATCTTCGGGGTGATGAGCCAATCGTTGGGCATCACGTCTTCCCAGCTCTCTTCGTTGTAAGAGAAGGAGAGGTAGTAGCCGTTGCTTTCGTGGCCGAAGCCGTCGTTGTACCAACCCCAGGTCATGCCGTCGTTGTCGCGGTCGAGGTTGCTCCAACAGGGGGAGATGTTGCTTTCAAAGTTTTCTGTAAAAGGAAGTTGCAGGATGTCGTCGCAGGAGATGGCCGCACCGGTCAGGGTGAGGGTGGTGGAGGTGTTGCCGCTGGTGAGCGTCAGGGTGCCGTCGTGTTGGCCGATGGCGGTGGGGGAGTAGCGCACCAGCAATGCCGTGTTCGTGTTGGCCGTCACAGTCTGGGTGGCGCCGAAGCTGTAGTTGTCGGTCGAAATCTCGAACGGTGCGTCGCAGGTGGCGGTGATGTTGCCGCCTAACATGGCCGAGGCAATGTTGATCTGGGTGACGGCGGAGGTGGTGCCGACGGCGAGCGTGCCGAAGTCAACGGCTGTCGGGGTCGTGGCGATGGTGGCTTCCGAGAAGTAACAGACGGAGATGTCATCCAGTTTTATCATGAACTCATCGGTACAATTGGTATGAATGAATGCGATGTAAATAGTTGAGTAAGAAGAGTATGAGGAGAGGTCGATGGTGTGCATGGCCCAGGTGTCGCTGGTGAGTGTCTCGGCGAAAACGGGCGCGGAGGCGAAGTCGGCGGCGCTGTTGCCGGAGCTGGAGACGCGCACTTCGTAATAGTCTTCCGGATAGTCGGGGTCCTGCGCCGCCACCCACCAGGAGAGGGTGAGTCGGTTGTCGTTGTTCAGTCCGGCGGGAAGCGCCAGCGCGGGCGTCACCAGGTAGTTCGTGGGCGTCAACGCCTCTTCGCTGTCGTTGTCGAACGACACCGACGTGACGCAGCCGTTGCCGGTATGGGCGTCGATCATATTCTCGTCGTAGGTGAGCACCTCCCACGAAAAGCCGTCGCCGTCCTGGTCGATGTTGCCCCAGGCGGCGGGAAGTCCGTTCTCGAAACCCTCGTTCAAGAGGTAGGTCTGTGCGTTGCCCGACAGCATCAGGGCAGAGATCAAAATGCAGAATGATAGAATCTTTTTCATCGTTTTGTCCTTTTTATTTCATCTTGCAAAATTACAAATAATAGTGTTAGAAAAAAATCATAAAAAAATGTAATTTTGTCAAATCTTTTTGAAAAACATCTTCTTATGTATCCATCTGATAATCAAATTAATGAAGATCAAAATAATGACGGTTTCACGCAAAAGAAGGGAAAGTTCGTCAGTTTTTTGAGGAAACAGTGGGAAGGGATCAAGTCGTTGGGGCACATCCACGAATCCACCGATGTGGAAGCCACCACCCTCTCGATACAGAAGTCGGTCAACTTCCGAGGGGTGAACCTCTGGCTGTTGGGATTCGCCATCATCATCGCTTCCGTGGGACTGAATGTCAACTCCACGGCAGTCATCATCGGCGCCATGTTGATCTCCCCGTTGATGGGGCCCATCATGGGTGTCGGCTTGGCCGTGGGCACCTACGATTGGGATCTGTTGAAACGTTCCTTCCGCAACCTGCTGTTGATGGTGGGTATCAGTCTGTTGGCTTCGACGCTCTACTTCCTGCTCTCTCCGCTGGGCGATGCGCGGTCGGAGTTGCTGGCCCGTACCCGCCCCACCATCTACGATGTGCTGATTGCGACTTTCGGCGGATTGGCGGGCATCGTTGCTGCGTCGCGCAAGGAGTCGCAGTTGACGGTCGTGTCGGGCGTGGCCATCGCCACCGCCTTGATGCCGCCGCTCTGCACCGCCGGCTACGGTCTCGCCACCTGGCAACTCAAATACGCTACCGGCGCCTTCTACCTTTTTTTCATCAACTCCTTCTTTATCGCCCTCGCCACTTTCATCATGGTCCGTTACCTGCGTTTTCCCATACACAAGTTTTTGGATAAAAAACGGGAGAAAAACGTCAAGCGCATCATCATTGCCCTGGTCGTCGTCGTCACCGTCCCCAGTGTCATCACGGCCATCAGTGTCGTGCGTGAAAGCGTGTTCGACTCGCAGGTCGCCAAATTCGTCGCTGAACTGCGCGACGGCGGCGGACTCAAATCCACGCAGCAGATTGTGGATGTGGAGAAGGAGTACAACCGCAAGACGCCCGTGCTTACCCTCTCCATCGTCGGCGATGAAGTTTCTCCGGTCAAGATTGACTCGCTGCGTACCCTCATGCGTGAGGAGTTCGGACTGAATACCACGGATTTGCGCATCCGACAGTCGAATCACGGCTTCAACGCCGAATTGCAGGCCAGTCAGTTGGGACGCATGGTTTCGGAACGCGATCAAGTCATCAAGGAGAAGGAGCAGGAGATTGCCACCCTCTCCGTGGGGACGGAACAGAATCGCAAGGCCGCCCAGCAGGTCGGCGACAAATACGCCTCCAGCATCGCCAACATCGCCGTCAGCAGCATGCCCTACTATCAGACGTCCGGTAAGAATACGGCTAGTCAGACCACCGTCATCGTCACCTGGAGGGAGGGTGCCGACCGCGAGGCCGTCAGCGCCGAACTGAAGGAGTTCATGCCGCTCATCTTGCAGGTGGACAAGGTCAAAATCGTCTCCGCCAACTGATTCCCGCCATGGCCACCTTCAACGACAAGCCGGTCTATACCCTCACGCAGGTCGCCCAAAGCGTCCAGTCGATGATCGAACGGACGTACAAGCATCCGTATTACATTCAGGCCGAGATGATCAAGTTGAACATGTACCCGCGTTCCGGCCACTGCTTTCCGGAGTTGGTGGAGAAGGAAAACGGTCGGGTGAAGACGCAGATGCGGGCCATTATATGGCATGCTGATTATGAACGCATCAATGCCAACTTCCAGAAAATCACCGGCGAATCGCTCAAGGACGGCATCACGGTGCTCTGCCTCGCCACGATTGAGTTCTCCCCGAAATATGGATTGGCGCTCTATATCCAAAACATCGAGCCCACCTTCACGTTGGGAGAGATGGCGCGGGAAAAGCAGCAGACGGTGGCGCGGCTCAAGGCGGAGGGGATCTTCGATGCCAACAAGCGCCTTTTGATGCCGTTGCTGCCACAGCGTATCGCCGTCATCTCCATCGAAACCAGCAAGGGCTATAGCGACTTCATGGTGACGCTACGGGACGCAAAACAGCGGTATCGCTTTGATACGGAATTGTTTCCGTCGTTGCTGCAAGGGGAGAAGGCCGTGGCGACCATCACCGGTCAACTCGACCGCATTCAGGCGCGCGCCCACGAGTTCGACTGCGTTGCCATCATCCGCGGCGGTGGAGGCGACGTGGGGCTCAACTGTTACGACCAGTATGAACTCGCCAGCCGTGTGGCCACCTTCCCGCTTCCCGTCCTCACGGGCATCGGGCACTCCACCAACGCTACCGTGACGGAGAGCGTCGCCTTCGACAACAAGATCACCCCGACCGAGGTCGCCTATTTCCTCATCGGCAGATTCTCCGATTTCGAGAAAACGCTGGGCGAACTTCAATCCGCCGTCACCAAATCGGCGCGGTTGGTGATGGAGAAGGCCCGCACCGACCTGCTGCGTGCCGAGGCCGATGTCAAACTCTCGGCACAGCGACTGCTTTCCCGCGAAAGCCAGCGCCTGCTGATGCAGCAAACCGCCATGCAGCATTCTTGTAAACAACTGATAGAGAATCAGAAACAATCAATTTCAACGATTTATGCGCAGTTGAAACCGTTAGTGAGTGCGCGTCTCGCCGCCGAAAAAGGCGCCATGGAGGGCTTTGAGTCATCCATATACATATATGGTAGAAAGAAACTGGAGTCCGCCAAGGTCGATATCGCCCATGTCGAGGAGAAGATCCGGCTGTTGGATCCCGCGAACGTCCTGCGCCGCGGCTACAGCATCACCTACCATCTCGGACGGGCGGTCACCGACGCCGCCGCGCTGAAGACGGGCGACGAACTGGAGACGCTCTTCAGCAAAGGCCGCCGCAAGTCGCGGGTGGAGTAATCCGGCCGCCATCACTTACAATTCGCTGGGTATCCATAGGTTGAAAATCAAGTACTGTCCTATAAAAAAAGAGGATGACTAGAAGTAGTCATCCTCTTTTTTATGTAGGGAAGTGTGGTGATTATCTCACAACGCTCACCTTGCAGGTAGCGACCTCGTTGCCGTTGGCGACGCGCACCACATACAGGCCTTCGCTCAGACCGCTGACGTTGAGGGTCTGGTTGGCTTGGGTGGCGGTGAGGTTCATGACCTCCTGGCCGGTGATGTTATAGACGGTGATGTCGGCACCGGCGGCGTTCTCCAAGGTGATGAAGTTGTTGGCCGGGTTCGGGAAGACAACCAGGGTGTTGGTGTTCTCGTCAATGCCGATGAAGTCCTCTTCACGACCTACTTGGATGCAACGGAGGTTGTTGTCCATGTTGGGATCGCTGAAGCCGCTGCCTTCGGGGAAGTTCGGGTGAACGTTGACACACATTTCGAAGGGCAGGGACATGTTTTCAAACTCCTCTGCGCTCATCAGGGCGATGGGGCCGTTCGCGGTGATCTTCCATCCGTAGTTGATCTCAAGGGTGTCGATGTCGTACTGACCCCAGGGTTCGTCTTGATAGAAGTAAACGGTGCCGAGGTTAGCGTCGTTGACGTAAATGTCAACGGTGACGTTGCTGATGGAAGAGTCAGGACCGCCGTTGTAGAAACCGCCGTAGAACCAGAGACTGTCGGTGTAGTTGTCCACGATGAGGTGATCGATCTCCTCGTCGGTGGTCATGTTTTCAGGATTCCAGATGTAGGAATGCCAGTCGCAGATGTGTTCGACCGGACCGCCGTCGTTGTAGAAGAAGGAGAGGTTCCACGGGTCGTGCTCTCTGACGGTGGCGCCTTCGTATGCCCATGCAGGGTTGCCGGCAGTCCAGTAGTAGTGGTGATAGCCCTCGCCGTAGTCCGGCCAGTATGCGAAGTTGATGCTGGCGCAACTGGGATCGTCATCCACCAAGCCCATGGAGCTCAGTTCCTCGCAGTAGATGCCGACGGCTACGGAATGGCCGGCAGTGACGTGGTAAGGAGTGGTGAGATCGACCAACTGCACACCAGCTTCGGCCTCGGAGGCGTCGTAGGTCTGCGTGGCAACGGGCGTGCCCAGAGTGATCTCATGGCCGTTGACGGTCGGATCGAGATAGATTCTGATCTGGAAGGTCTCCAACGTGAACGGGTCGCCGGTGTAGTTGTTGATGTTCTCGCTCGGGATGGAGTAGAAACGCACCTTCGTGATGTCGAAGTCAGTGGTGATGGTGTTGGCGGGCATGTACAGCACATACTCGCTCTCGGCGGGCTGGGTGTGTACGTAGCCGCTCTGGGTGTAGTAGCCGTACCAGGTGGAACGCTCATCCTGCGGGCCTTCGGGCACGCCGGTTACCGCGTACTTGCCAGTCTGTGCGAAACTCATGCTGACAAAAAGAATTGCTGTTAAAAGAGTAAACAGTTTTTTCATAGTGTGTTTTGATTAAGGGACTTCTATGGGTTAACATTCACACCGGCAACCGCCTGACAGTGCGAAGTCCGTTGAACACGGACAGACAATTGCACGTGCAAAAATACTAATTTTTTTCATCCTTACCGCCTTTTTTTTGATTTTTATGATTTTTTTGCACTTTATTTTTCCTGTCAGAAATAAAAATACGGCCGCTTTCTTATATAAATCATTACAAATCAGTAAAATAATAAATAGATGCCCTCTATTTGGAGGAATCCGGCTGCTACATTCCAGAATTATCCAAATCGTATCGTCCCAGGACGAGTGACAGTGTGGACAGGACGGTTTCGACGAGAAACGGTCCCTTATATACGGTGCGGCGCGACCTTGCAGTGCCGGCGTTCCTTGTCGTCCAACCGTTCGATGGCATAGCGGAGGGCGGTGCGGGGCATCTCGGGAGTGTGGAGGCCAAGGCGAAGTCCTCCCTCATCGGCTATGCCCAACTCGACCTCGGCATCGCCAAATACCACTTCGAGATGGGCGCGGGGAGAGAGAACTTCGAGTGGGCGTAAGATTTTTATGCAATAAATATTCTGTACTGCATAAAAAAGTGTATATTTTATGCAATACAAGATAATAATTGAATAAAATCAACTAATAGAACCATAAAAAAAGGCGACTATACGGTGGAGGTTGTCTCCATATCTAAGTTTTAGTTATTCAAAAGAGAGATACCCGGAAATATCCATTCGCGACTCGGAAATTGCCTTGGAAAATCCTTTGCACGTAACTCCAAACCATATAAAAATAAATTCGCATTTTTTTGCGAACTTTGAAAAAGTTGTATCTTTGCTGCCGTGCTATAAAAAAACTGTAAACCATACATTGTTTCAAATGCGCTGAAAGATGGGGCACAACAGAAAAGAGGGCAAGCCGGTGTGGCCGGAGAGTGCTGTGAAACAGGAAGAAGTGTGATCACAACATTTTTTTGAAAAGTGCTGCATTTGCGCAACAATTTCTTACTTTTGCAATCCCAATAAAAGGAATTATGCTGACTGTCCGCCATATCCGCCACTGGTACGAGCCGAAACTGCCGCACGCGGTCTTCATCAACGGCTATTTCGCCGGGATGATGAGAGACCACGACCTGCGCATTGAAGCGCCGCCTGGAACATACAGCATCCGAGTACAGTTCGGCGGTCCGTTGCGTTTGGGCAAAAGCGGCAAGAGCATCGACCTGTCGCTGTCGTCCACCACTGAGGTGGAGATTCCGCAAAACGGAGAGGTCCTCTGCACGTTCCACGACCGCGAACGGCTCTGGAACATCCTGTTTGACATTGACCTCGTCCTTTGGATCGTCTCCTGGTTCGTCACGATGCCCCCGCTCTACAAGATCCTTTCCAACGTCTTCTTCGCGATTTGGCTGGTGCGGCTGGTGGTGATAAGAAAGCGGTATTATAAAATCGATTGTACAAATCCCAGTTTTAGCTATGCAAAAGAGAAACATATTCAATAATTTGATTCCCGTCATGCTGCTGGCAGTATTCTGCACCAGTTGCGGACTGGGCGATTGTGGCGAGAACATACACTTTCGTACTGATTCTATTTCAAACAACATTTATCAAGAAGAGTATCGTTGTTTCTGTGGCGGGGCGACAACCACGGATGTCATCTATGTATATGTCACAGATTCAGTCTCTTTCAGAAAATATATCGGCAAATTCGATGATCAAGACTATATTTTTGTAAAATGCAGAAATGATTCGATAGTGGATGTATATCAGAAAAAAGACGTGGGTGTGATGGAGCACAAATACAAGACCAAACTGATAAGTAGCTACAACCTCAATGATTTGAGGCGAAAAAAGAAGTTTGATTCACCTTGTGCTCCTCGTGCATGGCTATTTCGCCGCCAAGGAAGGTAGGAAGCAACAGAGTTGCCCGGAATCTTATGGCGGACAAATCCACCAGATCCCAGTTGTCGGCCTGCTCGGCATATTGCAGGTAAAGGGTGAGAATCTCATCCCGTTGGCGGGAGGGCTCAGCGTTGTTCGCCAGTCGTTCGTCGCTGTTGGCGAGGAGGAGGATGCTGTTTTACTCGTTTCGCTCGTGCTCGCTCCTATCCCTGCCGCGAGTGCTAAGTTACAGCGCGTTGATTTTCTGGTAGGCCAGTCGTTCGTCGCCGTTGGCGAGGAGGATGATGCCGCAGTAGGAGAAGCCGTGTTGGAGGATATTGTGCTGCATGATGCGGTTGTTGCGGTGGGTGTCGATACGGATGTTGCGGTCGCGGGCGAAGGCGAACTCCATGATGGTGCGGAAGATACCGTGCGTTTCCGGGAAGCTGGCGATGCGGTGGATGACGTGGTAGGGCAGGGTGTCGTTGAGCCACTCACCGTGGTAGATGGTGCTGTAGGTGGGTTCGGGTGCGGGCAGGAAGGCGAAGTAGGCCACGATGCGGCCGTTGTCTTCCACCACGAAGGCCCCGTTTCTTTCCACATCGGTCTGCACCACCTCCAACGACGGGTAGCCGTTGCCCCACTGTTTCGTATTGCCGTCGGCCACCATAATACCCTTGGCGGCTGCGAAAACCTCAAGGATTCTCTTAGCGTCATCGGGCAAACGGGCGGGGCGGATGGGGAGGTGGGGAGGCATTATCCCCCGCTGCTGCTTGTATTCTGTCGTTTGAGATTCCATGGTGACTGCTAATCAGTCCGCAAAGATACACATTTTTCCTCATAACACATCATGGAGGCTACCGTGCAAGAGATGAAAATATGACGAACCATGAGAAATAAATATTTCAAAGATCGCAATGTTTAAATCTGAGATTTTTTCTCAAATTTAAACACCATAATAATATTTTTTATATATTTGCACTTTGAAAATTATATTAATCTATAAAGTCAAATAGTTATGTTACTTGATTTTACAGTAGAAAACTATCGTTCGTTTTACCATAAAAGAACACTAGATTTACAATCGCAAAAATTAAGCGAAGAAGCTAAAAACAATGTGGCGCAGGTGTCATCATATAGTATTTTAAAGACACTCGCTGTTTATGGTGCGAACTCAAGTGGGAAATCAAATTTAATCAAAGCTCTACAAATGATGGAGATTTGCATACTTTCTTCTGTCAAACTCAATCCTAATGATCCGCTCCCCTATGAGCCTTTTTTACTATTGAAAGATAATGCAAACCCCACGTTGTTTGAAATTTCCTTTTTTAAGGACGGTTATTGTTTCCGCTACGGTTTTAGATATACAGAAACGGAAATCATTGACGAATGGCTGTACCGTAAAACGACAAAACGTTCTGTTGAGCAGGTCCTTTTTATCAGGAACAAAGATGGTTTTGCTTTTGAAGAAAAAAATTTCCCTGATGGGGTTTTAGCATCAAAGGTGAATGACAATCGGCTGTTCCTTTCCCTTTGTGCTCAATTAGGAGGCGATATTTCCAGCCAAGTAATTTCGTGGTTTGAGACAGACTTTAACGTTGTTTCCGGTCTCAACAACCAGAAATATCGTAAATTTTCTAAAATGCAATTTCATCGGAAAAACGACACAAGCAAGAAAGCATTGGCTTTCTTTCAAAAACTTCAACTGGGATTTAATGAGATTGCGACACATGAAGAGGAACTTTCTATTCCTGAACATATGCCGAAGGAGTTTTTACCCTTGTTAACCAAAGAAATGGCAGGTGAAAAAAGTATAGAAATAGAGTCTGTGCACACTTTATACAATGATAAAAAAATTGCTTGTGATCAAATTAGTTTCCCCTTTGACGAAAGGGAATCATCTGGCACCAGAAAATTATTTGATATGTCTGGTCCTATTTTCGACACGTTGGAAAGAGGAGCAATTCTGGTCATTGATGAATTGGATGCAAAAATGCATCCGTTAATTTCCCAACAAATCATCCAACTGTTCAACAATCCGACAACAAATCCATACAATGCCCAATTGATTTTCACAACACATGACACGCATTTGTTGTCATCCAAAATTCTTCGTCGCGACCAAATTTGGTTTACCGAGAAAAACGAGGTTGAGCAAACCGATTTATATTGTTTGACAGATATTGTATTGCCTGATGGCACCAAACCTCGCAACGATGCCAATTACGAAAAGAATTATATTGCAGGTCGATACGGTGCAATTCCTTATATCATTAACGAATAAAGTTTTGATTATATGCCAGCAAACCGAATCAAACTGGAGCCTGCACTTGAAAGGCGTTATGCAAGGCAGGCGAAAAGACGAGAAAAACGTCCAATAGTATGCAAGATACTCATCGTGTGCGAAGGGACCAAGACCGAACCAAATTACTTTGAATCGTTTAAAACGTTCAATCGTGGGACTAACGTTTATGACATAGAAGTGAAAGGATTGGGTAAAAACACCAAAGATGTTGTTGACAAGGCTATAGATTTAAGCAGAAAAGATAATTATGACAGAGTTTGGGCGGTATTTGACAAGGATTCTTTCTCTGACGACAAATTCAATGGTGCCATCATCAAGGCGCAAGACAATGGTATAGGTTGCGCATGGAGTAATGAAGCTTTTGAATTGTGGTATTTGTATCATTTCGCAAACAGAGTCACGGGCATGAACCGGACCGAATATAAAAAAGCCATCTCAGATGCTGTCAACCGATCTCCAAAATATCATTTGAAGGCCAAGTATGAATACGCCAAAAATGCACAGAACAACTATCAAATAATGACTCAATACGGTTCGATGGAAAATGCCATGAAGTTTGCGGAGGCAAAAAGCAAAGAATATACCGACCAACATTACGCCCAACATAATCCCTGCACAATGGTGTTCAAACTGGTTCAACAACTGATAGGGAAAGATGAGTCATTAAATAAAGAGTTGATGAGGAAAATGGAAGAATAAAAAGGGATTCCATACCCATCAATTAGATGTGATTACATATCGGAAACAACGAGAGGTTAAACTGAATATCGTTATTCTTCATCATTATAGTATACCTTGTAATACTTTCCTCTTTCATCCTCGCCTTGCTCCACGTTGTCGCGGTTGCCGTCGATGATGATCTGGATCTTGCGGTCGAGGCGGATGACGCGCTTGTAGGAGCGTTGCTGGCGGCGGAAGGCGTAGTCGGAGATGTCGAAGCTGTCGTCGATCACCACATCGTTCTCCTCCTCGAAGCTCCGTTTGTACTGGCGGAAGCTCTCGATGACCTCGGGCTGTTCGATGATCTCGTTGGCGAA
>JAEEKX010000009.1 GCA_016288655.1 Bacteroidales bacterium
ATATATGAAATAGTTCGTAATAATTATACACTTATTGATAATTCCCATTGCAATGATTTGCGCACAGCAAGTTACACGCGACGAAGCCGTAATGGCGGCTGTAAATACGTACAGACAACGCATGCGTTGTCTCTGCCCAACAATTCAACAAACCAACAAAAACCAAACATCATGAAAACACCACCCCTTTTCAAAAAACTATTTCTCCTCGTGCTGCTGGTAGCGGCGGGGAGCTTCAGCCAGCGGGCGATGGCGCAGGAGGATACCATTGCGACTTGTTCTACTCGCACACAACCTCTTTACAAACATAGTGTCGGCGGCTGCGCAGGTTATATAGGTGGCCTTTCTATGAAATTCAATTTGAAGGGCAATGTTTATTTGCAGACGGATTGGGGCGTGACAGGACATTTATCCCTGTTGTATCCGTATATCGGAGAATTAGGTCCGATGTTATATCTAGGGATTGGCGGGGATGTGAGTTTTTTATATGAAAAGAAGTTTCGTAATGCAACCAATACGTGGTGGTTGGCAGGTGTAAATTTGTTAGGGGACAAGCATCTTTTCGACAATGGTTTAAAAACAGGATATTGGAGGACAGGGGCGAGAATTGTGCTGGGATTAGAATGGAGATTGGACGTGCCTATCTGCTTCCAATTAGAAGCGCGTCAGGGTTATGGTCTGATTTTTGCTCCGGACTGGGACGAACACGATTACAGCAGAGACAAGTACTGGTCATTCTGCGGGAGCCCCTATCATTTTTTTGATTTTTCAATGGTCTTCTCGGTCCGGTATTGTTTTGGTAAATATAAAGATAAGTTGCTGTGAAGTAATTTCTTGCCTTTTTTTAGTGTTCCACTTTGCAGCACAACGGGTATCGCCCGCTGAAAATCGAAAACTTGCATTGCAAAACGAAGTGCAGAAGGCCACGGACAGTTCGATTTTCTAGACGACCGGGCACAAGAACAGCAGCAGTCGCCGGATTTCAGGAGAAGAAGAATCCGCAATTAATTCATCCACAATGAATTGGGAAATGTAAGCCAGTGGCGGTAGTCGTCGCCGAGTTGCCAAACCGCCGCATCCCACACCTTGGGCGCGGGCACGTCGAAGACCAACTGCGGCACGTAGGGCGACACCACCCACATCCCTTGCGCCACCTCCTCATCGAGTTGCCCCTCGCTCCATCCCGAATAACCGGCGAAAAAGCGGTACTTCAGCGTTCCCACCGCATGGTGCTCGATCAGCGCCAGCAATACCGGATCCATGCCAGCGTACAGCCCCTCCTGCACCTGCGAGAAGCGCTCGGGGTCGGCAAAGGTGTGCAAGCTGAAGACCTCCTCTCCCAACACCGGTCCGCCCACCGACAGGAGCGCATCCACATGCCACGAAGGATAGACCTTTTGTACGGTATAGTGCGACAACTTATTGATAATCAACCCTGAAGCGCCTTTTTCGCTATAGTCGAGTATCAACACAACCGTGCGATTGAAGAAGGCATCGTTGTAGAACGGCGTCGAAATCAACATCACGCCGCTCGCCAAATCCACCCCTGTGGACCGCACATTCATGTAGTCTTTGTAGTAATCCATTTCGGGTGCAAACTTACACAAAATTTCGTTGCCACGAAAACATTGCCCATCCGAACAGAAAATTGTATTTTTGCAAACTCAAAAGGAAAATCATGCAAAACCAGGCCAAATTTTTGCAACTTCGTGCACAATACCCCCTCTTCACGTATGAGGACTATAAGTATGAAGTAGTTGATAATCAGATTAATATCAAATTCACTTACAAAATTGGAGACGACATTACCTTCGCCCCGAAGATGACACTGCTGCCCGGTCGGAATGTCCGCCCCTTCGATACCGAAAGTTTAGGCGGATTGATTTTCCATATCGGCTTGATCGAACTTATCAGTTACTGGAAATGCACATGCTCGCCCACCGTGCATGTACGCGGCTTCCGGCTCGACGAAGAGCAGCAACAGTGGTGGAAAAAACTCTACTGGAAAGGGTTGGGGGAATTTTTCCACCAAAATGGCATCACCTCCAACCGTGAGGAGTTCCTGCATTTTCGTTTCGATGACAACGCCCTTCCTACCTCCGCCTGCCAATGCCAAAAAGTGGCAGAGTCTAACCGTGTTATCGTACCCATTGGAGGGGGAAAAGACTCGGTGGTAACCTTAGAACATCAAAGGAAAGAGCATGAAATTGTGCCTTTCATCATCAACCCACGGGGAGCGACGTTGGAGTGCGCTCGCGTGGCCGGATTCCCCGCGCCCGAGGATATCGTGGTGCTTCGTCGGCAAATTGATGGTAAGTTGCTGGAACTCAACGCCGCCGGGTACCTCAACGGGCACACGCCCTTCTCCGCCATGCTCGCCTTCTACAGTACGTTGGTGAGTACCGTGACCGGCACCCGCGAGGTGGCTCTATCCAACGAGGCCAGCGCCAACGAGCCTACCATCCTTGGCACCGAAATCAATCACCAGTATTCTAAATCGCTGGAGTTTGAGGAGGACTTTCGACACTATGTCAGCCGTTACCTCGGCGATTGCAACCACTATTACAGTTACTTACGTCCCTACAGCGAGTTGGAGATCGCCCGTTTTTTTGCACAGTACCCCGACTATTTTCCCGTCTTCAAGAGCTGCAACGCTGGCAGCAAGACCGACATCTGGTGCTGCAACTGCCCCAAATGCCTCTTCGCCTATATCATCTTATCCCCCTTCATTGACGCCGACACCATGGTGGAGATTTTCGGAGAGGATCTGCTTGACAAGCCCTCCCTGCAACAATATTTCGATGAACTGACGGGCGTGGCGGAAGAGAAGCCCTTCGAGTGCGTCGGCACCATCGACGAGGTGAATCGCGCCATGGAGATGATAGCCGCTTCCGGACGGGACACCTATTTTGTCCGCCGCTGGAAGGCGAGACGACCTACCTTGTCCTGAAATAAGTTGCCTTTTTAGTCGCTCTCCTCAAGATAAAAAAACAACAAATGCCCCACCGTACAGACCACGCATGCGTGGTCTTCGTCCGAACTATTACCAAATGCAGGCGTCCTCCTCAAACCAGCGGCCGTGCAACTTGAGGGTCCGCTCGATGACGTCGCGCACGCAACCGTGACCGCCCGGGCGCGTGGAAACATAGTCGGCCGTGGCCTTGATCTCCTCGGAAGCATCGGAGGGACAGCACTTGCAGCCCGCCTCCTGCATCATCCGGTAGTCGGGAATGTCGTCGCCCATGATCAGCACCTGCTCCTTCGTGAGTTGGTTCTCCTCCATGTACTCTTTCAGTTTCTGCACCTTGTCGGGTACGGAAAGGTAGATGTCCATGTGGGGGAAGGTGCGGTAACGCAAGCGCATGGTGTCGGAAAAGCCGCCCGAGATGATGGCCACGTGATAGCCCTTCTTCAGCGCGTACTGGATGGCATAACCGTCCTTGGCGTTGGTCCCGCGGATCATGTCGCCATCGGGCATCACATAGATCATCCCATCGGAGAGCACTCCGTCGAAGTCGAAGATAAAGGTGGTGATTTTCGCTAATTTGTTTTCTATATTATCCATAGTATCAATTACTTATTATCTCGTCGATTTTGAATATAGGCCGACATGATGCCATAAATTTGCCGTTTCTGCTCGTCATCGAGCAGGGCGAGGTGCCGATCCATGACCGACTGGTCGCCCCGAACCGCCGGCCCCGTCTGCGCCTCTTTCGGGGATAGTGTCTGCAACTTATTTAACGTATTTTGTAACAAGGGAAGCAGTATCCGAGGGTCGATATTTGCATTTTTTAAGATGTCGAAAGCGATGCCGTAGAGGGCATTCGAGAAGTTGCAGGCGAAAACGGCGGCCAGATGGAGTTGCTGTCGGACGGCTTCATCCATCCGCACCACCGAGTCGGTAAGTTGGCCGGCAAGTCGGAAAATCTGTTCTTCTGTCTGACTGTCAGCCCCTTCCACACAGATGGGTACCTGCACTTGCGAAAAGTCCATGCCGGCGCTCAGCGTTTGACAAGGGTAGAGGATGCCGAAACGTTGCGCGATGGGAGCCAACACCCGCTGCGAGACCGTGCCGGAAGTGAGCAGTGCGAAAGGCAGTTGCATCGGAATCTCCTTCACCACCTCCTCGTAGGCGTCGTCTTTGAGGGAGAAGAGGTAGAGGTCGCTGCCCTCCCGCAACTTCCGCAGGTCGTCGATGGCCATGGCACCACATGTCTCCGCTAATTTTTCACTTTTTTTAAGACTTCTACTGTAGATTTGCGAAATGGAAATGTTTGCTTTTTTTAACGCAAATGCCAACCAGGCGGCCACATTGCCCGCCCCAATCAAGGTCACCGTGCCGATTTCAGGGAAAAGGGCGTGGTAGGTGGTCGCCGCATTGGGGGTGTTGAGGTGCGAAAAAGGGAATACGATACTCATTGGGAAAGGTTTTGTCCGAGGAAAAATGGGGAGAGGTCGATGGGGTGCGGCGCGATGGCGAAAACCGCGGAGCCGCTGCCCGATAACGCCGCGTACTCTGCGCCCAGATCGTAGAATTTCCGCTTGATCTCTGCCAAAATCGGGTATAGTGGGAAGAGGGCGTCCTCAAAGTCGTTGGGGAACAACTCCCGCCAACGGGAGAGCGGCTCTGCCAACAAATCGCACAGATGCGGACGCCCCGCCTGCGGAACCACCCGCGCGTAGGCCTCCGCCGTGGAGATGGAAAAGTCGGGCTTGAAGACACTGACAACCTTATCCGACAAGTCAAGATCTACCGCCCGCATCACCTCTCCCCTTCCGGTGGCATATACCGGTCGATTCAAGATGAAAAAGGGCACGTCACTGCCCAACCGCGCCGCATATTGACAGAGTTGACCGTCGGTAAGGCGTAAATCATAGAGATCGTTCAACGCCTTCAGCACCGCCGCGGCATCGGAAGAACCACCGCCCAACCCCGCTCCCGACGGAATGCGCTTGACTAATTTTATCGATATTCCTGATAAATCAACATCTTGCTGTAAAATTTGGAACGCTTTGACACATAGGTTCTTCTCAGGTTCTACTGAAAAATCACCACCCTCCATTTTCAGCTCTATTCTGCCAGAATTTGGCACAATATCCAACGTATCGCAGACGGTATCGACGGGAATGAAGATGGTTTCCAGATTGTGGAAACCATCGTTTCTTCGTTCTGTGACGTACAGTCCGAGATTTACCTTGAAATTGGCAGAGGCAATCAAAGTTGATTCTTTTCGATATTGAGTTTATTCCATTGGTTATCAGAAAGTTTCGCGCCCACAGTCGCCACGGCTTCATCGCCGACAGCGGCTGCGAAGCGGATGGTCTTGTCGGCGGAGTATCCGTTCATCAGTCCGTAGAGGAAGCCGGCGGCGTAGGCGTCGCCCGCGCCGTTGGTATCGACGGGCTTCTTGCCATTGGTGCCGGCGGACACCTTCTCGCCGCAAACGTTGGCGATGGATCCTTTCCCGCCCAACTTCACCACGGCGACCTCACAGTACTTCGACAACTCGTCGAGTGCCGCTTCCCCCTCCTTGCCGGTGAAGGCGCGGGCCTCATCCTCGTTGGCGAAGATGATGTCCACGTAGTCGCGCAACAACAGCGCCACGAAATCGCGGTGCTCCTCAATCAGGTTGAAGGAGGCCATGTCCATGGAGATCTTCAGCCCGTTGCGCTTGGCCGTCTGGCAGGCGGTCAGGATCAAATCGTGGTTGAAAATCAGATAGCCCTCCACGTGGATGCAGTCGTACTGGCGGATGATGGGCTCTTCTATCTCATTAGCATTCAGTGCGGAAGCGGCGCCCAAGTAGGTGGCGAAGGTGCGTTCCGCATCCTGCGTCATGAGCGTGGTGGCGATGCCGGTGTCGATGACGTTGGTGTGAATCAAGTGCGGCGTAATGCCACTTTTTTTCATGTCCTCTTCAAAAAAGCGGCCAAACTCGTCCGTACCGACCTTGCCGATATAGCCCACCTCGCCGCCCAAGCGGGCAATGCCGTGCATAGTGTTGGAGGTGGACCCGCCGGTCGCCCGTACCTGCTTGAGGGGAGCGATGGTCTGGTGAATGTGGCGTTTCTTCTCGAGATCAATCATCTCCATGCCACCTTTGAGCAGAGAGAACTGTTGAAGCAGGGACTCATCGGGAAGGGTGACGATGACATCGACGAGCGCGTTCCCGATTCCAATGATTTTCTTCATTACGTTGTCTGTTAGAATCTTACGCCGAAGGTAGTGGCGAATTTATGGTTGACGTTGGAGATTTCGACCGGTTCAAGCAGGTCGTCTGTGTAGAACCAACTGTTTTCCCTGGCGATGCGGCAGACGTAGGCGAAATCGCAGAAGAAGACCTTGCCGTGGAAGCCGAGGCCGGCGCAGATGTTGTGGGAGTCGCCGGTGTTGACATTGCTCTTGAAGGGGGAACTGCTATAGGCGTAACCCGTGCGGAGACGAAACACGTTGGTGACGGCGAACTCGGCACCCACGCGAACGGTGTGGCAGGCGCCGTATTTGTTCTTGATGGTCTGGTTTTCATCCTTGAAATTGTAACGGTACAGCACACTTTCAGAAGAGAAGAGTTTGGACATTGAATAGTCGGCAAACTCATAATCGGCGCTGATAAAGGCACGTTTGGCGATGGTGAAACCGATGCTTCCTATCACGCGGAACGGAGTGGACAGCTTGTACTTGGAGATATTCTCGTAGGAATCATTATAATGGGGACTGTCATAGTAAGCGTCAAATGAACGCTCATATTTTTCCTTCAAATTGGCATAGTAGGTCGGGGTGTGGATGGCCACGCCGAAGCGGAAGAAATCGACGGGCTGGTAGATGATGCCCAACTTGGCGTTGATGCCCGCGCCGGTGGTGCGCAGGTTCTCGTAGGAGCGGAAGTTGCGGAAGCCGCCCACGACATCGTTCTCGTCAGTCTCCGTGTACTCAGTTTCGGAACTGTAGTCAAGGATCGGAACGCCGAGGGTCATGCCGAGGTAGAGTTGATCGTTGTAGTTGCCGCCGATGGAGAAACTCATCTCGTCGATGCCGCCATTGGTCTTGGTGTAACTGTCCTGACGGAGGTTGTGGCCGGACAGGTAGTTGAGGTATTGGTCTTGGGAACCGGGAACGGTGTCGATGAGCCAGGTGTTCCAAGCGGCGAGACCGTCGTGGGTGAGGTCGTTGTAATTAATTCCGTTGCAGTTGTTTGTGATGTTGTTCATCAAGGTACTGCCATGGCTCATGCCAGTGGCAGAGACCACGTTGTTGAAGTCGTTGATGCGGTTGTAGCCGAAGCCGAACTGCATCATGCGCCACTTGGTGGTGGGATTCTCCTCATCCCTGTTGAGACGCCACGAGAAGACGCCGCCGAAGTTGGAGAGGGAGTAGCGCACGCGCTTCTCGGAGACCTCCTCGCCGCTGTAGATCGCCTTGGTTCCTATCGCGTTGATAACGATGGGGGTAAAGGTGATCTCATCTTTTTTGTAAAGTCCGATGGCGGCAGGGTTGGTCGCCAATGCGGAGTAATCGCCGCCGATGGAGCCGAAAGCGCCGGCAGCGCCCATGAAACGTGCCGTTCCCGACCAGTTCACCTGTGAAAAACGGAACGCATCTACATCATTTTGCGCCATGCCGACAAAGCCGAGCATCATGGCCGCACAAATAAGGACTAACTTTTTCATTATGTGTTGGTTTTGAAGTTTCTATAACAGATGTGTGACTTATAAATTATAAGTTGGTTTAACTCTTCATATTATAACGTGTGAATTTTCACAAAATTGCATCACGACTCGATGAGATTGTTCAGCATGGCATAAACGGCAAGACCGGCAGCGGACTTGATGCCTGTTTTTCGCACGATGTTCTTGCGATGTGTGATGACCGTGTGGACAGAGATGTGCAACTTTTCGGCAATTTCCTTGTTGGTTTGCCCCTTCGATAGCTCTATCAAAACGTCCCTTTCACGGTCGGAAAGTTCATATAAATCAGAACTTTCCGTCTTGTCGGAAGAGTTTTGCAGGACCTCAGTGATTTTGTCAATGATTTTCTGCGGCTCATCGTTGATTTCAATGACGGCATCAAAGTGTTTGAGCCACTGCTGGTCGAAGTAGGTGTAAACCAAGGCGACGAGCGGAGTCTGGGGTGAACCCTGGAACGCCGACTTGAAGGAGTTCCGCTTGGAGAAGTCCACCAACGCAGGGTTGATGAGGATGAGGTCGGGCTTGGCGACGACGATACGTTCGGCAATGCGGTCGAAAGTGTCGGCGGTGGCTACCACGTCAAAGTTGGTATGATTGTGCAGGATTTTGGTAATACCTTCCACAATAATGGATGACCGTTCTATTAGTAATACTCTCTTTTTCATCGTCTTACATTTTTTTCTTCCAAAGTTTCCACGTAAGGGATGAGTATCTTCTCTTCAATCAAACTGTGAGTGTTGAGGTCCGAGGAGAGTTGAAAGATGTCGAATACCAGTCCACGGCGTTCGTTGGGCATGATGTCGCCGGGCAAGTACTTGAGAATGATGTTGGTGAGGTCGCCGAGTTTGTCTTCAATGTTGCTGTGGTTCTCCTCAAACTGGTTGATGGAGTAGCGCTGGCCCTTTCCCCCCTTGCACAGGTCGGTGATGTACGGGAAGACTGTATTTTCCTCATACTGAAAGTGTTTCTCGACCTCTCCTTTGTATTCATGGAAGAATTTGCGGAGTGTTTCGCCTTGAGTGGGCTTGCAGGCGTCGGCGATGCGGTTGAGATGGTTTTCGAGGTGCGGAATGCGCTCCTGCAGGTAATAGACGTGCGAGGCCACCAGGTAGGGAACGAGCATATCCATCTGGGTATTAGCCAGTTCCTCTTTCGTCGGCAAGTAGTTGGCGGTGGTATAGACATTGCAGATGAGCAGAAAGAAGTTCGTGTCAATGCCATATTGCTTGCAGATCTCCGCCACCGTCTTTTCGCCAAAGCCGAGTTCGATGTTGAAGCGTTGCAGAATCAATACGAGGTTGTAGTTGGCAACGACGACGTCGGCGAGTTTCATTTTTGAATTAAAGAGCATTGTATCTGTGTATTAAGTTGTTATTTTCCCAAGTAATAATCGTGGAGGTTCTGCATTCTTCCGGCAGATTCCTGAAGTCCGCCGGGGCGGTTCCGTATAATCCACAATTTTTTATGGTTGTCGATGATTTTTTGCAGTTCATGTGCCAATTTCTTGCGCTTCTCGTGGGAAATGTCGAGCGTTTGGCGACTCTTCACCTGCAGTCGCTCGATGCCGAGGTGGACGGCGTGTTTGGCGAGGGCGGCGGCCTGTTCGATTTCAGCGATGACGATGTCGGCGTCGGCACATTGCGGGTTGGCATCTTTCAACACCTCCAACGCGGCGTCGATTTCGGCTTCTGTATTCCGTAAGTTGGTGATAGTAAGATCTTTCGTCTGATAATTCCCCTTCATCGTCCAGGCATAGCGGGTGAGCAGAAGATGAAAAACATTGGCATTTCCTTCGGAGATTTTGGCCTTTTCGTAGGCGTTGCCGAGGCGCATGAGAGCGAGGCCGACGCGCTGGGTGGTGTCTTGGAAAACGTATTCACTGAGCAAAAAAGCGGCACGACCGACGACGCTGGTGTCACAATTCCAAGCGTAACTGCAACCCACCATCATGGGGGCGTAGCAGACGGAAAGGGGCTGCCAGTGGCCATGGTCGCCCCAATTGGTGACGAGCATGCCCTTGGCGTTGTTCTCCTGTCCATAGACGGCGGCGTTGCGGAGGTTGGCGAAAGCGATGTTGTTCTTCCCGATGACGGAACGCCAGGTGGAGGTGCCCGGACAGACGTAGAAGTCGAGGCCGGCGCGCTGGAATTTGGGCAGGATGGTATCGAAACGGAACTTGCTGTCGTAGCCCCACACCATGGGGATCATATCCTTCGGGAGTTCCGGGATCAGTTCCTCATGGTTGAGGATGATGTCGCCCCAAAACTGCGCGATCTTGCCATATTTTCGCACCTCCTCGTTCAATTTCAGCAGATAGTTGAGATAGACCCGTCCGACGCCCAGCGAGTCGCACATTTTCTTCGAGCGCCCCAGCCCGAGTTCGACGGTCTCGTCGCAGCCGATGTTGAAGTAGTCGCTATTGAAATTCGGCAACAATTCGGCATAAAGTCCCTTCACCAAGTCGAAAGACTTGGGGTTGGTGGGGTCGAGCGACGACTTGCTGTAGGGGCCCCAGATGGTCTTGCAGTCCTCCACGCAGTCGGCGAGTTCGACGTACTCATCGTAACGGAGCCAGTTCTCGAAATGGCCGAAAGAGTTCTGGTTGGGGACGAGGTCGATGAAGCGGTCGTTGCAATATTTTTGCAGAGCGGCGATCTCTTCTGGCGTAATCGGAGAGAAATCGCGCCAGACGGTTTCATGCTGGGTGTAGGCGAAAGTATGTTCGGTATAAAGTTGGAACTCGTTGATTTTCAAAGCGGTCAAAAAATCAATCATCTGGTAGAGGGTGCTCATGGTCGGCACTTTGTTGCGGCTGATGTCAAGCATAAGTCCACGACGTTCCATGGCGGGATAATCCTTCACCTCCATCTCTGGGATGGCGGATTTTTCGGCCAGGCCATACGCCAAAATCTGGCGCAGTGTTTGCACGCCGTAGTAGATGGCCTCCTGACTGCCCCCCATGATGTTGACGGTCTGTTTTTTCACAAAGATGCGATACTCCTGATGCGGGTACATCGGATCGATGTGGAAGGAGAGTTTGACGACGGGGCTGCCGGTGCCGATGAAAGAGGAGGTGTTTTCCCACGTGGCACGGTTGAACTGTGCCAAATAATTGCATATCTGTGAGAATTGGTATCCATCGTATTCAAGTGCATTATTTTTCTGAATATCAATTCTTTGTGGTGTAGGAACGAGGTATTCCTGCAGGGACCTTGCCGCGGCGGAAAGTCCCAACATCCATACCAGAAGAAAGAGGGCGTATTTTTTCATATTAATCAAAATCATGGGGCAAAGATACGCGAAATCCATCAATTTTCTCTTTTTTTCTAAAAAATGATACTAACAAAGCAACGTGTGTAATTTCAGGGGGCGAAAAGTCAAAAAAATTTCATATTTTTGCAGCATCGTTTTACATTTTCTTGTGGCGGTAAAGATGGACATGGGGCTTGAGGGAGATATTTTTTTAATCCTAAAATCTATTATATAATTGATTATCAATATTATAAAGAAAATATGAAAAAGTTTGCAGTTATTTTGAACGGATGCGGGCACTTGGATGGCTCGGAGATCCACGAGTCGGTGATGACGTTGTTGGCCATTGACCGGCAGGAGTGTTCCTACACTATTTTTGCGCCCGACATGCCGCAATACCACGTAATGAACCACCTGACGCGGCAGCCGATGGAGGGGGAACGGAACATGATGGTGGAGGCGGCCCGCATTGCGCGCGGCAACATCCGCGAGATTTCCGAATATCGTCCCGCCGACTTCGACGCTTTGGTGATACCAGGCGGCTTCGGCGTGGCGAAAAACCTCTTCACCTACGCCATCGACGGGGTGAATGCGAAAGTGCTGGACTCCGTCCGCAAGGCGATTGTCGATACCCACAACGCCCGCAAACCCATTGGTGCGCTTTGCATCTCGCCGGTGTTGGTGACCAAGGTGCTCGGCGACATCACAGTGACCGTCGGCTCCGATCCGGGCACCATCGCCGACGTGGAAAAAATGGGTGCTTCGCACGTCAACACCAACATTACGGAGGTGATTTCCGACAAGCAGAACCTCATCTTCACCACGCCCTGCTACATGCTCGACGCCACCATCGCCGACATTGCCGACAGCGCCGAGAACCTGATTAGCACCATGTTAGAGTACATGTAGTCCGCCTTTCGCACTGAACATCGGGCTGTTACTCCTTCTGCTGCTCCGTCCGGGCGGCATATCGAAAAAAGTTGTACTTTTGCAAGTTGTTTTCAAACTTACGACATGGGGAATCTATATGACCTATTCAAACAGGACAACCGCTTCCACGAAGCGATGAAGGCGTGCATGAATTGTGGTATCTGCACGGCCATCTGTCCCGCCGCGGAGTTTTTCGACTACGACCCGCGCCGCATCTGCGACACGGTGCAACGCAAGGACGAGAACGCCATAGAGGCGCTGATGCGCTCGGAGACGATCTGGTCGTGCGGCCAGTGCATGTCGTGCAAAGCCCGCTGTCCGCGCGGCAATGCCCCGGGCGAGATCATCCTCATCCTGCGCAAATACGCACAGGAGTTAGGATATTACAACGAGCACATCCATGAGCAGCAGAAGCGGATGGCCGCCCATCAGGGAAGGAACATCTTGGACATCGGATACTGCATCCATCCCGACCGCGTCCATCCTGAGCAGCACCCCGAACAGGGACCGATTTGGGAGTGGTACACCAAACACATCGCCGACGTCGCGCCAAAATTAGGCGCGAACTACCACGGGGAAGGACCAGGCGCCTTGCGGAAAATCCACCAGAAGAATCTGGAAGAGATCCGGAAGATTTACGAAGTCACCGGCGGTTTGGCTTGGCATGAGAAACTGACCGAAGAACCCTACAAACCCTCAACTCCAGAGCCATGATCAACTTCGGATACACTATCGCAACCACGCGCGTCGTCAACATCGACAACTGCGACTTCGAGAAACTGCACGAACTGGAGGCCTTGGTGCCTTCGTTCAAACGTTGCATGAACTGCGGGGCGTGCACGGCCACTTGCAGTGCCCAGCAATTCATTCCCTTCAACATTCGGAAAATCAAGTCCTTATTTCAAGAAGCACAATACGACAAACTCTCCAAGGAGTTGGAAAAGTGCATGCTTTGCGGCAAGTGCACATTAGTCTGCCCCCGCGGCATCAGTCTGCGCCCTGCCATCATGAATATGCGTAAAATCCTGTCAGTCAAATAACTACCATGTTATACTACTTTCATCCTTTCGTATTGCCGTTTACTTTGGGGGCCATTGTACTCTTCGGGTTGTGTATTTGGAAATACGTGCGTTGGTTCAAGCAGTTTGACCGGCTGCAACGGGCGGTCATCCGCAAGAACATCTTCTCGTGGCGCATTTTGGCTGCCATCTGGGAGTCGTTCCGCGAGGGCATCCTGCACATCCGTATCTCACGTAAGAACTTGGTTTTAGGATACATGCACCGAAGCATCGCCTTCGGTTGGTTCCTGCTCATCGTGGTCGGCTTCATCGAGAGCCACCTCACCCCCACCGTCAACGACTCGCACCCCTTCTGGCTCGCCATCTTCTACCGCTACTTCATGCACTCGCACGGCAACTTCCCAGGTGCCCACATCCTGACCACCATCATGGACGTACTGCTGCTGTATGTGCTTTCCGGCATCCTGATGGCCGTCATCAAAAAGATCTACTCCCGCGCCCTCGGCATGAAGAAGGCGACAAAGCACGTCGTTTTCGACCGTTTCGCCAAGGCGTCGCTCTGGTGCATCTTCCCGCTCCGCCTGCTGAGCGAGTCACTCTCTGCCACTATTTATCATAATGGCGGCTTCTTTACCCAGTTCGTCGGAGACCTCATTCCCCTCGACTTCGCACTGACTTTCGAGACCACCTCGTGGCTGCTCTATTCCGTGGCCTTGGGCACTTTCTTCGTCTCCCTGCCCTTCTCGCGATACATGCACATTTTCACCGAGATCATGCTGATTTTCTTCAGAGAGTGGGGCGTTCGGGAGAAAAAGGAGCGCACGGGCTACACCATGTACGAACTGAGTGCCTGCTCGCGCTGCGGCATGTGCATCGACAACTGTCCGCTCAATAAAGAATTGAATGTCAACAACGTGCAATCGGTTTACTTCCTGCGCGATTTGCGTTACAAGAAGAACAAGCCGGAGATTGCCGACAACTGTCTCCTGTGCGCGCGCTGCGCTTCCGACTGCCCGGTGAACATCGACCTGATGGCCATCCGCCAACAGGAGCGCAACAAACGCGATTTGGATACGGCCGGCAACTACAGCTATCTTGACAACGTGCAACCTTTCAATGCGTTAGGTCGTGTCGGGTACTTCGGTGGATGTATGTCGCACCTTACCCCAGGCATCACCGAGTCGATGAAGGCCATCTTTGAAGCCGCAGGACAGCGCTACTGGTTCATGGATGAAGACCGTTCCATCTGCTGCGGCCGCCCCTTGCAGCAACAGGGATTCAATCAGCAGGCCGCCGACTTGCGCCGCAAGATCACCGAGCATATCAAGAAGTCGAAGATCACCATGCTCATCACCTCCTGTCCCATCTGCTACCAGACCTTCAAGAAGGATTACAAACTCAACATTCCCGTCGTCCATCACACAGAATACATCAACCAACTCATCCAGAAAGGCCGCATCAAACTGCGCAAGGACGACCTCAAGACGGTGTATCACGACCCGTGCGAACTGGGGCGCGGCTGCGGCATCTACAAGGATCCCCGCCAGGTGCTGAAGGCCACCACCCACCTCGTCAAAGCCAAACAGGAGGGCGAGGACAGTCTCTGCTGCGGCATCAACTTGGGAGACTCCCTCATCGACATCGATCAGCAAAAGAAGATCCGCGACGCCGCTGTCGAAAACCTCATGTATAAGAAACCCGACATGATCGCCACCGCCTGCCCGATGTGCAAGAAGGCATTTGTCCACTCTACCACATTGCCAGTCAAGGATATAGCGGAGATAGTGAGGGAGAACATGATCCCCAACACCACTGCTCAAACCAACCCCAAAAAAGCATAGTAATTCTGCCAAATTTTAGCAGAGTAAAGACTAAAATAACCACCAAGCATGACGAAACGTTTTTGGAACGAATATCAAAAAGAGATTGCGGACGACCATTTTTTTTACGAGAGGAGTTGCATCCGTCAGACCTTTTTTCCGGGTTCGGAGAACGCCTTCCTGCGCATGATGCGGGAGGTGTTGCATAAGGACATCCGCGATGAGGAGAACCAGCACACCTGCACGGGCATCGGCTACCACAGCGACATCGTGCCGTTGGAGACGACGATGACCGTGGTGGCGCGTCTCTTCGCCCTGATGACTGAAGCTGGCTACACCAACTACGTGCCGTCGTGCGTCACCTCCTTCGGCATTTTCACCGAGATGGTGGAGATGTGGAAGAACGACCCCGAACTGCTCGCCAAGACCCGCGAGAACCTGAAAAAGGCGACGGGGCGCGAGTTTGAGATTCCGACCAACTTGGTCCACCCGTCTGACATCATCTATAAGTTCCGTGAGGAGTTGAAGCAGCACATGAAGTACCAGCTGGTGAACCGTTTTACGGGGAAGCCGTTGCGCGTGGTGGAGCATGTGGGCTGCCATTATGCCAAAATCTTTCCAGAAAAGGGTATCGGCAAATCGGAATTCCCTTACGTTTTGGCAGGCATGATCGAGTCGTGGGGCGGTGAGGTGGTTGATTATCCCGAGCGCCGTCACTGCTGCGGCTTCGGTTTCCGCCACTACCTGTTGCAGGAGAACCGCGGCTACTCCATCGCCAACTCAAAGAAGAAGTTCGACTCGATGGAGCCCTACGAACCCGACTTCATCGTCTCCAACTGCCCGGGCTGCTCGATGTTCATGGACAAATGGCAATACACCATCGCGGAGATGGAGAACAAGACATACGACCACGACGGCTACGGCATCCCCGTGCTGACTTATGAGGAGATGGCCGGACTGCTGCTCGGCTATGACCCGTGGGAGTTGGGATTGCAGATTCACCAGGTGCAGTCGGAGAAGTTGATGGACAAGATTGGCATCAAGTACGACCCCGACGCGAAGTACCGTGGAGTGAACGGAAAAATCCTGCCGACGCCTAATAAGCCAACTTTTTTGAAACAATGATGCCAGAAATCTGCATCAATCCATAAAAATCACGTATTTTTGCCCGTCATAAAATAATCAACCATGCAACCTTTAGTTTGTAACGATTTCAAGGATACCCGCTCGGGCTTTGGCGCGGGTCTGTTAGAAGCCGGCCGCCAGAATCCCAACGTCTTCGCACTCTGCGCCGACGTCATCGGCAGTTTGAAGATGGGGGATTTCATCAAGGAGTTTCCGGAACGGTTCATCCAGACCGGCATCGCGGAGGCCAATATGGTGGGCATCTCCGCGGGATTGGCGTTGAGCGGAAAGATCCCCTTCGCGGGCGCTTTCGCCGGGTTCATTTCCGGCCGCGTCTATGACCAGATCCGCATGACCGTCGCCTACTCCAACCTGAATGTCAAGATCGCCGCTTCGCACGCCGGACTTACCGTGGGAGAAGACGGCGCCACCCACCAGATGATGGAGGACCTCGGACTGATGAAGATGCTCCCCAACATGGTGGTCATCAACCCGTGCGACTACAACCAGACCAAGATGGCGACCCTCGCCGCCGCGCAGTATGTCGGCCCGGTCTATCTCCGTTTCGGTCGCCCCGCCGTGCCCAACTTCACCCCCGAAGGCCAGCCCTTCGAGATCGGCAAGGCCATCGTGATGAACGAAGGCACCGACGTCACCCTTATCGCCACCGGCCACCTCGTCTGGCATGCCTTGGAAGCAGCTTACCAACTGTCGGAAAAGGGCATCTCCGCCGAAGTCATCGACATCCACACCATCAAGCCCCTCGACAAGGAAGCAATCCTACGTAGTGTAAGCAAAACCCGCTGCGTGGTGACCGCTGAAGAGCATGAGATGAACGGTGGTTTAGGGGATAGCATCTGCCAACTTTTGGCACGACAACTTCCCACCCCCGTTGAGATGGTCGCCGTAGATGACCAGTTCGGCGAAAGCGGAAAACCCGATGAATTGATGAAAAAATATGGCTTAGACACCCCCCATATCGTCGAAGCCGCCCAGAAAGTAATGAGCCGAAAATAAATGATGGAAGACGAACAGATATTGGCACTATTCAAGGAGGAGAAGAGCCGCGAGCAGGCCTTCCGCGCACTGATGCAAAAGTATCAGCGCAGTGTCTATTATACTGTCCGCCACTACGTTTTCCTGCACGAAGACGCCGACGACGTCACCCAGAACGTCTTCATCAAAGTGTGGAGGTATTTGGAGAACTTTCGAGGTGATTCTTCGTTAAAAACCTGGATTACACGTATTTGCATCAACGAATCGCTCTCTTTTTTGGAGAAGAAAAAGAAGACGCTCAACCTCTCCGACGACAAATATACCGACCACCTGCTGAACGTGGCCGCGGAAGACCGGCATTTTTCCGCCGACCACATTGAGGAACTTCTGCAGAAGGCCATCATCAAACTTCCCGACAAGCAGCGGATGGTCTTCACCTTGCGCTATTACGACGAGATGCCTTACGAGGAGATGTCCAAGGCGTTGAACACTTCAGTGGGCGCATTGAAGGCCTCCTACCACTTCGCCATGCAGAAGGTGGAAGCCGACTTGAAAGCGGCTGTGAAATAAGTGGTTACCGTCGGACTGAGTGAAGAGACGGCGAGTAGGGAAGCGCGGCAAAACTCGAACAGAAAGATAAAAAAAAAAGTGGCCGCAACCGCAACCACCTTTTGTACCCCCGGCGGGATTCAAACCCACGATCTTCAGAACCGGAATCTGACATTCTATTCAGCTGAACTACGGGGGCAGCCAAAATGACGCGGCAAAATTACACAAAATTTCGGAATTTCTCGTACTTTTGCAACGTCAATTTTTATGATGACTCATTTGGAACAGCAATTCGTGTCGCAACTGCAATCGTTGGTGGACGATGCTCCCCGCCGGCGCTATCTGCTGGCTGTCAGCGGCGGCCGCGACTCTTCCGTGCTGGCCCACCTTTTCCATCAACATCACCTCGACTTCGCCCTCGCCCACTGCAACTTCCACCTCCGCGGGACAGAGAGCGACCGTGACGAACAGTTTGTGCGGACACTGGCCGAAAAGTATGATAAACCGCTGTTTGTCAAGCAGTTCGACACGATGAAAGTGCAGAAGGCATCCGGACGGTCGGTAGAGATGGTGGCCCGCGACCTGCGTTATGCCTGGTTTGTCGAGTTGGCCGCCGACTACGACTACATCGTCACTGCCCACCACGCCAACGACAATGCGGAAACGCTGATAATGAACCTATTGCGTGGTACCGGTCTGAAAGGTTTGACGGGTATTCCTGCCAAAAACGGGCAGATTCTCCGTCCCCTGCTGACCTTCACCGCCGAGGAAATCGAACAGTACGCCCAGGAGAAGCACCTCTCCTACTGCATTGACCAAACCAACCTCTCCAATCAGTACCAACGCAACAAAATCCGCTGGGAAGTGCTGCCCAAACTTCAGGAGATGAATCCCAAAATTGTAGCTACACTCTGCCAAAATATTGCACACTTAAAACAGCAATATTCTTTCTATCATTATGAAATTCAAAAACTTCTAAATAATCTTGTTTTTAAAAGTAGTGACTACTTTTTGATTTCAATAGATCGTCTTTTGGAAGAGAAACATGCTAAATTGTTGCTGTATGAGTGGCTCAATCCGATGGGTTTTACGGAAGATACGGTGCAGAAGATATATGTCGGATTGCGTGGACGGTCGGGGGTAGTCTTTTCCTCCCCGACGCACGAGTTGTTGAAAGATAGGAAGTTTCTGATTTTGCGGGAGCGACCGACTCATCCGGAAGCCCCTATCTTCTGCCAAAACATGGCCGAATTGGAGCGGCAGGGCTTCTCCGTGAGCCGTCATCCGATTTCGGAGCCGCCGACCTTCACTCGCAACGCCGACGTGCTGTTTGTGGATGCCGAAAAGTTGCACTTTCCTTTGACTTTGCGCCACTGGCGGGCAGGGGATGCCTTCCAGCCCTTGGGAATGAGCGGCTGGCAGAAATTGAGCGATCTCTTCAACAATGCCAAGGTCAACCGTTTCGACAAGGAGCGCATCCTTATCTTATGCTCTGAAAACCAGATTGTTTGGGTTGTCGGTCACCGTGCCGACGACCGATTCAAAATAGATGAAAACACACCATATTACTATAAAATCACCTATCATGGAAGAGATTGACAACGCGGAAACTCCGCAGCCACAACGCCCCGCACGGAGTTGGTACCTGCTTTTTTTGTGCATCCTCACCTTCATCGGGTCAGGGATTTCCGCCCTAAGTTACCTTTTCATGCCCATCAGCAGAAGGTTTTTCCCTGCCGTGCAAAGCACTTACAATCAGATGGGTATGTCGGAGATGAACGAACAGATCAACCAACTTTCGGAGACAATAGAGCATATTCCCGACTGGAAATTCTTATTGGCGGTGATTCCCTACGGTTTCGCCATCGTAGGTGCTGCTTTCATGTTGAGAATGAAGCCGTTAGGATTCCATTTCTACATCATCTCCCAGTTGCTTCTCTTCGCTTGTCTCAACCTCCTTTTGGGCGGGCCTTTCGCCATGACTGCCATAGATGTGGCATTTTCTGCACTTTTTGTCTTTTTTTACTATACGCAAATGCGAGAAGTGTTGAAAACTCCCTCCGACGATGATACGAAATCCATAGATTGACAGCGAGTTGATCTTTTCCTAAAAATTTTTTTCCTTTTTTTTATCAACAACGCTTGGAAACGGGGTGGTCGCAGAGGTACCTTTGCGAACTTAAAACCCTATGATCGTGGCTCGCTTACGCTTTCTGCTCTTTCTGGTTCCTTGTTGTTTTTGCCTTGCGCCACGTGCGCAGAACCCTCCTGTGGATGGTCGAAGAGAGAACATCCAACCTGCCATCTCCGAAATCCAACTACAGGACATGGGGGCGGAGAGCGTGGCGGCTACGGCTTTCCTGTCGCATTCCTTGGTTTCGGTAGGGCTCGACAACCGTTTCTTTATCAAAGAGTTGATGGAAGAACAGGTGGATGGCGTCCTGCGGGTGAAAGAGAATGCCATCATCTTCCGCGCGAGTCACTTGGGATGGGCGCACTATGGCGAAGTGGCGGTGGCGGTAGGATATGCACGAAGTTTCGGGAGGCACGTGGCCGTGGGCGTGCGCTTCCACTACCTGATGGAGCACGCGCAGGAGTACCGCAGCACCCACTCCTTCACTTTCGACGTGTCGCTCTATGCTAAAATTGCGCGCAACCTCGGACTGGGATTCTCGGTCTATAACCCCGCACGGCTCAAGTACGGCGTGGTGGGGCGCACACCCTTGCCCACCCGTTTTCGCCTCGACATAGTGTACCGCATCGGCAAACACGCACTTCTCTTCGGCCGGGTGAAAAAGGAGTTGAAGACGCCGTTCGAAATCGACATCGGTGCGGCATACCAGGTGAAATGCCTTTTCTTAGAAGCCGGCTTCACTTTCCCCCGTCCCGAGTTCGGGCTGCGGGTCGGCGTGACCTATCGTGGTTTTTTCTTTCATCTTGAAGAAAAGTACCTTCTCTATGCAGGATTTTGGCAGAGTATAGGTATTCGATATTTATTCAAGTAATTGATATTAAAATAGATAACGTTTTTTAAGATGCAAAAACATATCACTACTTTTTGTTTCATGATTTTACTGTTTGCACGGCCTTCTCCGATGGTGGCCCAGCAGGATTCCTTGTCGCCCCCTGCCGACATTGTCACCGACCAACTATTTGAAAGTATGGAGGATCAACTATCTGAGATAGAAGAAGATGCCGACCTGTCAGACGAGTTGGAGGTGCTGTTGGATGCTGTCGGACAACGCATCAACCTCAACGACCTGTCGCCAGAGGTGGGATATACCATTCTGCATCTTACTGATTATCAATATTATCAACTACAACTCTACATTGAGGTTTATGGGGAGTTGTCCACTATCTACGAGTTGGCGGCGGTGGAAGGTTTCGACCGAGCGTTGGTGGAGCGGTTGTCGTCGTTGGTGGAGGTGCGTCCGAAGAAGAAGCCGTCGCGGCCGGTGCGGGAGTTCTTCACTCGATCGCGGAGCACACTGCTGCTGCGCTATCGGCAGGTGGTGGAGCGCCAGGCGGGCTATGCCGACGACGCCACCAATGGTTACGTCGGCAGTCCCATGCGGTTGGCCTTCAAGTACAGTTTCCAGTCGGGCGACTGCTTCGCGATGGCGCTGTCGGGGGAGAAGGACGCGGGCGAGGAGTTCTTCCGACGATCCATGCGGCAAGGGTTCGACCACTACGCTTTTTTCGTGAATATCAAGAATGTTGGTGTATTAAAGAGCTGTGTAATAGGAGATTACATGCTTGGCTTCGGACAAGGGCTGACGTTAGGGGCGCGCACTATGGGGGTGAAGGGCGGTGGCGCGGCGCAAGTGCGGCGTTTCCCATCCATGATCCGCGCCACCGCCCCGATGAACGAGAGCACCAACCTGCGTGGCGCGGCCGTCACCGTCGGCAATGCGCAATTTTCCGGCACACTCTTCTACTCCCACCGCTTCTTCGACGGGCGACTCACGACCGACAGCGCGGGAGGCACCTGCTTCGAAGGGTCGCTCAACAACACCGGCTACCACCGCACCGCCGGCGAGTTGGCCAAACGCAATGTGTTGCGCAACCGTCAGTACGGCGGACATTTCCAGTGGAAACGCCGCATCTTCGAGGTGGGCGTGACTGGCATGAACACGCAGTTCGTACTGCCCGTCGCCGCGGGAACCGCGCTGTATCAGCGGTATGGTTTTGCCGGCAAGTCGGTCGCCAACTTCAGTACCGACTACAAGGTGATCTTGCGGCGGGCGGTGCTGTTCGGCGAGGCAGGCGGAAGCGTCAACGGCGGGCGGTGGGGCTGGGGGATGGTGCAGGGCGGCATCTTCGACTTCGACCCACGCAGCAAGATGGCGCTATTGGTGCGTTACTACAGCCGTAACTTCCTGTCGCTGAACGGTTCATCCTTCGCTGCCGGCTCGGGCGAAGAGCTGGGCGTCTATCTTGCCGCCGACTTCGTATTAGGGCAGCGCACCACACTCTCCCTTCACGCCGACATCTACCGTTTTCCATGGTTGCGCTTTCAGGTGGCGCAGCTCTCGGGCGGCTTTGACATGGGCGCGAAGGCCGACGTCAGCGTGTCGAAAAACGCCACACTGAGTTTGAAGTATCAGTATGCTAAAAAAGAGCAGAACCAACCTGTCAGCGACTACTATGCGGCCACGGGCAACAGCGACATTCACCGTTTCCGACTCACACTCAACAGCGGTGTCTCCACCTGGCTGAAACTGAAGACGGAGGTTGATTATCTTCTTAACGTGCTATCGGACAAAACATTGCGACAAGGATTTCTCGTCTTTCAAGATGTCGGTGTGGAGGTGGAACGCTGGAATTTGGGGATGAAACTGCGGTTTGCGGTTTTCGACACCGACAGTTATGCCGAGCGGCTTTATGCCTACGAAAACGACCTGCTATACACCTTCACCGTCAACGGCTATTACGGCAAGGGCATCCGCTACTATTTTGTGGTCGATTACGGGTATGCCTTCTTTTCCGTGCAGTTCCGGTGGTCGCAGACGGTTTACGACGACCGCCGTGTCATCAGTTCGGGAGCGGCTGAGATACAGGGGAATACGAAAAGCGAGGTGGCGTTACAGGCCATTTTTCACCTACAAAATAAACCTAAAAAAACTACGTTATGACTACAAAATACCGAAGATTCATGTCAGACCAACCCCTATCCGCCATTTTGCAGCAGTTCTTGGAGCGCAACCACCGTGAGGAGGATTTCATGGAGCATGCGGCGGCGCGGGAGTTCATCAACCTGCTGCCGGAGGAGCAGCGTGCGCAGGTGAAGGTGGTGAAAACGGGTCAGGGCGTGCTGTGGGTGAAGACGACGTTGGCGGTGCTCCGGTTCGAGTTGGTGAACCAGCGGACAACGTTGGTTCACCAACTCAACGAGAAGTTGGGCAAGCCGGTGATCAAGGAGATTCGTTTTCTGTAATCCGTTAGATTTCAACAGATTCCCGGAAGGTGGGAATGTGGGTGCGGGTGAAGCCGGCGTCGGCGAGATGCTGGGCGTAGGCGTTGCGCGCGGGGTCTTCGCCGTGGACGATGAAGATGTTTTTCAGTTTCTTCTTGTTCTGGCACGACAGGTATTGGATCAACTCTTTGTAGTCGGCGTGGCCGGAGTATGCCTCGATGGAGGCGAGGGTGGCGCGTACCTTGTACTTGACGCCGAAGATGGAGACCTCCTTGTCGCCGCGCATGATGCGTGCGCCGAGGGTGGTGGGGGCGCAGTAGCCGACGGAGAGGATGGTGGTGCGCGGATTCTCTATGTTGTTGGCCAAGTGGTGCTTGACACGGCCGGCCTCCATCATGCCCGAAGCGGAGATGATGATGCAGGGGCGGTTGTAGGAGTTGAGTTTCTTGGAGTCGGCGATGCTGCGGATGTAATGCACCTTCTGGAATCCGAACGGGTCGGGATCGGTCTTGATGTACTCCTGAAGGTCTTCGTTGAAGCATTCGCTATGAAGGCGGAAGATGTCGGTGGCGGCCACGGCGAGCGGACTGTCGATGAAGATGTCGATATCGGGCAGGTTGTGGGCGTTTTCGAGCGACTGGAGGGCATAGACGATCTCCTGGGTGCGGCCGATGGCGAAGGAGGGGATGATGAGTTTGCCGCGGCGTTTGGCGCAGGCGTCCTGGATGACCATCATCAGGTCGTGCTCGGCCTGCTCGATGGTGGTGTGCAGCCGGTCGCCGTAGGTGGATTCGGTGATGACGTAGTCGGCCTGCGGGAACGGATCGGGGTCGGGAAGGATGCTCTTGTTGTACCGCCCGATGTCGCCGGTGTAACAAAGTGTCTTCTTCTTGCGGTTCTCTTTGAAAGTGATGTAGATGGCGCCGCTGCCGAGCATGTGTCCCGTATTGACGAACTGGATCTGGAAGTCGGGGGTGATGGAGAAGGGCAGGTCGTAGGGGATGCTCACGAACTGGCGCATGGCGGCGACGGCATCGCGCATGTTGTAGATCGGCTCCACGGCGGGCAGGTGCTGGAAGGCACGTTTCTTGTTGAACTGCGCTGTATCCGTCTCTTGGATTCTGCCGGAATCCGGCAACATGATGGAGCAGAGGTCGCGCGTGCCGGGCGTGCAGAAGATCTTGCCCTTGAAACCCATCTTGATGACGTAAGGAATGAGACCGGAATGGTCGATGTGGGCGTGCGACAAGAGAATGTAGTCGATATCCTTCGGGTTGAAGCCGAGGTCGCGGTTCATGCTGTCGGTCTCTAAACCTTTACCTTGATACATGCCGCAATCCAACAGGATCTTTACGCCTTTGGCGGTCGTGAGAAGAAATTTACTGCCAGTTACTTCCGTGGTGGCACCTAAAAAGTCGATCTTCATAGTTCAAGAATTTATTGGGATTGCAAAAGTACACAAAAAAAATTTCTCTATCTGCTATTCAGCAACTTATTTGCTTTTTTCGACCGTAAATGGCCTTCTGGAAGAGGAAAAAAAAGGAGCGGTCTGAAAAAAATTAGAATTTTGTGTAATTTTGCCGCCTCTTTTTTAATAATGTATGTGTATGAGTAAGAACCTGATTATTGTTGAGTCTCCTGCGAAAGCAAAAACCATCCAAAAGTTTATCAGTAAAGACTATACAGTCATCTCCAGCAAGGGTCACGTACGTGATTTGCCCGAAAAAGACTTAGGCATCGAAGTTGATCACAATTTCCTTCCTCAATACCAAATCTTAGCCGAAAAAAAGAAATTGGTCGCTGACATCAAGAAGTTGGTCAATGAAGCCGACACTGTTTGGCTCGCAACTGATGATGACCGCGAGGGAGAGGCCATTTCCTGGCATTTGATGCAAGCGGCCAGCATACCGCCGGAGAAGACGAAACGCATTGTGTTTCACGAAATTACCAAAACCGCTATTGACAACGCATTGGCCAATCCCCGCCAGTTGGATGTGGATTTGGTGAATGCCCAGCAGGCGCGCCGCATTCTCGACCGTTTGGTCGGCTTCGAGTTGTCGCCGGTGTTGTGGCGCAAGGTGCTGTGGCGCAAGGGCAAGCCGCAGTTGTCGGCGGGGCGCGTGCAGTCGGTCGCTGTCAAGTTGATCGTGGAGCGCGAGCGCAAGATCAACCAGTTCAAGACCACCTCCGCCTATCGGGTGGTGGGTCGTTTTTCGGCTGCCGCCAAGCAGGAGTTCGACGCCGAGTTGAACACCCGCTTTGATGCGAAGGAGGATGCCCGCGCTTTCCTGCAGCACTGTGTCGGCCAGTCGTTCCGCGCCGAGGCGGTGGAGAAAAGTCCGGGCAAAAAGGTGCCCGCCCCGCCGTTCACCACCTCCACCATGCAGCAGGAAGCCGCCCGCAAGTTGGGCTTCTCCGTCAGCAAGACCATGAGCGTGGCACAGCAACTCTACGAGGCCGGTTACATCACCTACATGCGTACTGACTCCGTGAACCTGTCGGATTTCGCCCTTGCGGCCGCCCAGGAGGAGATCGTGAACCTCTATGGTAAGGAGTATGCGAAGACCCGCAAATACCAGACCAAGTCGCTCGGCGCCCAGGAGGCGCACGAAGCCATCCGACCCACTTCGATGGCCAACCACACCGTTCCCGGCGACAGTTTCGCCAAGCGGCTCTACGAGTTGATTTGGAAACGCACCCTTGCCTCGCAGATGAGCGATGCGAAGACCGAAAAGACCACCATCACCATTCCTGTGCCCGGGCGCGAGGAGAAGTTCGTGGCTACCGGCGAGGTCGTCCTCTTCCAGGGCTTTCTGAAAGTCTATATCGAATCGAAGGACGAGGAGGATGAGGAGGTGCGCGGACTGCTGCCCGCCGTGACCGTCGGCGATGCGCTGACCTACAGCGAGATCAAGGGTATCCAGAAGTTCGCCCAACCGCCCGTACGCTACACCGAAGCCAGTCTCGTGAAGAAACTCGAGGAACTCGGCATTGGCCGTCCTTCCACCTACGCCCCCACCATCTCCACCATCCAAAAACGCGACTACGTGGTGCGCGAAAGCCGTCCCGGCGGCGAACGCGAGTACTGCCAACTTGTCCTCAAGGGCGGCAACATCAACGAAGAGACCAAGAAAGAGCGCTTCGGCAACGAGAAAGACAAACTCTTCCCCACCGACATCGGCATTGTGGTGAACGAGTATCTGCAAGAGAATTTCGACTCGATCATGGACTATAGTTTCACTGCCAAGGTGGAGAAGGAGTTCGACGACATCGCCGAAGGCCACATCCAGTGGCAGAAGATGTTGCAGTCGTTCTACACTGGCTTCCACGAATCCATCGACGACGCCCTCCTCAATTCGAAGAAGGCGAGCGGTGAGCGCCTGCTGGGCGAGCATCCGAAGACAGGCGAGAAGGTCTATGCCAAGTTGGGCAAGTTCGGTCCCATGGCGCAGATCGGCGATGGCAGCGACGATAAGAAACCGCGCTACGCCCGTCTCCGCCCCGACCAGTCCATCGAGAGCATCACCCTCGATGAGGCCATCGAACTCTTCAAACTGCCCCGCGTGGCCGGCCAATACGAAGAGAAGGACGTCACCCTCGGCGTCGGCCGCTTCGGGCCTTACATCAAGTTCGACAACAAGTTCGTGTCGGTACCCAAGGGCGAAGACCCCAACGACATCAGTCTGGAACGCTGCATCGAACTCATCGAGTTGAAACGGAAACAGGAGGTGGAACGCGCCCCCCGCATCATCGGCCAACTCGACGGCCAGGACATCACCGCCGCCGTCGGCCGCTTCGGCCCCTACCTCAAGTACGCCGACAAGAACTACACCCTCGAAAAGGGCACCATGATTGCCGACCTCACCTTGGAACAGGCCATTGACCATATCCGTAACTCCAAGAACAAGAACGTGTTGCGCAGTTTCCCCGAAGACGAGACCATCAAGGTGATGAACGGCCGCTATGGTGCTTACATCACCAACGGCACCGACAACTTCAAACTTCCCAAGGGAACCGAGGCAGAGACGCTCACCCTTGACGAGTGCCGGAACATCATCGCCAACACTACCCCGTCCGCCAAAAAGAGAACTTATAAAAAAAGCAAATAAAATCCCCGTCCCATGAGAACCATCAAGCACCTTTTCGCCCTGCTGCTCGTGTTGTGCTGCACGGCCCTTCCCGCCCAGAAACAAGTCACTCTGGAGTCCATCTGGAAGTATTACCAGTTCTATCCCAGTTACATCCGCGGCTTCGAGTCGATGCCCAACAGCGACTACTACTCCGTCAAAGGCCTACTCGACATCTCCAAATACAGTTTTGAAACCGGAAAACTGGTGGAGGAAGTGCTCAACAACGACATGCTGAAGAAGGCCTCCGACGGCAAGATCACCATCAAGGACATCGACGAGTACTGCTTCGACCTCTCCTGCAGCAAGATACTCTTCTCTACCGAAGGCGAGAGCATCTATCGCCGATCCACACGGTCGAATTTTTTTGTCTATGACCTGAAAACCAACAAGTTGATTCCGGTTTCCGATGAAGAAAAGGGCAAACTCAACTTCGCCGACTTCTCCGCCGACGGCAACAAGGTGGCCTTCGTGCGCGACTACAACCTCTTCTATGTCGATCTGCGCTCCGGCAAGGAGACCCAGATCACCTTCGACGGCAAGGAGAACGAGGTGCGCAACGGCTGGGCTGACTGGGTTTATGAAGAGGAACTCAGCCAGGCAAAATACTTCACCTGGTCGCCCGACGGCAGCAAGATCGCCTTCCTCCGCTTCGACGAAAGCCAGGTGCGCGAGTTCTCGATGACGATGTGGGGCGAACTCTACCCCCAAGAGTACAAGTACAAATACCCCAAGGCCGGCGAGGACAACTCCGTGGTTGATATCTACGTTTATGACCTTGCGCAGAACAAATGCGAGCGCATCGACTTTCCCAAAGAGGATTGCTACTACCCGAGAATCTATTGGCTCTCCAATTCTACCGACCTTATCGTTTTGAAAATGAATCGTTTACAAAACAAGGTCGAGTTCTACCGCTGCAATACGCTCAACCACACCAAGGAGGTCGTGCTGACCGACGAGAACGACTGTTGGATCGACATTACCGACAACTACTACTTTTTGGACGACAACAAGACGGTGATTTTCCTGTCGGAGCGCGACGGCTACCGCCACATCTACAAGGCGGAGTTCGGGAAAGAGCCCGTGCAACTCACCTCTGGCAAGTACGAAGTGGCCGGCATCAGCGCGGTCAACTTCGCTAAGAAGACCATCTACTATCTCTCCAACGAGGTGGCCATCCCCAACCAGGATCTTTTCAGCATCTCTTTTGATGGAAAGAAGAAGAAGATGCTGACCGACGGCACGGGTTGGAACGACCCGACCTTCAACAGCAACGCCAACTTCTATTGCAACGAGTACAGCAATGCCAACACCCCGCCGACCTATACGCTGCACAATGCGGCGGGCAAGAAACTCTATACCATTCAGGAGAACTCCGCCCTCAGCGCCAAGATGCAGGATTTCAACTTCACCCAGAAGGAACTCTTCACGCTCACCACATCCGAGGGCGTGGAGTTGAGTGCATGGATGATGAAGCCCGCCGACTTCGATCCGAACAAGAAGTATCCCGTCTTCATGTACGTGTATGGCGGTCCCGAGACGCCGCAGGTTCTCAACTCCTTCAACAGCCCGTTCGATTACGCCTGGTACCAGATGCTGTGCCAGAAGGGCTACATCGTGGCCTGCGTTGACGGGCGCGGTACCGGCCGCCGTGGCGACGCCTTCACCAAAGTGATTTACAAGCAGATGGGTAAGTACGAAGCCATCGACCAGATCGAGGCGGCCAAATACTTCCAGTCACTGCCGTATGTTGACAAGGACCGTATCGGCATCTGGGGATGGAGCTTCGGCGGCTACCTCTCCGCGCTCTCCATGTTCAAGGGCGAGGGCACCTTCAAGATGGCCATCTCCGTGGCGCCCGTCACCAACTGGCGCTACTACGACAACATCTACACCGAACGTTATCTGCAGAAGCCGCAGGACAACCCGTCGGGCTACGATGACAACTCACCCTGCTTCTTCGCCGACCAGTTGGAGGGCAAGTACCTGCTCATCCACGGCACTGCCGACGACAACGTCCACTTCCAGAACGCCATCGACTTGGTGACGCAACTCAACAAGGCCGGCAAGCAGTATGAGATGTTCTTCTATCCCAACAAGAACCACTCCATCTACGGCGGCAACACGCGGTTGCACCTTTACCAGAAACTCACCGATTTCATTCTGGAGAATTTGTAAGAGAAGTTAAAGAAAAGAGTTGCTTTCTGCACAAAGCAAAATACTTCTATTTTTGCTCAACGCAGAAAGCAGATGCGGGAAAAATCATTGTACCATTGTTGGGAGAAGAGATTGTTGAATTAATACAAGTAAGTATAATTCAATCAATTACAAGTATAGTTATTGTTTTTAATTTGAAACTATAGTAATCGTGCCGTTGGCACGCCATTTGTCAGAGTCTCTCAGTTGCGTACCTTCGGCACGCTGGTTATAGGTTGGTGCTTTGTGCCCTGCACAGCGCTGCGCTTGTGCAGGGTTACGGGAATTTCGTGCCTTCGGCACGAAGAGACCGAGATGGCAGTCTTGCGCCTGGAGTACCGGCGTGCCGGAGGCACGCCATCCGCGTAACCCCGTACGCAGTGCGGGATGAGAGCGACACATCTCGCGCATGCGTGCCGGAGGCACGTTACAGATATACTATAAGTTGCGTGCCTTCGGCACGCTGGTTATAGGTTGGTGCTTTGTGCCCTGCACGGCGCTGCGCTTGTGCAGGGTTACGGGAATTTCGTACCTTCGGCACGAAGAGTCCGAGATGGCAGTCCCACACCTGGAGTACCTGCGTGCCGGAGGCACGCCATCCGCGTAACCCCGTACGCAGTGCGGGATGAGAGCGACACACCGTGCACATGCGTGCCGGAGGCACGCTACAGATATACTATAAGTTGCGTACCTTCGGCACGCTGGTTATAGGTTGGCGCTTTGTACCCTGCACAAGCGTAGCGCTGTGCAGGGTTACGGGAATTTCGTGCCTTCGGCACGAAGAGACCGAGATGGCAGTCTTGCGTCCTCCTTTCGCTGAGTACAAGCGTGAAAGCACGCCATCTCCGTACCCCCGCACGCGGGGTCGGTGCAACACACCGCTCACTGCTTTCACAGCGATACCTCCATCCCCACCCCCCAAAACTCCGAAATCAAAATTTTCTCTGCAAAAAAATGGCAGAACAAAAATGGTACTTTTTTACCCGTTTGTGATTTCGTATGAAAAAATGGCAATTTTTTAGCCAAAACACACCATTTTATCTTTTTGATTTTCAATAAAATATTTTTCAACACCCCTTGAAAATGACCTTCCCGTTGTTGTATATTTGCACTCGTTAACTCATTTCATTTTCTAACCAAATCTAAAAAATCATGAAGCAACAAGAAATTGTTCCCAACGTGGAAGAAAAAATCATCACCCTGCGCAACCAGCAGGTGATTCTCGACTGCGACGTTGCCGAATTGTACGGCGTGGCAACAAAGGAAATCAACCAAGCTGTCCGCAACAATCCTGAAAAATTCCCCGAAGGCTATATCTTCAAACTTGATAATCAGGAGATTATTTCTTTAAGGTCAAAAATTTTGACCTTAAAGAATTCTGGTAGAGGTCAACACACAAAGTATCCTCCCAAAGCCTTTACCGAGAAAGGTCTCTATATGCTGGCCACCATTCTGAAACCTTTTGTGCTTAAGAGGACGATTTCAGAAAAAATAGTATTTTTGCAGAAAATTTCTGACAATGGAACGAACCGTATTTAATAGTGCCCAATTGGAGATTCTCAATTTAATGGCATACGCCAAGTCGAAAGAGACTCTGTCGGATTTAAAGCAAGCCATTTCTGATTTTTTTGCACAAAAAGTGGATGAAGAGATCGACAGAATGTGGCAAAATGGCGATTTGAACGATGAGCGTGTGGAGTCGTTTAGAAATCTTCATGAAAGAACCCCCTATAAATAATTGGGTATGGACAACATCGTTCTGGACACGAACTGCCTTTTGATGTGCGTATCGTCAAAAAACAAATATCACAGAATTTGGCAAAGTTTTCTAGCAGGTGATTTCGTGCTCTGTGTTAGCAATGAAATCATTGAGGAATACCACGAGGTTCTCGCTAGAAACTTAAGCCAACATATAGCGGATGCTGTTCTATATACCATTCTCACAAGGAAAAATGTATGGAAATTGGATCCTCATTATCGTTTTCATCTGATCACTGCTGATGAAGATGACAATAAGTTTGTAGATTGTGCGATTGCGGCCAATGCGAAATGTATTGTCACAGAAGACAAGCATTTCGCTGTGCTCAAACAGGTTGAGTTTCCCAAAATAGCCGTGGTGGGCATTGATGAATTTGTACAGACACTGAGCAAAAATGTCAACTGACATTTCCCTCTCTTTTCTATTGATGATTTTCCTCTCCTCCCTTCCTCCCGCCCCTCCGTTTGCGGCGGAACCACCATCCTTGCACCCTCACCACCCCAAAAACTCCGAAATCAAATTTTTCTCTGCAAAAATCTGGCAGAAGAAAAACGGCACTTTTTTGCCCGTTTGTGATTTCGTATGAAAAAATGGCAATTTTTTTATCAAAACATGCCATTTTATCTTTTTGATTTTCAATAAAATATTTTTCAACAACCCTTGAAAATGACCTTCCCGTTGTTGTATATTTGCACTCGTTAACTCATTTCATTTTCTAACCAAATCTAAAAAAACATGAAACAACAAGCAATTGTTCCCAACGTGGAAGAAAAAATCATCACCCTGCGCAACCAGCAGGTAATTCTGTCCAATCATGTGGCGGAACTCTATGGAGTTGAAACACGCGAGATCAATCAGGCAGTGAAAAACAACCCCGATAAATTTCCGGAGGGTTATATCATCGAACTCAACAAGAAGGAAAAAGAGGAGGTTATCAAAAATTTTGATAACCTCGGAAATCTGTTGTATTCACCTGCGCCACCCAAGGCCTTCACTGAAAAGGGTCTCTACATGCTGGCCACCATTCTGAAAAGTCCGGCGGCGGTGCAGACTACCATCGCCATTGTGGAGGCATACGCCAAACTGAAGGAACTGTCGCGCGTGATTGTAGAGATTCCTCAACAAGAAGATGATACTGTAGTACAGAAAAAGCTGCTTCATCGTGGCAGCCAACTGGTGGAAGACCTCATCACGGATATGCTTCCCAAAAAGAGCACCGAGACCTCCTATGAGCTGGACCTTGCCATGTTCAAGCTCCGCCATTCGGTGCGGCGAGAAAATGACGAGAAGGTCAAGCATTTGGAGAAAGAAGTGGAGCAGCTGCGGAAACTGTTGGAAGACAGCAATGAAGCGTGATAGGACTGTCATTACAAGGCACATCAACAATATTTTCAACGAGGAGGAACTAGATTTCGAAAGTAATGAGCATTTTTTGCACACAGAACGCTGGACCGCCCCAAATAATTGCACCGCATCTTCCCCAAACTCCAAAATCAATATTTTCTCTGCAAAAAAATGGCGGAAGAAAAACGTCTGTGGGCATGCCCGTTACATTCCTGCCGCTTTCCACACACTCCATTCCCTTCCCCATTGGGAATGGGCAAGGGGTAAAATAGTTTTATTAAAACTACAAATATTTGATTATCATTAAATTATAAAAATTTACCTGCAAAAATCGTGCGAGCATCAATTGGACGGGATGTTTTTGAAAAGAAAGATGTATTTTTGCACTGTCTTTTCACCCCACCCCAACCCCAGGAAAAGACGCTCATCTTGACTATTGAAACCTCATCTCTTCCAAAACAGATCAACCCATTTCCAAACAAAAATTTTACAAAATGAAAAAGTTTTTTCTGATTCTATCCATTCTTGTTGTGTGTATTGGGGCGTCGCATGCCCAATTCGTCACTTTTGAAAAGGCCTCCACGGTTAATTACAACCAGTTGTTCTTCCAGCACATTTTAGTGGATAACACGGACGACGGCTTCACGGTTTATGTCAATCCTTTTTACACCAAAGGCAGTCATTACCAGCATTCTCTGCTCCATTATGACAAGAAGAAGAACCGCCTCACGAACACGCAGTTGACTTTGCCCAAGCAGTGTCTTTTGATCACGGCCTTTCCCAGTGGTGACGGCTATTTCGCCCTTTATACCCGTAAGGTTAAGTCGGATGTGGTGCTCGCTACGGCACGGCTTGACAAGAAGGGCTCGCACAATGTGACGCCGACCCAGCGCAGTGTCATCGGAAAGTATAAGAAAAACGTCGTCTATGCCGCCCACTCGGCTGACGGACAACGGCACGCCGTCGTTTTCGAGACCAACAATCCCAAATCCACGGACTATCATGTTTTCGTCTATGACAGCGACGGAACTTGCACTCTGGACTATTTATTCACACCGAAGAGCGAAAACGCCTCCTACATTAATGACATCACGGTTTCCAACGACGGTGAGGTGGCCTTGCTGTATGGCTCCTTCAAGCGGACGCGGACGGTATCGCATTTGGAGGCGCTGAACTTAGTGCTTGTCGGGCCCGACAAGGATTTCTCCCATTACCGCATTTCCACCCCGGACTACGACAACCTATCGGTGCCGAAGATGGCGTTGCTGAAGGATGGGCGGCACTTCATCGGCTTGTACTATCGGGAGAACGGTGCGCGGAACGACTTCGGCTACTTCACCTACATCTTCGACCGCCACAATCCGGATCTGGTGACCGAGCATCACCATGCCATCCCGGAGCAGGCGACGCCGCGGTCGGCGTTCTACATCACCCGCCACTTCGATTGCGACCTGATGCCCCGGAACATTCTTGAGCTGGAAAACGGGAATGTTGTGATGTTAGGCGAGCGTTGCGGCACTTTCGCCGTCTCGACCGGTCAGCAGGGACAAACTTCCTACGTCAACGTCGCTGCCGATATTGTCGCGCAAGTCTTTGACAACCAGGGAAATCAGATGGGAAAGGACATTCTTGTTGACAAGTACCAGCGGCATTACTCTTCCGCGTCGTTGAGTTATTCCGATTTGTCGATGCGGCGACACGCCACGTATGCGTCCGTCGGGCTTTCCTTCTCCTCCTTCGCCATAGGGAACGACGTATATCTGTTGTACAACGACCATCGCGACCAAGGCGACGAAATCACCTATTTCACGTTTTTCAAGGGCAATTACAATAACAGTTGTGTGCGCATGACGAAGATCTCGCCCGACGGTGTCGAGAGCCAGAAGGTGTTGGACAACGACCAGTACAAGAAATTCTACCACAACTTGTGGACGGTGGATGCGCAGGACGTTTTCTTCGGCATGTACGGCGGCCTCTTCGGAAAGGATTACGGCATCGGGCGGGTTTCGTTCGCCCGGTGATTTGGAATCATGAGGTCCGGCGACTGACAGAGATGGATGGCGCGCGTACATAGAGACGCGACCATGTCATCGTGGAGATGCAGCAGGCCAGCCAGGAATTCTTCCGCAAGCAGCACGTCGCCTACACGGCACGTATTACGGATTTACATGGGTTCAACAAGTGGCCGTGTGTCTCTGTTACGCCAGCAGTTTCAGCAGGTATTCGCCGTAGCCGCTCTTACGGAGAGGTTCCGCCACCCGGCGCAGTTGCTCGGCGTCGATGAAGCCCTGTTTGTAGGCGATCTCCTCGATGCAGCCGACCATCAAGCCCTGGCGCTCCTCCACCACCTGCACGAACTGGGTGGCCTCGATGAGTGAACGGAAAGTGCCGGTGTCGAGCCAAGCGGTTCCTCGGTCGATCTTGCAGACTTTCAACTTTTTGTGTTCTAAATAATAACGGTTGACGTCGGTGATTTCGTACTCGCCGCGCGCACTCGGCTGGATGTTGGCCGCCACCTCCACCACGGAGTTGTCGTAGAAGTAGAGTCCGGGTACGGCGTAGTTGGACTTGGGGTGCGCGGGCTTCTCCTCGATGGAGATGGCGTTCATTTTTTCGTCGAACTCCACCACGCCGTAACGCTCAGGGTCGGAGACATGGTAGGCGAACACGATGCCGCCGTCGGGGTCGTTGTTGAGGTGAAGGTTGTGCTCGAACGCGCTGCCATAGAAGATGTTGTCGCCCAAAACCAAGGCCACCTTGTCGTTGCCGATGAACTCGCGTCCCAGCACGAAGGCCTGCGCCAATCCGTTGGGAACCTCCTGCACCTTGTAACTGAAGCGACAACCGATGCGGCTGCCGTCGCCGAGCAGGCGCTCGAAATGCGGCAGGTCGGTGGGCGTGGAGATGATCAGGATCTCGCGGATCCCCGCCGACAGGAGTGTGGAGAGCGGATAGTAGATCATCGGTTTGTTGTAGATGGGCATGAGTTGCTTGCTCATCGCAAGGGTGATGGGATGTAGGCGCGTGCCGGCGCCACCGGCCAAGATGATACCTTTCATATCGGTTGTGTTTTTTTATAATGTCGTAATTTCTTAATTGTAATTTTTCTTGTTAAAACGTTGTATTTATTTATAAATCATAAAGATACAACTATCTCTTCTCTAACTCGTCAATCTCTTTTTGCAGTCCACTTGGCAAGTTTTTGACACAGTGGTGACATTTCATCTCCAAGGTGTACATGCGGCCGATGCAGTAGTTGGAGTGTTTGCAGCCGCTGCGTTCCTCGCCGGCGGCGAGTTTGTTCACGAACTCTGTGTCGTGGACGAGTGCGCGGGCCATCTGTAGGCCTTGGAATCCGGCATCGAGTACTTCTTCCATCTTGGATTTGGAGATGAGGCCGCCCACGTAGATGAGGGGCAGTTTCAGGGCTGCGCGGAACTTCTTGGCGTCATCGAGGAAGTAGGCCTCTTTGAACGGCACTTCGGGGATGATGATCCTGCCGAACATCCGCACGCCGATCTTGAGCCACCAGAACTTCCAGGGGTTCATGTAGTGGGTGAGGGCCTTGTAGGGCATGCAGCCGCGCATGACGGCCATGGGGGCTTTGCTGACGAATCCGGCGCTGAGCACGATGCCGTGGACGCCGCACTTCTCGATCTCCTTGGCAACCGTCAGGCACTCGTCGATGCCGAGGCCTCCTTTGAAGCCGTCGTACATGTTGGTCTTGACGAGGACGGCCATGTCGTTGCCGGCGGCCTGCATCACCTCTTGAAGCACGAGGCGCATGAAATTCATCCGGTGGTCGAGGTCGCCCCCGAACTTGTCGCGCCGGCGGTTGGTGTAGGGGGAGAGGAACTGGCTGATGAGGTAGCCGTGTCCGGCGTGGATCTCGACGGCGTCGAAGCCGGCTTCGCGGGCAAGGTTGACGGCCTTTCCGAAGTCCTTGACGAGGTCGTAGATCTCCTGCTCCTTGAGTTTGCGGTGGAAGGTGGGGGAGTAGAGGTTGAAGCCGCCGGAAGCGCCCACGGGCATCTGTCCGCAGGTGCTGCGGTGGGTCATGTTGCCGCAATGGCCAAGTTGAATGGAGGCCTTGGCGCCTTCCGCGTGGATGGCGTCGGTGAGTTTCTTCAGGTCGGGGATGATCTCCTCGCGCATCCAGAGTTGGCCGTCGAAGGAGACGCCGCTGCGGTTGACGGCGGCGTAGGCGATGGTGGTCATGCCGATGCCACCCTTGGCGACGGCGGTGTGGTAGTCGAAAAGGTCTTGCGAGGGCTTGTTGCCGTAGCACATGTTCTCGAAAGCGGCGGAACGGATGGTGCGGTTACGCAGGGTCAACGGACCGAAGGTGACAGGAGTGAAGATTTTGGAGTCTGACATAACTTCTTGAATGTGAATAAGATTGGGTTAATAGATGAAGGGAATGACGCGCTTTTGGCCATTCATCTCGTCACCGAACTCCTTGCGGTATTTCTGGTGGATGGTGTTGGCGCGCGGCACGAGGTTGGCGAAAGTCCAGAGGAAGAAGACGAGGCCTGCGGCCGACCAGGTGAGGATGGCGAAGCCAAGCCACTCCAGCAGTTCGCCGAAGTAGTTGGCGGAGGTGACGTAGCGGAACATGCCGCCTTTGGGCAGGTAGTGGTTGGTGTCGGCGGGATCTTGGCGGAGGTGCCGGATGACGTAGTCGGAGTGCAGGTTGACGGCAAAGCCGGCCAGGAACATCAGGGTGCCGATGATGAATTGCGGGGATGTAAGCCACTGGATGTCAGTGTAATGCAACCCGAAGGCCTCGTAGTTGACGTAGTAGGATTCGAAGAAGATCCAGTAACCTTGCATGGCGGCGTTGAGGCAGTTGAAGGCGGCGCCCATGAGCATGATGCCGACGGGCATTTTGCTGTTTCCTTTCATGAGGAAGGGAAAGATGAAGACGCGCTGGAGGTAGTGGAGTTCGAAAAGGGCGAAGAAGACGAGGGGGACGATGTAGGAGTTGTAGGGGGAGAGGATGCAGAGGGTGGCCATGGCGAAGAAGACGGGGGCTTCCATGCAGAACCAGGCGACTTTGTTGTTGATGAGGGTGCCCCAGCGGGAGTTGACGAGCATGCCGTAGCCAGCTTCGACGAAATAGAGGGCGACGAACACCACGGCGGCGACGAGGCCCATGACAAGGAGGAAAAGGTTGAATGCGCTCATGATCTGTTATCGGATGATGAATTCCATGGGCAGGCGGGCTTGCACACCTTGGGTGTGACGGATCTGGCGCAGGGCGGCGTAGGCGGGGTAGAACTCGCCCAGTTCGTTCTTCATGGTCGCCTCGATTTCGCGCTCATTGTACTCGTTTTCGTTAACAATCTCAAAGAAACTCCTCTTCTTGGGATAATAGACGACCTTGAAGTCGGTGATGCCGGCCTTTTCGGCGGCGAGGTCGATGGCGTCGTGGAGGTTGCCGAGTTTATCGACGATGCCGATCTTGAGTCCGTCGGCGCCGGTCCACACGCGGCCCATGCCGATGCTGTCGACGTCGTCGATCTGCATGCCGCGGCCTTTGGCGACGCGGGTGATGAAGGTCTTGTAGGTGGCATCGACGCTGTTCTGCATGTACTCGCTCTCTCGGGCGTCCATGGTGCGGTAGCCGCTCAGGGCGTCGGAGTGGGCGTTGGTGGAGACGTGATCGACGTTGACGCCGAGTTTGTGGGAGAGGAAGTTGCCGAAACTGGGCACCATGCCGAAGACACCGATGGAGCCGGTGATGGTGGTGGGTTGGGCGACGATGGCGTCGGAGTTGCAGGAGATGTAGTACCCACCGGATGCGGCGTAGTCGCCCATGGAGGTGACGACGATCTTGCCGGCGGCCTTGGCCTGTTCGATCTCGTTCCAGATGACCTCGGAGGCGAGGGCGCTGCCACCGGGCGAGTTGACGCGCAGCACGATGGCCTTCACGTCGTCGTCCTGGTAGGCGCGGCGGATCTCGTTGCCCAATGTGACGGAGCCGATTACGGTCTCACTGCCCTGGCCGTCAACGATTTCGCCCACGGCATAGACAACCGCGATCTTGTCGCCCGATTTGTTGTTGAACTCCATGGAGGGCCATGTGTTCTTGTAGTCGTTGAGAGACACCAAGGTGGCCTTGTCATCTTCATTCAACGCCATTTTCTTGCGGAGGGCCTTGTTGTAGCCGGTGCGGTAGTCCACTTCGTCAACCAGATGGAGGGCGAGGGCGTCGTTGGCGGTGCTGATGAGCATGCTGTCGGCGATTTCGTTGAGTTTCTCCACGGCGATCTTGCGGGAGGTGGAGATGTCGTTGCAGAAGGTGCTCCAGATAGAGGTGATGAGGGCCTCCGACTGTTCGCGGTTGGCCTCGCTCATGTTCTCACGGCTGTAGGGTTCCACGGCGCTTTTGTATCTGCCGTGCTTCACCACCTCGACATCCACTTCCAGTTTGTCCAGCAGCCCTTTGTAGTACATCGACTGGATGCACATGCCGCGGAAGTCGATGTTGCCCTGCGGGTTGAGATAGACCTTGTCGGCGACGGAGGCGAGGTAGTAGGCGCCCTGCGAGTAGGAGTCGCTATAGGCATAGACGAACTTGCCCGATTTCTTGAACTCTTCCAGCACGCGGCGGATCTCCTGGAGGGTGGCCGGGCTGGCCGCCACTTGGGTGAGATTCAGGGAGATGCCCTTGATCTTCTTGTCGTCGGCGGCCCTTCTGATGGCGAGCAGGATGTCGTCCAGGCCTTCGGTCTTTTCGGGACCGAGGATAGAGAAGTTGATCTGCTCTGTGGAGCGTTCCGCGATGGTTTCGGCGAGCGTCAGTTCCAGCACGGAGTTCTTGGGGATGCTGGTGCTTGCGCCGCCGATCATGGCGATGAGCAGGAAGATGCCACAGAAGGTCATCACTATCTGGGCGAGGATGAAGCCGATCATGGAGCCGAAGACCACGCGCCAGAACTTGCGTCCACGACCTTCGGGTTTCGGGGTTTTCACCGGCTTCTGCGGTTTGGGCTGGCGTTGGCGCCGTGCGCGGGGAGCGGGAGTCGGCTGCGGTTGCGGCTCGCTCGTGGCTTTCGGGGGTTCTGGGGCTGAAGTCTCTTGCTGGTTTTCACCATGGTTCAAAACTTCGTCTTTCATTTCTTCTTCCATATTTTTCAAAATTTAAATCCGTAATAAAAAATTTGTCGCTTTGTTTTTAAGTTTGCAAAATTACATAAAATTTGATATTCACCTAATTCAAAAAAAGAGTATTTTTGCAAAAAAATCGGAAGGAGGAAGATTATGACGAGAAATTACATCCGGGAATTGAATCATCCCATTTACGAGTTGGTGGGTGAAGTGGCGGAAGGAATGGGGCTGGTGGCCTACGCCGTGGGTGGCGTGGTGCGCGACATCTTCCTCAATCGTCGCTCGAAAGATATTGATATCGTGGTGGTTGGCTCCGGCATCGCCTTGGCGAAGGCGGTGGCGAAAAGACTCTCGCCGCACTTGAAGGTCAACGTATATAAGAACTTCGGCACTGCACAGTTCGTTTATGACGGCGTGATGGTGGAGTTCGTGGGCGCGCGCAAGGAGTCATACTCCCACGACTCGCGCAAGCCGGTGGTGGAGGACGGCACCCTCGCCGACGACCTCAGCCGCCGCGACTTCACCGTCAACGCGCTTGCCGTCGCCCTCAATGGGCCTGACAAGGGTGCGCTCGTCGATGCCTTCCACGGGGTGGATGACATGGCCGACAAGATTCTGCGCACCCCGCTCGACCCCGACATCACCTTCTCCGACGACCCGTTGCGGATGCTTCGCGCCGTGCGGTTCGCCTCGCAACTCAAGTTCTCTATCGCTCCCGAAACCTACGAGGCGATCCGGCGCAACGCCCCACGCCTCGAGATCATCTCCATGGAACGCATCACCGAGGAGATGAACAAGATATTGCTCTCATCGCAACCTTCCATTGGTCTTAAACTATTGGATGACAGTGGATTGCTGGTTCAATTTCTGCCCGAGCTCTCCGCCTTGAAGGGCGTGGAGAGCGTCAACGGGCAGAAGCACAAGGACAATTTCCTGCACACCCTCGAAGTGGTCGATAAGATCGCCATGAACACCGACAACCTCTATTTGGTGTGGGCGGCGTTGTTGCACGACATCGCCAAGCCCAAGACCAAGCGCTTCGACGAGAAGGTGGGATGGACGTTCCACGGCCACGAGTTCCTGGGTTCGAAGATGGTGCCGACGATCTTCCGGCGGCTGAAACTGCCCTGCACCGAGAAGATGAAGTACGTGCAGAAGTTGGTGGGACTGCACCTCCGTCCGCAGGCGTTGGTGGATGACAACATCACTGACTCGGCGGTGCGGCGTCTGCTGTTCGAGGCCGGCGACGACGTGGATGACTTGATGCTCCTCTGCGAAGCCGACATCACCTCCAAGAACGCGGCGAAGGTGAAGCGGTATCTCGACAACTTCGCGCTGGTGCGGCAGAAGTTCGTGGAGATTGAGGAGAAGGACAAGATCCGCAACTGGCGCCCGCCCATCGACGGCGAGTTGATCATGAAGACCTTCGGCCTGCGCCCCTCGCGCGATGTCGGCGTCATCAAGGACGCCATCTGCAATGCCATCCTCGACGGCGAGTGCGAGAACACCTACGAGGCCGCCTACGCGCTGATGCTGCAGAAAGGGGAGGAGTTGGGGCTCAGGGTTCAGGAGATAAGCGACCCCGCTGTCTCTGAAACTGCGAATGACGTGGATTAACGCGAATTGTGTGAATGATTTTGGGAGTTCCTGCCGAGCTTGATTCCCTATGGGGAATCGGGCACAACGCGCCCCCGTATCGAACAAAAACGGGCAAGAACCATAACCGACAAGATAGCGTGGAATGCCGTTCTTTGCGGATGGCATTTCTCGCCCGTGCCGACAAGCATATATCTTTACTACTCCGGCCTACGGTCATCCCCTCTTCAAAGCAGGAGAAAAGGGCGGAAAGCGTGACCTTTCCCACAATTCCTTATCCGTTAAACATTAAACAAAAAAATCGTATATTTGCCGCCGTATTTTTTTTCGACCTAAAAATCAAAAACAATGATATATCTAGACAATTCAGCGACCAGTTTCCCGAAACCGAAGGAAGTGTATGACTTCATGGACCACTTTTACCGCACCCACGGTGTCAATCCCGGACGCTCGGGCTTCGATGCAGCCATCGAAACCGGCGAGTTGGTGACCGACACCCGCAAGATGCTGACCAACCTCTTCAATGGTGGCGGCGACTTCAACCGTTTGACTTTCAGTTACAACGCCACCGACTCCCTGAACATGATCATCCAGGGTCTTGCCTACGAGCACAAGGGTGCGCACGTCATCACCACCATGCTTGAGCACAACTCCGTGCTCCGTCCGCTGTACGTGCTTGAGCAGCGCGGCCAGATCGAGGTCACCTACCTGCCCTTTGACGAGCGCGGCTACGTGAACCCCGACGACGTGAAGAAGGCCATCCGCCCGAACACCAAGTTCGTGGTCTGCACGCACTGCTCCAACGTCATCGGCACCATCCAGCCGCTGGCGGAAATCGGCAAGATCTGCCACGAGAATGGGCTGATCTTCGTCGTTGACGGCAGTCAGGGCGCGGGCGCTGTGGATTTGGACATGCAGGCGCAAAACATTGACGTTTATTGTTTTACCGGTCATAAATGCCTAATGGGACCCACCGGTATCGGCGGCTCCTACGTGCGTGAGGGCATCACCATCGGCCAGACCCGCTTTGGCGGCACGGGCGTGCGCTCCGCCGTCCCCGGCCACTTGGAAGAGTACCCCTACCGCCTCGAAGCCGGCACCCTCAACCTGCTCGGTGTCGCCGGCCTCTACGCTGGTGTGAAGTGGATCACGAAAGAGGGCATCATGAACATCCACAATCGCGAGATGGTGCTGTGGAAGAAACTCCGCGACGGCCTCCGTGAGATCGAGGGCGTCACCATCTACTGCGCCACCTCCACCGAGAACCAGAACCCCGTGCTCTCCTTCAACGTGAAGGGTTGGGACTCCAGCGATGTGGGCACCATGCTCGACGTCGATTACGACATCGCCTGCCGTATCGGTCTGCATTGCGCTCCCAAGGTACACGTTGGCCTCGGCACCATCAATAGCCACGGCTGCGTCCGCTTCAGCGTCGGCGCTTTCACCACCGAACAGGAGATCGACACCGCCATCGAGGCCATCAAGGACATCGCCGCGATGAAGAACTAATCCGGCCAAATTTCTGCCATGCCCACTTTCGAGAAGAGAGTGGGCATCGTTTCATCAATACAAGAAATCATCATGTTAACATCCCCACAGAAAGAACTTTACGGTAAAGAACGTTTCAGCGCGTTGCAGGCGCAGCGGTTAGCACAGGAGATTGCCTTCGGTCCTGTCGTCTTCCAAGTCTCCCGACTGATGGTCAAATTCGGCATCTTCCAGATGCTCGACGACTGTAAGGAGGGGCTCACGTTGGAGGAGGTGGCGCAAAAGATCAGACTCTCGCGCTACGGGGCGCAAGTGCTCATGGAGTCGTCGCTCACCATCGGCACCATCCTGCTCAAGGAGGGCCGGTACCACTTGGCAAAACCGGGCTGGTTTCTGCTTCACGACGAGATGGCACGGGTGAACATGGATTTCAACCATGATGTCAACTATCTGGGATTGTTCAACTTAGAGGAAGCCATCCTGAACGGCAAGCCGGAAGGGTTGAAGGTCTTCGGCAGTTGGCCCACGATTTACGAGGGACTGTCGCAGTTGCCGCCACAGGTGCAGAAGAGTTGGTTCGGTTTCGACCATTTCTATTCCGACAACTCGTTCGACCAGGCGTTGGAGATTGTCTTCTCGCGGCATCCGCGCACGTTGCTCGACGTGGGCGGCAACACGGGCCGTTGGGCCTTGCGCTGCGTCGGCTATGACCCGACGGTGCAGGTCACGATCATGGACTTGCCGCAGCAGTTGGCGATGATGAAGGAGGCGACGAAGGGGTTGCCCGGCGCCGACCGCATCCACGGCCATGGCAGCAACCTGCTGGACGAGAGCACCCCGCTGCCCACCGGCTTCGATGCCATCTGGATGAGCCAGTTCCTTGACTGCTTCTCCGAGGAGCAGGTGTGCGGCATCCTGCGCCGTGCCGCCCGCGCCATGGGCCCCGACAGCAGACTCTACATCATGGAGACCTTCTGGGACCGCCAGCGCTTCGAGACCGCCTCCTACTGCCTCGCGCAGATCAGTCTCTATTTCACCGCATTGGCCAACGGAAACAGCAAGATGTACTACTCCGACGACATGCAGCGTTGCGTGGAGAGCGCCGGACTGCGCATTGAGACCATCCACGACGGCCTCGGCCTCGGCCACAGCATCATGCAGTGTGTAATCAAATAACTTAGCGCTATGACAAACGAAAGATTCGCCATCATCGGCGCCGGACACTTCGGATCCTCCATCGCCATCGCCTTGTCGAGAAGCGGCGCGGAGGTGCTCGTCATCGACTCCGACATCAACGTCATCCAGGACCTCTCCGACGAGGTCGCCTACTCCGTCTGCATCGACGCCACCAACAAAAAGGCCCTGATCGCGGAGAATATCCAGGACTTCGACGCCGTGGTCGTAGCCATCGGCAACGACTTTGTGAAGCGCTTGCTCTGCACCGCCAACCTGATGGATCTGGGGGTGAAGCGCATCATCTGCCGCACCATGGGCGTCAACCAGCGCATCATCCTTGAGAAGATGGGCGTGACGGAGTTCCTGTCGCCGGAAGACGAGTTGGGCACGCTCTTCGCCGAGCGCTTGATCAACCCGAGCATCGTCTCCTACTTGCAACTTCCTGATGGATATAGAATTGCAGAGGTCATCGCCCCGCAGCGTTTAGTGGGAGTCACCATTGCCGACCTCAACCTGCGCGATGCCTACCGCCTCAGTCTGATCACCATCCGCCGCAACTACGCCGAAACGAAGAATCCCACCCAGAGCAACGCCACCGGCCACATCCTCGGCGTCCCCGACACCCTCACCACCATTGAGGAAAACGACTGCTTCGTCATCTTCGGGCTGACCCGCGACATTGAGAATTTCATCAAGAAAAACCAATAACCGCCATGTGGGGGACTTTGATGCGATATGCGAGGAAGTTCAAGTTCGCTTTGGCTTCCCACCGCTTTCAAATCGAAAGGGTGATCAAAGTCCTGTCGGTGCTGATCTCTCTCGGCGCCGTCGCCTCCATCATTTTCCAACACGGCAGTTACCTCACCCCGCAGCAAGAGGAGGTGACCACAGCCATGGTGCTCGTGGCCTACCTCTTTTACATCTTCAAATTCCTGCTCAGGAGTCTGTATGAGGTCAAGATCACGACCTATTTGAAAAACAATGTGGTGGACATCGTAATCATCGCCTTGCTTTTGGTCGCTGTCATTTTCAGTCACAAACTGCAGTCGCTCTTCTCCTTGTCCGACGCCGCTTTCCCGCACTATCGGCAACTTTTCTTCCACATCTTCTACTTCATCATCTTCTTCATCGAGGTGGCCAAGGTGAGTGCCATCCTGAAAAAGGTCAACATGAGTCCGCCGTTGCTGATGTTGCTGTCGTTCTTCATTCTGATTGCCACGGGCACGTTTCTGTTGATGATGCCCAAGGCGACCACCCACGGCATCTCCTTCATCGACGCCCTCTTCACCGCCACCAGTGCCAGTTGCGTTACGGGTCTGACCTCGGTGAACACCGCGCTGACATTCACCACGACAGGGTATATCATTCTACTGATACTCATGCAGTTGGGTGGCATGAGCATCCTTTCCTTCGCAACCTTCTTCATCTCCTTCCTGTCGCGTTCCACCACGGGGTTGAAGTACCAATACATGGTCAAGGACATGCTCTCGACCAACCGCGTGGCCGACTCGTTCACCTTTTTGCGCGAGATTGTCATCGTGACCTTCATTTTCGAGGGCGTGGGGGCGCTGATGTTGTATATGTATTGGAGCACCACGGGGTTGTTCTCGTCCGACGGGGAGACGATTCTCTATGCCATTTTCCACGCCATTTCGGCGTACAACAACGCCGGTTTCTCTCTGTGGACTGATGGCTTGATGGATCCGGCCATCGTCAACAGCCACTTCCCGCAGATGATCATCATGATCTTGGTGTTTGTGGGCGGTATCGGCTACGTGGTCATCCGCGACTTCTTCGACCCGCGCATCATCCGCGAGCGCAAGAAGAAACGGTGGATGAAACTCGCCGACGGCACGCAGATCGCGCTCATCACCTCCTTTGCCATCATCATTGTCGGCACGATCCTCTTCTATTTCTTGGAGTTGGGGAACACGTTGCAGGGACGCGGCAATGCTTTCGACAAGGTGTTCGCGTCGTTCTTTCAGGTGGTGGCGGGGCGCACGGCCGGCTTCAACATCGTCGATGTCGATGCGTTGAGCATCCCGACGTTGTTGCTTGTGATGGTGGTCATCTTCATCGGCGCGTCGCCGGGGTCCACGGGCGGCGGCATCAAGACTACCACATTCTTTGTCATCATCAAGTCCATTGCCGCCACCATCCAGGGAAAGAGCAAGATTGAATACCGCAAGAAGACCGTGCCCTTCAGTTTGGTCGATAAATCCTACTCCATCGTCGTGATGACGCTGGTTTTCATCATCTTATCGATTTTCATTCTGGCAATCATCGACCCTCAGATTCCGTTGAAGAACGTGATGTTCGAGGCGACGTCGGCGTTCACCACGTGCGGTCTCTCCACGGGATGCATCGGCGACTTTTCGGCGGCGGGCAAGCTGGTGCTGACGTTGGACATGTATATTGGTCGTATCGGCACGTTGACATTCGCCTATGCGTTGAGCAAACGGGTGAAGGAGACGCGGCACGAGTACCCCGAAACCTCGTTTATGGTAGGTTAAAATACTGATAATAAGGTTTTTATAAATTTTGAAATAAAAAATCAAAAAAACGTTTGTAGAATGTAAAAAAGTTGTATTTTTGCACCCTCAAACTTGGCGCATTCGTCTAGCTGGTCAAGGACATCAGATTCTCATTCTGAAGATCAAGGGTTCGAATCCCTTATGCGCTACGCAGGCAGAATTTCGGTTCTGCCTTTTTTTATGGTTAAAACGCGACTAACATGTTGGCAATCTTTGACTTAGACGGCACTCTGCTCGACTCTTTGGAGGACTTGGCGGACTCCAGCAATCACATTTTGGGTTTGCACGGCTATCCGCCGCATCCGGTGGAGGCGTACCGTTATTTTGTGGGCGATGGGATTCGGAAGTTGGTGGAGCGGACGTTGCCGGAGGAGGCCCGCCGGGATGAGGTCATCGACGTGATTTACAAGGAGTTTTTGGAGTACTATGCCATTCACATGATGGACAAGACGCAGCCGTACGCGGGGATTGTGGCGTTGTTGGAGGGGTTGCAGGCGAAGGGGGTGAAGTTGGCGGTGGCGTCGAACAAGGCACACGAGGCGATGGCGCCGTTGATGGAGGTGTTTTTCCCGACGATCCGTTTCACGGCGGTATTGGGCAACAAGCCGGGTGCGCGCCCGAAGCCGGATCCTGGCATCGTGCTGGAGATCATGCGGATAGCGCAGGAGGATGCGGCGACGACGGTCTATGCGGGCGACAGCGGGGTGGACATGGAGACGGCAGCGCGGGCGGGCCTGCGGAAGGTGGGGGTGCTGTGGGGGTACCGCACGAAGGAGGAGTTGCTGGCGGCCGGCGCTGACTGGCTCTTGCCGCGCCCGGAGTTGGCGGCGTTCTGCCGGATTCTGGAGGAGGTGAGAGGGGAAAGGTGAGAGAAGATTTTCCTCAGAAGGATACAGTTGGCAGATACAATTCCAAATTTTAGAAATGTGTCGCTAGTGGCGACACAATCTTAACTCAGTGATTGTTTCGGGGATGCGCTCTTTAACAAGAGCCATTCAACTATGGAGTGTCTCCTTTTTTTTGAAAGACCACGCATGGCGCGAATAAGCGCGGGACAGCGTTGATCGGTGCGGGTGGAAAAGAGTATCGTTGGTAAAAAAAAGACGAGGCCGCTAAGGCCCCGAACTTGATGTTTTCACAACGGAATAATCCTTATTGTGAGTTGCATTAAATCTTGCGGCAAAATTACAACTTTTTTTGAAAGAAGGGGCTCTTTTTTTTCCAAAAAAAGTATCTTTGCAGTCACATTATATTTTGGTTATGAAAAAAATTTTAGGTTTGGACTTGGGCACCAACAGCATCGGCTGGGCGGTGGTGAATGAAGCAGAAAAAACTGATGAACAATCGTCTATCGTAAAATTGGGAGTTAGGGTAAATCCGCTCACTGTTGACGAATTGACAAATTTTGAAAAGGGCAAAAGCATTACAACCAATGCTGACCGCACTCTCAAACGTAGTATGCGACGTAATTTGCAACGCTACAAACTACGCCGAGAACACCTGATAGAGATATTGAAAGCCAATAGTTTTATTTCCGATGACACCATTTTGTCGGAAAACGGCAATCGCACGACATTCGAAACTTATCGACTTCGAGCCAAAGCTGCTACCAATGAAATTTCGTTGGAAGAATTTGCTCGTGTTCTGTTAATGATAAATAAGAAGCGCGGATATAAAAGCAGTCGTAAGGCTAAGAATACAGAAGAAGGACAACTGATTGACGGCATGGAGATTACGCAGCGTCTGTATGATGAGAATCTTACTCCGGGGCAATTGTCGTTGGACTTGCTTAAGAGTGGCAAAAAATACCTTCCAGATTTCTATCGTTCGGATTTGCAGGCGGAATTTGACAAGGTTTGGGATGCACAGAGACAGTTTTATCCTGAATTATTGACAAATGACTTGAAAGAAAATCTGCAAGGTAAAAACAAAACGCAGACGTGGGCTATTTGTCAAAAACCATTTGTTATAGAAGGTATTCATCGTAAAACTAAGGGCAATGAACAGAAAATAGAGAATTTTATTTGGCGTGTGAAGGCTCTTTCAGAACAGATGGGTTTGGAAGAGTTGGCTATTGTCTTGCAGGAAATCAATGGACAAATCAGTAACGCCAGCGGTTATTTAGGCGACATCAGCGACAGAAGCAAGGAACTATATTTCAACAATCAGACTGTCGGCCAATATCAGATGGCGCAGTTGGACAAGAATCCGAACTACAGCCTGAAAAACCAAGTTTTCTATCGTCAGGACTATCTGAACGAGTTTGAAACCATTTGGGAAACACAGGCAAAATTCCACAAAGAGCTTACCCCTGAACTCAAAAAAGAGATTCGCGATGTGGTGATTTTCTACCAACGTCCGCTCAAATCGCAAAAAGGATTGATATCATTTTGCGAATTTGAAAGCAAACAAATTGAGGTTGAGGTCGATGGCAAGAAGAAACTGAAAACTATCGGCTGCCGCGTATGTCCTAAGTCGTCGCCCTTGTTCCAAGAATTCAAGATTTGGCAAAGACTGAATGATGTTGAAGTGTCGGGCATGATTGTTCCATATCAGCAACAGGATTTATCTGCATTCGCCCAAGATTATAAATATGGTAAACGTCGGCTGCTACAGGAAGAGAAAGAAATGTTGTTCGCAGAGTTGAACTATAAAGAGAAACTCTCGAAAGCTGATGCTTTAAAATTACTCTTTCCTAAACAGAAAGATGTCGATATGAACTTCAAAGAGTTAGATGGCAATCACACGCAAGCTGAATTGTTCAAGGCATATCAGACAATTGCTGAAAGAAGCGGCCACGATGTGGAGGTTTTACAGAAAAAATCAACAAAAGAAATGCTTAGCTGCATTTCTGAGATTTTTGACACAATCGGTATCAATACTGGCATATTGACTTTTAATCCCGATCTTGAAGGAAAAGAATTCGAGCAACAGCCATTGTTCCGTTTGTGGCATCTGTTGTATTCGTTTGAGGGTGACAATTCTGCTATTGGAAACGAGAAATTAGTTGAAAAACTGCACGAAACTTTCGGCTTTGAGAAGGAGTATGCCACAATTCTTGCCAATGTGGTCTTCAAGGAAGCAGGCGATTATAGTAGCCTCAGCTCAAAGGCTATTCGCAAAATACTACCTCACTTGAAGGATGGCAACGACTATAGCGTGGCATGCGAATATGCTGGTTATCGTCATTCTAAACAGTCGCTCACAAAAGATGAGATTAAAAATAAGGTCTTAAAAGATAAATTGGAACTTCTTCCTCGCAACAGTTTGCGCAACCCGGTGGTCGAGAAGATTCTCAATCAGATGATTAATGTTGTCAACGGTATTATTGGCGAATATGGGAAGCCTGATGAGATCCGCATTGAGTTGGCTCGCGAACTAAAGAAATCGGCAAAAGAACGTGAGGAACTTTCAAAGTCAATCAACGAAACGACTCGTCTTCATGAAAAGTTGGTCCAGGAACTTCAAAAAGAGTTCGGTCTATCGCACGTGAGCCGTAACGACATTATCCGTTACAAGTTGTATAAGGAATTGGAAAGCAATGGATACAAGACGTTGTACACCAATACGTATATACCACGCGAAAAACTCTTCAGCAAAGAGTTTGACATTGAGCATATCATTCCACAAGCCAAGCTGTTCGATGATTCGTTCTCAAATAAAACTTTGGAAGCTCGTCAAGCCAATTTGGACAAATCGAATACTACGGCTTTCGATTTTGTGGCCACTAAATATGGCGATGAGTTTGCCAGTGGAGAGTATAAGACTCGTATTGAGAACTTGTACAAAGATGGTAAGATCACCAAGACCAAGCGCGACAAACTTCTGATGAAAGAGGCCGACATTCCAAGCGGCTTTATCAACCGTGATTTGCGTGATTCGCAATACATAGCCAAAAAAGCTCGAGAGATTTTGGAAGAGTTGGTTCGCTTTGTTGTGCCAACAACGGGCTCAATTACCGACCGTCTGCGCGATGATTGGCAACTGGTCAATGTGATGCAGGAACTCAATTGGGATAAATACAACCAATTGGGATTGACTTACTATGAGCAAGACCATGACGGTCGACAAATACCAAGGATTAAGGATTGGACGAAACGCAACGACCATCGCCATCATGCTATGGACGCACTTACGATTGCTTTCACCAAACGTTCGTTCATTCAATATCTGAACAACTTGAACGCGCGTGTGCAGAAAGGTGTTGATGATTGGATTGACCTTGACATGGTTGAGATTGCAGATTTGAGTAAGGAAGACAAGACAAAGGCGATTTATGCCATTGAGAAGAAAGAGCTTTATCGCGACAATCATGGCAATTTGCGCTTTTATCCGCCAATGCCGCTCAATGAGTTCCGCACCGAAGCCAAACGCCAACTTGAAAACACCCTGATTTCAATCAAGGCGAAGAATAAGGTGGTTACGCGCAACATAAACAAGGCAAAAAATAATGTAATATCGGAAATTACAGATAAAGAAGGAAATCTGAAAACTATAAAAGGACAAGTGGTGAAAACTCCACGCGGCCAATTGCACTTGGAAACGATTTACGGCAGCAGCAAGCGAAATGAAACAAAAGAGGAAAAAGTAAACGCTTCTTTTGATGCGGAAAAGATAAAGACGGTTGCAAGCAAACGCTACCGTGAGGCTTTGCAGTCTCGACTGAACCAATTTGGCGGTGATGCTAAAAAGGCCTTTACTGGCAAAAACGCATTGGACAAAAATCCAATTTGGCTCAACGATCTACATACCGACAAGGTACCAGAAAAGGTCAAGACCGCCTCTTTTGAAACGATATTTACCATTCGTAAAGAAGTTTCGCCCGACTTGAAGTTGGACAAAGTTGTTGATGTGCGTATCCGTAAGATATTGGAAGATAGATTGGCTATGTATGGAGGTGATGCAAAGAAAGCCTTCTCAAATCTTGCCGAAAATCCAATTTGGCTCAATCGGGAAAAAGGCATAGCTATCAAGCGTGTCACAATCACGGGCATCAGTAATGCGGAAGCTTTGCACGACAAACGGGATAAGGATGACAATCTAATTCTTGATGAAAATGGCCAAAAACAGCCAGTTGATTTCGTAAACACAGGCAACAACCACCATGTGGCCATCTACCGCAAGCCGAAATTGGACAAAAACAATCAGCCCGTACTCGACGAGAATGGCGACATCGTCTATGAACTTGACGAGAAGATAGTTTCGTTCTACGAAGCCACTTCACGCGCCATGCAGCACCTGCCTATCATCGACAAGACTTATAAGCAGTCAGAAGGATGGCAGTTCCTGTTCACCATGAAGCAGAACGAATATTTTGTATTCCCACGCTACGATTCTAAGGGCAATATACTATTCAATCCGAAAGATTATGACGAGGAATGGTTCAAGAACCCAGAAAATTATTCCATCATCAGTCCAAATTTATTTAGGGTGCAGTCTATTTCTAAAGTTATGTATGGCAATAATGCTGTTAGAGATTATATCTTTAGGAATCATTTAGAAACCAATGTCGCATCGAAATTGAAGGGAATAACATATCAACAACATAAATCTTTGTCGTTTGTTCCTTTTGTTGTCAAAGTTCGCGTAAATCACATCGGACAGATAGTTTCTGTAGGCGAATATTAAAATCGAATAAGCTATGAGCAACATAAAACTATTTCAGGACAAGAAAATCCGTTCCACTTGGAACGATGAAGAAGAGCAATGGTATTTTTCAGTTGTCGATGTGGTTGAGGCGTTGACCGACTCCCCTAACCCTCGCCAATACTGGCGAAAAATGAAAGACCGCGACTTAAAGGAATATGAAACGTACCCATTTTGGGTACAGTTGAAATTAACGGCTCCAGATGGAAAAAAACGAATCACCGACTGTGCCAATGTAAAAGGCCTTTTCCGCATCATCCAGTCCATCCCGTCGCCCAAAGCCGAGCCGTTCAAGCAGTGGTTGGCACAAGTGGGTTATGAGCGGATGCTTGAAATAGAGAACCCTGAGCTGGCGCAGGAACGCATGAAAGAACTTTACGAAAAGAAGGGATACCCCAAGGACTGGATCGACAAACGTCTGCGCGGCATCGCCATCCGCCAGAATTTGACTGACGAATGGAAACGGCGCGGCATCACCGAGGAAAAAGATTACGCCATCCTGACCGCTGAAATCAGCAAGGCAACTTTCGGCATGACTCCCTCCGAATACAAGGAGTTCAAAGGCCTCACCAAGAAAAACCAGAACCTGCGAGACCACATGGACGACCTCGAACTGATTTTCACTATGCTCGGAGAACGTGTCACCACCGAAATTTCAGAGAAAGAAGAGCCAGAAACCTTTGCTGAAAGCAAGAAGATAGCCCAACGCGGTGGAGGTGTGGCTGGCAAAGCACGTGAAGCAACGGAGAAGGAATTGGGGCGAAGCGTGTCAACACCAAAGAACTTCTTGCCTAATAAAAAGAAGAAGGAAATTGAATCTTAATACCCGTTTGCTATGATCAAGCGCACCCTCTATTTCGGCAACCCCTCCTACCTGTCGTTGAAAAATGACCAACTGGTGCTGAAACTCCCTGAAGTGGAAAAGAATGCCACCCTGCCCGATGCCTTCAAGCAAAGCAATGTCCGGACCATCCCCATTGAAGACATTGGCGTGGTGGTGCTGGACCACAAACAAATCACCATCACCCAGGCCTTGCTGGCAAAGCTGTTGGAGAACAATTGTGCAGTCATTACCTGCGACGACAGGCACCTCCCCACGGGTTTGCTTCTCCCTCTGGAGGGAAACACCTTGCAAAGCGAACGTTTTAACGACCAGATAGACGCCTCCCTGCCATTGAAGAAACAATTGTGGCAACAAACGGTTCAAGCCAAGATCCACAACCAGGCATCTGTGCTGAAGCGATTGCGCCAGACCGAAGTGGGCAATATGTCGGCTTGGGAAAAAGATGTGCGCAGTGGCGACCCCGACAATCTGGAAGGCCGCGCGGCGGTTTATTACTGGAAAAACCTATTCCCCGACATAGACGGTTTCTTGCGCGACCGTGACGGCAAAGCACCCAATAACCTCCTCAACTACGGCTACGCCATACTGCGGGCCATCATAGCTCGGGCTTTGGTGTCCAGCGGAATGCTTCCCACCTTCGGCATACATCACCACAACCGCTACAATGCCTATTGTCTGGCCGACGACATCATGGAACCCTATCGGCCATACGTGGACGAACTGGTGGTGAACTACACCCTCCGAAACGGCTACCCTGAAGAGCTCACCACCGACGTGAAGAGTACCATGCTTTCCATACCCGTTTTGGACGTGGTCATCAATGGTCAGCGCAGTCCGCTGATGATAGCCGCGACTCAGACAACGGCTTCGCTTTATAAATGCTTCAGCGGAGAATTGCGCAAAATCGTGTATCCTGTGATGGAATTATGAAATGGATCGTTTCAGCGAATACCGGATTATGTGGGTGATGGTGCTTTACGATCTTCCCACCGACACCAAGGCCGAACGCAAGGCGGCGGCGCAGTTCCGCAAGCGCATCATGGGCGATGGGTTCACCATGTTTCAGTTTTCCGCATACGTGCGGCACTGTGCCAGCCGGGAGAATGCCGATGTGCATATCAAGCGGGTGAAGTCGATCTTGCCCGCCAACGGAGAGATAGGAATTCTCTGTCTGACGGACAAGCAATTCGGAGAAATAGAACTTTTTTCGGGTAAAAAGCCGCAACCTACTTCCACGCCAGGACAACAGTTGGAGATGTTTTGAATGGGAAAAAGCCATGTAAATAACGAGAAAAATCCCGTTTCGAGCGGGATTTTTCTCGTTTCAAATTTCCTCTGCAACCCTTGATTTTACTAGGGTTTACACCCATCGTGTTGTGTTTGCGGGTGCAAAGGTACAAGATTTAATGCAACTCACAACATCCACGATGAAACCGCCTCAAGGGAAGAAGTTGTGTTTGCGGGTGCAAAGGTACAAGATTTAATGCAACTCACAACAGAAAATGAAATATAAATGCTTGAATGTAAGTTGTGTTTGCGGGTGCAAAGGTACAAGATATAATAAAAGCGACAGCTTGGGACAGTGTGAATATCGCGGTGGTGGACGTATGTTTGCGGAAGGAAAGGGACAAGATTTAGTGCAACTGTGACCG
>JAEEKX010000010.1 GCA_016288655.1 Bacteroidales bacterium
CTACGGCGATACACTGACCTTCACCACTGAGAACAGCTTCGTGGTGACTGTGGATGGCCCCACCCCCGTACAGTTCTGCCCCGGCGGCAGCCAGTCGGCCACCTACACGGCCAGCGTCACTCCGGCGATGACCTCCCCCACCTACCAGTGGCACCTGGACGGAGTGGCAGTGATGGGCGAGACCAACAGCACCTACACTACTACATTCTCCACGACAGGCACCTACACGGTGAAGTGCGAGGTCACCGCTTCGGGCATCACGGTTACCGGCTCGAAAAGCGTAACTGTATCCACCTATACGGTTCCCGCACTGGCCATAGATGCCCCCGACGATCCCATCTGTGTGGGTAACGAGGGCAACCTGACTGCCACGACGGGCTTTGACAACTATGTTTGGAGCACCAACGTGTACTCCAGCAGCGCGAACACGGCTACCTATAAAAACGCCGGTAGCTACAGCGTGACGGCCACCACTACTGAAGGCTGTTCCGCTACAGCCAGCAAGACCGTGACCGTGAGCGACCCGCAAGTGGCCTCTGCCACTGGCATCACCGGCACGACCACCATCTGCAGCGGCAGCACGACCACACTGACCGCCAACGCGACGGCCTCAACGGGTGCCACGTTGCAATATCAGTGGAAGAAGAATGGCACTGCCATCAGTGGCGCCACCAGCGCAAGCTACACCACCGAGGCATTGACGGCCACCACCTCCTATAGTTGCGACGTGACCGCTGTTCAAGATGGCTGCACCTCCGCTCCCACTACGCTGACCGCAACGGTGACCGTTAACACCCCCACCTTGACGGATGTTACCATCACGCCCTCGCCGATTGACATTTGTTCGGGTGCGACTGCAACCATGACGGCAAGCGCTACGGGTAATGGAACTCTCTCCTATCAGTGGAGGATAGACGATGCCACTATCATCGGTGCTAACAACACAAGCTATACCACTCCCGCGTTGACCAGTACAAGAAACTATACCTGTGTGGTGACCAACGACTATAACGGATGTATCATTTCGCGGACTTCAAATCAAGCTAGGGTCAATGTTTACAATGCTTCTGTGGGAACCCTTTCTTTGGCTGGCACCACCGTTTGCTATGACGAACCTGCCACCTTGACAGTTTCCGCATCAGGTAATAATGGCACTCTCACTTACCAGTGGGCTACTGGCGGCAGTAACATCAGTGGAGCGACAAACAGCAGTTATACCACTCCCAATCTAACGACTGCGACCGACTACACTGCATATGTAACCGCTACCATTAGCACGCCCGTCACCTGTACTGTTACGGGAAGTGTGACAGCGACTGTGAATGTGGCTGGCCCCTACACAAGGAGAGATACGATTGAGATCTGTGATTGCCAATTACCCTATACTTACACCATCACTAAGGGATCCGATGTATGGACGGAGACGTGGACGGCAAGTGATTATTTGACCAACCCCACCCGTTCTCATAATTTCCATACTTCAGCAGGATGTGACAGTACCGTGTATCTGACATTAAAGACATGGGATGCCGCCCATGAGACGGCTACTGCCTGTACCAATATCAGCAGATTCAACTCGAATGAGGTGCATACAGGGACCAACCTGACTGCTGTTAGAGACTATGATGGAAACACCTATAAAGTCGTGCAGATTGGCAACCAATGCTGGTTGAAAGAGAACCTCCGTTCCACCCATTTCGCAGATGGACGTGCCTTGGAGGCGGTATTTGACAATAGTCAAGCCAATCGTTCCGATATTTATTACGCACTTTCAAACTCTTCAGCCACTATCTACAGCACAGGGCCTTGTGATGGAGGATTGACGTTTGACCAGCACACAACAAAATACGGACTACTCTACAACTGGTACACCGCAATGGGAACCAGCACTCCTGGCTACAATATGCACAACGTTCAAGGTATTTGTCCGGATGGATGGCATCTGCCCGATACTACCGAATGGCATACGTTAGAAGCTGCTATTGGCATCACCGAAATCCACCCGCAAACCGATGGCTTTATTGGAAACACTGCTGTGCAACTCTCCACCGGTTGCGAATGGAAAGAAACCAATATTCCCAATGCCATCGGTAATTACCACACATTAAACCGCAATGCATCGGGGTTCAGCGCACGTCCTGCTGGTTGTTTTTTGGATGTTGAGCATACTATTGATGGTCATCATTATCCGGCAAATACCTTTGCATACACAGGTATTTGGTGCTTCTTCTGGAGCTCTACAAGATATTATGTTGAGGGCTCTGCACCGCAATATACCGGAAAAGCGGCATACAATTACGACCTGCATTATGACCAAGCGGGTATTTCACGAGATGTCAATAAGGAAGACTATAAGATTGGTCGTTCCGTGCGTTGTGTCCGTGATGCCGCTTCTCTGAAAGTTAGAATCGATGACGCTGCAAGCCCCTCTGCTACTACAGCACGAATTGATGCCAATGTTTGGGATCTAGGTGAAACTGCTTGCACCGAACGTGGTGTTTGTTGGAGTACTTCTCCGAACCCAACCATAGCGGACAATCGTCAGGCCAGTGGTAGCGGTTTGGGTACCTACACCGTCAACATCACCGGACTGACAGCAGGTGAGTTCTACTATGTGCGCGCATACGCTCGGGATGGTGAAGGTTATGTATATAGCAATGAAATTACTCTGCCGATTGCTCCCCCCACAGTGATTACGGCAAACGTAACGAACCAGACGAACACCACTGCCAAGCTGCACGGAAACATTGCCAATGTGGGTGCACCCTCTTGTGAAGCAGGTATCTGTTTGGGTACCAGTGCCAATCCGACCATTGCTGACGCCTACCAGCACGTCACTGTTAGTGCAAATGGTGACTACAGCTTTGTATTTTCCGGACTTACCCAGGGCCAGACCTATCACTACCGTGCATACGCCTCCAATGTTCATGGAGAAAGCTATGGTGAGGACGTCACTTTTGTGGCAAATCCCTGTAACAATTTGTCCACCATATCTGACGTGGAATCCAACACGTATGAAGTAGTAGCGATTGGATCACAGTGCTGGACGCAACGCAGCATGCATACTACTCATTATGCTGATGGTACAGCTATTACATTAGGAAGCCCCTATTATAGTGGAACAACTTACAATCTTAGCAACTATCTTAAATCAACCACTACAGCATACTATTACACCCCCTACACCAATAATGATGTCGTACCACCTGGCGGTGATCAACCAACAAGAGTGGCGGCTTGGGGGTACCTCTACAACTGGGCAGCCGCTACAAGGAATGGAACAGACCCACAAGGTATCTGCCCTGATGGTTGGCATATCCCGACAGGGAGTGAATGGGATGTGTTAGATACCTATGCCAAAACGAATCATGGCTGTCCCAATAATGGGTCTAGCGCCGGAGCCGCGAAATCTTTATGTGCTACAACTTCTTGGGAACGGACTTCTCCTTATCCAGTTTCCAATGTTGATTGCTCACCTGGCAAAAACCAGAGTGGTAACAATGCAGCACATTTCACCGCATACCCAGCAGGCATTTATAATCCAGATAAAGGTTATGTTTTGGATTCGTATGATTTGGAAGGAAGATTTGTGAACTTCTGGTCATATGATGTCTATTATTATACGGCAATGGGGTATAAGACTCCAAATTTGGATAAAAGCACCAATGCATATAAAGAATTCGGTTTCTCCGTACGTTGCGTGAAAGACTAATCACTGAATACGAATAATGCAACAAACTCCCGGTATCGGTAAGATGCCGGGAGTTTGTTTTTTACATTATCTCAAAAAAGTAGCGTGCCTTTGGCACGCCGGAGTGCCCGTACTGCTCCTGCCCCGTACTTCGTGCGGGGGTTACGAAGATGGCGTGACTCCGGCACGCCGGTCGCGGTGTGTGTCGCTCTCGTCCCGCACTGCGTACGGGGTTACGCGGATGGCGTGCTTACACGCTTGTACTCAGCGAAAGGAGGACGCAAGACTTTCATCTCGGTCTCTTCGTGCCGGAGGCACGAAATTCCCGTAACCCTGCACAAGCGCAGCACAGTGCAGGGGACAAAGCACCAACCTGGTACCAGCGTGCCGGAGGCACGCCACTAAGTAACCTCACACTGCGTACGGGGTTGCGAGGGATGGAGTGTCTCTGGCACGCAGGCACGCTGAGTGCGTGACTGCCACCTCGGTCTCTTCGTGCCGGAGGCACGAAACTCCCGTAACCCTGCACAAGCGCAGCGCAGTGCAGGGGACAAAGCACCAATCTGAAACCAGCGTGCCGGAGGCACGCCACAAAACAATAACTATACCCAAACCTCGTTATCTATCACATGAGTTACACTACATCCTACTACCACATTGTCTTCCGCACCTATCGCAGCGAGCAGACCATCGCCATTGAGCACGAGCGGGAACTATATGCCTACATTCATGGCATAGTAAAGAACCTTGAAGGTCAGACCTACCGTATCGGCGGTATGCCAGACCATATTCACATGCTTGTTTCTTTACCACCCACCTTATCACTTGCCGCATTTGTCCAGCGTGTGAAAACCGACAGCAGCAAATGGCTGAAAATGAATCCGAACTTTCCTGTTTTCCGAGGCTGGGCGACCGGTTATGCGGCCTTCAGCTACGGTCTCAAAGACAGGGATATGATCATTGGATACATTATGCGGCAGAAAGAGCATCACAAACGGAAATCCTTTGAAGAAGAGTACCATGCTTTTTTGGAGGAGAATGGGATTTCTATTGAGGAGCGGTACTTTTTGAGGGATGATTAGTAGCGTGCCTTTGGCACGCAGATATGTGGTATGCCGCTCTCGCCCCATACTACGTACGGGGTTACGAGGGTAGCGTGCCTCCGGCACGCATGTGCGCTGTGTGTCGCTCTCGCCCCGCACTGCGTGCGGGGTTACGGGGGATAGCGTGCCTTTGGCACGCAGGCACTCTGAGTGCGTGACTGCCACCTCGGTCTCTTCGTGCCGGAGGCACGCTACTAAGTGACCTCACACTACGTGCGGGGTTACGAGGGATGGAGTGTCTCTGGCACGCAGGCACGCTGAGTGCGTGACTGCCACCTCGGTCTCTTCGTGCCGGAGGCACGAAACTCCCGTAACCCTGCACAAGCGCAGCGCAGTGCAGGGGCGAGGCACCAACCTAAAACCAGCGTGCCGGAGGCACGCTACTAAGTGTCCTCACACTGCGTACGGAGATACGAGGGATGGAGTGTCTCTGGCACGCAGGCACGCTGAGTGCGTGACTGCCATCTCTGACCTCCTCGTGCCGGAGGTACGCCACTAAGTGACTCTGACAAGTAGCGGGCATGACTGACCGTATGAAAAACTTTTGAAATTCAGCCATATCAAGCCCTGACTTCTTTTCTACTTTCGCGACTTTTCCACCAAGTTTCGTTATTAATTTCGGCAAATGCTTAAATGCAGTGTTCTATGCGGCATGCTGTACTGTGACTGTTGCCATTTTTCTCTCCTTTCATTGATTTTTTTACGACTGCAAAAACACAACATTTTTTCTAACTTTTCAAAAAAAGTCGTATTTTTGCATCGCATTTCTCCCCGAGGGACGGATGGCATCTCTCCCAAGGCAAGAGTGCGGTAACTTATTATAAAACAGTCTAATCCAAAGGTTATTCTAATGGAAAAGAGAATCGGGAGCATCAGCATCCTCCTATCCAATCGCGACATCGTTCCGCAAATCAACGCGCTCCTCACGGAGTACGCGCCGCTCATTTTGGCCCGTCAGGGACTGCCCTTGCGCGACCGCGGTATCCAGTTCATCTCCCTCATCATCGAAGGCAGCACCGACGACATCAGCGCCCTCACCGGCAAGTTGGGCCGTCTGCCCAACGTGGAGGCCAAGTCGATGGTTGCCCGCGCCACCGTCGTCCAGTCGTAGCCGTGTCCGGGCTTCCCTTTTGCATACAATATCATTATTATAAACAACCAAAAACCATCCACCATGCAATTTCATCCTGAAAAATGCCGCATTCCTGATGAGGTCGGCAAGCCGTTCATCGACTCCCAGGAGATCTGGGACTACATCAACAACACGAAGAGCACGCCGGAGCGTGTGCGCGCCCTCATCCAAAAGTCGCTGAACAAGGAGCGACTGACGATGGAAGAGACGGCCGTGTTGGTCAACACCACCGACCCCGCGTTAGTGGAAGAGATCAAGGAAGGCGCCCGTGAGTTGAAACGCCGCATCTACGGCAACCGCATCGTGCTGTTCGCCCCGCTGTACGTAGGCAACTACTGCATCAACAACTGCAAATACTGCGGCTTCCGCTCCTCCAACCACGACCAGGTGCGCACCACGCTTACCGATGAGGAGTTCGTGCACAACATCGAGGCCCTGCAGGAAGACGGCCAGAAGCGCCTCATCCTCGTCTATGGCGAGTCGCCGAAGTACTCGCCGGAGTTCATCGCCCACACCACCCGACTGGCCTACTCGGTGCACAAGGGCAACGGCTCCATCCGCCGCGTCAACATCAACGCCGCCCCGCTCGACGTGGAGGGCTTCCGCATCGTGAAGGAGGCCGGCATTGGCACCTACCAGATCTTCCAAGAGACCTACTGCCCAGAGGTCTATAACGACTACCACCCGAAGAACACCATGAAGGGCAATTACGAGTGGCGCCTCACCGCCATGGACCGCGCCCAGCAGGCCGGCATTGACGACAACGGCCTCGGCATCCTCTTCGGACTGTACGACTGGCGCTACGAGGTGCTGGCCATGATCCGCCACACCAACCATTTGGAGGCCTGTTTCAACGTGGGTCCGCACACCATCTCCTTCCCCCGCATCAAGGACGCCTCCGGCCTCGACATCGACACCAAGTACTTCGTCGATGACGAGACCTTCGAGAAGATCATCGCCATCTTCCGTTTGGCCGTACCCTACACCGGCATGATCCTGACCGCCCGCGAGACCGCCGAGTTCCGCGCCAAGGCCATCCAATACGGCATTTCGCAGATCGACGGCGGCACCAACCTGCAGATCGGCGACTACAAGTACCACCACGAAGAGGAGGAGAAGAACAGCGACAAGGTGGCGAACCAGAACCTCGACCGCGAACAGTTCAAGATCGGCGACGACCGTACCTTGGGCGAGATCATCGAGGAGTTGCTGGACCAGAACTTCATCCCGAGTTTCTGCACGGCCTGCTATCGTCTGGGCCGCACGGGCGAGCACTTCATGGAGTTCAGCGTGCCGGGCTTCATCAAGCGCTACTGCACGCCCAACGCCATCCTCACGCTGAGCGAGTACTTAGTGGATTACGCCACGCCCGAGGTGGCCGCCAAGGGCTGGAAGGTCATCGAGAACAACCTCTGCAACGTGGACGAGCAGTTCCGCGACGAGTTGCTGAAGCGCATCGAGCGCATCAAGCAGGGCGAACGGGATCTCTATTTCTAAAGGATTGACGTTTACCGTTCAATGATAGAAAGGGCGGCGCTGTCGAATCGGCGCCGCCCTTGTTGTTGTCATTGGAAAAACGCCATCGTCACTTCCCCATCACCAACGCATCAGCGACGACCTCGGCGACGGACTTGATCTCGACGCCCAACTTGTAGGTGTGGTTGATCTGCGAAAGTTGGTCAACGCAGTTGTGGCAGGGGGTGATGACGACGTCGGCGCCGGTCTTGGCGATCTGGTCGGCCTTGATCTTCCCCACCTTGAGGCGGCGTTCGTTGTATTCGCTCATGGCGAGCATGCCGCCGCCGCCGCCGCAACAGAAGTTGTCGTTACCGTAGGGGTCCATCTCGATAAGTTCGGGCACGGCGCTCTTGACGACGAAGCGCAGGGTGTTGAACAGTCCGCCGTTGCGGGTGATGTTGCAGGGGTCGTGGATGGTGTATTTCTTGGTATTCAGCGATTTGTCGAGTTTGATACGTCCCGTCTTAAGGTACATCTCGAGCAGTTCGACGAGGGTGGTCATCTCGAAGTCGGGGGTCTGTTTCATATAGTTGGGTGATTCCCAGCGGAGGGCGCGGGAGCCGTGGCCGCACTCGCCGAGCACGAGTTTTTTGGCGCCGAGGCGGGCCACCTCGTCATACATGTGCTTGGCGATGAGGGTGGCTTCGGCGTCGTTGCCGGAGAAGTAGCCGTAGTTGGTGACGTCGTACATCTGGGTGGAGAGGGTCCAACTGGCGCCGGCGGCGTAGAAGATCTTGGCGGCGGCGGAGATGGAGAGCGGGAAGAACTTGGGCTCGCGCGGGTTGAGGGTGTAGAGGATCTCCTTGCCTTCGGCGTTGAGCGGGATGGTGGCCTCCTCAAAGCCCTCTTCCCCCTGCATCTCCTCCTCCATCCACTGGATGGTGTCGATGAACTCATCCTCCGGGATGCCCATGTTGTTGCCCGTGTTGACGGCGGCATCGACGGTGGCTTGCAGGGTCTTGGGCACAAGCCCCATGGTGGCTAGCATGCGGCGGCCGGTGCGCACCACGAAGGGGATGTCAACGCCGATGGAGCAGTGGGCGACGCAACGGCCGCACATAGTGCAGGCGCCGTAGAGAGAATCGACCATCTCCTCCACCATCGCGTCGTCGAGGTCGCGGGCGTGGACCAATTTCGGCGCCACCTTGCCGATGGTGGTGCAGTAACGGCGGTAGAGCGACGAGACCAGATCGACCTTCTTGCCGGGGATGAACCGCGGGTCCTCGAAGGTCTTGTAGAAGAGGCAACTGGTGCCGCACAGCCCGCAGTGCACGCAGGCGTTGAGGTGGGTGATGAGCTTGCTGTCGGCCGGGTGCCGCAGGATGTCGAGCGCTTTTTCAGTCAATTCGGTGTTCATAATGCTTGTTTTCTATGCTGTATTTGTTGTAGTGGTGCAACGGACAAAATTACAACTTTTGTCGGAATCTCAACTTTATTTTTGAAAAAATGTATGGATTCTCACTTTTTCACCTTGAGCAGCCGCTGCATAGCTTCCTCGACAGTACTGCGCGGACAGGCGAGGTTGACGCGCATGCACTGTTCACCGGCGTCACCGAAAGTCTGGCCGTCGTTGAGGCCGAGGTGGGCGTCGCGGACGAGCCGCTCGGTGAGCTCCTGGTGCGAAAGTCCGAGCCCTTGGAAGTTGACCCAGAGCAGGTAGGTGGCCTCGTGGCGGTAGGTGCGCAGTTCGGGCAGCTGCTCGGCGATGAACCGCTTGCAGTAGGCGACGTTGTCGGTGAGGTAGTCGCGGAGTTGGTCGAGCCAGTCGGCGCCGTGGATGTAAGCGGCCTGGGCGGCGACGCTGCCGAAGAGGTTGCCATAGATGTGCACGGTGTCGTTGAGGAAGTTCTTGTAGCGGGCGCGCAGTTCGGGGTTGGGGATGATGATCTCGGAGGTGAACATGCCGGCGAGGTTGAAGGTCTTGCTGGGGGCCATGCAGGTGATGGTGTTCTGGGCGATCTCGTCCGACAGGGTGGCGACGGGTGTGTGGCGCTGGCCGCGCATCATCAGGTCGGAGTGGATCTCGTCGCTCACGAGCAGGCAGTGGTAGCGGAGGCAGAGTTCGGCCACGCGGCGCAGTTCCTCGGGCGTCCAACTCCGTCCCACAGGGTTGTGTGGATTGCAGAGGATCATCATCTTCGGGCCCTTCTTCAACTGCGACTCCAAGTCGTCGTAGTCCATCATGTATGCGTCGCCCTCGATGCGAAGCGGGTTGAAGAGCAGTTGGCGGTCGTTCTTCCGCACCACCTCGAAGAAGGGCGGATAGACGGGCGGCTGGATCAGCACGCGGTCGCCCTTGTCGGTGAAGTTCTGCACCAAGAATGAGAGTCCGGCGACGACGCCCGGGGAGAAGCAGATCCACTTGGCGGAGATGTTCCAGCCGTGGCGGCGCTGCATCCAGTTGACAATGGCCTGGTAATAACCCTCGGGGTTGAAGAAGTAGCCCATCACGGGGTGATCCAGCCGCTGCCGCAGCGCGTCGAGCACGAAGTCGGGCGTGCGGAAGTCCATGTCGGCGATCCACATCGGCAGCAGGTCGTCGCTGCCGAAGAATTCGTTGGTCATGTCGTATTTCAGACAGTTGCTGCCCCTGCGGGGAACGATTTCGTCAAAGTCGTATCTCTTCATTTTCCATATAAAAATTGACTCCACGGCGAGTGGAAACGGGACTGCAAAAGTACGGAAAAAATGACGACAAAAAATTGCGGAAATCCTCTTTTTTTCTCAAAAGTTTATGTATTTTTGCGGGTCATTTATTAACATGAGAAGGTTTATACAAATTGTTGTTTTCTTGTGGGTTGCGGTAAGCGTCTGCGGCTGTTCCGGGAAGAAGGATGGGGCGGATGAGGCGGCCGTGCGCGTGGTCATCGGCGGGAGCATCTCCGGCGGCGACGGGCGCATGCTCTATCTGCACCACTTGGCCGTAGATACCACCGGCGTCGGCGGCGCCGACTACATCGGGCTGAGCAACAACGCCGTCGCCGACGGCAAGTTCATCCTCTCCTGCCAGCCCGTCAACGGCGAGCCGACCTTCTACCGCGTCGGCTTCTCCGCCCAGAACAGCATCGTCACCCTCGCCCGCAGCGGCGAACAACTCGACTTCCACTTCCAACATCCTGACACGCTCTGTCGCGACTACACCGTGAGCGGCGGCCGTGACGCCGAACTGATGGCCGACCTCGATCGACAGCTGAGACTCTTCGCCGACTCCGCCGAGCAACTTACGCTCTGGTACGAATTCAGCGACGACGACAGCGCCCACGTCATTATCAACGACGCTTACAATCTCATTAAAAGGCACCATACCAACTACCTCCGCAACTTCATCGCCCAAAATCCCACCTCTCTCGCCACCATCACCGCCTTCTACCAGCAATACCAGATGGCTACCTTTTTCGATGAGGCCAACGACTTGGTCATGCTTGAAAAAATCTATAAAAATCTAAAAAAACAGTATCCCAAGAACGAAAACGTGCTGTGGCTGGCCCGGCGCATCCAGTTCATCAAAGAGAAGATGAACCAGGAGCCGATGGCGGCAACGAACCATTGACATCATTATTGAGACGACAAACAAACATTATTCATCACCAAAACATCAAAACATGAAAAAATTTCACAACTTTTTGGCAATCTGCATGATTGTCTGTCTGGCTGGTCTGATAGGGACCGCGAAGGCCCAGAACGACCCCATCTTCTCCGAGGATTTCGCCGCGCTGACCGGCTCCGGCACGCAGCAGTGCGAGGCCAGCAACTCCGAAATCACCAATACGTTGAGCAACTACCTTCCCGGCTGGACCGGCGTGAAAGTCTATTCCGCCGCGGGCAAGGTGAAACTCGGCACGGGCTCCGTCGCCGGTGCCATCACCACCGCGCCTTTCGATGCCAACGGCAGCATCCGCATTGTCTTCGACGCCCGTTGCTGGAACGGCAGCGACGCCACCACCATGACCGTCACCGTGGGCAGCAACGTCTATGAGGTGACCGGTTTGCCCAACACGGGCAGCAGCAGCAACGTGGAGTGCGACCTCGCCACCTTCGAGGTGATCGCCTCCGCTTCCGGCTCCACCACCATCACCTTCACGGGTGCGAACCGTATCTTCTTGGACAACATCTCCGTATATCCCGCCACCTCGCCGGCCATCGCCGTCAACGGCACGACCACCTTCACCAACGTGGGTGTGAACGAGGCATGCAACACCACGCTCGTCGCCACCGGCTACAACCTCACCGCCGGAGGCACCACCACCATCGCCATCACCGGCGACAGCCAGTTCACCACCACCGCCACCACCGCCGCCAACGACGAACTGATGACGGAAGACGGCGTGCAGATCCCCGTGGCCTTCACCGCGGCTGAGGCCGGCACCTACAACGCCACCCTCACCCTCACCAACAGCGACCTGAGCGAGCCCGTCACCGTCGCCCTCTCCGCCACCGTCATCGACATCACCGAGGTGGCCACCATCGCCGAACTGCGCAACCTCATCGATTGGAGCAACGTCGACACCAACTTCACCGACGACACCTTCTACAAATACACCGGCCACGCCTACGTCACCCAGACCTTCAGAAGCGGCAGTTACAACAAGTGGATGCAAGACGCCACCGGCGCCATCCAACTCTACGACCCCAGTTTCCACCTCACCAACGTCTCCCAAGGACAGGAGATCACCAACGTGGTCGGCAAACTTGCCAACTACTACGGCTACCTTGAGTTGAACGTCCAGGCCGGCATCAACAACTCCGACATCAACGCCTTCCCGACCACCGTGCCGGAACCCCTCGACATCACCCTCTCCCAGTTGCAGGACAAGTCCTACATGGACGGCATCCAGGGCCAGTTGGTGCGTGTCAACTGCGTCACCTTCAGCGCCACCGGCAACTTCGAGCGTCAAATCCGCTATGTGGTCAGCGACGGCACCACCACCGACACCGCCGTCTATTTCACCGGCCAGTACGACACCTACGTGGGTGAGGAGATTCCCACCAGCGAGGTCAGCGTGGTCGGCGTGACTCAGATCACCGCCGCCTACTCCAATGGCTACGGCACCCCGCGCGTCGATTCCCGTTACTACATTCTCCCGCGTGAGATGGGCGCCTGCGCCGGCGTAGCCGAGAACGAACAGGCCAACGTGAACGTCTATCCCAACCCGACCGCCAACAACGTCACCCTCGAAATTGCCAACCCCGTCACCCACGTGGCCATCTACAACATGCTGGGCGAACTCGTGGATAGCCAGGCCGTTGCCGCCGGCAGCAACGTCGTGCGCATGAGCCAGTTGACCCATGGTGTCTATTTCCTCCGCATCTTCAACGGCAACGAGTTGGTCGGCACTGCCAAGGTGGTGAGAAACTAACCCGCATACAATACGCATAATAAAAGGCGTCGAGCGATCGGCGCCTTTTTCGCAACATGGCAGGCATCTACGTACACATCCCGTTCTGCAAGCGCAAGTGCGTCTATTGCGGTTTCTTCTCCGTGGCCTCGTCGCGGTGGCGGGAGGCGTATTGGGATGCCCTGTGCGCCGAGATCGAGTCGCGGCGCGACGAACTGGCCGGCACGCCCGTCGCCACCCTCTACTTCGGCGGCGGCACCCCATCGCTCTGCTCCCCCGCTGAGCTGGAGCGCATCGTGGCGCAGTTGCGCCGCTGTTACCGCTGGACCGACGAGGTGGAGTTCACCTTGGAGGCCAACCCCGAGCAACTCACCGCCGACTACTTGGCGGCGCTGAAGTCGCTGGGGTTGAACCGCTTGAGCATCGGGGTGCAGTCGTTCGACGACGAGATTCTGCGATTGCTGAACCGCACGCACACGGCGGCACAGGCGCGAGAGGCGGTGGAGCGTGCCGCGCAGGCGGGCTTCGACAACCTCTCCATCGACCTGATCTACGACATTGCCTACCGCACTGCGGGGCAGTGGCGGACGGAGGTGCGCACGGCGCTGGCATTGCCGATCCGCCACCTGTCGGCCTACTCGCTCACGGTGGAGGAGAACACGCTGCTGGCGCGGCGGGTGCGCGAGGGCGCGGCCTACCTGCCCGATGAGAGCGACACCGCCCGCGACTTCGACATCCTGACGGAGGAGACCGCCGCGGCGGGCTTCGAGCAGTACGAGATCTCCAACTTTGCCAAGGAGGGCGCGGTGTCGCGGCACAATGCGGCGTACTGGACCGGTGAGCCCTACTTGGGGTTTGGGGCGGCCGCGCACTCGTACAAGGCGCCGGTAAGACGGTGGAACGTGGCGGACTTGAAGAAGTATGTAGAGGGCGGAAGACCTTCCCCACTCCCCAGTCAGGGGTGGTACGAAAGCGAGGTGTTGACGTCGGAGGAGCAGTTGGAGGAGTTGGTGATGCTGCGGTTGCGCACGCGCGCGGGACTGCCGTTGGCGGAGGTGGAGGAGCGGTTCGGCCACGCGCGGCGGCAGGCGCTGGAAGCGCGGTTGCGACGGGTCAACCCGGAGAACTACGTGCTGGCGGACAGGGTGCTGCGGCTTACGCACGCGGGCGTACTGGTCGCCGACGCCGTGATAGCGGAATTGATGGATTAGCGTATAGCGATGATGTTTTCAAGATGATGGAGATTGCCGAATAGGGCATTCCGACTTCTCTGTTTTTCCCATTTCTTTCTCTGACACTCTTAACAAACGACTGTGCATAAAACGCTCGGATTTCGCTCTCGTGCCGTATTTCTTTATTGTATTTTTGCATGCCGAAAAACAACCATTCCCATCGCATGAAAAGAACATTGTACATCATTCTCGCAGGCTTGATGGTCTTTGCCACCTCCTGCGTCACCAAACAGAAATACTTGGAGTTGGAAGACAACTACAAGAAGTGCATGAACGACAAGATCGACGCCAGCAACGAACGCGACGACCTGCGCCGCGCCAACCAGGAATTGGATCGCAAGGTCGCCCAACTTCAAGGCAAGGTGGAGCAACTCGCTCAGGACACCCTCTCGCTGACCCGAAAATTGGCCCAGACCGAGAGCGATTATGCCAAATCACGGCACGACTACGACGAGTTGGCGAAGGACATTGCCAACCTGACCAGAAACAGCAACGCCGCCATCTCGGAGCTGTCGGGCAACCTCGACAGCGCCCAACTGCAACTCTCCAACAAGGAGCGGGAGCTGAAAGCCCTGCAAGAGCAGTTGGAAGCCAAGCAGGATTCCCTCAACCAGTATGCCAGCAGTCTCGCCGAGCTGCAGAACGTGCTCGACCAGAAGGACAAAGAGGTGCGTGCCCTGAAAGAGAAGGTGAGCAACGCCCTTAAGAACTTCGAGGGCAGCGGTTTGAAGGTGGAACAACGCAACGGCAAGGTATATGTCTCCATGGACGAGAAACTGCTGTTCGCCTCCGCCCGCTGGGAGGTACAAGGTGAGGGCAAGGCCGCCCTGCAAGAGTTGGCCAAGGTGCTCGAAGCCGACCAGGACATCAACGTGGTGATTGAGGGGCACACCGACAACCTCGCCTACAACGGCAGCGGTCAGGTGCGCGACAACTGGGACCTCAGCGTGATGCGTGCCACCTCCGTGGTGAAGCTCCTTCTCTCGTACGGCGACATCGACCCGAAACGCATCTCTGCCTCCGGCCGTGGCGAGTTCTTCCCCATCGACCCCGCCGACACCAAGGAGGCCCGCGCCAAGAACCGCCGCACCGAGATCATCCTCACCCCGAAACTTGACGAACTTTTCCAGATCATCGACAACAACTAACCGTTTATAATCCATTAACCTTCAAGGCATGACGCCTCGCGTTGTGCCTTATTTTTTACCCATGTTCGCCGACACGCTCCTCCAATGGTTCGACACTCACAAGCGCGACCTGCCGTGGCGCGGGGAGACGGACCCGTATCGGATCTGGGTGTCGGAGATCATCCTGCAGCAGACCCGCGTGGCGCAGGGCATCGACTACTACCGCCGCTTTCTGGAGGCCTTCCCCGATGTGGCCGCCCTCGCCCGCGCCGATGAGGCCGCCGTGCTCAAGGTGTGGCAGGGGCTGGGCTACTACAGCCGCGCCCGCAACATGCACGCCGCCGCCCGAAGCATCATGGATGAGCACGGCGGCCGGTTTCCCGCCGACTATGCCGGCATCCGGCAGCTCAAAGGGGTGGGCGACTACACCGCCGCCGCCATCGGCTCCATCGCCTTCGGTCTCCCCCACCCCGCCGTCGATGGCAACGTGCTCCGCTTCGTCGCCCGCTACCAGGGCATCTTCGACAACATTGCCGCCGACACCACCCGCCGACAGATCGCCGACCTCTGCGGCCAGTGGCTGGCCACCGACCGTGCCGGCGCCTTCAACCAGGCCATGATGGAGATGGGCGCCACCCTCTGCACCCCCAAAAGTCCCGACTGCTCCCACTGCCCCTTCGCCGACCAATGCTACGCCCACCTGCACGAACAGACCGAACAACTGCCCTTCAAGTCGCTCAATGTCAAGGTCAAAGAACGCTTCTTCCACTACCTCGTACCCCTCTTCCAGGAACAGACGATCCTGCAACGCCGCAGTCATGACGACATCTGGAAAAATCTCTACGAATTTCCGTTGGTGGAACAGGAAAGTGAGCATTTTGAAATCAATATTTATTTAAAAAACAACCACATAGAGACATCCGCGCCGCCGCAACGGTTCTGGCAGACCAAGCACGTGCTCACCCACCGCAACATCTACGCCTACTTCTACCTCGTGCCCGTGAAACGGCTTCCGAAGCCGACCGCTGACCAGATGGTGGTAAAGATTTCTGAGTTAAAGAATTACGCGGTGGCGAAAGTCACCGAACGCGCCATCGACATCCTCCTGGGCGACGATTCCACCGCCCAACTTCAACTTGATTTCAACCCTAAAAACCCATCCCGGCCATGCTGACACCATTGAAATTCCATCCCCGTTTTTTTGAGAAAATCTGGGGCGGACAGAAGATTAAGAACCTGTTGCACAAAGATTTCGGAAACTTGAAAAACTGCGGCGAGAGTTGGGAGATCTCCGGCTTGGCGGGCAAGTCCTCGACCGTAGCGGAAGGGTTTCCCCTCGCCGGCAACGACCTCGATGAGTTGACGGAGGTGTATATGGGCGACCTGGTCGGAGACAAGGTTTACGACAAATACGGCAACGACTTCCCGCTGTTGGTGAAATTCATCGACGCACAGGAGGACCTGTCGGTGCAGGTACACCCCGACGACGCCTTGGCACAGCGGCGCTACGGCACGAACGGGAAGACGGAGATGTGGTACGTATTGCAGGCCGACCCGGGCGCAGGGTTGTACGTCGGCTTCCGCGATGGCGTGGAGAAGGCGGACTACCTGCAAGCGGTGGCCGACGGCACGGTGGACCGGCTGTTACAGTTCTACCCTGTAAAGGCGGGCGACGTGTTCCTGATCCCTGGAGGGACGGTTCACGCTATCGGCAAGGGCGTGTTGCTCAGCGAGATACAGCAGTCTTCGGATTGCACCTACCGCATTTTCGACTGGAACCGCGTGGATGCTGCGGGTCAGTCGCGGGAGTTGCACACGGCGGAGGCGGAAGATGCCCTGCACTTCGGCGGTCCAGCCGACTGCCACCGCACCTACGCGCCCACGTTGAACCAGACCGTGCCGGTGGTGCGCTGTCCGCAGTTCGCGACCAACCTCCTGCACTTCACGCAGCCGTTAGAAAAGGTGTACGCCGGCATCGACTCGATGGTGGTTTACGTATGCGTGGAGGGGAGCGCCTGCTTCGTGGAGGAGGGCAAGGAGTACCCGCTGCATACAGGCGAAGTGCTGTTGATGCCTGCCCTTGCCACGGAGGCGAAGTTGCTGCCGTTGCCGGAGTGCAAGTTGTTGGAGACCTACCTGCCGTAGTCTGTGCCGGTATTTCCTGTCATTTTTTTAGAAAAAAAGGCAGAAATCGGGAGTAAATTTGCTTTGGGTATTTGGATTTTTATTTGTACTTTTGCAAATTCTGTAAAAAGTACAATGATGAAACTCCATATTGCATCCGATCATGCCGGATATGAATTGAAAGAGATTATCAAACAGCGTTTTGCGGACCGTTGCGAGTGGGTGGACCACGGCACGTTTTCTTCCGACAGCGTCGATTATCCCGACTACGCGCATCCGTTGGCGGAGGCGGTGGCGAGCGAGGTCGACGGCTGCGGGATCCTGATCTGCGGGACGGGCAACGGCATGGCCATCACGGCCAACAAGCACGCCGGCATCCGTGCGGCGCTGTGCTGGAGCCACGACATCGCCGCCCTCGCCCGGCAGCACAACAACGCCAACGTGCTGGTGATGCCCGCGCGCTTCATCGACGCCGACACCGCCGCCGACCTCGTCGATACCTTCCTCAGCACCCCGTTCGAGGGCGGCCGCCACGAAAGAAGAGTCCAAAAAATCAACCTCCGTTAGCCATGAACATCGCCAGCGCCGACATTGACGACATCCGTTCCCGCGCCAACAGCGCCCGCCGTGCCTACATCGAAGACATGGAGAACAAACTCATCGCCTTCGAGCACCGGATGAACGACAAGAACTTCAAACTCTATTGGGTGAGCAACGAAGAGGAACTCACCTCCTTGGTCTTCAAGCTCCTCCCCGAGAAATATTTCAACAAGTTCTGTTTCGACCTGCCCCGCACCCCCGAGGCATTCCACGACGCGAAATCCATCAAGGCGATCCACTACAACGACGTGGAGAGCGGAGCCGCCAGCGCCACCTACCTCTTCACCCAAGCCGACTTCGCCGTGGTGAAGACCGGCACGCTCGTTCTGCTCAACAAAAACTGCAAGAACATCCTCAACCGCGTTCCCAACCTTTTCATCCTGCTCGATATCAGCAAATTGATAAACGAACCGGAAGACCTGGAACTTCTCCTTTACCTGCGTTCCTTTTACCAGACCAACAACTACCTGCCCGAAGACGTCAAGTTGATCAACCACCCTTTCCAATTGGTGGAAAAGAACGTCTCCAACCTCAGCGACGAGCCCACACGGCAGCCCGTGCAGGTATCCATCTTCCTGTATGACAACGGCACTTCCCGTCTGATGCAGGATCCGACGTTGCGAGAGGCGCTCTACTGCATCGACTGCGGCCTCTGCAAGACCGTCTGCCCGCTCTACGCCTACACCAAAGAACGCACCCCCATCGGCATCGTCCGCGACAACTTCCTGCAACATGCCAACAACATGGAGCGCATCTCCCAAAACGCCATGCTCTGCGGCAACTGCGACCAGATCTGTCCTGTCCAGATTCCCATTTCAGAATTGATAATCAGGGAATTGGAACTCTCACAGCCACAGAGTGGTCCCTCTTCTCTCTATAAATATTTCGAACGCCGTAAGAAACTCAACAAAGCCAACGGCTCCCTCCGCCGCATCTTCTTCAACCGGCAACTTTTCGGCAAGAACAAGATGCTGCACTCCTATTTCAAACAACAAAACGACACCTTCTACAACGTAACCTGGCTCCAGGAGCACCCTGAAAATGACCACTAATCAAGAATTTATAAGACGGAAAATCAAGGAGTTCGTACGCAAGTACTACCTCAACCGGCTGCTTCGCGGCGGGATGTTGTTCGTTTTCGTCACGCTGATGGTGTTCATCGCCTACGCCCTGCTCGAGTACTTCTCCTACTTCAACTCCACCGTCCGCACCATCCTCTTCTACTCCTACCTTGCCATCTTCGGGTTCACGTTGGTCTATTACGTCATCATCCCATTGCTGAAAATTTTTGGCATAGGGAAGCAACTCACCGCCACGGAGATCGCCAACATCATCGGAAAACATTTTCCGGAAATCGATGATAAACTATTGAATCTCTTCCAGTTGGAGGCGATGCGGGAGAACGGCGAAGGCGAGAGTGCCTCCATCCTTGCAGCGGCCATCGACACGAAAATCGAACGGCTCAAGCCCTTCCCCTTCGTGAAGGCCATCCCGTTCCGCAAGACCCGCAAATACATCAAGTGGGCGCTCATTCCCGTGCTGCTGTTCGTCGTCCTGATGAGCGTACGCAGCGAAATCTTCACCCAATCGACCGAGCGCATCGTCAACTACGACAAGTTCTACGCGAAGCCCGCGCCCTACGCCTTCGAGATCCTCAACGACACGCTCACCACCTTCCAGAACGAGGAGTTCGAACTGCGGGTGAAGGCCACCGGCACCGAGACCCCCGCCAGCGCATCCATTGAGGTGGGCGGGCGCAAGTTCCAGATGTCCAAATCCGACAACATCCACTTCTCCTACACCTTCAAACACCTGCAGGGCGACACCAAATTCCGCGTCTTCACCGACGAGGTGACGACCGACGAGTTGACCCTCACCGTGCTGCCCAAGCCCGTGATCGTGAGTTTCGCCATGACCCTCCACTACCCCGCCTACCTGCACAAGAACGACGAGACCATCGACAACAACGGCGACGCCACCGTTCCCGACGGCACCCAGATCACCTGGTCGTTCTACACCCGCAACACCGACCGCCTGCAGTTCATCACCGAAGAGGAGAAACAGTCCGTCAACCCCAGCAAGGGCACTTTCCGCATCTCCAAGACCGTGCGCAGTTCCTTCGAGTACGCCATCACCAACAACAACCAATATTGCGCATCCGCCGACACGCTGAAGCACAACATCAACATCGTGCCCGACCAGTACCCCGACATCGCCGTCGTGAGCCAAGCCGACTCCGTGCTGCCCGACCGCATCTATTTCAAGGGCACCATCCACGACGACTACGGTTTCTCCAAGGCACAGTTCGTCTATTCCAAATACGACAAAGACGACAACTTACTGGAGTCCAACAAAATACAGAATATCTCCATCAACACGTCCTTGGCCGTCCAGAACTTTTACCACTACTTCGACGCCGGCATGCTCATGCTCAACCCGGGCGAACGCATCGACTACTACTTCCAAGTGTTCGACAACGACGGCGTGAACGGTCCCAAGTCGGCCCGCAGCGTCGCCGAGACCTACCGCGTGATGACCGAAGAGGAGATCGACCAGCAGATTGAAAACAGCAACGCACAGACCAAGAGCGACTTGGAAGAGATGATCATGGATTCCAAAGACCTGCTGAAGGACATCGACAAACTGCAGCAACAGATGATGCAGAACAAGGAACTGTCGTGGCAGGACAAGAAGAAACTGGAGGAGTTGACCGAAAAATACGAGGAACTCAAGAAGCAGATCGACGAGATGAAACAAGCTCAGGATCAGCAACAAATGATGGAAGACAAGTTCAAGAACCTGCCCGAAAATCTCATTCAGAAACAGAAGGAGTTGGAGAAACGCTTCAACGACGTGCTCTCCGACGAAATCAAGGAGATGTATGAAAAGCTCCAGAAGATGATGGACCAACTCAACCAGCAGGGCAACAAGGAGGAGGTGAAGAAGACCGTGCAGGAGATGAAGAGCAACACCGAAGACCTGAACAAGTCGCTCGACCAACAGCTGGAACTGTTCAAGCAACTGGAGTTCGAGAAGAAATACAACGACATCATCGACAAGACGCGGCAACTTTCGGAAGAGCAGAAGGCCCTGTCGAAACAGAGTGAACAGAAAGCCATCGACAAGCAGGAACTGCTGAAAAAACAACAGAATATCGAGCAGCAGTTCAATGAGTTGAAGAAGGATCTGAAGGATTTGGAGCAGTTGAACAAGGAGTTGGAAGATCCCAACAAACTGACCGATACGAAGCAGCTGCAACAGCAGATCGAGCAGGACTTCAAGAACAGCCGCGACGGCTTGGAGAAGAACAACCGCAGCAAAGCGGCCAGCAGTCAGCAAGATGCGGGCGAGAAGATGGAGGAGATGGCCGACCAGATGGAGAAGAACATGCTCGAAAACGAGGAGGAGAACTTGGAGGAGGACATGGAGAGTCTGCGGCAGATTTTGGACAACTTGGTGCAGATCTCCTTCAACCAGGAGTCGAACATGGAGCGGTTGCGCCCGTTATACACGCATTCGCCCCAGATTCCCGACATCGCGCGGGCGCAGCACAACATCCGTGAGAACATGGAGATGATCGCCGACTCGTTGGATGCGCTCGCCCGTCGTCAAAGTTCGGTGAAGCCCTTCATCAACGAGGAGGTGGGCAAGATCAACAACTATCTGGATGCCGCGACGGCCTCGTTAGCCGACACCAAGGTGCAGAACGCCCTCAGCCAACAGCAGTTCGCCATGACCAGCATGAACAACCTCGCCCTGATGCTGGCGGAGTCGATGAAGGAGGTGAAGCAGAAGCAGAGCCAATGCCAGAACTGCCAAAAACAGGGCAAGGGATCCTGCAGCAACCCCGGCGGCAAGGGAAAGAGCAAGGCCAAGACCGCCCGTGAACTGCAACAGCAACTCAACCGCCAGATGGAGGCCCTCAAACGTTCGATGGAACAGGGCAAACAGCAGGGACAGCAGGGGCAGAACGGCCAGTCGATGAGCGAGCAGTTCGCCCGCATGGCCGCCCAACAGGAGGCCATCCGAAAGATGATGCAGGAGTACGAAGACGCTCTGAAGTCGCAGAACGGCGTGGGCGACAAGAGCATAGAGCAGATGCTGCGCGACATGGAGCAGACCGAGAAGGACCTCGTGAACCGCCGCATCACCGCCGAGACCATCAACAGGCAGAAGAAGATCGAGACGCGCATGCTGGAGAGCGAGCGCGCCGAGATGCAGCGCGACCAGGACGACAAGCGCGAGAGCACTGAGGGGCGCGACATCATCAACCCCAACCCGCCCAAAGAGTGGAACGTGGACAAAAAGTCGCAGCAGCAAACGGAGATGTTGAAGTCCATTCCTCCAAGTTTGAACTACTATTACAAAGAGAAAGTCAATCAATATTTTTACAACATAGAATAAAAGTTCCAACCATGTATAGCATTGAATTAAAAGACCTTACACTTTCCGACGCTCAGAATCGCGTCTTACAAGCCGTGGAGAACATCTGCGACACCTACCATCTGGAGGAGCAGTTCGGCATCATCTCATACGGCATGTACGAGTTGGTGACGATGGTGGAGCATTGCGCCAGGCGGGATGACGCCACCTTCACGGTCAACTTCTACATCCACAACGACCGGATTTCGGTGCAGTTGTCGGGTGCCGAGGGTCTTTCGGAGATCAACCGCCGCATGACGGAGGCCACCTTCGAGGATGCAAAGACGGAGGCCTTCACCGTCGCCTGCCTCACCGACAGCCACGAGGTGCGCGCCGATGGCAAGGAGTTGTGGTTGGACATCCTCGCCTCACCGACTTTCGACACCCCCAACCGTGCGGAGGTGTTGCAGCAACAGAGCGTCCGCACATTGCAGGCCTAATCTCTTCATGGCTTCCGCCAATGTTGGCTCTGAAAAAGAATGCATTTTCAACCCAATGATAAACAACATTATACACCCAAAAACTCACGAAAATGAACAAGCAAAACAAGTATGCGGGCACTCAGACGGAGAAGAATCTGGAAGCCGCTTTCGCTGGCGAGTCGCAAGCACGCAACAAGTACACCTACTTCGCATCCAAGGCCAAGAAAGAGGGCTTTGAGCAGATTGCCGAACTGTTTCTGAAGACCGCCGACAATGAGAAGGAGCACGCCAAACTGTGGTTCAAGGAACTGAACGGCATCGGCGAGACCACTGAGAATCTGGCAGACGCCGCCGACGGCGAGAACTACGAGTGGACCGACATGTACGAGAACTTCGCCAAGACTGCCGAAGAAGAGGGTTTCACCGTGCTGGCGAAGAAGTTCCGCATGGTAGCCGCCATCGAAAAACGCCACGAGGAACGCTACCGCGCCCTGCTGAAGAACATCGAGAACGACGAAGTGTTCCAGAAATCCAGCGTAAAAGTGTGGGAATGCCGCAACTGCGGTCACATCGTCGTGGGCGAAAAAGCCCCCGAAGTCTGCCCCGTCTGCGCACACCCGAAGGCCTATTTCGAGGTCCACGTGGACAACTTCTAAGTCCTCGCTGGTGTTCCCCTATCATTACAGGAATACGGACGTGTCGAAAAATAGCCGACGAGCTGAAAAAAGGCGTAGAGGTTAGGATTCGTCACTACGAGTAGAACTACACCAAGTCGGCGTAGGATGCCCCCACCAACGACAGAACCGCGTCGGGAGCCATCTCAACCTGGTAACCGACGCGGCCGGCACTGAAAGTGATAGTGTCGTACAACTGCGCCGACTCTTCGATGAAGGTGCGGAAGGGCTTTTTCATGCCGATAGGCGAGCAGCCGCCGTGGATGTAGCCCGTAAGAGGCAGAAGTTCCTTTTGCTTAATCATCAGCACATTTTTGACGCCTGCGGCGGCTGCGGCCTTCTTCAGGTCGAGCGAGCAGGCCACGGGGATCACGAATACCAGATGTTCTCCGGTGTTGGCGACGGTAACCAATGTTTTGAATACTTTTTCAGGATCCTGGCCCAAGGTGGCGGCAATGGTCTGGCCGTCCGTAAGCGACGAGTCGTACTCGTGCGGCACGAAGGGGATGCCCTTTTGGGTGAGGATTCGCATGACGTTGGTCTTTTCCATAGGCATAAAAAAAGCCCCTTCACGATGAAGGGGCTGTGGTATTGGGCGACGACCTACTCTCCCACCTTCTTCAGGCAGTACCATCGGCGCGGTCGGTTTTAACTTCTCTGTTCGGAATGGGAAGAGGTGTACCCCGACGCTATAG